>NZ_GG730092.1:118250-150546 GCF_000162495.1 Streptococcus sp. M143 | reverse complement strand
CCCCTTTGTCAAGGACTTTTTTAATCTCCTATACAAATTTTTCTATGATAATAGAAAAGAGCCAGTTTAACTGACTCTCTCTATTTTGTTTGCCAATTAGTCGCACGTTCCTCTCCCCACCAGTACGGGATCAATTCGGCAACTTTGATTGTTTTTCTTGTTTCGTAATCCATCATGAACTCCGCTTCTTTATTTTCAGCATTCAATTCTAAGAGAAATTCTCTGCATGCGCCACAGGGCATACCTGATCCTTCGCCGTAGGGAGGTTTATCTCGAAAGGCGAGGATTTTCTTAACTTTAGTTTGTCCTGAAAATTGATACATATTGAAGAGAGCCGCTCGTTCTGCACAAAGATGAAAAACGCCACAAGTGCCCTCCATACAAAATCCTGTGAAGATTTGACCATCTTCTGCTTCTATCGCAGCAACAACATGGTTAGCATAAACAAAGTCAGAAACTTCATGGGGATTGAATAAGGTTCGTGCTTCTTCATACATTTTTTCCCATGTATCCATCGGAAGTCCTTTTTATTTAGAGATCTCTTTCAGCATGTTTTCAATATGCTGGATTGACTTTTCACGTCCGAGTAAGAAAATGGTGTCTGGTAATTCTGGTCCATGCATTTCACCTGATACAGCAATACGAATCGGCATGAAGAGGTTTTTCCCTTTAATACCTGTTTCTTTTTGAACTGCTTTGATTTGTGGGAAGATGTTTTCTGTCACAAATTCTTCATCTGTCATTGCTTCTAGTTTCGCTTTGAAGGCTTCTAGAACAACCGGAACGGTTTCTCCTGCCATGACCTCGCGTTCAGCATCTGTCAACTCTGGGAAGTCTGAGAAGAAAAGATCTGTCAGCGGAACAATCTCATCAACTGACTTCATTTGTGGCTTGTAGAGTTCTACCATTTTTTCAGATTTGTCAGTCAAACGTCCTGCTTCTTCTAAGTATGGTTTAGCCATTTCAAAGATAGTAGCTAGATCGGCTCTCTTGATGTAGTCGTTGCTCATCCAGTCTAGTTTCTTCTGATCGAAGGCTGCAGGAGACTTGCTGAGGCGGTTTTCATCAAAGAGTTTAATCAATTCCTCACGAGAGAAGATTTCGTCTTCCCCACCAGGGTTCCAGCCAAGAAGGGCGATAAAGTTAAACACAGCTTCTGGCAAATAGCCTTTTTTACGGTAGTCTTCGATAAACTGAAGGGTGTTGGTGTCCCGTTTAGACAATTTTTTACCCGTTTCAGAGTTGATAATCAAAGTCATGTGACCGAACTCTGGAGCTTCCCAACCAAGCGCTTCATAAACCATGAGTTGTTTTGGTGTATTAGCAATGTGGTCATCTCCACGGATAACATGAGAAATCTGCATATCATGGTCATCGATCACAACGGCAAAGTTGTAAGTTGGGTAACCGTCTTTCTTTTGGATCACCCAGTCACCACCGATATTGCCACCTTCAAACTCGATATCACCTTTGACCATATCGTGCCATTTGTAGATGCCAGACTCATTGACAGCCAAACGAACGGTTGGAATGATACCAGCTGCTTCACGTTCTGCTATGTAAGCCGCTTTTTCTTCTTGGCTCATGCCGAGATATTCATTGATGTAACGTGGTGTTTCGCCAGCTGCTTCTTGGCGTTCACGTTCTGCTGCCAACTCTTCTTCTGTAACGTATGATTTGTAGGCTTTCCCTTCGGCTAGCAATTGATCGATGTATTTTTGATAGAGTTCCAAACGCTCTGATTGGCGATAGTTTTCATGAGTTTCTGGGCTCTCATCCCAATCCATGCCCAACCAGCGAAGATTTTCAAGCTGTGAGCGTTCTCCATCCTCAACATGGCGTTTACGGTCAGTATCCTCGATACGGATGATAAAAGTTCCACCATGATGGCGTGCGTAAAGGTAGTTAAACAATGCTGTACGGGCATTTCCGATGTGTAGTAGTCCTGTTGGACTTGGTGCGTAGCGTACGCGGATATCTTTTGACATAGTTTCTCCTATAAAGTCTCTAGGCGTCTGCCTTTTTGCTTTCTATATTATATCACAAGTCTCGCCTGAGTCCAATGTCTACGAATAAAGAGAGTAAAAAAGAGTGGGCAAGCCACTCTTTTCTTCTGTTATAGACGTGCGTTAAGCTCTTTGCTCAATTCTTCAAATCCTGGTTTTCCAAGAAGGGCAAACATGTTACGTTTGTATGCTTCAACACCTGGTTGGTCAAATGGGTTGATAGCATTCAAGTAACCTGAAAGGGCAATTGCCAATTCGAAGAAGTAGATAGTGTAACCAAGAGTGAAGGCATCTTGCTCAGGAAGAGTTACGTACATATTTGGCACGTCACCATCAGTGTGGGCAAGAAGAACACCGTCAGTAGCTTTTTTGTTTACAAAGTCAACATCTTTTCCTTGAAGGTAACCAAGCCCATCAAGGTCTTCCTCCAAAGTAGGAATGATCACGTTCTTACGTGGTTTGTCAACACGGACAACTGTTTCAAACATGATACGAGTTCCTTCTTGGATAAATTGACCCAATGAGTGCAAGTCAGTTGAGAAGTTAGCTGAAGTTGGGTAGATACCTTTTTGGTCCTTCCCTTCTGACTCACCAGCCAATTGTTTCCACCATTCTGAGAAGTATTGAAGTGATGGCTCGTAGTTTACCAAGATTTCAGTTGCATAGCCTTTGCGATAAAGGATGTTACGAACCGCTGCGTATTGGTAAGCTTCATTTTCAGCAATCTTGTCTGAAGTGTAGTCTTTACGAGCTGCGTTAGCACCTTCCATGAGGGCTTTGATATCAGCTCCTGATGCAGCGATTGGAAGCAAACCAACTGCTGTCAATACTGAGAAACGTCCACCGATGTCATCTGGAACCACAAATGTTTCCCAACCGTTAGCATCTGCTTCAACCTTAACAGCACCTTTTTGGCGGTCAGTTGTAGCGTAGATACGTTTGTTAGCTTCTTCTTGACCGTATTTCTTAACCAAGAGTTCTTTGAAGACGCGGAAAGCAATCGCTGGTTCTGTTGTTGTACCTGATTTAGAAATCACGTTTACTGAGAAGTCTTTGTCTGCAACGTACTCTACCAAGTCAGCAAGGTAAGTAGATGAGATTGAATTCCCTGCGTAAAGGATTTGTGGAGCTTTGCGTTCTTCTTTTGTTTGCAAGTTAGCAAAGTGGTGGTTCAAGAAGTCGATGGCCGCTTTAGCACCGAGGTAAGATCCACCGATACCGATCACAACCAAAACATCGCTGTCTGATTTGATTTGCTCAGCAGCTTTCAAGATACGGTCGAATTCTTCGCGGTCGTAGTTTTCAGGAAGGTCCAACCAACCCAAAAAGTCGCTACCAGCACCAGTTCCTTTACGGATCAATTCGTCTGCAGCTGTTACTTGTGCTTGCATGTATTCCACTTCATGTGGGGCAACAAATTTGTCTAAAACTTTTGAATAATCAAATTTAATATGTGACATGATATTCCTCCAAAATTTCTTCTTTTCTATCATAACGCTTACCTTCGATTTTTTCAAGCTTTTTTATTGAATTTGCCCAATTTTTATCAGAATTCAAACGTTTGCGTAATAATGCTAAAATACAAAAAATCTGAAAGAACGAATAAAAACGGCTAGAGTCTCTAACCGTTACAATTCATTTAATAAATACTCAAATAATTCTAAATTACCGTCTTCTTCATTGACCAGAAACTCTGGGTGCCACTGTAAACCGATAATGCGATGCTCGTCGATAGACTCAATCGCTTCCACTGTCTGATCTCGAGGGTCCACCGCTGTCACACGGAAATTAGGCGCCAGATCTTTAATACTTTGACGATGGACTGAGTTGACCTGACTTTCTTTTCCGAACAACTTAGCCACCACGCTTCCTTCTACTGTCTCAATAGAATGAGAGGTTCCAAAAGGCAAACCTTGCCAGTGACCTTCAATTTCTTGGTGAAGAGTGCCACCAAAAGCAACATTGACCAGCTGAACCCCACGGCAGATTGCCAAAATGGGCTTATTCTGATGAAGTGCTTCTCTCAAGAGTGCCAATTCAAATTCATCACGGACTAGATTGTAATCGTCGCTCTCAATGGTCTTTTTCTCTCCATAAAACTGAGGATGGACATTTTGCCCACCTGTCAAGATGAGTTTGTCGATCATTTCCACATAATCGCGAACAATAGACTCATCTCCTACAGGAATCACTAAAGGGAGACCTCCGACTTGACGAATGCTCTCTGCAAATTTACAGGATACAGATGAGTGAATGTTTTTCCCTTCTGCATCTACAGGACATAGATTTGCAGCAACCCCTACAACCGTTCTAGCCATGATGTGTCTCCTTTCGATTTTCTTGCGACAGTCTTATCTTATCACTCCAACCCTTTCCTGTCTAATATGTTTTTTTAAAGACCGTGATAAGTATTTTTTATGGACAAGAAAAAGCTGCCCAATAAGGACAACTTCTTTTTTATTCGAAGACAAATTGGTTGTGATACAGTTCTGAGTAGAAGCCGCCGAGTTTGAGCAACTCGTGATGATTTCCACGTTCAATGACCTCTCCATCTTTGAGGACAATAATCTGATCGGCATTGAGGATGGTCTTGAGACGATGGGCAATGACGAAACTGGTTCGACCTGCTACTACTGCCTCCATAGCATGCTGAATCTTGCTTTCTGTTACGGTATCCACATTGGAAGTCGCTTCGTCTAAGATTAGGACTTGAGGATCTGTCATCAAGGTTCGAGCAATGGAAATCAATTGTTTCTGACCAGTTGAGAAGATGTTTTGCTCATCATCAATAAGGGTATCATACTTATCAGGCAAGCTTTCGATATAGTCATGAATATGAGTTGCCTTAGCAGCTGCTTCGACCATTTCCTGGCTAGCATCTGGCACACCGAAGCGGATATTGTCTCGGATCGTTCCGCTAAACAAGACCGAATCCTGCAAGACAATCCCGACCTTACTCCGCAGACTATCCAAGTCGTAATCACGGATGTCTTTGCCATCAAAGGAAATGCTACCTGCATCCACATCGTAGAAACGATTGATGAGGTTCATGATGGTCGTTTTCCCTGAACCAGTCGGACCGACAACTGCTATCATCTGCCCCTTAGGAGCTGAAATGCTGACATCTTTTAAAATCGGCTTGTCTGGCACATAAGAGAAATCAATATGACTGATTTCAACACCTTCTCGCAATTCCGTGAAGGCTGGTGCATTTTGCGGGCGAATCTCTTCTTCTGCATCGAACATTTCTTGGATACGATCGGCTCCCGTAAAGGCCAACTGGAGACTTCCCCAGCTAGCAGCCACCTGAATAATCGGCTGGTAGTACTGCTGAGAAAATTGGGTAAACATGACAATCAAACCTAGGGCTGTCGTTGTTTCGATACTTGGATCGTTCAGCAAGACCGCAGAACCTGCAAAAATAACGATGGCCGTATTGACCAAGCTCATCCCATTCATAACAGGAAAGAGGATGCCTGAGAACATTCTTCCTTTGAAGGTTGCCTTGCGCACGCGCTCATTTCGCTCCACAAAGCCTGCTACGATGTCGTCTTGAATTCCTTGTACGATAACAGCTTTCTGTCCAGAAATACTCTCGTCCATGTAGGCGTTGAGTTTCCCAACCTCTTTTTGCTGGAGATTGGTGTACTTGCGGGCCATTTTCACGATGAAGACCAACATGAGAAAGGCCACTGGGGTGCTGGCTACTGTTATCAGGGCTAGTGTCACATTTCTTGAAAACATGACAAAAATTAAACCGATGTAAAGAGCAATATTGCTCATAACCTGAACTAGACTTTCATTGAAGGCTTGAAGGATATTGTCTAAGTCACTAGTGAAGCGAGAGAGGATGTCACCATCCTGGTGGCGGTCAAAGAAAGAAACCGTCAAACGTGAAAGTTTGCCAAAAAGACCCTTACGCATCTCATTTGTCGACTCGGCAATCACACGAGTCATCAAGGCCATATAAATCAAACTGGACACTACCAAAACCAGCACAACCAGCGCTAGATTCAGCATCAGAGCTGACAAACTTTGCCAGGCTAGTTCGGAAGTCCCGTTTTGATAAGCTAGAACCAGATTAGCGAGCTCCGTCACTGCTTGACCTGAAAAAACAGGAAAGAGGGCTTGGGCAATCGTCGCAATCGCAACCATCAGAATCACAATGACAAAGGAGAGCTTGTAAACTTTAAAATAATTCCAGAAAAATCGAACAGTTTTCATTTTATTCCTCCTTTCCCTTTTGTGTTTCGTAGATCTCACGGTAGACAGCATTGCTAGCCACCAAGTCTGCATGCCTTCCTTCTCCAATCAAGCGCCCTTGGTCCAAGACCAAAATCTTGTCTGCATGGACGACTGAACTGATTTTTTGAGCGATGATAATGGTTGTTGTCCCTTTCAGGTCTTTGTTCAAAGCTTCCTGCACGAGTCTCTCTGACTTGGCATCCAAGGCCGAAGTCGAATCGTCAAAAATCAGGATACGGGGATTGCTGACAATCCCACGGGCAATGGACATCCGTTGCTTTTGTCCACCAGAAAAGTTGGTACCACGTTCTTCGACCTGACTCTCAAATTTATTTTCCATGCGTCCAATAAATTCACTGGCTTGGGCGATACGTGCCGCACGTTCCAGTTCGGACACGCTGGCATTGCCTTTTCCTTGACGGAGATTATCTGCAATGGTCCCACTAAAGAGAATAGCACGTTGCAAGACGATGGAAACTGTTTTACGCAAGGTTCCCTCGCTGACGTCTCGAATATCCTTGCCACCAATCTTGATAGATCCCTCCTGTGGATCAAAAAGTCGTGGAATTAACTGGGCAAGGGTGGACTTACCTGCCCCAGTCGCTCCAACCACACCGACCATCTGACCTGGCGCAACTTCAAAACTTACATTCTTAAGCATGGGCTCTTCATCAGTAGGATAAGTGAAGGTCACATTTTCAAAAGAGAGACTTCCTTCTAGATCCTCATCTGGAAGATCCTTAAAAGTCATCGCTGGCTCGGTATCTAGAACCTCACGGATACGCATCATCGAAATCATAGCCCGACTGACAGAATTCCCTAAAAATCCAACCATGACGATTGTAAAGATAATTTGACTGAGATAGTTAACAAAGGAAGCAATAGAACCAACGACTGACGGATCCGACTGAGCCATTCCCGCAACCAACCAGATGGAGAGGAAAACCGCTCCGTACCCAATGAGCATCATAAAAGGTTCCACTACTGAAAAGGCATAACCAATATAAATATTTTGTCCCAGAAGCTCATCTGAGACCTCAGTAAACTTGTCAAATTGCTCTTTTTCCTGCACAAAGGATTTGACCACACGCACACCACGTAGATTTTCCTTGGCGATGGCATTAATTCGTTCAAGAAGGGTTTGAAACTTGGCGAAGCGCGGCCCCATCATTCCCATCATGATACCTGTAAGCGCAAAAATCAGCACTACCATAAGGACAATTACCCACCAAAGCGAAGGCAGGGTGTGAACCGCTAAGATAAAGGAACCGATAAAAAGCAAAGGAAGACGGAAAAGGATTTGGAAAACCATCATCACCATGTTCTGAATTTGGTTGATATCATTGGTCATGCGGACAACCAGATTCCCAGCATTAAACCGCTCAATGTTGGCATAAGAAAAGGTTTGGATCTTACGAAAAGCATCTTCCCGAAGATCCGAAGATACTCCCTGAGCGATATAGGCTGCAAGAATAACATTGACACCACCTGCAACCAGACCCACGAGGGCTACTCCTATCAACCATGCCCCAATACTATAAATAGCCTCATGTCGACCAGCCAGCAGAGCATCTAAAACCTCCTGCAAATAGCGAGGTTGCAAGAGCGAGCTCGCAACCATCAAGCCTGTCATCACAAAGGATGCCAAGGCTTGCCATTTATAGGCTTTAATTTTTTCAATCAGCATACTTCCTCCTAATCAGATAGACAAAAGGGAGTGACGAAATTCGCCAGCTCCTCTCATTCTTTCATGTTGATGCTATTCTAGCAAAAAAGAGGAATCTTGTCAAAGGCGTTTTCTTATTATAAATTAGTGCGCTTTCACTCGCAAGTAATGCATGAAAAGGCTTTTTATGGTAAAATGAAAAGAAGAACTCTTAAAAGGAGGAGAAGATGAAGAAACAAACCATCGCTGTCTTGGGTCCTGGTTCTTGGGGAACTGCCCTTTCGCAGGTCCTAAACGACAATGGACACGAGGTTCGAATTTGGGGAAATATTTCTGACCAGATCGATGAAATCAATAACCAACATACAAACAAACGCTATTTCAAAGACATCCTACTCGACGAAAACATCAAGGCCTACCATGACTTGGGAGAAACATTGAAAAATGTAGACGCTGTTTTATTTGTTGTCCCAACAAAAGTAACGAGACTGGTTGCCCAACAAGTAGCAAAGGTACTCGATCACAAGGTTGTCATCATGCATGCCTCCAAAGGCTTGGAACCAGATAGTCACAAACGCCTATCAACCATTCTGGAAGAGGAAATTCCAGCTGACCTCCGTAGTGACATCGTCGTTGTTTCAGGACCTAGCCACGCTGAGGAAACCATTGTACGCGACATTACCTTGATCACTGCAGCCTCTAAAGACCTTGAAATTGCTCAGTACGTTCAAAATCTCTTTAGCAATCACTACTTCCGCCTCTATACCAATACAGATGTTATCGGGGTTGAAACCGCTGGTGCTCTCAAAAACATCATCGCAGTTGGGGCGGGTGCATTACATGGTCTAGGGTTTGGCGACAATGCCAAGGCAGCCATCATCGCACGTGGCTTGGCAGAAATCACCCGTCTAGGGGTCGCTCTTGGAGCTAATCCTCTGACTTATAGCGGTCTTTCTGGAGTTGGTGATTTGATCGTAACGGGGACATCTGTCCACTCTCGTAACTGGAGGGCAGGTGACGCTCTCGGTCGTGGAGAATCTCTCGCAGACATCGAAGCCAACATGGGCATGGTCATCGAAGGCATTTCAACGACTCGAGCAGCTTACGAATTAGCTCAGGAATTAGGTGTCTACATGCCAATCACACAAGCCATTTACCGAGTCATCTACGAAGGTGTCAATATCAAAGAAGCAATCACTGACATCATGAACAATGAATTTAAAGCAGAAAACGAATGGTCTTAGACCCTTATAGAAAGGAACATTATGAAACAAAAAGTCAGAAAAGCAGTCATCCCTGCCGCTGGATTGGGAACTCGTTTCCTCCCTGCAACTAAGGCCTTGGCCAAGGAAATGTTACCAATCGTAGACAAACCTACCATCCAATTTATCGTTGAAGAAGCCCTCAAATCTGGAATCGAAGATATCTTGGTTGTTACAGGTAAGTCAAAACGTTCTATTGAGGACCATTTCGACTCAAACTTCGAATTGGAATACAACCTCAAAGAAAAAGGGAAAACAGATCTTTTGAAGCTAGTTGATGAGACAACTGGCATGCGCCTGCATTTTATCCGCCAAACTCATCCACGCGGTCTCGGAGATGCTGTTTTGCAAGCCAAAGCTTTCGTCGGAAATGAACCTTTTGTCGTGATGCTTGGGGATGACTTGATGGATATCACTAATGAAAAGGCTGTTCCGCTCACCAAACAACTCATGGATGACTATGAACATACCCACGCGTCTACTATTGCTGTCATGCCAGTCCCTCACGATGAGGTATCTGCCTATGGAGTTATTGATCCACAAGGCGAAGGAAAAGACGGTCTTTACAGCGTTGAAACCTTCGTTGAAAAACCTGCGCCAGAAGACGCTCCTAGTGACCTTGCTATTATTGGACGCTACCTCCTCACACCTGAAATTTTCCAAATCCTCGAAAATCAAGCTCCAGGTGCAGGAAATGAAATTCAGCTGACAGATGCAATCGATACCCTCAATAAAACACAACGTGTATTTGCTCGTGAGTTCAAGGGAGCTCGTTATGATGTCGGAGACAAGTTTGGCTTTATGAAAACATCCATCGACTACGCTCTAAAACACCCACAAGTCAAAGATGATTTGAAAGATTACCTCATCCAACTCGGAAAAGAGTTAGCTGAGGGGAAATAGAAGAAAAACAAAGCTCTTAATTAAGGGCTTTTTTGTTGAAGCTTGCAATAAAAAAAGCCATCTTTGCAGATGACTTATTAGCAACCGAATCGGTGCTTGCATTTAACTATTCCATCCCTACACATAGCTCATTCCCTTATAGAAAAGGAAAACGGCTAGTGCGACAAAAAGTACAGTTGCTCCGATTCGCTGGCTGGTACTGTACATCCTTCTCTCCCATTTGACTGGAAAGATGACTGCTAGAAAAGCACCGCCTACTGCGCCACCAATATGCCCTGCTAGGCTGATTCCTGGAATCAGAATACTTCCAATGATATTTATCACGAAAAGCGTCAGGTAGGATTGCCCTAACTGCTGGATATAGGGGTTGCGAGTTGCGTAGCGCAAGACGATAATCGCAGCAAATAGTCCGTAAAGAGAAGTGGACGCTCCTGCTGCTAGGACTTTCGGTGTGAAAGCAAAAACAAAGAGGTTGCCCATCATTCCTGATAAGATATAAAGAAAAAAGAACTGCCTGGATCCGAAAATCTCCTCCACCTGTCGCCCAAGAAAGTAAAGTGAAATCATATTGACAATGAAATGCTCCCATCCAATGTGCACAAATATAGCCGAAAATAGGCGCCAAATCTGCTCTGGGAACAGGCGAATGATCGGTCCATACATAGCTCCAAACTGAAAAAGAGTTTTTACTTGATCAAAGTTGATACCCGTAGTAATCAGCATCAAGAGAAATACCAAAGCTGTCACTAGGAGGAAAAAACTCGTCACAGGGTAGCGTTTATCAAAGATTTCCTTCATAGATTAGCACCTCCTGGACGGGAATATCGTGATCTTCCGAGTTGAAATTCTGGATTTGACAAGGATAGATTGTGCTCATAGTATGCCCAGCAAAATTCTCCAGATAGCGGTCGTAGTAGCCTCCACCATATCCAATCCGATAGCCCTCTGTTGTAAAAGCCAAGCCCGGAACATGAATTAAATCAATCTGAGACGGTTCCACCACTTCCAAGTCTCCTTGCGGTTCCAGTAAACCAAAGGAAGTTTTTACCAACTGCTGCGGATCATAGACCACAAACTCCATGCGCCCCTTGGGATAGGTTTTGGGTATCAGAACCTTTTTGCCCTCCTTCAGCGCCTGCTTGATCAATCCTTGCGTTTGAAATTCATGAGGGAAGGAGAGATAGGTTGCGATGGTTTTGGCTTCTTGGTAAAAGGAGTGATTCAAAAATCGTTCTGTTAAAACTCGATCCATAGCCTGTTTTTGCTTCTGAGATAAAGCCTTCATTTCTTGCAAGACTTGCTTGCGTAGTTCTGCTTTCATAGACAACACCTCTACTCCGCCGCCTTCTTTTGAAGAAAGCTAGAGACCGCTTCCACCCCGATGGCTAAGGCCTCTTCCTTAGGACTCATCTGAGGATGATGAAGGGCGTAGGGACTATCAATACCTAGCCAGAACATAACGCCATCAACTTTTGAAAGGAGGCAACCAAAGTCCTCACCTGTCATAGCAGGCTCTATATCAGTCAATTCAATTCCCTCTTTTTCTTCAAAGAAGTCCATCAGTTCACGCGCCAAGGCTGGATTGTTCTCAACAGGCAGGTAGCCCCCTTGTTTGAGTTCCACTTCTACTTCCATACCAAAGGCTGCCGCAACTCCTTCTGCGACTGTTTTGACTCTCTTTTGTACCAAAAGGCTCATTTCCTGGGTCAAGGCGCGAATAGTTCCATGTAAAAAAGCTGTGTCTGTGATGACATTGTTGGTTGTTCCAGCTTGGAAAAGGCCAAAGGTCACCACCGCTCCCTCGATGGGGTTGACATTGCGGCTGACAACTGACTGCACTTGGGTTACAAAGTAACTAGCAGCCACCAAGGCGTCATTGGCTTCATGCGGAAAAGCTGCGTGTCCTCCTTTTCCTTTGAAACGAATTTTCACCTCACAGGTCCCTGCAAAGAGAGTGTGTGTATTGGTCGCAATCTGTCCGACCTTCAGATCCGGACGAACATGAAGGCCATAGAATTGGTCTGGTAGCCAGTCCCCAAAAGCGCCGTCCTCATACATGAGCATCCCACCAGCTTCATTTTCTTCAGCAGGCTGAAATAGAAAGAGCAGATTATTCTTGGGTTGTCCCTCAAGTGCACGCTCGAGACAGCCTAAGGCAATGGTCATATGAAAATCATGGCCACAGGCATGCATGCGACCTTGGTGCTGAGAGGCAAAAGGCAGTCCTGTTTGTTCGACGATAGGCAGGCCATCAATATCTGTTCGCCAACCAATGGTTCGTTCCGGCTGACTTCCCTGCAAATAAACCAAAATACCTGTCCGCCAAGTACGAACTTGAACAAAGTCCTTGCCCGCAGTCAATTTCTCAATCACATCCAGCAAATAAGCCTGAGTCTCGAACTCCTCCAAGCCAATCTCTGGAATCTGGTGCAAATCTCGTCGAGTCTGAATCAAATCTAACATCTATCGATCCTCCTTTTGATAGAAGAAAGAGGCTGGAAAAAGGGTTCCGCCTCTTTTTTACTTTTGCAATTACAAGGTACGAAGCGCATCCTCAAGCGCTGTTTTTTGTTGGGTTTGGGCATCAATTTCTTTGATGATACGAGCTGGAACACCTGCTACTACAACGTTTTCTGGAACATCTTGGGTAACAATAGCTCCTGCTGCAACAACTGAACCACTGCCGATTTGCACCCCTTCGATAACCACTGCATTAGCACCGATAAGAACATTGTCTCCGACACGGACTGGATCTGCACTAGCTGGCTCAATCACACCCGCCAAAACTGCACCTGCACCAACGTGACTGTTTTTCCCAACGATAGCACGGCCACCAAGGATGGCACCCATATCAATCATGGTTCCTGCACCGATTTCAGCACCGATATTGATAACTGCTCCCATCATGATAACAGCATTGTCACCGATTTCCACTTGGTCACGGATAATAGCACCTGGCTCGATACGAGCGTTGATAGCACGTTTATCTAGCAAAGGAACTGCCGAATTACGAGCATCTTGCTCGACAACATAATCTTGATTTTCTACCAAACCTTCGAGAAGCGGAGCGACGTCCTTCCAGTCTCCGAATAAAACATTTCCTAATTTGACAACAGAGCTAGGTAGAGCAGTTGCGAGTTGTCCTTCAAAGGTTACTTTGACACTGGTTTTCTTTTCAGCATTGGCGATAAATTGGATAATCTCTTGAGCGTTCATTTTTGTAGCAGTCATAGGCGCCTCCTGGTTCGTTATAATGATACCTATTCTACCAAAAAAGGCCTCAAATTTGAAGCCTTAAGCACTCGAACAGAACATTTTACCTTTCCTTCGTTTCCTCTATTGATAAGAAAACCATTGGGACGATAATCAAAATCATAGCCAAAGCTAGAAAACCATCCAAAACCATACCTAGAAATAGCACACTTAACAATGCGGAAGATAAAGGTTCACTGGCACTCACAACTGACACAACTAACGGTGAGACGAGTAGCACAGCCTTCATCGAAAGGAAAAAAGCAAAAGCCGTCCCAAACACAGCAATAGTAAAACAAATCAAAAGGCTCGTCACATCAAGTTGGAAGGTAATCTGATGAATAGGATAAAGAAAATTGCTAAAAACACCTGCTAGCAACATCCCCCAACCAACGGTTGGCACAAAACCATAGTCACGTGCAAAACGCTGAGGCAGGATAACGTTGAACATAACCCCTACAGCACTGAGGAGTCCAGTGATCAAAGCTAAGGGAGTCATGGATAACTGGGACAAATCTCCTTTTGTGGCCATCAAAAAAACACCTAGCATGGCAATCAAAACATAGAGAATGGCTGTGATAGAAGCCTTCTTTTGATAGACGATACGATTATAAAACAAGATAAAAACTGGACTGATAAATTGCAAAATCGTTGCTGTCGTCGCATTGGAATACTCAACACAGAGATAAAAGAAAAACTGCACAGAAAAAATACCTAGAATAGCATAGGCTAAAAAAGGCAGATAATTTTTCTTGTCCCGCCAGATATCCAATAACTGGGTGCGTAACTGAAAGGCTGATAAAACTAAAACCAAACTCCCTGCCACTAGCAAGCGCATGGAAGTGATCCAGCCAGACGACACCTGATAATGGGCGAAAAAATATTCTCCTAAAATACCACAAATTCCCCAAATCAGACCTGACAACAGTGAATATAGAGTTCCCTTAAAAATCTTCTTTTGATACTTATTCATTCTCCTATTGTAACACGAAATGAAAAAAGAAAAAAGTAGCATGAAAAAATATTATTGAATGAATCATGCTACTTTTTTATTCTATCGATTTGATTGATTTGAGCGAGTTGATGAGCTTGTTCCCGAACTGCTACTTGAGCTTGGGAGAGTTGGGGTAGGAAGAGTGGGTAAACTTCCTAAAATGCTCTTCCAAGCATTTTGATAATCGGCATCGCTCCCTCCGATGGCAAAGCGGTAAGTGGTTACTGGCGCCCCTTCTTTAGTAGCCCAATAGCTCGTTACTGTAGAACCTGAAACGGTGACTTCTTTGCCATTGATTGTGACCTTGCCAGGTTTCTCTCCTGTCGATTTGAGGACTTGAGACTTGGTCACGCTTGGATCTAGACTAAAGCGCTCATTTCCCCATATGCCAGGTTCGGCTTGCTGGATAGCATTGACCAAGTGAGCCATATAGTTGGCATTTCGGTAGTGGCCTGCTCCTTTGGCTAGTGGTCGGTTGTCGTCGTGACCTAACCAGCCACCCAAAGTCAAGCGAGGTGTAGAAAGCATGAGCCACATATTTTCATCTTCATTGGTCGTACCAGTCTTTCCAATCCAGTCGGCACGAGCCAGACTTGGGTTGATAGAGGCCAAATCAGTCTGAAAGCTTGACGTAACTCGAGATGAAATGACATCACGAAGTAGACTTTGCATGATGGTCGCTGTCGCTTTTGAATAAACTTGTACAGGTTGACTTTTATGTTCATAAATCACTTGTCCCGTCGTCGATTCGATCTTGGCAATCATATGTTTCTTGTGGTAGACCCCATTATTAGCCAAGGTCTGATAACCATTGGTATGCTGGGCGACTGTAACATCAATCCCCCCACCCATCGGCAGACTTTCAATGCCATATTCTGGGATTTCATAACCCATTTTTTCCATATAACCCTTGACATCAACACCCTTCTCCCGAAGCGTACGATAAGTCCAGTAAGCTGGGATATTCCATGAGTAGTTAAGGGCTTCTCCCAATGTCATCATCCCTGTACCAGGACTATTGACATACATGATGGGATTGCCGTTTGCAAAGTTTGTCGGATAGTTAGACAAGATACTTGCGCTTCCCATCAAACCTTGGTCAATCGCGATACCATAGGCCAGTATAGGCTTAGTGGTTGAAGCTGGAGAACGCTTGGTGTCAATAGCGTGATTGTTCTGATTTTCTTGGTAATTACGACCACCAACAAAGCCAAGAATGGCTCCTGTTTGGTTGTCCATGAGGACATTCCCTACTTCGGGCTGGCCTGTCGAATCATCTAGCAGATAGCCATAGGTCGCAACCGCATTTTGCATTGCGGTATGAACGTTTTTATTAATGGTAGTGGTAATTTTATAACCACCGTTTTCAATTTCCTTGGTTGCTAGGTCATGATAAGCTTTCTGGATAGACTCATTCTTTAACTCTTGAGCAGAGACATGATCTCTCTCAACTAGATAATCATACATCCGATCTGTAGCTTCTGCCAAGGTTGCAAAGTAAAGATAGTCGCGTGAGCTTCCGTTGACACTACCTGATGGTAGAAAGTCTTGCTTAAAGTCATAATCCTTGTACTTGTCGTAATCTTCTTGGCTCAGAGCACCTGTCCGGTACATATTATAGAGGACGTCCTTGGCACGCTTGATTCCCAAAGCCATATCCTCATCACTCTTCATACTACCATCAGATTCATAAGGGGAATAACTAATCGGACTCTGTGGCAAGCCTGCGATAAAAGCCGCTTGAGGGACCGTTAAGTCCGAAGCTTTGACTCCAAAGATTCCTTCTGCAGCCTGCTGGGCACCTGCAATATTTTGACCTTTATGATTGCGTCCAAAAGGAGCAATGTTAAGGTAGGTTGTTAAAATTTCATCCTTACCCATAGCCCGTTCTAAAGCTAGAGCATCAATAATCTCTTTGGCCTTACGAGCTAGAGTGGGAGCATCCCCTACCACTTGCTGCTTGATAACCTGCTGGGTCAAGGTCGAACCACCACTGGACGACCCTAGACCGACAAAGGTTCCCAAGGTCGCACGAATAACGGCCTTAGGCACAACTCCCTTGTGCTCGTTGAAATGCTCGTCCTCTGTCGCAATGATAGCCTTCTTAAGATTATCCGAAATAGCACCTGAAGCGACTGAAGTGCGCAACAAATCGCCCTCAATCGAAGCAATGGTACTGCCGTCAGAATAAGTGATTTCTGAGATAGAGGCAATATCCTTCACTTGTTTGACCAACTCTTCTGCTTGAGGAATCTGAGTCTTATCAAATAGAGCAACCCCATAACCCATAGCCACACCAGCTCCAAAAAGGCCACCGATAAAACCTAGAATAAAGAGAGTGTTGAAAACTACTTTAAAGCCACTCAAAACCTTAGCCAAAATAGACCCAACCCTTCTGACTTTGTCAGAAGAAGCCACTTTCTTATCAATCTTTTTACTTGCTTGTTTTTTCTTCCATATGGCAGATAGTTGCTGGAAAAAATACAACAACTTCGTTTTTAATTCATTGTTTCTTTTTTTCATGAATGTCCTCACTTCCTTTATTATACCATAAAAGGGAAACTTTCAATAAAATAGCCACTTTCTTCCCTATTCTACTAGGCTATTGTCCGAGTTTGTGATACAATAGGTAGAAACAATATTTTAAAAAGGAGAAAAGACACATGCACATTTTTGATGAGCTAAAAGAGCGTGGTTTGATTTTTCAAACGACTGATGAAGAAGCTTTGCGTAAAGCCCTAGAAGAAGGTCAAGTCTCTTATTATACTGGCTACGATCCAACTGCTGACAGCCTTCACCTCGGTCACCTTGTCGCAATCTTGACAAGTCGTCGTTTGCAACTAGCAGGTCACAAACCTTATGCGCTCGTTGGCGGTGCTACAGGTCTCATTGGAGATCCGTCCTTCAAAGATGCTGAGCGTAGTCTCCAAACAAAAGACACGGTAGATGGCTGGGTCAAGTCTATCCAAGGACAACTGTCTCGTTTTCTTGACTTTGAAAATGGGGAAAATAAAGCTGTCATGGTCAACAACTACGACTGGTTTGGCAGCATCAGCTTCATTGACTTCCTCCGTGATGTAGGAAAATACTTCACTGTCAACTACATGATGAGTAAAGAGTCTGTTAAAAAACGGATCGAAACAGGGATTTCTTACACAGAGTTTGCCTACCAAATCATGCAAGGGTACGACTTCTTTGTCCTTAACCAAGACCACAACGTCACCCTACAGATCGGTGGCTCTGACCAATGGGGAAATATGACTGCTGGTACAGAGTTACTTCGTCGTAAGGCTGACAAGACTGGTCACGTTATCACCGTTCCCCTTATCACTGATGCGACTGGTAAGAAATTTGGTAAATCAGAAGGAAACGCAGTCTGGCTCAATCCTGAAAAGACTTCTCCATACGAAATGTACCAATTCTGGATGAACGTCATGGACGCTGACGCTGTTCGCTTCTTGAAAATCTTTACTTTCTTATCACTTGATGAGATTGAAGACATCCGCAAACAATTTGAAGCAGCTCCACACGAACGCTTGGCTCAAAAAGTCCTCGCTCGTGAAGTGGTGACTCTTGTCCACGGAGAAGAAGCCTACAAGGAAGCCCTTAACATCACTGAGCAACTCTTTGCAGGAAACATCAAAAACCTTTCTGTTAAAGAACTCAAACAAGGACTTCGTGGAGTTCCAAACTATCAAGTACAAGCAGACGAAAATCATAACATCGTAGAACTTCTCGTATCATCTGGTGTGGTTAACTCAAAACGCCAAGCACGTGAAGACGTCCAAAACGGAGCTATTTACGTAAACGGCAACCGCATCCAAGACCTTGACTATGTCTTGAGTGATGCAGATAAGTTAGATAACGAACTAACTGTTATCCGTCGCGGGAAGAAAAAATACTTTGTATTGACTTACTAAACTCTTCAACATTTACCTATAAACAAAGGAGTTAACCTCAAGAAAGGTAACTCCTTTTTTCTGTTAATAACTCTCATCTATCTATTTTTAATAGACAGACTACGCAAGACAATGCGCAAGGTTGTTAGATTATGTAAGATAGAGAGATTTGAAGGACTGAGCCAATTAAATAAGCCAAAGCCAATCAAACTACTATTTACGACAATGGTATCTTGAATATTCTTCTTGATGAGTATTTGCAAAGATGATGATAGCGAATCCAACTCTTGGAAGAAATCCAAGCGATTATCTAACAATAAGATATCACTCATCTGCTTAGAAATATCTGCGCTCTCATTCATCACCACACCGATATCTGATAGGGTTAGAGCCGCTGAGTCATTCAACCCATCTCCAACCATCAAAATAGTATGACCTGCTTTCTGCAGTTCCTCTACTAACTCAAATTTCCCATCAGGTTTCAAGTCTGTATAGACCTGATCAAACGGCAAATCTTTTACTAATTCCTCTGTCCTAACCAGGGTGTCCCCTGTGGCCAGAATCAATTTTTTCCCTTGTGCCTTAAGTTTCTCCAAGGCTACTTTTGCTTCTTTTCTCAAAGGAGTATGAATGCAGAACATTCCAATCAATTCATTCTGATAAGCTAAGAATAAGAGATTGTAGTGACTCTTGTACTCTTCAATTAAAGCATTTTGCTCCGAACTGATATGAATCTGCTCATCCTGCATCAAGACATAATTTCCAATAAGAACTGGTTGCCCATCAATATGGGACTTAATTCCCTTGCTTGCAATATATTGGAGTTTCCCATGCATTTCCTCATGTTCAATCCCCTCTATCTCAGCTTGCTTGACAATGGCATTAGCAATAGGATGATAAATGTGTTCCTCAAGACAGGCACTGATTCTGAGAATATCTTCCTCGCTATAGTCCCCAAAAGGTAACACCTTTTCAACTATAGGATAGCTAGTTGTGATTGTTCCTGTCTTATCAAACAAGAAAGTATCAACTTCCAGATATTTCTCTAGAACATCTCCATCCTTAATCACCATTTCACGGTTCAACCCCTCTTTGATAGCTGTCAAATAAGCTACAGGAGTAGAGATTTTCAAAGCGCAGGAGAAATCGACCAATAGGAATGAAATAGCCTTAGAAAAAGAGCCCGTTAATAGGTAAGTCAGACCAGCCCCCAAGAAATTATATTTGACGACCTTGTCCGCCATCTTGATGAAATAGCGTTGTTTCGTTTTCTTATTTTCTTCAGATTTCTTCATCAACTCAATCAGCTGTAAAATACGGCTGTTCATCTGATTATCGGTTACACGAATGCGTAGCTCCCCAGTCTCCAAGACTGTGTTTGCACAAACCAAATCAGACTCTCTTTTTTCAACTGGAAAACTCTCTCCCGTCAAGGAACTTTCGTTGACCATACCTAAACCTGAAACTACTTGTCCATCAAACAGAATTTCATTTCCTTGAGATAGGACCAAGACATCTCCTATTTGAACATCGGAACTCTTGATACTAACGACCGTATCACCCTGTACCAAGAATACATCGCTTTCTTTTGCAAGAAGGCTTTGTTCTAAATCTGTTGCAGTTTTTTTCAAGGACCACTGATCTAAATGATTCCCCAAATCAAGCATAAACATGATGTTGCTGGCAGTCTTAGATTGGTTCATAAACAAAGACAATAAAATCGCCGAACAGTCCAAGACCTCCATCGTTAGTTCCTTACGCGCTAGTGTTTGATAGGCTTCTTTAACATAGCCAAAAGCCTGATAACAAGTCCATATATAGCGAATAGGAGACGGCACAAGACTACGAAAAAGCACACGCTTAATCGCTGCACCTGAAACGATAGAATAGGCACTCTCTTCTCTACGAACAGGAAGAGTCATCAACTCAGAAACTTTCCCTTTATCAATTCTTTTTAAAAAGGCTTCTGCATTGTCTAATACAGAGAAGCCTTCTTTTATACGTAGGGTAAAGTGCTGTTGATCCATGTAAAACTGGATAGACTCAATTCCCTTCTCATCTCTCGCCAAGGAACGAAGATAGTCTTGAATATCTAAGGTGAGTGAAAAAGAAGATGATAGTCGGATATGTTGATATCCTCTATATAGCACTTTAAAAGACATATTATTCTCCTATAAGGCTATCTAATTGCTCTTCTTTTTTCTCTTGCTCATACAAATATTTAGCATCTTGCAAAACATCGTCTCCATGTTGCTTCACAACAGAAACAGATGCATCTAGCTCATCTTTAAACTTGTAAGCCTTAGCCAAAGCTTTAGAATAACCTTTTTTAGCTTCCTTACTTGCTAAGATTTTCAAACCAAGGGTACCAAATGCGACACCACCCAAAAATAATGAAGATTTTTTCGCAACTTTTGCAACGGTTAGTACTTCTTTTAACATACTTATTTCCTCCTTATCATTATTATATAGCAATTTAGATATAAAAGCAATTTCATTTTATAAATTGAAGAATTAGTTTTATTTCTACTGAATCTCCCATCTACTTACTCCTGAAGTTGCTTTCACTTGTCTCTTTTGATACACTTAAACTATGAATACAAACCTCAAACCCAAACTCCAGCGTTTTGCTTCTGCGACTGCCTTTGCCTGTCCTATCTGTCAAGAAAATCTGACCTTGGTAGAGAGCAGTCTCAAGTGTAGCAACCGCCATTCTTTTGACCTGGCAAAATTCGGCTATGTCAACTTGGCTCCTCAGATCAATCAATCTGCCAACTACGACAAAGAAAACTTTCAAAATCGCCAGCAAATTCTTGAAGCTGGTTTTTATCAGGCTATTTTAGAAGGTATCTCGGACTTACTAGCAACTAATCCATCCGCAAAAACAGTCTTGGATATCGGCTGTGGCGAAGGATTCTACTCTCGCAAGCTCCAAGAAAGTCACTCTGACAAAACCTTTTACGCCTTTGATATTTCCAAAGATTCCGTTCAAATCGCTACCAAAAGCGAACCCAACTGGGCAGTCAATTGGTTCGTTGGAGACTTGGCCCGACTTCCTATAGAAGATGCCAGTATGGATATCTTGCTTGATATCTTCTCGCCTGCCAACTATGGAGAATTCCGTCGCGTTTTATCCAAAGACGGTATTTTAATCAAGGTCATCCCAACTGAAAATCACCTCAAAGAAATCCGTCAAATGGTGCAGGACCAGCTGACAAAGAAGGATTATTCCAACCAAGATATCAAAGAACATTTCCAGGAACACTTCAGCATCCAATCTCGTCAGATTGCTTCCTTAACAAAACCTATCACAGCAGAGCAACGCCAAGCTTTGCTTGCTATGACGCCTCTCCTCTTTCACGTTGATCAAACCAATATTGACTGGAGTCAGTTGACTGAGATTACCATTGAGGCAGAGATTTTGGTTGGGAAAGCACTGTAAAAAAATTTTTCAGATAAGACAAAACCCGCACCTTCAAGGTACGGGTTTAAATTATGTAATTATTGGTTCAAGTGCCAGATATCTTCGTTGTACTGAGCGATTGTACGGTCAGATGAGAAGAAACCTGCTTTAGCAATGTTGACGATAACTTTATCCAACCATGCGTCACGGTCTTCGTAGTCAGCAAGCATTTGCTCTTTCACCTTGATGTAGTCTTCCAAGTCAAGGAGAGTCATGAACCAGTCTTTGTTGATCAATTCGTTGTAAAGACGTTCCAAGCGTTCTTTCTTACCTACTGCAAGAACAGCATCGCTCACGATGAAGTCAACCAATGGTTTGATAGCTTCACGGGCATAGAATTCGCTTGACTTGTAAGCTGCTTTTGCGTAAAGGTCGATAACAGTTTCTGAATCTTCACCAAAGATGTAGATGTTTTCGTCGCCAACCAATTCAGCAATTTCCACGTTAGCTCCGTCCATAGTACCAAGAGTCAAAGCTCCGTTCAACATGAATTTCATGTTACCAGTACCTGAAGCTTCTTTAGAAGCAAGTGAGATTTGTTCTGAGATGTCACATGCTGGGATGAGGAAGCTTGCTGCAGTAACGTTGTAGTTTTCAACCATTACGACTTGCAAGTGTGGAGCTACAGCTGGGTCGTTAGCAATCACTTCTGACAAGCAAAGGATCAAGTGAATGATGTCTTGAGCGATTGTGTAGGCAGGAGCTGCTTTACCACCAAAGAAGACTGTGATTGGACGAGCAGGGATGTTACCAGCCTTGATGTCAAGGTATTTGTGGATCACATACAAAGCGTTCATTTGTTGGCGTTTGTACTCGTGAAGACGTTTGATCTGGATATCAAAGATAGAGTTTGTATTGATCTCCACACCTTGGTGTTCTTTCAAGTGACGAGCCAATTTACGTTTGTTGTGAGCCTTGATGCTTTCCAATTTTTCTTTGACAGCAGCCTTGTCTTCGTATGACAAAAGTTTTTCAAGCTCATCCGCTTCATGGTGCCAACCACGACCAATGATCTCATCCAAGTAGTGAGACAAGCTTGGGTTAGCATGCATGAGCCAACGACGGAAAGTGATACCGTTTGTTTTGTTATTGAATTTTTCTGGGTAGATGTCGTAGAAAGCTTTCAACTCTGAGTTTTTCAAAATCTCAGTGTGGAGAGCCGCAACCCCGTTTACGCTGTATCCATAGTGGATATCCATGTGAGCCATGTGGACACGTTCGCTCTCATCGATGATTTGAACAGCTGGATCTTTGTATTCTGCTTTCACACGGCGGTCCAATTCTTTAATGATTGGTACCAAGTGAGGAACCACTTCTTCCAAGAATTCAAGAGGCCATTTTTCAAGGGCTTCAGCAAGGATTGTGTGGTTAGTGTAGGCAGTCATGCTACGTACGATTGAGATTGCTTCATCAAGTTCGATACCACGCGCAGTCAAGAGACGGATCAATTCAGGGATCACCATTGATGGGTGAGTATCGTTGATTTGTACAACTGCGTAGTCCGCAAGGTCATGCAAATTGCTTCCTTTTTCGATTGCTTCGTCGATGATTAATTGTGCACCGTTTGAAACCATGAAGTATTGTTGGAAGATACGGAGCAATTCACCTTGCTTGTCGCTGTCGTCTGGGTAAAGGAAGAGAGTCAAGTTGCGAGCGATATCTGTCTTGTCAAAGTTGATACCATCTTCGATGATAGAAGAATCAACTGAATCCAAGTCAAACAAACGCAAGCGGTTTTTAGTAGCTGTCTTGTAACCAGGTACATCGATATCATAAAGAGTAGATGTCAATGTGAAGTGTGCAAATGGCACTTGGTAGCTACGGCTTGAGCGAACCAACCAGTTTTGCTCTGTCAACCAAGCGTTAGGAATCGTTTCTTGTTGGTTGTTTTTAAGAACTTGTTGGAAAAGACCGAAGTGGTAGTTCAATCCAACACCGTCACCATTCAAACCAAGTGTAGCGATTGAGTCGATAAAGCAGGCTGCCAAACGTCCCAAACCACCGTTACCAAGTGATGGTTCCAATTCTACTTCTTCAATTTCGATCAACTCTTTACCTGCAGCTGCAAGTTCTTTTTTCACATCATCGTAAAGACCAAGGTTGATCAAATTGTTTGACAAGAGTTTACCGATCAAGAACTCAGCTGAGATGTAGTAAACTTTTTTCTTACCAGTGTTGACTGGTTTTTGGCTGCTAGCAAGCTTGCTGTAGTTGAGAAGAGCAAGGTAAAGCTCTTCATTGCTACATTCTGCAATGGTTTTATTGTAACGCTTTTGTACAAATTCGTTTAATGGTAACATGTTTATGTGTCTCCTGATAATGTCTTATTTCTTTAATTTTACCAAATTTTCATTGATTCGGCGATAAATTGTAGTCAAGTCAAGCAAAGTTTCTTCAACAGCTGGTGTGAGTTGGTCTGCTGTCATACGCCATGACCAGTTTCCGCCAAGAGTAGATGGGAAGTTCATACGAGCTGACTCATCTAGTTCTAACAAGTCTTGCATGGTTGCAATAGCCATGAAGCTAACGGATGAAAATACTGTGCGAAGCATTGCGTGTGGCACTGTTTCGTACTCTTTACGGTTCGTGTAACGAGCCATGTATTCACGAGTTGGATCATCGATCTCATTACGGTACCAACCAAGAACAGTGTTGTTATCGTGTGTTCCTGTGTACATAACAGAGTTGGCAGGTGCCAAGTGCGGGCTATCGATACTTTCGTCTTCTGGGTTGAAGGCGAATTGAAGAATCTTCATTCCTGGGAAGCCAGTACGTTCACGCAACTCGATCACTTCATCTGTCATGAAACCAAGATCTTCTGCAATGATGTTTAGCTCACCAAGCTCTTCCTTAACGGCTGCAAAAAGCTTGTAGCCTGGACCCTTCACCCATTTACCAGGTGCTGCTGTATCGGAACCAGCAGGAATTTCCCAGTAAGATTCGAAACCGCGGAAATGGTCGATACGAACGATATCATAGATCTTGAAGCTTTCGCGCAAGCGTTCAACCCACCATTTGTAACCGTCTTTGTCCATCGCTTCCCAGTCATAGATTGGGTTCCCCCAAAGCTGACCAGTGGCAGAAAACTCATCTGGTGGGCATCCTGCGATGCAAGTTGCTTTACCATTGGCATCTGTCTTGAAGAGATGTGGATTTGCCCACATGTCGCTTGAATCTTCCGCTACGTAGATAGGCATGTCACCAACGATTTCGATGTGGTTATCGTTAGCGTAGGCTTTCAATTTCAACCATTGTTGGAAGAAGAAGTATTGAGTCACACGATGGTAAACCAACTTGTCTGCCAATTTCTCACGGTAGCTTTCAAGTGCTGAAGCTTTACGCGCACGAGCATCTGCATCTGGCCATTCTGTCCAAGCAAGATTGTCAAAATGCTCTTTAATCGCCATATACTCTGCAAAGAGTTCAAGCCATGATTGGTTGTCTTGAGCAAACTTCTCAAAATCTTTGACATCACCCACTTCCAAGAAGCGTTTAACTGCTTTTTCTAAAAGGGGACGACGTGCGTAGTAAATCTTCGCATAGTCAACTTCAGATGCATCACTACCAAAGTCAACACCTTCAAGGTCACTAGCTTCGAGCAAGCCTTGCTCTACCAAGATATCAAGGTCGATAAAATGCGTATTTCCAGCAAAGGCTGAGAATGATTGATATGGAGAATCTCCATAGCTTGTTGTCCCAAGAGGGAGGATTTGCCAGTAACGTTGCTTCGTACGCACCAAGAAATCAACGAAATCATAGGCAGTCTGGCCAAATGATCCAATCCCATATGCTCCTGGTAGAGAAGAGATGTGCATCAACACACCACTTTGACGTTTCTTCATAATTGCACCTCATGTGTTTGTTATAAAACGTCGCGCAATCAAGGCGCAAACGTTTGCGTTAAGTTAAGTATAGCGCATTTTAAACACAAATGCAAGCGTTTTTAAAAAATTTTTTTGAATTATTTTAATCAACCAAAACTTGTTCCCATTGATATTTTATGAAATGAGCGAAAAATTTTTTAAAAATTTTCTGATTTAAGATAATTCATTCCAAACATCTGCTCTATTTTCTGAAAAATCGAGCCAAATTTACGCAATCGTTTTCCTAATATATTTTCAATTCAAGAAAAACAAATATTTTAAGTTCTTTCTTATATTAGGGCTTTAACAAATGTTTGAAACCTTAAAAATTTTTAAAATTTTTTCTAAAAATACTTGCAACCGTTTTCTGTTTGTGCTATACTAGGCACATAAAAGAAAACGTTTGCGTTTTCTCATTAAATTATTTTTGTTATTCTTTAGGAGGAATACACTATGTCATCTAAATTCATGAAGAGCGCTGCTGTGCTCGGAACTGCTACTCTTGCTAGCTTGCTCTTGGTAGCTTGCGGAAGCAAATCTGCTGATAAAGCGGCTGATACTAACTCTTCAGAAGCAAAAGAAATCACTTTCTACGTCGAAGACCAATATAAAGCCTTTGCTGAATCAGCTGCAAAAGCTTACGAAAAAGAATCTGGCGTAAAAGTTACCATCAAAACAGGAGACCAAATGGGTGGTCTTGACAACCTTTCACTTGACAACCAATCTGGTAAAGCTGCTGACGTTATGATGGCTCCATACGACCGTGTAGGTAGCCTTGGTACTGACGGACAACTTTCTGAAGTTACTCTTGGTGACGGAGCGAAAACAGACGATAAAACAAAATCTCTTGTAACTGTTGGTGGTAAAGTGTATGGTGCTCCAGCCGTTATCGAATCACTCGTTTTGTACTACAATAAAGACTTGCTAAAAGAAGCTCCTAAAACTTTTGCTGATTTAGAAAACCTTGCTAAAGATAGCAAATACGCTTTCGCTGGTGAAGATGGTAAAACAACTGCCTTCCTTGCTGACTGGACAAACTTCTACTACTCATATGGACTTCTTGCTGGTAACGGTGCTTACGTATTCGGCCAAAACGGTAAAGATCCTAAAGACATCGGACTTGCAAACGAAGGTGCCATTACAGCTATCAACTACGCTAAATCTTGGTACGAAAAATGGCCTAAAGGTATGCAAGATACTGAAGGAGCTCCAAACTTAATTCAAACTCAATTCCAAGAAGGTAAAACTGCTGCTATCATCGATGGACCTTGGAAAGCTCAAGCATTCAAAGATGCTAAAGTAAACTACGGTGTTGCGACTATCCCAACTCTTCCAAACGGTAAAAACTACGAAACATTCGGTGGTGGTAAAGCTTGGATCATTCCATCAAGCACTAAGAACCTTGAAGCTGCTCAAAAATTTGTAGACTTCCTTGTATCAACTGAACAACAAAAAGCCTTCTACGATGCAACCAACGAAATCCCAGCTAACACAGAAGCTCGTACTTATGCTGAAGGTAAAAAAGATGAGTTGACAACAGCTGTTATCGAACAGTTCAAGAACGCTCAACCAATGCCAAACATCTCACAAATGTCAGCTGTTTGGGACCCAGCTAAAACAATGCTCTTTGAAGCTGTAAGTGGTAAAAAAGATGCGAAAACAGCTGCTAACGATGCTGTAACATTGATCAAAGAAACAATCAAACAAAAATTTGGTGAATAATTGATTTGTTCAAGGGGGGTGGAAGTGAAATCCCCCTTTGAATGTATAGATGCGCTTCTCATCAGATATGCGTATCTTGCGATTGAACCCGAGTTTTATCTCGCATCCTATGAAAGGAGTAATCATGGAAAAACAACAGCCTCGCAAAGCAGCCTTGCTGTCAATCATTCCTGGTTTAGGACAAATCTATAACAAACAAAAAGCTAAAGGATTTATTTTCCTTGGTGTTACTGTTTTATTTGTTCTGTATTTTCTAACACTTGCAAGCCCTGAATTGAGCAATTTGGTCACACTTGGTGTGAAACCTGGTCGTGACAATTCACTTTTCATGCTGATTCGTGGTGCTTTTCACTCTATCTTTGTTGTCGTTTACTTGCTCTTTTATATCTTTAATATCAAAGATGCACATACGACTGCTAAACGTATCAACAACGGTATTCCTGTAGCTCATACCTTCAAGGATATGATTAAAGGTATTTATGAGAATGGATTCCCATACCTTTTGATTATCCCATCGTATGTAGCGATGACATTTGCGATTATCTTCCCAGTTATCGTAACCTTGATGATTGCCTTTACCAACTATGACTTCCAACACTTGCCACCAAACAAATTGTTGGACTGGGTTGGTTTGACGAACTTCACAAACATCTGGAGCTTGAGCACCTTCCGTTCAGCCTTTGGTTCTGTTCTTTCTTGGACCATTATCTGGGCCTTGGCTGCCTCTACCTTGCAGATTGTCATTGGTATCTTTACAGCAATCATTGCTAACCAACCATTTATCAAAGGAAAACGTATCTTCGGTGTTATTTTCCTTCTTCCTTGGGCAGTTCCAGCCTTCATCACTATCTTGACATTCTCAAACATGTTTAATGATAGTGTTGGTGCTATCAACACGCAAGTCTTGCCTCTTTTGTCTAAGGTCCTTCCTTTCCTAGATGGAGCTCTTATCCCTTGGAAAACAAATCCAACTTGGACTAAGGTTGCCTTGATTATGATGCAAGGTTGGCTAGGATTCCCATACATCTACGTTTTGACCTTGGGTATCTTGCAGTCTATTCCTAACGACCTCTACGAAGCGGCTTACATCGATGGTGCCAATGCTTGGCAAAAATTCCGCAACATCACTTTCCCTATGATCTTGGCTGTTGCAGCACCAACATTGATTAGCCAATACACCTTCAACTTTAACAACTTCTCTATCATGTACCTCTTCAATGGTGGAGGTCCTGGTACTGTCGGAGGCGGAGCCGGTTCAACTGATATCTTGATTTCATGGATTTACCGTTTGACAACAGGTACATCTCCTCAATACTCTATGGCGGCAGCTGTTACCTTGATTATCTCAATCATTGTCATCTCTATCTCTATGATCGCATTCAAGAAACTACACGCATTTGATATGGAGGACGTCTAAGATGAATAACTCAATCAAACTCAAACGTAGACTGACTCAAACCCTCACTTACCTCTACTTGATTGGCCTATCAATCGTGATTATCTATCCACTTTTGATTACCATCATGTCAGCCTTTAAAACAGGTAACGTCGCAGCCTTTAAACTCGATACCAACATCGACTTTAATTTTGATAACTTTAAAGGACTCTTTACGGAAACTTTGTACGGTACTTGGTACCTTAATACTTTGATTATTGCCTTTATCACAATGGCTGTTCAAACAAGTATCATCGTACTTGCAGGTTACGCCTACAGTCGTTACAACTTCTTGGCTCGTAAGCAAAGTTTGGTCTTCTTCTTGATTATCCAAATGGTGCCAACCATGGCCGCTTTGACAGCCTTCTTCGTTATGGCGCTTATGTTGAACGCCCTTAACCATAGCTGGTTCCTCATCTTCCTCTACGTTGGTGGAGGTATTCCGATGAATGCTTGGCTCATGAAAGGTTACTTCGATACCGTGCCAATGTCTCTTGACGAATCTGCGAAACTAGATGGTGCAGGACACTTCCGTCGCTTCTGGCAAATTGTCCTTCCGCTCGTTCGCCCAATGGTAGCTGTACAAGCTCTCTGGGCCTTCATGGGACCTTTCGGGGACTACATCCTCTCTAGTTTCTTGCTTCGTGAGAAAGAATACTTTACTGTTGCCGTTGGTCTCCAAACCTTCGTTAGCAATGTGAAAAACATGAAGATTGCCTACTTCTCAGCAGGTGCTATCCTCATCGCCCTTCCAATCTGTATTCTCTTCTTCTTCCTACAAAAGAACTTTGTTTCAGGACTTACAAGTGGTGGCGACAAGGGATAATTTATCCCCGCCACCCTTTTTTCATTTTGGAGCTTGTTGCTAAAGTTAAAAGATTAGACACACTTCTACAAATCCTATTAAAACCATCCTTTCAATAAGGAATTGATTTGCTAGACTTGAAATAAAGTACATTTCTCTATATAATAAAACTCATATAGAAAACACTCTTAGAAAGATGCCTATGCTTCCATATCCATTCTCGTATTTTACTAGTATCTGGGGATTTCGTAAGCCCCTATCAAAACGTTTCGGCCTCAACTGGTTTCAGCTTCTCTTTACGAGCATTTTCCTCATCAGTTTGTCTATGGTTCCAATTGCCATTCAAAACAGTTCACAGGAAACGTATCCACTGGATACTTTTATCGATAATGTATACACTCCACTGACAGATGAAGCCATCATGGACTTGTCAGAGAATGCACAAATCGTAGATGGAAAGCTGAACTACTTAGGCACTAAGAATCAGCAGCCTTCTCTTTTGATTGGTCCAAGCCAAAGCAAGGAATTGCCAAAGGATCTGCAACTTCATTTTGATACTGAAGAACTCATCATCAGCAAAGAAAGCAAGGAACTGACTCGCATTCGCTACCACGCGATTCAAACGGATAGTTTCCAGAGCAAGGAAAGTTTGACCCAGGATATTTCTAAAGACTGGTACCAACAAAATCGGGTCTATATCAGTCTCTTTCTTGTCCTTGGTGCTAGCTTCCTCTTTGGATTGAACTTCTTTATTGTGTCTCTTGGGGCTAGTCTTCTCCTTTATATCACCAAAAAATCACGCCTCTTTTCATTTAGGACCTTTAAAGAGTGCTACCATTTTATCTTGAACTGTTTAGGATTACCAACTCTGATTACGCTTATTTTGGGACTTTTTGGCCAAAATATGTCAACCCTTATCACTGTACAGAACATTCTTTTTGTTCTTTATCTGGTCACTATTTTTTACAAGACACATTTCCGTGATCCAGATTATCATAAATAGGAGATTTTTATGCCCGTTACGATTAAAGATGTGGCCAAGGCTGCAGGTGTCTCACCTTCAACCGTAACCCGCGTTATTCAAAACAAATCAACAATTAGTGATGAAACCAAAAAACGAGTTCGCAAGGCTATGAAGGAACTCAACTACCATCCCAATCTCAATGCTCGTAGTCTAGTTAGCAGCTATACTCAAGTTATCGGTTTGGTATTGCCTGACGACTCGGATGCCTTCTACCAAAATCCTTTCTTCCCATCTGTCCTACGAGGGATCGCCCAAGTCGCATCTGAGAACCACTATGCTATTCAGATTGCAACTGGTAAAGATGAGAAGGAGCGTCTCAATGCCATCTCACAAATGGTCTATGGGAAACGTGTCGATGGTCTGATCTTCCTCTACGCTCAAGAAGAAGATCCACTAGTGAAGCTCGTAGCGGAAGAACAGTTTCCTTTCCTCATCCTTGGAAAATCCCTCTCACCCTTTATCCCACTTGTCGACAATGATAATGTCCAAGCCGGCTTTGATGCGACAGAGTATTTCATCAAAAAGGGCTGCAGCAGAATTGCCTTTATCGGAGGAACCAAGAAACTTTTCGTTACACAAGATCGTCTAAAAGGTTACGAATTGGCACTCAAACAACATCAACTTCCAATTGATACCAACCTGACCTACTTTGCAAATGAATTTCTAGAAGAAAAAGGTTATCAATTCAGCAAACTCCTATTTAAGCATGATCCGCAGATTGATGCCATCATCACAACCGACAGCCTTTTGGCTGAAGGGGTTTGCGACTACATTAGTAAGCATCAGTTAAATGTTCCCGTCTTAAGTTTTGACTCTGTCAATCCTCGACTCGACCTAGTAGCCTATGTCGATATCAATAGTCTGGAACTTGGACGAACATCATTTGAAACGATTTTGCAGATTATCAATGACGCGAAAAATAATAGACAGATTTGTTACCGTCAGTTGATCGCCCACAAAATTATCGAAAAATAAATACCAGCTCCAGTGAACTGCACCCCAAAAGTTAGACAGAAAAAATCTAACTTTTGGGGTGTTTTTATTATGAAATTGAGTTATGAAGATAAAGTTCAGATCTATGAACTTAGAAAACAAGGATATGGCTTAGAGAAGCTTTCAAATAAATTTGGGATAAACAATTCTAATCTTAGATACATGATTAAATTGATTGATCGTTACTATTCTCCTGAATTAAAACAAGAAATGATTAATAAAGTCTTACATGAAGGCTGGACTAAAGATAGAGTTTCTCTTGAATACGGTCTCCCAAGTCGTACGATACTTCTTAACTGGCTAGCGAAATACAAGAAAAACGCGTATACTATTGTTGAGAAAACAAAAGGGAGACCGCCTAAAATGGGACGTAAGCCAAAGAAGAAACCTGAAGAACTGACAGAATTAGAACGTCTTCAAGCAGAAAATGAGTACCTGAGAGCGGAGAATGCCATTCTAAAAAAGTTGAGAGAACTCCGATTGAAGGAGGAAAAAGAGACAGAAGAAAAACGGAAATTGTCCGAGGATTGGTAACAGAGTTTTCTTTAGACATTCTCCTAAAGATTATTAAGCTTGCCCGTTCAACCTATTATTACCACTTAAAACAGCTAGATAAACCAGATAAGAATCAAGATATTAAAATTGAAATTCAGTCAATTTATCATGAGCATAAAGGAAATTATGGTTATCGTCGGATTCACTTAGAACTAAGAAATCGTGGTTATTCGGTCAATCATAAAAAGGTCCAACGTCTGATGAAAGTA
>NZ_GG730092.1:95704-117485 GCF_000162495.1 Streptococcus sp. M143 | reverse complement strand
TTTTGAGAGTTATTATCTACATTATTTGCCTTTTTCTTTTGTCAACCAATATGTGATTCCTGCTGATGAAATTGCTGATAAAATAATCGCTAAAATAACCCATACTCTGTTATTATCCACTGAAATTGGCGCTTCATATGTTTCTTTTTTAGTTTCAATTGGATTAGATAAAAAATTCATCACATTTTGATTGGTCGTTCCACCATCACGAATATTCTTCATAACAGTTTTAAAGGACTCTGCGTAGTCTCTATTCCCTTGAATAACTTCTGCTTCATTAGATATCAGATCATTCGTAGTTGAAATAGTCTTATCAACATTATCTTTAATAGTCTGAACTTGACCAACAAATTGAGTAAATTGATCCTTCATAGTCCCAACTGCTTCGTGATTTTGACTAGTTTCTTTTGAACCAGTAGAGGTAGTAGACACTAATGATTCAATTGAACTATATAAGCGTTTTGATGATTCACTATCATTTATTAATATTCCACTATTAGCATCTGAAGCTGTCTCCGTCACTTCCAATTGTTTCGCTTTTGTTTCCTTCCACTTATCGTACTCAGTTGATAAGGTCTTAATCGAACTGTTATACCAATCAGCTAAGTTTATAATTTGATTTTTGAAATAATCATTCGGTAACTCAGCTTCAGCCAATTCAGGCAATGTGTCACTTGATTTTTCTAATGACTCCAAAGAGTTTTGAATTTGTTCCAACAAAGCTATACCTGATTCTTTAAATTTAGTAACTTGATCTTCTGACAACTGAGTTGCTATATCATCACGACTGATGTTGCCGTACATATGGTAAACAGAATCTGGTGATAAGGCAGAAAAATTAATAGAGGAACTACTTGGACTTCCATAAATTGCTTGAATCATACCAGTTGTACGATCGATTTTGCTTAATTTATCAAGAATATGTTTTAAATCTTTTTTCACTAAAACATCTGACTCTTCTTTATCACTACGATAAATAGTTTTCTTGATAGGAATTGTAGTTTCACCAATGTGTACTTCAAATGAAATTTCATTTTTCCCATAATGTGGTTCTAAAGTATATTCAACCGTCATAGTATAAAGCTTATCATCTGTTATAGTTTGCTCTCCTCCAACTAAGGTAGCATCTCCTGTAACATAAACTTTAGCTTTAGGAGATAAATATTTTGTCCCTTCAGAACTGGTAGAAACTCCGCTAGCCTCAACTACCGTTGATGATTCAGGCGAACTACTTGATGGTTTTGTCACAGATGCCTCGACAGTTTTAGACTCAGATTGGGGTAATTTAACTGTCAATTCCATCGTTTCTGTTACTTTATCGAGCTTATCATTTTCAATCGATAAAAATTCAAAAACAGGTAATCCACTTATAGAAGTAGCCTTCTTATCAAATTTAGTATAATTCTTAAGTAAATCTATTTTTTCATTATATTCTTTAACTTGATCAGCTGTTAGAACATTGAGTTTCTCCAATTTACTAAATAAAGTTTGGTAATCAGTTGGTTCAATACTAATATCTGTTAGATTTGAACGAATTAAAGTTTGATAAGTTTCAGGCAAATGATTTTCAGTAATCAAACTTTTATTAATCTGATCTACAAGTGTTGCTTTAGCATCCGAAGTAAGGTCCGATTTTAAATCAACATCTTCTTTACCAAAGTAAAAGAGTGATATTTTCTTTTTCTCTGCTTCTAATTCTGTCTTGAGATGTCCAAATTCGGATTTTCTATCTTTTATTTTACCTTGATAATCAACAATAACCTTATGATAATCAACTACTAAATTTTCTAGTTTAGCTTGTTCAGATTTTTCCTCAGCTGTACTATTTCCAAATTGATACAATGATTTAAGCATCGAATCATTTAAACCATCTATAATTTTAGAATTTTCTTCATGCTGTTCTTTCAATGTGTTATTGGTTGTTAAGACATTCTTCTCAAATATACCCTTTTGAAAATCAAAATAAGTTTTAACTTCCGTAAGTTGTTTGTCTAAGCCTATCCCTGTATTATTTAAAAGACTAACAACAGAATCAGAAAAAGCCTTTTGAGAATCTTCATAAGACGAATTCATTTTCTGTAGATTTGAAGCCAAGTCCAAAGTGCTTAACATAGACTGACTTGCTTCGTTTGACGGGCCATAGATATATTGAGAAATTTTTGTATGCGTGCCAGATTGTTCATTTACAATATTATCAACATTTCTTTTAGCATCATCTAGGTTGTTGATAACACTCGAAAAATACATTTTTATAACATTTTGGTTAATAGTATTAAGGTACTCGCCTACTCGTAACTCAACATTCTTAGATTTAACTGGATCTAAATTTGATTTCGTTTTATATGTTATCTTTGCTCTATCAGGATTAAAACTTTCTAGTTGAGCTATTTTTTCTGAAAACTGTTGTTCGATATAAACAATTACATCAACCGACCCATTTTCAAATCGATTTTCAGCAACATTACGAGTCATGACAGTCCATTGATTTGTATTCTCTTTTGATAATAGATTTGTGAAATCATTTCCTAGATTATAGGCGTTGCCATTTAATACGCCTCCAGCATCTTCATTTACCAGAGCAATATTCAATTTACGATCGTTAACCTTATTTGTTACAGAAATCTCTTGATTCTTTAAATAAATAAATGTTGCTCCTGAACCAACCAACAAAGTTACAAAAACACTACTACCTATAATTATTTTTTTCATAGCTAACCTCTCTCATTTATCCCTTTATTATACCACGAATACTAGAGTCAGGCAAGGAGGGCTTATAATCTTTATTCTATTAATAAAACTTACCAATTCGTAACTTGCTTATGCACCGACCTATATACTAAATTTTAGGTGTTTCATTTTCTCACCATATAGAAAATCCTAGAATAGAATCCTAGGATTTGTATGTCATTTTTTGAAGTCTTCTATGGTGAAATAGTCATAGGTGATTTTTGAAACTTCCTCATCATAACGACTCAAAAAGTCTTGAAATCGACGATCAATATAGCCAAAGAATAGAACCTCCTCTATATCCTCTTTGTTAAAGAAGATAATGTTTTGATTAATAAGCCCTAGTGGAAGACTGACCGCTCCAAAATCAAAAAAACCTTGCTTGCCGTCCTTTTCAGTTTATCAAAACACCTCATACTACTCCTTCATTATTTATTTTTTTAGTAACGAAAGTTTTCACAAGCTGTTAATAAAAACCAGACCTATTTATCGCTAGAAATGAACTCTTCTAATCTTGTGATAAACTCTTTCTCAAACTCTGTTACGTGAGCTTTAAATAACACCTGATCAATTTTCTCAGCATCAAACAAATACATTGACTGAGAATCTTCAAACCCTTGAGGGTTTAGGACCCCAGAATAATCAAAAACTTTCCCTTCACTATTCTGTTGATAACGCCCGACAATCATAATAGGTTGAGTCCCATTCTTTAATAAAACAGTTGTTCCCAGTGGCAACCAATTTTTATTCATCTCTATTTCTCCAATTCTTTATTATATTATAAATAAAATGTATCAGTAGTACTACTAAAAATAAGAATAAAGGTCGTAATGATACCCAGCTTACACCTATAACAAGGAAGGCTGATAAAAAACAAATAATAGACGCCTCTATCTTGGAAGGTCTTCTAGCCTCTGGAAGCATATCTAAATGCTCCTGCGTTATAGATGAGCGATCAGTGAATTGATAAAAGAAACGATATCTTGCAGATAAAGAATCAATATCTAAAAAGTCATATCCCCTAATATAATCAACTACAAACAACATCAGTAAATTATCAATTTCGTCAATATTTTCAGTATAGAGAGAAAAATTTCTCTTTCCAGCAATGGCAATATTACTTGCAGCATAAACGGCAATCGGAATGCCATCTTTTGTGACAGGTAGAATATCTCCTTTACTACCTGAACTTACACACGTCATTTCATAGTTATTTAAATTGGATTGAAAAACTCCATGCCAGTATGCTTGTTCCCATAAGTGACCAAATATTTCTTCTTCAGAATAAATCAAATCCTTATTTAACCCTCTAGCGACTATTCTTTTCTTTGGAGAAATGAATTCTGATTCTTTCAAGACAAGAATTTCTAAATCTGTTGCATATAGACGGTATCCTGCCTCTTCTTGAACGATTTCAATCCTTTCAGTCCAATGTTCTTCATCAGGTAGTTTTGACTGAAGAATTAATCCCTCTGAGTTTCCCCGTAATTGTAATTGTATTTCCATGTTTTACCACCCTATTGATAAGCCCAAGCCAAATGGTCCTAGTTTCATTTTTGCCTCTGCTTTTTCAGTTGTTACTCCCACTTTTGCCCTAGCAGAAACACCCACTCCGGCAGAAGCACTTACATCAATCGTAAGACCAAATATTTTAAATCCAGCTTTAGCTTCTCCTTCTACAATATAAGCATCAGCTCCCGCCTCTAATTGGACTCCTCCCTTTAGTTTTCCTTCCCTATTAGTAAAAAAACCAATTTCTCCGCTTGCATCTGCCGAAGCTGTATATGCAGAGCCAGAAAGTTTTGCATGGATATCGTTACTATCATCTCCCCAGCGAGCATGCCCTTCCGCCTCAGCGCCAGTAATTTTAGCTTTAGCTTTAGCTCCAATGCCATATTTTTGAGAATTTTTTTTATTTTTTGAGACATCTTTCTTACCTTCTTTAGCAGAAGCTAATGATTTGATTACACCAGCAGAAACATCTGCCTTAAGTACCGAAACTTCTCCGCCTAAATTCGTATCACCTGCAGTAGTTTTCCCAGCATAAGCTTCAAATCCCATATCTAAATCAGAAAAATCATCATCAACCACAACTCCCGGTGGAAGCTTCTTAACTTTTTCTCCGCTATACTTAGACTCAGCTAATCGTTTGGCTAAATCATTCTGTAACTCGACTTTCTTTCCTCCACTATGCACGGCCTTAGTATATTCTGCAACATCGTTTTTAAAACTTGTACTACGATAATAAGTTCTTGCCGCGTATTCGGTAAATGGAGTACTTGAATGAAGGGCGAGAAACTTTAATTGCTTATTTTGAACATTTATCAAATCTGTAAAGCTACTATCTCCAACAAGTTGATTAAAAGTTTCCTTATTCTTTATGGTATCATCTAAACTCTTGACTGCTTGATTATAGCTCGTATTCACACTATCCAAGCTTGGATTCGTTAACGTTAGGATATCACTTATCCCTGCATAGATATTTTTCGTCTTACTGGAACTGCTCTTTAGTCCCTCAATCGGATCTTTCATCCGTTGCTTGATGCGTTCTAGGTATTCTGTCTTAATAATGGCACTGTTGTCGGTCTCTGACACCGTGTCTTGAAAGAGCTTCACAAGTCCATCATAGCGACTGACAATGCTATCTAGGGCATTGACATAGTTATCAACCAGTGGTATCTGATAGTTGGTCACCTTCTGGTTAATGGCATCCTTCACTGCGCCTTTGAGGCTATCGGTTGAAACGACCTCTGATAGACGGCTTCTCGAAACAGATAGCTGTTCCTTGATACTATTTACCGAAATAACTAACAACTCTTTTTGAACTCGAACTTCGGATACATCAATCTTCATTCACTTCCTCCTCTGCGTAAACACTGGAAATCACTCCTGCGTCTAGATAGTCCTTACGCAGAGCTTCTTGGCAGTAGTGTTCATCCGCGGTATCCGAATACCCTTCTGATACTACTCTCTTGATCAAGAGATTGCTTAAAAACAAGGGGGAAGTGTCAAAGCGTAATCCAAATGGATAGCCATGACCGATGTAGTCCATATAATGACCATTATCCAAATCAACTCGACGACCTGAAAGAACTACAAAAAAGTCCATCTGTTCGCTTTCAAATGACTCAACCAAGTCCTTAGGAAGAAGCTCACGATCAAGTTCCACAACAGTACCCAAAGGATAGATACGACTTAAGCAGAGATCCACATAGGAAGCATACTGGATAAAAAGCGAACGAGGTAAGGTGACTTCTTCTTGGAGACGCCGAATTCGCACGAGTTCTTTTTCATAGAAAAACTCCAACGGCGCCCCTATCATTGGATGATAATGATAACTAGGTTCGTCATTCATAAAAGCTATATAACAGGCTCGAGAAACATCCGAATGTCCTGATAAGGTCATCGCTACCGCTGTCAATACTTCCTGATCCTTTTCAGATAGGTTACATCAGTGACCATTCTACTTAATCTTCATTATAACATTTTCTCACCATATAGAAAATCCTAGAATAGAATCCTAGGATTTGTATGTCATTTTTTGAAGTCTTCTACGGTGAAGTGGTCATAGCTGATTTTTGAGACTTCCTCATCATAACGACTCAAAAAGTCTTGAAATCTACGATCAATGTAACCAAAGAACAGAACTTCATCTATATCCTCTTTGTTAAAGAAGATAATGTTTTGATTAATAAGCCCTAGTGGAAGACTGACTGCTCCAAAATCAAAATAACCTTGCTTGCCGTCCTTTTCAGTAACTGGACAATGATTAACAATCATGACAGGTTCCACACCTTCTCTCACTCGAACAACACTTCCAATCGGTAAAGCCGTACGTTCTGACATCAGTTTTCTCCTTCTAAATATTTCTTCGCTTCCTGAACATAAAAGAGTTCTGGATTTTCATGGGCGATGCTTTCAAACAAACTGCGAGCACGAGCTTCATCTCCTTTTAATTGGGCATTGAGAGCTCCGTAATACGAAAACATGATTCGAGCTAACTTATTTTCTGGTTCCGCAGTGTCTAAATAGTCTGTAACTTCTCCATTGAGTATTTTTGATACTGGTTCAATTAAATCCAACATTCTATTTTTATCAATTCTTTTAATTTTTTCCCAATCACAAGATACTAAAAGTTCAGAGATCTCATCTTTATCCCTTAAATGAAGGTATGATATTGATTCTATAAATACGATATTTAGTTCATAAATACGTTTCAAATTCAATTTAGAACGTTTAACTCTTATTTGTTCAGCATATTGGATTGCCTCTCTAAAATTCCCTTGATACAAAGCACATCTTGCCAAACCAAGATTTAAGGCATTTAAATTCCCTGTTTTATTATCAGGCCGCCTTTCATAAGTTTCAGTTAAAAGAGAAATATATTTTGTAAAATTTACTTGCTCGTATAAAATAACTTCTGCAACGTGATTTACTAAAAAATGAGTTATTACAACGATAATAGTCAGTAATGTTAGAAATATAAGCAATAATGTAGTCACGACGGTTGATTTTACAAATAATAAACTAATTGCTGTTGCTATAATTGTCCAACGTAGATAAAATAAAATATAAACTTCCAGTATACTGCAAATTCTAACTGATGACCAATTCAAAATATTCTTAGAAATATTATCTAACATAAAAAAACTCCTATAAAAAATTATAAACTAATTTATACAAATAAACTAGCTAAATAAGCTAGCAAAGCACCTCCAGCTGTGACAAGTTCACCACCAAAGAAGAATGTAGTCGTTACTACAACTCCAATTACTACTTCCTTAGGATGCTCTACAACCCAATTAAAAGCACTACCAACTACCTCACCAGTTGTATTAAAAGTTTGAGTGAGATAATCCACCTTCCTCACCCCTGTTTCAGTGGTCGTTTTAACTGTTGCGTAGTCTTGTTTGTCCTGATTATGTTCCTTCACATAAGTCACGCGGTAGCCATCCTCTGACTTAGTTCCAACCTCAACCGAGCGATTCTTATAGCCAAAGCCAATGGAAAGGTTGGGCGCAAGTTTGCTATAGCTTGAACTAATCTTGTCTGCTAGACTGAACTCACCCGTTATAGAATAGTCCTTCAGCCCTATCTTCGTCTTATAATTGGGCTTTTCATCTAGGAAATCTGTACTCAGTCCCCCTACGCTATACTCTCCTTCTTGGCTTAACTTACCATCTTTATATTTAGTGTTAAAAGTGATGGCACTTTCCCCTTTGAAGTGACCTTTTATCTGGATTTTACTCTTGAGATAGTGCTGACCATCGTCATATACTGTGATCTCCTTCTCAAACGTAACTTCATTCCCTTTCAAGAAATCAATCAGCTCCTGAGGTTTCTTACCGCCATTCCCATGGGAGGCAAGAGAGATCGTACGACCCAAGGTCTGGAGTTCCTGCTCACTCATCTGGCTCAAGTCAAAGGCCGTTTCTGGATTATAATGTCGAATATAACGGATTAGCTCCTCATGCAGAGCTTTAGAATTCTCAATCTGTTGATCCCGTAACTTCGTGTCCTTAAAAATTGCAAGGGCTTCCACATTATGATAAGGGTCTGTCATGCCAACAGCTTTGCGAGACCGACTCAAACCACTTGCAATTGTGGATAGGGTAGTGGTTACACCGCTCCCCAACAGTTCACCATTAAATGATTCCATCCGACTTTCAGTTGTACGAAGAGATTGCAGGGCTTCTTCCTTCTGGCTTTTGATATCTGCGGAAGAAGGATTGCTGATGCCAACCATGCCTCCAATTGCAGAGTAAGCTATTGTCAGGTCTGGATAGGCAAATTTCACCAGTGACCATTCTACTTAATCTTCATTATAACATTTTCTCACCATATAGAAAATCCTAGAATGAAATCCTAGGATTTGTATGTCATTTTTTGAAATCATCTACACTAAAGTGCTCATAGGTGATTTTTGAGACTTCCTTCTTTTTGGGTTCTACCAACTTTTAATCTTTTTTAGCTCGTATCCCTACCATGATATCTGTGTATAAAACATCATTTATCTTACTTGAAATATAAAATACGGGTGTAGATTCTTCTAAGTCATTATCAAGCAATAATTTGGTTAGCACGTATATCCCCTTATCAAAGTCAACAGCTTCCTCTCCAGTAACTCTTACTCCTGCCATTCGAGGAACCAAAAAATAACTGTTATAGGCTGTCCCTTCCATTATCTCTTCTTTTCCTAGATAATCCTCATGAACGGGAAGATAGACTGTGATGTTGTAAGTTCCATCTTCCAATTCTCCGATATGGGGGCATGAGTAAAATGGATTGCTTTTAGGTGTATATCCAGCCGCTACAGCTGTTTGAATCATGTCTTGAAAGGCTACTTCAATCTCATCACCGACAATATTATAGTTCACACTCAAGACATTACTCATCATTAAGGATTGATTCATACCATATGTAATTTCTGCCATTTTACTTCTCCACTGGGATAATCAAATCCACAAACAAATCATCATAAACAGGTATCAACACTAGGTATAACTTATCTTGCAATTCCCAACCATGATCACGAATATAAGCTTTCATCTCCTCAATTGTTTCATCCAAGCTACCATCAAATAGAACCCGCTTGCTAATTCCTTCTATATCTAGAGATGCCTGATAATCCAGTTGACTTGTTGGCTCTGCTTCAGATATAACTGGAATATAGACTCCCACATCTTGCTTTTCTTCGTTAAATTGAGTTGGAGTCATTTCAAAAATGGTCGGACCATCTTTATAAATACCATCAGTATAGGGTAAGAGTTCTGTGTGGACAAACAACTCCAATAGTTCGTCCGCTTGAATCTGGACCTGGTCTGTCATCAAATGTTCCATATGAATTTGGATTTCTTTAATCATGTTTCTTTTCCTTTTTAAATCTATTTTTATCAAATTCTTTATTTTGAATCAAATCCGAAGGCACTTCTATATACTTGATTGGTCTTGTTTCCTCAACATCATGACGGTGTTGGTATGCATAGATAATTATAAACCATGTTTGGTATAAAGCAGAGCCAAAAATCATTAACAATAAGGATACTCCCCACCCCATTAAAAAATCATATCCAATGATAGCTAGAAAAATAAAGCAAAGAGATAAAAGTATTATCGGTCCCACTACAAAATTAAGCATAATTTTTCCAGCCTTCTCCGAGATAATTTCTTCAGAGTCCAAGTCAACCAAACAGCTCATGATGATAATAATTACAATGGCATAGATAAGGGGGAGAGATAACTTTAGAACAATAAAGTTATGGTCCCCACTCAAACTACTAAATCCAATAATGGTATAAACATGACCAGTCAAATACATGAGATAGGTTCCAAAACTGGTTAAAATCCCTCGCTTAAGATCTAGTAAAAATACTAGATTTAAAACCCAAACAACAATCCCTGTAATAAGCAACCCTTGATATAAGTCCTCATTTTTTAGAATCTCTAACCCTCCTGCCATAAACATAAAAAATGCCAAAGGATATAAAATAAAAATCCCATTTAATACGCCCCAAAGAGGAACTGGTCCCTTTATTCTACTTCTTTGAAACTCAAAATATTTTTTGATTCTTTCAATAATCATTTAAACCATCCTCTCATGCCTTTGATCAGGCTATTGGCACCTTTTTTAAGGTTATCTGTAATTTTAAAGCGTTTATCCAGCTCGCTAAGACCCCATCCAACAAAAGCTGCTGTTCCTATTGCCACAGCTCCTGTTAACCACGCAGGAGCTGTAGCAATGCCTACCGCACCTGCTACAAACCCTGCAAATGCTGCTCCTGCGCTCGCTGCTCCTGTTGCTGCAACAGTTGTTCCTGCTGCCTTGGCCGCATCTATCACAAAACCTGTTGTCACACTTGCCTTAACTTCATTTCCTCTTAGACCTTGACGTTTGGCCTCTTGTTCATTGTCTCTGACTTTTGAAAAAGTATCAACTACATCTAAAGCAACACCAACAACCGCTGCTCCTTTTAAAAACTTACCAAACTTAGTAGCTGATTTAAAACCTTCTTTGTAATTTTTAAGGCTACCCGTTGCAGACTTAACTAAACCTTTAAATCCTCCCGATGTGCCTGCCTTTCCTAAATTCCACAGGCCTTTACCAGCACCTTTGAAAGTTATTTCTTTAATAAATTCTTCTTTCAATAGGCTTCCAGTTGTAGACACAATTGATTTTCCTACACTAGCCACTTTGGTGCTAAATCGAGTTGTATCTGTAAAAGATTTGAAAACCTTACTCAATTCTTCATTATATTTAGTATAGCCTAACTTTTTCATTATGGATTTGAAGGTCTGTGTAACACCACCGTTTTTATATTGAACTACCTTATAAGTACGACTACCATTTAATTTCTTGGTAACTTCAAAATAATTATCTAGAAGTTTCCCAAATTTTGTCGTTTCTTTTAGGACAGTAGTGTCACCTCTTGTATTTTTGCTAAAACGATAAGCGGCATATAAAGCAGGTAAAATAGATTTTAAATGTTTTTTATAGCCTTTACTATTTTTATATAAATCACTTGTTGTGACGTTTTTATAAACATTAAATAATGAATCTATTAAGTCTTTATTTTCAGCTATCGTCCCACTATACTTAGACTCGGCAAGCTGTTTTGCGAGAGCATTTTGGTACTTCACAGCTTTGGAGTTGCTATGGATAGCTGTGTGTATCTCTGAAACTGAGTTTTTAAACTGAGTTCGATTATAATAATTTCTCGATACGCGGTTCCCATACGGAAGAGAGGCATAACCTGATAGGGTAGCGATTTCACTATTTTGCATATCGATGAGGTCAAATGTATCTGTTTTTAGAAGAACACTATTAAAAGCTTCCATGTTCTTTATGGTATCATCTAAACTCTTGACTGCTTGATTATAGCTCGTATTCACACTATCCAAGCTTGGATTCGTTAACGTTAGGATATCACTTATCCCTGCATAGATATTTTTCGTCTTACTGGAACTGCTCTTTAGTCCCTCGATCGGATCTTTCATCCGTTGCTTGATGCGTTCTAGGTATTCTGTCTTAATAATGGCACTGTTGTCAGTCTCTGACACCATGTCTTGAAAGAGCTTCACAAGTCCATCATAGCGACTGACAATGCTATCTAGGGCATTGACATAGTTATCAACCAGTGGTATCTGATAGTTGGTCACCTTCTGGTTAATGGCATCCTTTACCGTCCCTTTAAGACTATCGGTTGAAACGACCTCTGATAGACGGCTTCTCGAAACAGATAGCTGCTCCTTGATACTATTTACCGAAATAACTAACAACTCTTTTTGAACTCGAACTTCGGATACATCAATCTTCATTTACTTCCTCCTCTGCGTAAACACTGGAAATCAGTCCTGCGTCTAGATAGTCCTTACGCAGAGCTTCTTGGCAGTAGTGTTCATCCACGGTATCCGAATACCCTTCTGATACTACTCTCTTAATAAAGAGATTACTTAAAAACAAGGGTGAAGTGTCAAAGCGTAATCCAAATGGATAGCCATGACCAATGTAGTCCACATAATGTCCGTTTGCCAAATCAACTCGACGACCTGAAAGAACTACAAAAAAGTCCATCTGTTCGCTTTCAAATGACTCAACCAAGTCCTTAGGAAGAAGCTCACGATCAAGTTCGACAACACTACCTAAAGGATAGATACGACTTAAACAGAGATCCACATAGGAAGCATACTGGATAAAAAGCGAACGAGGTAGGATAACTTCTTCTTGGAGACGCCGAATCCGTACTAGTTCTTTTTCATAGAAAAACTCCAACGGCGCCCCTATCATTGGATGATAATGATAACTAGGTTCGTCATTCATAAAAGCTATATAACAAGCCCGAAAAACATCCGGATGTCCTGATAAGGTCATCGCTACCACTGTCAATACTTCCTGATCCTTTTCAGACAGGTTACATCTAGACAAAGCTCGGGCGAATAAAATCATTTGTTCTTCCTTCATGGTAGCAACCCTCCTGATGCAATAGCTCCTGCTTCATGCGCGTCATCATCTATCTTATTCTGTCCTGCTTGTTCCATTTTTAGAGCATCTGAGCTGGTAAAATTTTTCAAAGTAACAATAGACTTGTTAAAGTGCTCCAAAACGTCATTAAAAGTGGTAAAAGGGGTAAGATCTGTGCGACTAAACCGCATATCACTTAGTTTACCGATTCCTGTAGTTGAAGTAGAAACATCTCTTGTAATAGTGTTCCAACTGGATTGATTTACACCTGTATCTACCATTTCTCTCCCTAATCCTCCATATATTCATAGACACGAGCCTGATGATAATAAGATGCTATTACAGACTGTAGTTCACTTGATTGAGTTTCCAGACTACGTATCTTATCCTCAATAGCAGTTTTATTATTGTTATGGCTATCTCGAAAATTAGTAATATTCGTTCCTAAATTATAAAAATGACCTTCAAAATCTTGCTGACGACTCCCCTTAAAACTAGAGGAATCTAAAGGAAGAATCTGACCTAAAGATCTTGCATGATTATCAATAGACTGTATCTCACTTGCTAAACTACTGCTAGCTTTTCTTAATCTAGATATTTTCCCGTCAACTACACTTTTTGCTCTTTGAGCTTCAGCAGCTTGTCGACGAAATCTAGCCGCAATTTGTTTATAATACGACCCCATTTCCCTTCTCCTTTTTATAAACTGTACTTCATTTTAGCATATTTTGCTTAGAATCAACAACCCATATACATATCCTTATGATTAAACTTACTCCCTTTGAATCAATCCCCAAAAGTGAGAAGTTCTCTAGTTAACTTTTGGGGATGGACTCTTATCAAGTTCAAGTACGAAGCATTGCTGATATTATCTTGGTAACTTAATTCTGCAAACTTCTCTTCCAACAAAGAAATGAGTTTCATCGACTTCTAGAAGAGTTTCTTTGTAATTTGACTTACCTTTAATCATTCCTTGATCCATAAATCTAGTACCAAATATACCTGCTGGCATATTTGCACGCAATCTCTTACTAAATTCATCAAATTTACTTTCGATACTTTTCTGATAGCCATGGAAAATAAAGTAAACTTCCGCTTTAGAGGCATTTTTGATAATCGTTTCTAACACATTTGCAGAGAGTAACATTTTTTCATTTACGGTATGAATGTCTGGCATGTAGACAAACATCATTTGATTATCACCACCGTGTAGTCTTCGTTCAATTTCACTAACAAGATCTGTTAAAGCTGTACTAAAGTTATTTAACAAGATGATTGAATCAAAACTATCTGGATTTGCAAGACGTCCATCAATATCAAAAAGAATACGTTGAGCTTGCCCATTCAAATTTTCAAATGCCATCAATAACACTGCTTCGAGTAGTTCCGTTTGCTGTGGCGTGTCATCCATAATGACAAAATAGCCATGTTTTTTAGGATTAAAACCTACCACCTTAGTTGTCTCTTTATCATATCCGATTGGGATTTGACCTTGTTTCAGCATCTCTTGAACTGTAGCTGATTGTTTAAATTCATCAAGCGTCACTTCATTTGGCAACATTGGGATTGGTTCTGGGCAAACTCCTGTCCAGCTTCTTGCAATCAACTTGACTTCTTCTTCCAAGTTATATAGGCGCTCAATGTCCCCTTCTCCACTTATCGGGAGATAAACCTGAATGGCATAAGGGATATCTTCTTTCAACTGGGCACGACCAAAAATTTCTTGTTGAATTAAAGCATCGCGTCCGATAATTTCCTTAGAAGCTCCTTCATCAACCAGGTAAAAGGCCAAGCGCGAGGTGATATTACTTGACATACTGATTTTAAGGCTATTTGAGCGGAGTGCTGTCAAAATCACAAAACATCCAAGACTCGCTCCCTCACGTAGGAGGCGGTTAATCATACTTTCAATGGCTTCTTCTAGTGGTGTGTCTTTTATAGTATCAAAGCCGTCAAAAATAGTAAGGATAGCAGGGAGTTTCTCACCTGATTTTTGTTCGTATTGGGAAAGACTTGCTACATTATAGAGGGCAAACTTCTCCTTGCGAATCTTCAACTCATGGTCAATACGTTTTAAAAACTTAACCAGTTTTTCTTCTTCGTCAAACCGTGTCAAATCAACCACATGAGGTAAATCTTTTAGTGGCAAGAGTCCATTTGTCCCAAAGTCAAATAAATTGATTTGTACTTGTTCTGGAGTATTTAAACGAGCGAGATTTAACACTAGAGTTTGAAGAGCTAGGGATTTCCCAAAACCTGGTGAACCATAGAAAACTGTATGCCCCATTTTTTCCAAATCAAAGTGATAATCCTTCTGACGTTGCTCTGTCGGAATATCCATTCGAGCAAAGGGAACGGCCAATACTTTTTCGTCGGTCCAGTGAATATCTGTTTGTGGGGATATGATGGCTGTCTCTAATGGTTCTAACCACGGTTTATCTGGCAGGTTGAGAGGTACAGTCTTGCTCACTCTTGCTATATAGTTTACAACAGCTGAGAGTTCCGTGATTTCTTCCGTCTGATCAGCAGTATAATTTTCATCCTTAGATAGGTCATCAGATAGCAATTCATATTGTCCTAGGTCATTTATCAACCAGATTCGTTCATCAACAACTTCTTGAACTCCCTCTGTTTGCGGGGCATAATGTGCACCACTCCAAGCAGACTGGAACAACTCATAGATTTCGTTATTTCCTACTTGTAAGTAGGCACGCCCTGGTTCAGTAATACTCGCTGCATCTGGTGTTTTGATAATTTCATTTGAATCAGACTCATCTGACACTTTCAAAGCTAGTTTGAAACGAGAGTTTGACCATATTTGATCATTCACGACACCTGATGGCTTTTGTGTAGCAAGAATTAGATGGACCCCAAGCGAACGTCCGATACGGGCTGTCGAAACCAGCTCTGTCATAAATTCTGGTTCATGTTCTTTCAATTCAGCAAACTCATCACTAATCAGGAACAGATGAGGTAATGGTTTGTCTGGATAGCCTGATTTGTCAGTAGATTTTTGCCCTTCCTTATATAATTTAGTGTATCCATTAATATGGTTGACACCAAATTGATTAAATAGTCGTTGGCGTTTTTGTAACTCTGCTTTGATAGAAGCTAAGGCACGCGCACTAGCCGCGCCATCTAAGTTAGTAATAGATCCAAGCATATGTGGTAGATCTTTGAAAAGATTCGCCATCCCACCACCCTTGAAGTCAATCGTAAGAAATCCAACATCCTCTGGACTAAAATTTACAGCCATGGATAATATATACGACTGAAGAATCTCCGATTTACCTGAACCAGTAGTTCCTGCTACAAGACCATGCGGTCCATGTGCACGTTCATGTAAGTTGAGTTCCACCTGGTCATCTTTCCCACGCAATCCTAATGGCACTGCTAACGTTTTAAAAGTATCCGCTTTGGACCATCTAGTCGCAACCTGTAACTCTTCAACTTCTCTGACTTGATAGAGTTCCAAAAAAGTAACGGATTTTGGAATCGTATTCTTCTCTACTTCCATGTGTTTTAGATTTGCTAAAGTACGGATAGAATCTTCATAGCAATCCAACAGTGGGTAGGGAATAAAGGTTTGTGCACTATAGTATCCTTCATCATTAATGATTTGACCTAGATTTTGATTCTTATATTCAATCAGAGTTGTGATAGTTTCTGGCAAAAGACGACGTGCCTCTTTCACCCAAATGACTGTTACACCCAACTCTGTCAAATCCTTGGCTAGATACTCATTCAAACTATGGCCAAGTAAATGGGAGTCATCCATAATCGTTAAGACATAATGAGGTTTAAAGCGTGCATCTTTTTCCCCCATTTCACGTTTAATTTGAGAACGTTTTTGAATAATACGGTAAAGCGAATTTAGAACAGCATCACGGCTTCTGGCATCATGAACAAAACCACGAATATTTCGCTCCTGCATATTAAAATGTGGGAGAAAGCGCCACTCAGACCAATCCTTCTCATATCTCAGTTCTTGAACAAGATTGATAAAATTAACATCTAAGTAGCTATGGAACATTGCCATCTGTAAAAGCATATTATACACAGCTGTCCTAGTTACTTCACTGTTTCCAACAAGACCAACTGTCGCTTCAAAGATATTAACCGTGATCGGAACTTTCTTTTGCAAACTGTAGTCTTGCAAGACTGTTCGAGCAAACTGCGATATTTCATCTTTACTTTGCTCATCAAAATTTATTTGCAACTCTAGCTGACTTAATTTATCTCCTAATCCTAAAGACACCTGTAAGAAATCTTCATTATAGTCCATTCGCTCATAAATTCTAGAATCATACTTTGCAATCAGCTCAGTAATGGTTGATATTGACGGTTGATTGTAATGTAGAATATTAGTTTCTTCTTTGTAGTATCTTTCTAAGTCGGATACTTGTTTTAATAAATATGCTTCGTAATCTTGAATCCGATTTTTTTCCTGTTCTTTGGTATCCTTTCTCTCCTCAAAATACTGACTCATAGTTGTCGCTGCCGTCAGGAGGCTAAAACCACCCATCCCTAGCATCATTACAGGATTCCCTTTCGTCCAAATTGAACTAAATGCAGTTAAAGTAAACATTCCTAAAGCTGGGACAATGGCTCGGATGAGCGAGTTTTTGGGTGGCTTTATCGGCTGTGGAGGTTGATTGATAATGATTTTCCCACTATGGATAATAGGGTTGACTCTCGGACTCCTTCTATACTCTGGAAAATCCATCGGATACTCATTGTTTTTTTCTTGTATCAGAATTCGATTCTTATTCAATTGTGGTTCTTCAAAAAGACATCCAATCTTCCACTGGTTCTTTCTTTTTTCTATAAAATAGTTAGAAACCTTCATTCGGTTTCCCACTTCAAACGGATAAAGCCCTTCCTCTTTGATAAGACGGTTATTTAGATAAACCGGAGATTCCCCAAGTGTAACCTGTACTTGATTATTTGAGAAAAAAAGTTGGTTTGAAATTGACCAACTAATGTCAGCTGATTCTTTCTTGCTACAAATAAATCGTTGTGGCGGAAAAATATAAGTGACAAAAATATCCTCTTCAGGAACCAATAAGGTTACAGTTTCTTTATCAAAGGTAGATTTTCCTCTTTCTAATTCCTTACCATTTCGATAGACTCTTCTGCCTTCTACTGTATACTCGTTAGTACCTACTCTTACCTCTTGTCCTTCAAACAAATCAATTTTTTCCAATTTTTCTTGTTCAATCAACAAGGTATAAAGAGGTTTATGAAGTTCTCCTAATTGGTCTCCCAGTTGATGATCATATTCTAGCTTTTTTGCCTTCATTTATCGCTCACTCTTTTCTTTTGTTTGGTTGTCCTTAGGAGTTGTTGTCTCAGTAGATGCTTTTGTGTCACTACTATTTGTAGTCGCTTCTCCAATCTCAGCAGAAAGTTCTTTTATTTTCTTTTCATATTCTTCAAGTTTCTTTTGTTTTTCAGAACCGTTCATATTGATATCTGCTTTAACTGATTCATATAGATTTGTATAAGCGTGTAAAATCAATTGTGTGTCCCCGATATTTTGTGCCACATCTAGAGCTTTTTCAAATTTTCCACGTCCAAGATAAATCCAATAATAGAAAATTGTATCATCTGTTGATTCTGTAATCGTATTTAAAATAACTTCCTTTTGCTTATCGCTCAAACTATCTAAACGGACATAGCTTGCTGCTAAGATATACTTAGCTTCTTTTGGCAATGATTCTGCACCATAATTTTTTAATGATTCAACTGTTTCAGAATAGTCTTTTCGCATGAAATTTGATTGGGCCATAATGACTGATGATTTTAGGGGGCCGTCTTTAAACATAGACTTATAAGTGGCAAAACTTAAAATCACTGTGGTTGTAGCAAGCAAGGCTCCCCCTATTAACAAAGCCTTCCATTTTTTCTTGTTCACCAATAAATTAGCTTTTGAACTCTCTTCTGATAATTTTGCATACTTTTCTGCAATATATTTATTAACATCAGCTACACTCCCTAAGGGAATAATATCCTGTGCTACCTTTTCCTTTATTGCATCAATCCCATGGATGACTAAGTCAAAATCTACCTTAGGTAGTAAAATAGAAATCATTAAAGCTTTATAAGACTCTAAATAGAATTCCGAACTATACTGCTGTGGTGCAAGTAATTTTTCGATTCCATAATGTAACATTTGTACATTACTGCCAAAAACAATGATGTTCTCAGGATGGATATATGGAATTTTATAATCATTTTCAGAATGAACTAATGCCGACATGTTTTGTGCCAAACTAAAACGCTCAAGCTCCGTACTTCTATTTAAAATTTCTTCCTTAACTGTTTTAAAATACTCGGGAATAATATAATTCAAAGAAAGAACTCCATCTTTTTGAACTATTTCTACTGGACAGTATTCTTTAATCAATTCAAGTTGTTCTCTATGATAACCTGATGAAGAAATTTGAACTGATATTTGGTTGTCTTCTCTCACAAATTGTAGTTGATCTGCTTCAAACATTTTTTTCTCCTATGATACATCTTCAATCTCTATATAATCCCCATCACTAACTGGATAAGCAGCCAAGATGTCCGTTGTCTCGATATGAATTTGTTTATTTCTAACTTTGAAACAAAACGAACTATTTAGAGGTAAATTCAACTGTTCTCTAACTTTGGTATCTTTTAATAATTCTTCTAATCTTAACCAAGTAAGAGCTTTTGAAACTCGAATATCTATTTGTTTTGCTCTATACTCTAGAGTTAGCTTTATTTTTCCGTAATCCATGCCATTTCCTTCCTAGATAGACTCCCAACAAAACCATAAACAGCAAGAAAACACTTGTAAATACACTTCCCATCCAATCCTTAAAAATTGAATAGTCACTTTGTTTAAAAGAGGGTTTCTCCTCTACAGTGTATTGATTAAACAATGATGTTTTAACGACAGTAGTTTCTAAACGATAAATAGAATGATTTTCACTATCGGTAAATATAGTCTGCTCTGCCCCCTGTAAAAGTTCTTTTGTTGTTTGAGTTCTCTGGTCCACAACCTTTTGGGTACGATTTAAAAATAAATTTGGAGCATATTTGGATTCTATCCTATTTTTGACCGTGTCCTGTGTACTATTTGTAATGATATCTGTATCAAGTTTTAAGCTACCATCGTCTGCATAAACTAGCACAGGAAATACGATACAAAGAATTAATAGGTGCTTTTTAATTTTCTTCATCATGATATAAAAATAAGCGTCAAGTTTCCCTGACGCTCCTCAAAATCAACTACAAACCAAAGCTTTGTGCATCTTGTTGGTCACGTTCAGCTACTGTTTGAGCATAGTTATTCAATTGTTTGTTGATGCTCACTAGAAGCTCCTCGAATTTTTGAACATGTGTATACAACTGGTTGTATTGCTCAAGGTAAGCATTAAATGCTTGTCCTTTCCATTGTGATGCCATTTCTCCATTTGTTCGATTAACGGTTTGTACCGCTTGTTCAATTTGATCTTTAGCACTAAGATAAATTGCCGCCTGAGATTGTAACTGTTCTGGAGTTAAACTAATTGCTGACATAAGGATTCTCCTTTTAAATTTTTTCCCACTTTAGTTTATCATATATTTTAGTGTTTGTCTATCAGTTACACACTCGTAATACAAATTTGTACAAAAAAAGTATCTGCAAAAACATTTAGATAGAAAGAAACCTGTATTCAAAGTTTTCATACGCCCTAAAATGTCAAATCAAGTGCACATTCTCCTCATAGAAAACTTCATATTCTCATTTCATAGTATGTTGAATTAAAGTATCAATTATGATTTTCTTATTACTATTAAGAAGAAACTAAAATAATTCTGGTATATTTTATCTGAATCATGTGTAATTGCGGCCTGTTTTTCAGTATATAATTACTTCTTTAAGATAAGAATATTCTATGGCCAAATTTTGTCTAATTAATTTAGAAATCATTAACAAGGGGAATATTATGGCTGAAAGAATAATACATCAAGCTGATCTTCGAGCTATCGAGAACAACTTGCGCTCTATCCATGAAGGATTGCGAACAATTGGTTTTCATACTTAAGTTTTGTCCCAGCTTTATCCTTTTGATATTCCTTTTGAAGCTCATGAAGTTCTAGTCTCTCATGATTGTAAATACAGTATTGAAATTTGTTTTTTGCAAACATAATAATCCTTTCTAGTTATCAACAATTAAATCTTGTTTAAAAAATCTGAAATGTGTAGTTATCTAAAACCAACATCTAATTTTCTTAAACAACACAAAAACGCTCTAGACAATATGAACTGCACCCCAAAAGTTAGACAGAAAAAATCTAACTTTTGGGGTGTTTTTATTATGAAATTGAGTTATGAAGATAAAGTTCAGATCTATGAACTTAGAAAACAAGGATATAGCTTAGAGAAGCTTTCAAATAAATTTGGGATAAACAATTCTAATCTTAGATACATGATTAAATTGATTGATCGTTACTATTCTCCTGAATTAAAACAAGAAATGATTAATAAAGTCTTACATGAAGGCTGGACTAAAGATAGAGTTTCTCTTGAATACGGTCTCCCAAGTCGTACGATACTTCTTAACTGGCTAGCAAAATACAAGAAAAACGCGTATACTACTGTTGAGAAAACAAGAGGGAGAGTACCTAAAATGGGACGTAAACGGAAGAAAACTTGGGAAGAAATGACAGAACTAGAGCGACTCCAAGAGGAGAATGAACGCTTACGGACTGAGGTGGCTTACCTAAAAAAGTTAAAAGAGTTAGAGGAAAGGGACGAAGCCTTAGAGCGAGAAAAGCAGAGACAGTTAGAGGAAAGGGACGAAGCCTTAGAGCGAGAAAAGCAGAGACAGTTAGAGAAATGGCTTCAGGAGGATTTCGACCAGATTTACTTCTTGAAGTGGCTCGTTTACCTCGCTCAACTTACTATTATCAATTGAGACAGCTGGATCAACCAGATAAGGATAAAGAGCTAAAGGATGAAATTCAAGCCATTTATAATGACTATAAAGGAAATTATGGCTATCGTAGAATTACTCTTGAACTAAGAAATCGTGGTTTTACAGTGAATCATAAGAAAGTTCAACGTCTGATGAAGGT
>NZ_GG730092.1:76661-94637 GCF_000162495.1 Streptococcus sp. M143 | reverse complement strand
CAGAGCTGGTTTTTGCATGTCTAATTGTCTGTTTCTACGAATCGACCTAGAATGTGGACATTTTCGGATACAGAGACGAAGGCTGTCGGATCGACTTGTTTCATGATGTGTTTAAAATCATTAAACTCTGCTCGCGTGATAACCGTAATCAAGACTGCTTTTCTCTCATGATTATAGGTTCCTTCCGCATCGTGGATCATGGTTGCTCCGCGGTGCAATTTTTTATGGATTTTTTCGATTACCTTTTCAGGATTACTGGTCACAATCATGGCCTGCATCCGCTTTTGCTTGGTAAAGACCGCATCTGTCACACGACTGGATACAAAAATAGTAATCATGGAGTAGAGGGCGTATTTCCAACCAAAGGTCAAACCTGCTATCAGCATGATGGTTCCATTTACCAGGAAAGAAATACTACCGACATTCTTCCCCGTTTTCTTGCGAATGGTCAGACTGACGATATCTGTACCTCCGCTAGAAATATTGTTACGGAGCGCAAAACCAATCCCCAAGCCCATGACAACACCCCCAAAGAGAGCATTGATAATGGGATCCTCTGTCAGCGTCACAACGGGCACAAACTGGATAAAGAGGGAACTCATGGATACTGTGATAAAGGTAAAGATTGTAAACTTATGCCCAATCTGATACCAAGCCAAAATCATCAACGGAAAATTGATGGCATAAAAGGTCAGCGATATCGGAATGTAAAAACCAAACCAGTGATGACTCAAGGCAGAGATAATCTGTGCCAGACCTGTCGCACCACTGGAGTAAACGTGTCCTGGTTGAAAAAAGAAATTGACTGCTACTGCTGACAGAAAGCCATAAACCAGAGAAGCCGAGATTTTCTCATCATATTTTTCCCGAGAGATACTTTGTAAAACTCGTAAGATTTTTATCTGATAAGCAAAGCGGCGCAGATAATAGCGCCACCGCTTAATTCGTTTTGCTTGTTTCATCTTCTTCTACTCAATATTTCAAACTTTTAAGGCAGAGGGTTTCAATTGAATCTCTAGTTCCTCTAGTTGTTTGAGAGCGACTGTTGATGGAGCTTGTGTCATTGGGTCGGTTGCCTTGTTGTTCTTAGGAAAGGCAATGACTTCACGGATATTTTCTTCTCCTGCTAAGAGCATGACAAAACGGTCAAGACCGATAGCCAAACCACCGTGTGGTGGGAAACCATAGTCCATGGCTTCAAGAAGAAAACCAAACTGGTCATTTGCTTCTTCAGCTGAGAATCCAAGAGCCTTGAACATACGTTCTTGAAGGTCTTTTTGGTTGATACGAAGACTACCACCACCAAGCTCATAACCGTTCAAAACGATATCGTAAGCAATGGCACGAACCTTAGCCAAATTACCTTCTAATTCGTGAGCTGTTTCTTCCTGTGGAAGGGTAAATGGATGGTGGGCGCTCATGTAGCGACCTTCTTCTTCAGACCATTCAAACATTGGCCAGTCAACCACCCAAAGGAAGTTGAACTTATCATTATCAATCAAGCCAAGCTCTTTGGCAATACGTCCACGAAGGGCACCAAGAGTTGCATTGGCCACTTCAAGCGTATCCGCCACAAAGAGAATCAAGTCCTTGTCTTCTAAACCAAGGGTATTTGTCAAATCTGCTTGAATGCCAGTCAAAAACTTAGCAACTGGTCCGTTCAATTCTCCATCAACAACCTTGACCCAAGCAAGACCCTTAGCACCGTACTGCTTGGCTACTTCTGTCATCTTATCAATGTCTTTACGTGAATAGTTATCTGCTGCGCCTTTGACTACAATTGCTTTTACAGCAGGTGCTTCTGAAAAGACTTTAAAGTCTACACCCTTGACCACTTCTGTCAAGTCCTGAAGCAACATCTCAAAACGAGTATCTGGCTTGTCAGAACCGTAAAGAGCCATCGCATCATCGTATTTCATACGAGGGAATGGTAGCGTCACTTCGATGCCTTTGGTTTCCTTCATCACGCGCGCAATCAAGCCTTCTGTGATGTCTTGGATTTCTTGCTCCGTAAGGAAGGAAGTTTCCAAGTCGACTTGGGTAAACTCAGGCTGGCGATCTCCACGCAAGTCCTCGTCACGGAAACATTTGACGATTTGGTAATAACGGTCAAATCCAGCATTCATCAAGAGCTGTTTCGTGATTTGTGGACTTTGAGGAAGCGCGTAAAAATGCCCTTTATTGACACGAGATGGTACCAAATAGTCACGCGCTCCTTCTGGCGTTGACTTAGAAAGGAATGGTGTCTCCACGTCGATAAATTCCAACTCGTCCAAGTAGTTGCGGATAGAGTGCGTTACTTTAGCACGAAGTTTGAGGTTTTCCAACATCTCTGGACGGCGAAGGTCAAGGTAACGGTAACGGAGACGCGTATCATCGTTTGCCTCAATGCCATCCTTGATTTCAAATGGTGTTGTTTTTGCTGTATTAAGAACCGTAAGAGCTGTTACATTCAGCTCAACTGCTCCCGTTGCTAATTTATCATTTGCTTGCTCGCGTGCAGCAACCTGGCCCGTCACCTCGATGACAAATTCGCTACGAAGGCTTTCTGCTGTTGCCATGACTTCTGCTGAAACTTTTTCTGGATTGATAACCAGCTGCATGATTCCTTCACGGTCACGAAGATCGATAAAGATCAATCCGCCCAAATCACGACGACGGGCAACCCAGCCTTTCAAGGTAATTTCTTGTCCGATGTGTTCCTCACGAACACGACCAGCATACATACTACGTTTCATTTCTTCTCTCCTCTTTTATTCTGTTACTATTTTACCATAAAAGCGCAGGCTCTTCATGAAAATCAGCAGAAAAGTTTGATTGTCTTTAGAAATCAAAACGAACAGACAAAAAATCCGATGAAAACGTCATCGGATTCCCTAAATATGATTTTTAACCTTTTTTACGCTTTTCAGCAATCTCAGCTGCCTTTTTAGGTAGAACAATCTCCGTCGCATAAGCCGAAGCAAAACGCAAGACACCTGCAATAGGCGCAAAGACAACTGCTAGATAGTTGTAAAAGAAGTCGCCTTTAAAGGCATAGGCAAGTGCCCCGATGATAAAGAAAAGAACGACCGCTTGTATCACTGCTAATAAAATTACTCGTTTCATGTGACCTCCTGACTCTATTATAGCATGAGTATCATCAAAAAGCCGATTAAATTATTCAAAGCGTGGAGAGAAATGCTATAAAGAAGGCCTTTTCGGTTCACATAAGCCAGTCCCAAACTCAATCCCAGACTGGCATAAACTAAAAACTGTTGCAAAGTTCCTGGAAAATGAATCAAGGCAAAAAGCACACTTGATACGAGGAGAAACAGAGCTGTCTGTTTGCTGTTGTTCTTCTTAGGAAAGAGATAGCGCGCCAGCATTCCTCTAAAGATGAGTTCTTCCGTCAGAGGAGCAAAGACCACTACCATAAAGAAACCAAAGACAGGCTGAGCAACTGTCAGTTGAGATACGATTTGTTGATTGACCGACGGATCATCTGGTAAAAAGAACTGGGCTGTAATCGCCACTAGCAAAACCAGTGTTGGCAACCAGATATAACGATTAAAAGCTGTTGTCTGGATGCTAACCTTTTCTGTCTGATACCATCTGTAAACTCCATAAACATAGGCTCCTGACAGGGCGACATAAAGTGGCAAGACTCCAAAGATTGAAGCCCCTAGTCCAAGAGCTGATAAAGCCATACTCTGAACTAGACCATAGCCAAAGAAAAAGGATAGAACAGCTAGAAGAAACCAGCCGAGATTTTTAAGTAAGTTCATATAGGCCTCCTATTTGAAATAGCGTTTTACCATAGGTAACTGCATCACATTGATATAAACATGGATTGCTCCAACAAGCAAGAAGGCTAGTAGCTGAATTTCTCCTGTCAAGAAAGAAATGATAATAAGAAAAACATATAAGGCTGGTAAGACATATTGATGTAATTGGAATAAAATTCGAAAACTCTGTTCCAAATTAGCTTGTCGCTCTCCTTCATCATAAGAATTTATATAATCTAAGACATCCTTGGGTGTAGAGAAAAGAGACAAATCAAACTGACGAACAATCGCAATTGTTTTAGAAAGAGATTTTTGAGCGACTAAGAGTAGCACAAAAGCTAAGAAAGAGAGGGAAAATGTTTGGTGACCTGTATGCAATATAACCACTTCATTTAATGAGAGGAAAATAGACAATGAAATCGCTACACTTGCAATATTAAAAGCAATGTTTCCAAACTCAAGATTACGATACATTTGCACATAATAGGTTTCATTCAGTTCATCATCCATTTCCTCTTGATACAAGGAGTGAAATTTTCTGCTTTTCTTTAAGAAATTGAACGTCAAAAGAATGCTAATAAAACCTAACAGTAAACAAATAGCTGATATCCATGGTATCAAGACTTTTACATCTAACATAATTTCGTGGGATTCGGCAACAGCCTTAAACATCCCTACAAAACCGCCCAAGAAACCTCCCAAGACAACAGACATTAAAAACAACAATCCACGTTTCTTTTTCTTTTCCATATTCATCCTCTTTCTAAACTAAACCAATCCAACTAACCACTGACCAAAGGCTTTACCTGATTCATAAATTGCTGTCAAACCCTCTGTTCCAAGTGATACTAAAATCAAACAAACAGCAAACAAGAGAATAGCTTGGTTTCTTGCTTTTTTCGCCCCTTCTCCTAAAGGATCTCTCCCAAGCCAACCTGCTAGATAAGCATATAGGATGACTGTCAAAATCCCAAACTCTGTCGAAGAAAGAAACAAAAATAGCATCACTAAACGAACCACGATAGTCTTGATGTTAAAATAATTCCCTAAACCAGCACAGACACCAGCAAGTTCTTTGTTCTCAGTATCTACTTGAAAACCTGCTAAAAACTCTTTCATATTCATTCTCCTTTTTCACTTGCTAAATTGTTTGCTTTCTTTTCAATCCAGTCAACGACTGGGATAAGAGCAAAGTAGGCCCAAATAAATTGGTCACTTTGATAGGGACTAAACCAGCCTAGGTCTATCCCATTCAGTAAAAACACGCTGACTAATAGAGCTATGGCAACTACATAATAAATTACTTTATACTTGTTCATCATTTTTCTCCTTTTTCTTCAACCGATTGAAAATGGACAAGAGGGCTAAATTAATCCAAAACAAATATTTACTTTCAACAAAATAGAACCACCCCAGTAATGTTCCAACCATAGCGAAAGCATTCACAATGAGGGCAAGAACACTCATATAATAAACCACTCTATACTTGTTCATCACTCGTCCTCCTCCAAGCGAAATACCGATTCAACTGTTTCGTTGAAAATTTGAGATATTTTCAGGGCAATTACAATGGACGGGGTGTATTCGTCCCGTTCTAGTAGGCTAATGGTCTGCCTGGAAACCCCTGCTAGCTTAGCTAGGTCGGTTTGATTGAGACCATCGCGAGCTCGAAGCTCTTTTAGACGATTTTTTAGTTGCATATTACAGACCTACTTTCCGTCAAATTCAACGGTTTGGATATCCTCAATGCGTTGTAGTTTGAATTTTTCTTTTCCTTTTTTATCTACACGGCGTAGCTTGACCCATTCCTCATCAACATCCACAACTTCCCAGTTGTCTGTTCCAAAAACTTGTCCAAAGATTGTCGGTGTTTTCCCAATCAATTCTTTTAAAATTCTTGACATTTCTTTATTTCCTTTCTGTTTTTGCTCAATTCTTTTGATTTTATTCTCTAGTTTCTTGACCCTTTGGGTATGATAGAGATAAAACATAAACACAAGAGGTACAAATCCTAATGCCCACATAATCGTTCTTTTCTCCTTTTCTCTTAACTTGCTTATATTGTAACACATCTTTTTCTTTTTGACAAGCATATTTGTCAAAAAGTTTATGATTTTTGTCATTTTGCAAAAGAAAAAGGTCAGGAGTAGGTTCCTGACCGGTTTATCTGTCATTAAAATCCTAGTTTTTCAAAGACTTCTGAAAAGTTTTGGCTGATTGTATCGAGCGTAACTTCCACTTCTTCTCGAGTTTGGTTGTTCTTGACCTTGACTTGCCCGCTTTCGACTTCACTTTCACCTAGAGTAATGAGGGTCTTAGCAGCAAAAACATCGGCTGACTTGAACTGAGCTTTGAGTTTACGGTTGAGATAATCACGCTCTGCTTTGAAACCTTGTTGGCGAAGGGCTTGTACCAACTCCAAAGCCTTGACATTTGCCCCTTGACCCAAGACTGCGATATAAACATCTAGAGCATTTTCGATAGGGAGGGCCACACCTTGTTTTTCAAGGATCAGCAGCAGGCGTTCTACACCAAGTCCAAAACCAAATCCAGCAGTTTCTGGGCCCCCAAAGTAAGCAACCAAGCCATCATAACGACCACCTGCACAGACCGTCAAGTCATTGCCCTCAATCCCTGTGATAAACTCGAAAATGGTGTGGTTGTAATAGTCCAAACCACGCACCATATTAGTATCGATGATATAGTCTACTCCGAGAGTCTCCAACATCTGACGCACAGCATCAAAGTGGGCTTGGCTTTCTTCATCAAGGAAGTCCAAGATAGACGGCGCATTCTCTACTGCTACCTTGTCTTCTTTTTCCTTAGAGTCCAAGACACGGAGAGGATTTTCCTCCAAACGACGTTGGCTATCCTTAGACAAGGTCTCCTTGAGCGGTGTCAAGTAGTCGATCAAAGCCTGACGATAGGCCGCACGACTCTCAGGATTTCCAAGAGTGTTGAGGTGTAATTTAACACCTTGGATGCCGATTTCTTTCAAGAAGTGGGCTGCCATAGCGATCGTTTCCACATCGGTAGCTGGATTGCTAGAGCCAAAGCACTCGACACCAATCTGGTGGAATTGACGCAAACGCCCTGCTTGTGGACGCTCATAGCGGAACATAGGGCCCATGTAGTAGAACTTACTTGGCTTTTGAACTTCTGGGGCGAAGAGTTTATTTTCCACATAGGAACGGACAACTGGCGCAGTTCCTTCTGGTCGGAGGGTGATATGGCGGTCACCCTTGTCGTAAAAATCGTACATTTCCTTGGTTACGATATCGGTCGTGTCCCCGACAGAGCGGCTGATGACCTCGTAGTGCTCAAAAATAGGCGTGCGCACTTCTGCATAGTTATAACGCTTGAAAATTTCACGGGCAAAGCCCTCAACGTACTGCCACTTGGCAGACTCAGCAGGTAAAATATCCTGCGTTCCTTTTGGTTTTTGTAATTTCATAGGAAATCCTCTTTAAACTTAATAGTCTTATTTTACCATAAATAGAGGGATTAAAACAGTGAGAAAAAATTAGAATTCAAATGTCATTTTTGAGATTAAGACTCGTCAGAAGGATAGCCAGCAAGGAAAGTCCAACAAAAAAGATCCAGGTCAACTGCATATCCCATACGGCTACAAGTGAAAAACAGGCTGTTCCCACAGGAATAGAGAGGGTAAAGAGAAGATTTAAAAAATTGCTGGTACGAGCTAGAACCTCTGGAGCTAGATTTTTCATGAGCATGGCACTAATCTTTGGTGAAACTTTACCAGACACATACAGAGTTAAAAAGAGAAATAGTAAACCAAGCACAACTTGATTGAATAAATTAGCTAGACCAACTAGACTGAGTCCTAAGGTCGCCCACATCATCAATCTAGGCAGGGACTGCTTCCCAAAATAATCATTGCCCGTAAGGCTACTGATGATGACTGCTAATAAAACACAAGCTTGCTCGATAAATAGCGCCTCTGTGTACGAAAAGTTCAACAGAGAGTGGCTCAAAAAGAAAATGTTATAAATGCCACCCAAAGCACCACCCGATGCGTTAATCAATAAAACCGCACAGAGCATCAAACCAAAGTTTTTCTGTCCACTTTTAAGAAAAACGAGGCGTAAATTTCGGTAAATAGATAGAAACTGATCTTTGATAGAGAGAGTCTCATTTTTCAGTAATTCACCATCAGGAGATGAAATTGACAGGCTCAATTTGTTTCTTCCTAGAAAGAGAATAGATGCTGATACTAGGAAAAAACAGGCATTGATACCCGCAACGAGGGAAAAATTGTTAACCGATAGACCTAAGAGCCAGACTCCGAAAGCTTGACCACCAATAGCTGAAATATAGGTGATAAACTGGGAAAAAGAATAAGCCTCCATCAAATCATTTTCAGCTACCTTTTCCTTAATAAGAGGCATGCGCAAACCACCAGCAAAATCACTGATTATATCACTAATGACATTGATTAAACACAGGCTAGAAAAGGCAAATAAACTAGTTTGCTGAACAACTAAAGCTGCTAGAAAAAATAAAACTGCCTGAAACAAACCGCTATAGACCATCCATTTGACCTTGTCCCTCGTGTAATCTGCCCGAATCCCTACAAAAACTGTAAAGAGAGTCGGAAGAATCATGACAATATTCGCCATAGCAACCGCAAAAGATGCTTGTGGCAAGGTCGATGCATAGACGATAAATACCAGGTTAAAAATCGAAGCACCAAAAGCATTGAAGAATCGTGACAAAGTCAAGAGTTGATAAGCTTGATTTCTAAACAATAATTTCATAGATAATCTCCCTTCTTGTTCTAAGTTCTATATGAAGTATGACTACAGTATAGCACTTATGAATTAGCGAAAAAATTTTTTGAATATATGCAACACACAAAATAAGCAAAAATACGATAGAACTCCTTTAACGACCTGAAAGAGGTCTGGAGTTCTATCGTTTCAAATTTTAAATCATTTTCTTAATTTGCAGATATTCAACAATCAGGCGTGTTTCTATAGTATTCGGCAGATTTGTTACAGCCAAGCATCTCGAAAATACGGACAGCATCTTCCATCTTTTTTTGTCCTTCCTTGACTCTGCCTTGCTTGCTATCAAGGAGACCTTCCGCCCACAAATAGACAATTCGGAAATAGGTCTCGTTTTCCCTGTAGAAATGCTCTTCGATAACACATTTAAAATAATAGGCATTGGTAAATTCTTCACACTCAATGCTGGCTAAAAAACCATTCAATAGCATGGTGTGAAATAGGTGCCGATTTCCCTTCATTTCCATTAGAAAATCAGATTTTCGGACCATTTCTCGTACATATCTAGTGAAAAGAGGAACAGATAAGAGTGGGGAACTAACTGAGAATAAATTGAGTTCATAGATTCCCCAAATCTCGGTAGAAAACAGGTAATCATGAAGGACTTTCCCTTCCTCTGCTGTTAACTCTACCGTTTCATCCATGCTCTTCATATAAGACTTGATCATAATGGCATTTAGAATATGTTTCTGTTTGTTTTGAGAATCGGCATGCTTTTGATACTCCTTACGATACAAGTCCTCGAGAGGTGCTATGTTCTTTGGGTCCAAGATATCTGTGATTTCTTTTCTCAACTCAGAATCTGTATCATACTGAAAACCTCTCGCCAGAAAGAGGATTTCCTCTACACTCGCAGATATATTTTCTAGGGCAAACAGAAACTTTCCCACCGAAAGTTCACTCTGACCTGTTTCAAATCGGGACAACATGGACGGCGAAAATTGTCCCCCAGTTGCTTGTCTCAGCGAGATATTTCTTGACTCTCGTAATTGTCTAAAGACTTTTCCAATCTGCTCCATAGACTTCCCCTTAATTGAGTATTTTCTTCATTTTATCATATTTTTCAGAAAATTCATCAAAAACTTGCCAAATTGTCAGAATTATGAGAAAATAGAGGATATTTATCACGTGGAGGGACTGTTATGAGAGACGATATCAAAATCAATGATCGCGCTTTGGCCTTACAAGACCAAATTATCGAAAAACTAGAGAAGGTTTTTGATACAGATGTGGAATTGGATGTTTACAATCTGGGCTTGATTTATGAAATCAATCTGGACGAAACAGGTCTCTGCAAGATTGTCATGACTTTCACTGATACTGCCTGTGATTGCGCCGAAAGCCTGCCTATCGAAATCGTGGCAGGTCTGAAACAGATCGAGGGCATCGAAGATGTCAAGGTTGAAGTTACTTGGTCTCCTGCCTGGAAGATCACACGAATCAGTCGCTACGGCCGTATCGCCCTTGGACTGCCACCTCGTTAATACTCTTCAAAAATCTCTTCAAACCACGTCAGCTTTATCTCCAACCTCAAAGCTGTGCTTTGAGCAACCTGCGCCTAGCTTTCTAGTTTGCTCTTTGATTTTTATTGAGTATAAGCAGGCAAATCACTTTTGAAGATGAAAAGAAGCAAGCCGAAATGGCTTGCTTTTTGAGTTTATTTTTTACCTGACTTGTCCATATTCCAGAAGTCTGTCACGGCTCCGCGAGAAGCGGATGATACGATGTGGGCATATTTACCGAGAACACCACGGCTGTAAAGTGGTGGCAAGGTTGTTTCTGCCTTGCGTTTTTCAAGTTCTTCTTCAGATACGGCCATGGAAATTTCTTTGGTATCTTGGTCAACCGTAACGATGTCACCTGTACGGAGGTAGGCAATCGGTCCACCATCCTGAGCTTCAGGAGCGATATGTCCGACAACCAGACCATAAGTACCACCAGAGAAGCGTCCATCTGTCAAGAGGGCAACCTTATCTCCTTGACCTTTACCAACGATCATAGAAGAAAGTGAGAGCATCTCAGGCATACCAGGACCACCCTTCGGTCCAACGAAACGAACAACGACAACATCGCCATCAACGATTTCATCTGTCAAGACAGCCTGGATAGCGTCTTCTTCTGAGTCAAAGACCTTAGCTGGTCCAACGTGACGACGCACTTTAACACCTGATACCTTGGCAACCGCTCCATCAGGGGCAAGGTTCCCGTTCAAGATGATAAGCGGACCGTCTGCACGTTTTGGATTTTCAAGTGGCATAATGACTTTTTGGCCTGGTGTAAGGTCTGCAAAGTCAGCCAAGTTTTCAGCGACTGTCTTACCAGTACATGTGATACGGTCGCCATGAAGGAAACCATTTGCCAAAAGGTATTTCATAACCGCTGGCACACCACCGACTTCGTAGAGGTCTTGGAAGACATACTGACCAGATGGTTTCAAGTCAGCCAAGTGAGGCACACGTTCTTGGATTGTATTGAAGTCCTCAAGTGACAAGTCAACATTAGCCGCATGGGCAATGGCAAGCAAGTGAAGAGTGGCATTTGTAGAACCACCGAGAGCCATCGTTACAGTGATGGCATCTTCAAAGGCTTCACGAGTCAAGATATCTGATGGTTTGAGACCAAGTTCCAGCATCTTAACAACAGCACGTCCTGCTGCTTCGATATCTTCTTTCTTGTCGGCTGATTCAGCTGGGTGAGATGAAGATCCTGGCAAACTCATACCGAGAACTTCGATAGCAGTCGCCATGGTGTTAGCTGTATACATACCACCACAGCCACCAGGGCCCGGGCAGGCATTACATTCAAGACGTTTCACGTCCTCAGCTGTCATGTCACCGTGGTTCCATTTTCCGATTCCCTCAAAAACAGAAACCAAGTCAATGTCTTTTCCATCAAGATTTCCCGGTGCAATGGTTCCACCATAGGCGAAAATAGCTGGAATATTCATGTTAGCAATGGCAATCATAGAACCAGGCATGTTCTTGTCACAGCCACCGATAGCGACAAAGGCATCGACGTTATGACCACCCATCGCCGCCTCGATGGAGTCCGCGATGATATCACGAGACGTCAAAGAGAAACGCATACCAGGCGTTCCCATGGCAATCCCGTCCGCTACGGTAATAGTTCCAAACTGAACAGGCCAAGCGCCTGCAGATTTGACACCTTCTTTAGCCAATTTCCCGAAATCATGCAAGTGGATGTTACATGGTGTATTTTCCGCCCAAGTCGAAATCACTCCCACAATCGGTGTTTCAAAGTCCTTATCTGTCATACCAGTCGCACGAAGCATAGCACGGTTTGGTGATTTCACCATACTGTCATAAATGCTACTGCGGTGACGTTTATCTAATTCAGTCATCTTATCCCTCCCATTTCAGTTTTTACTATTATAGCACATTTTAAAGGCAATGAACAGAAGAAAATTCTTGAATTTTCAGAAAATTCTATACAGCAATATTTTCTTTAAAAATGTTACATTTATTTCTTGACTTTATAAATTAAAGTGATATCATTTAGATATCATAAAGCAGGAGGTCATTCTTATGACTGAAAAACTAATCAATTCAAAACCAAATGGTGTATTCGCATTAATTCTCATTGAATTGACACTCGTACTTGGTATCTTTATATTTATAATGGGTGCTGGTTCGGAAAACGTTTTTGGAATTATTATCGGTCTTTTATTAATCTTAATTTCAGTTCTAGCTCATGCTGGTTTAAAAGTTGTCAAACCTCAGGAAGCTCTGGTTTTGACCCTCTTTGGTAATTATACAGGTACCATCAAAGAACCTGGTTTTTACTTTGTCAATCCTTTTAGCATAGCAGTCAACCCTGCAAACCACACTCGACTTGGTCAAAGTGGTGATGTTAGCACAAAATCTCCTTTTTCAGGAATGAAATCATCAAATGGCAATGATGTAAACCTTGAAATTGGCAAGAAACAGATTTCCCTCAAAGTTATGACTTTGAGCAATTCCCGTCAAAAGATTAACGATTGCTTAGGTAACCCTGTTGAAATTGGAATTGCGGTAACTTGGAGAGTTGTCGATACAGCCAAAGCAGTCTTCAACGTTGATAACTATAAAGAATATCTCTCATTGCAGTGTGATAGCGCCCTTCGTAATATTGTCCGCATCTATCCTTACGATGTGTCTCCTAATGTAGATACTACAGGGGATGGACAAGCAGATGAAGGTAGTCTCCGTGGCTCTAGTGAAATTGTAGCTAACCGTATTCGTGAAGAAATCCAAAGTCGCGTAGAAGATGCTGGCTTGGAAATCCTTGAAGCACGTATCACTTATCTAGCTTATGCACCAGAAATTGCAGCTGTTATGCTTCAACGCCAACAAGCATCTGCCATTATTGATGCCCGTAAGATGATTGTAGACGGCGCTGTGGGAATGGTTGAAATGGCACTAGAACGTCTCAATGAAGGAGAATTGGTAGAACTTGACGAAGAACGAAAAACTGCCATGGTTTCAAATCTCCTAGTCGTTCTCTGTGGCAATCATGATGCACAACCAATTGTCAACGCAGGAAGTCTTTACTAAAGATGGCTGAAGCTAAAAAAAAGCAGATTCCCCTTCGACTCTCAACAAAGTTATACGCTGCACTCGCATCATGGGCAGAAGACGACTTTCGTTCAGTCAATGGGCAAATCGAATATCTCCTTACAGAGTGTGTCAAGCAACGGAAGAAAGACGGAAAATACGTATCAGAAACCATTGACGAACCATTTGAGATTGATATTTAACACCTTCTCCTGTCTGCTAGATCGGACAGGAGAATTTTTTCATCTTTTTTTGTCAAGTAACTTTACTTTACAAAAAAGTTTTGATATACTATTAAAGTTGATGAAAATCAAACCTAACTGAATTATATCTTAAAAGGAGAAATCAAAATGGCAGTACCTGCACGTCGCACTTCAAAAGCGAAGAAAAACAAACGTCGTACCCACTACAAAGTAACAGCTCCATCTGTAAACTTTGACGAAACTACTGGAGATTACTCACGTTCTCACCGTGTATCACTTAAAGGATACTACAAAGGACGTAAAATCGCTAAAGCTGCATCAGCTGAATAATAGAAGGGAGATACCATGCGCGTAAATATTACACTTGAACACAAAGAATCTGGTGAACGCTTGTACCTTACTTCTAAAAACAAACGTAACACTCCAGACCGTCTTCAATTGAAGAAATACTCACCAAAACTTCGCAAGCACGTTGTGTTCACCGAAGTTAAATAAGGGTTCACTACACGTCAATAGACTTTAGAAACCTTGATTTAAAGCAATTCTTGAAATTCAAGATTTCACTACATTGCAACATAAATCAATCGAATCACTACCTTTTTCACTACCTTTTATGAAATAAGAAACTGATTCATTTATTAAAGAAGAAGAGGAATTTCATTATGAATTCCTTTTTTTAATTTCTAAAACGGTAGAACACCCTTAGTACTATCTGTCTTACACCTGTAATATTCCTTTGATATAATAGAAAAAAGGAGGTAAGCAAATGAAAAAATTTATCACATTAGTTTTAGTGTCTCTATCCGCAATTTTACTAATTGCCTGTTCTGACCAATCAAGTAATTTTTTAGATGGTGAATACTACTGGATAAATGAGAATAGAAATGAAGTTGCTTTTACGATATCAGGAAATAAAGGAACTATCAATAAAGGAGAGGCTGATGCCTTTACAATTGATAAAGATAGTTCAACAATCGAACTGACTGGTACTAATATCATCAGTAGAAAAGAAAGTTACATCTTCAAGGATGGCGTGTTCACTGTCGATATTTCAGGAACGAAACAAGACTATTACAAAAAGGACAGTGAAGCATATAAAAATGCCTTGAAGAAATACGACGATAAGTAAAATTCCCAAACAATTCGTTAGTCTTTATACAATAAAAACGCTTTAATTGAAGCGCTTTTTGTTATCTCTCTAAAAATATGGTCAAAGACTGCTCTTTATTTATTTTTTAGTACTTTTCAGGCTATATTTTAATCATTTGAGGACGGTAACATTATTTTTAATGATTTGTCTGGTAAAATAGGAGCATGAAAAATTTAAAAGAAGATAACATTAAAAAATCCTTATGGCACATCAAACGCCATTGTGAAAATATAGAGAAAAACACTGATGATAGTAAAAGAAATATCGAACTGCTCCATCTGAAGGAAAGTGTCGAGATACTAAAGCGAGTTTTTAACGATGAGAAACCCTATCCAAATTTGGATAGGGGGGAAGTGTTTTAAAACCTTGTGAGAATGAATTTTAGTTAAGATTTCACTTTTTGTAAAACCTGGTTTGGAAAGTATGAATTTCAGTTGGACTAAAAACAGCGTAATATCAAGACTTTTCTCCGCTTTTATAAAAGCTTTTTTCCAATCAAATTCAACTAATTTTATCCGAATGGTGTGGATTTTACCCCCAAAATTACAGAGAATGGAGCTGATAAACACTAAACGTTCACACCATTAGTTAAATGATTTTTTGTTCATCATTTTTCTTAGATGATAGAACTTCTAATTTATTTCTTATTCAAGCAAAAACAACCTGCTATAAGTAAGAAAGAGGAAGATACAAGAAAAACACGGCGTAAAAACCGATTCAGTTCATTGTCCTCAATCCTTGTCTGCTTCATTTTCTTTTACGAGATCGTTTTGTGAATCTTTTTCAGAGAGTTTTTGATCAATATACTTGTCAATGTTTTCATAAAATTCCTTGGTCGCTTCACTATCTAATGTTGGCGAGTTCTGAACTTGATTCACTTTCAATTGAACAGATTGAATACCGTAAGAGGCTTGTTTTTGGTGGAGTGTTTCTAATTCTTCTTCTGAAATCGGATCTCCAACAACCGTCAAGACCAATTCATTGTTACTTGACTTGTAGACTTGATTAATAACCGTATAATTGGCGAACTCTTTTCCTACAAACTGTTTGATCCCTTCTTTGCGCGCTTGTTCTATTGTCAGAGTAACTGCCGAATAGCTAGCTGGAAGAATCAACAATACAATCAAAGATATCAAGCCAATTCTCATTTTAATGCTCAGCTCTTTAAATGAAGTTAAAGGAGATTTTCTCATCAAAATTCTTGTTCCAACAATGTTGGCTAGCATGATAAAGACACAGTTGATCAAGAAAAGATAGAGAGCCCCCAATAAAAATCGTACATTCCCATTAGCTAAACCATAGCCAGCAGTACAGATAGGCGGCATCAGAGCTGTAGCAATGGCTACTCCTGGCACGATATTGTTTGCTTCTTTTTTCCTTGAACCGATCACACCAGCAATCCCACCAGCAATAGCAATGAGGACATCCCAAATGGTTGGAGAGGTTCGTGCAATCAACTCGCTACTTGCATAAGACAAGGGAGAAATCCAGAAATACAGAGTCGAGACAAGCAAACTGACCAACACTTGAGTCAATAAAACCTCTAGAGATTGCTTGATTAAACGCGTATCAAAAATAGCTAAACCGAATCCCAGTCCAACAATCGGTGTCATGAGAGGTGAAATCAACATGGCTCCTATAATGACAGCTGTTGAATTCATATTTAGTCCGATAGAGGCAATAAAAATTGCACACATCAAAATCGCTGTATCTCTCAATCGAACATGAAGGTCATCGTATAATTTCTCACGGTATTCCCGTGTTGAATAATTGGCAGTCATTTGTCCTCTCCTCTTTCCTTATTTAAATTGGTATAATAATTAAAAATAACAGCTGATAAACAGCCAAAAAATATGAGCCCATAAATCGTCAAGAAGACACTGGTAATCCTTCCAATCAAGGTCACAGCTAGGAGATCCCCGTAGCCGACAGTCGTCGAAGTCACAAAAGCATACCAAAGACCGTCTCCGTAATTTGTGATAGCAGGTTCAACTAGGAAAAGCACGCCTCCTGACCCAAAAACAAAGGTCACAAAACTCAGAGCAAACCGAGTAAAACCCGTAACCTGCATAATATGCCATAACATTTTTAAACGTTTCATTTGTTCTCCTTATTCATACTAGCTCCTGACCGAGCCGTTTTTTTCCAATAATCAAAGTGAAGATAGGACATGATCTCCATCAGAGAAAGATAGACAAACTGATAGATCTGATTTAAGCTGATTATCAACTGATATTGTTTGAAAAATGACTGGAAGAAAGACCAGATATGACTGTCTTGAATCAGTCCCTTCTTAATATCAGACAGGATATTAGCTAAAGCTCCCAAGGACTGAAACGGTAAATCCTTGACATTTATATAGATCCGGTCCACCACATCATTCAGACTGGTATCTTGGATGGCATGAAATTCTCCAAAGAGAACTCCTGCCGCTCCAAGAGTAGAAACAAATTCCACCAAATAATTTCTGAGGAAATTTTCTCAACCTTTTCCCATAATGTGTTTAGTGCCATCCATAACGATCCCAACCAGAAAAAGGAAAGAAAACAAGCAAAGAAATTTTGCCGTAAATCCCAAAAAGCTTCAAGACTTGGTGTTGTTGGTTTTTCTAACTCTAAAACCAAGATGGTCATAATAATTGCTAGAACAGCATCTGTCAATACAATTAATCTGTCTTTCTTCATCAGATTACGTTGCCTTTCATTTTGTAGTATTCTATCTCATCGTATAATATTTATTAATCTTAAATATTGGATAGTCACTTCATATTTTGAGTACAAACAAGATACACTAAAAAGCATGTATCTGTCATATTTTATTTAACTTTAGAAATATTCATCCATCTAATCAATAAATATATCATATTTCACAATAAATGACTACTATCAAAGATACATTTTCTTTCAGATTTCTCCCTTTTAAACTTGGCTAACTTGACCTGCATTACCTAGGTCGCTTTGCTTTAAATTATACTTTTTTCTTAAAGATTTGCTACGAGTAGTCTTTCATGTGAGTAATTTTTATCAAAAAATTTCATAGATAAGTCCTATATATAATCATGATAAAGTAGTAAAAATAGTTGTTATCCTAGTTGATTAAAAAAGTCTTTGATTTCCTCATCTTTTATAAAATAATATATAATTTTCCCCTCTCTTCTAGTATCCAAGATGTTTTGATTGGCTAGTTTACGAAGATGGTGGGAGGCAGATGCCATACTGAGATTTAGTAAACAGGCTATATCACAGACACAGAGTTCTTCAACAGCAAGGAGATAAAAGATGATATTTATCTGTTTATTATCGGTAAACTTTGATAAAATACGAAGTGATTTTTGGACTTTTTCCTTTTCAAGGTAGTTCGTTGCGGTTGTAACATTTTGCTGATTTATAATATTCACTTGGCAGATACTATCTTTTTTCATAATTTTTTCTCCTAGCCGAACACAGTCCTTAGCATGTTAAAGCTGTTGTTTTCAATCAGGATATACATCCCCAG
>NZ_GG730092.1:0-76328 GCF_000162495.1 Streptococcus sp. M143 | reverse complement strand
CCATAAAGCACCTCATTCAAATATATTTTTGAATGTATTTTAACATTAAACTTTGTAGATGTCAACTTCAGCTCCATCAAAATATAGATAAGAAGGTAGTGTCCCAAACATTAAAAAGCCCTGCCATCGAAATGATAGCAGGGCTTAACTTCAATATCCAGATGATATATTTATCTAAAAAAGGTAGAGTAAAAGGTAGAGTTTTTATTGATTTGTAGTGCGATATAATGAGTTTCCAAAAATCAAAAATCGCTTAAAATCAATATTTTGACATCTATTGACGTGTACTGAAACCCTTACTTAACCTCTGTAAGGATATAATTACGGTACCAGTATATCATAAATAATAACAAAATCTTGACTTTCCGAAAAATAAGTATTTTCCGGAAAAATATCGAAATTAAATCAAAACTAAAAATATCTCATACATTTGAACTGCACCCCAAAAGTTAGACAGAAAAAATCTAACTTTTGGGGTGCAGTTCATCAAAGGTGCTTTTCATTTTAAAAAACTTGTGGAAAAACTTCATCCCATATATCTACTAAGCTTTTCCCGTCAAATACTTTAGCTTCCATAGCTTCATCAATTGTATCAAACTGCTGACCTTCATAATCATAACCAACTACACATATACTCGATAAAAAGCAAGCACCTCGGCTATTATAATTAAATTCAAGATCTTTGTCTAAATATTTTTTAATTTCATCCTTTTTCATATAGGACCATCCCAACTAAAACAATCTCAACAAACAAGATTTTTTCCTTAGATTCTATTCCCACTACTAGCTTTCTATGATGCTGACGATTTCATCTTCAAAATATTCATAAAGAGTTCCATCAACATCTACCAGCAAGGAGTCAATCTCCTCGTCATTGTCAGAGGCGTCACAATAGTCTTCTACAAATCCTCTAACTACCGCGCCATTTTTTAACGTGATAATTACATCTGTACGGTTAAATTTCCAGAGTGTCATTTAAATATTCCTTTCAATATTGGCTAATTGCTTTGCTTTTTCGTAGTAAGGTGTTAAGAAATCGATAAAACCTTGTTTGTCGCTTGGATCATGTTCCTCTAAAAATATCATCAACTCAAAGTCATTGAGAGCGTCAAACATTTCAGAGTTTTCATTATCCCAAGCCTCGGAAAATTCCGCATCTTCTCCAAAAAGAGCGTTAAACGTAAAGGAAAAATCCCAAAAATTATCAATCTGACCACTGACTGTTTGCTGGAGCATGTCTAATACTTGTTGACTATAACCCATTACCCTTCCCCTCCTAATAAGAACGTTGTAGCATATTGAGCTACGTTCCAAAAATTTAACAGACAAAATCTAATTTTTGGGGTGCAGTTCATTCATCAAAGATGATTTTTATTTTAATAATACTGCACTTCAATTCCATCCATAATTTCTACTAAAGTGTTATCGTCAATTTTTAGAGAAATCAGATCAATGAATGATGATACCTGGTATTCCTTATCTCCAATCACCACTACAATATCATGAACAGAATTAGGAAAAATCCCACATACTTGACCATTATAATCAAAAGAGGCATCCCAACCATTGTCATATAACTCTTGTAAATCATCTAATATTGCCATATAAACTAAATCCTTTTCCATAGTGTTTTCTTTCAAATAAGGCAGGTAAAAGCACCTAGATTGTTCTAAGTCCTATGAGATTGTTTTAATCGAGACAATCTCACTCTCAAAGAGAGAAATTTCAGTAGCTTCATCTGGACTAGGATTAGCAATGAGAATAGTGATTTCATCTTGCTCATCATTGTCCATTTCGTCAACAAAGTCTATGACACGTCCCTTGATTATCTTATCGCAATTAGTGACTATCTGAACCCTTGATCGAAGATACTTCCAAAGCTGTTTACTCATTTATTTTCCTCTCTGCTATTTTTTCGATAGTTCTTATACTTTTTATAGTTAGTCGATAAAATCGCCTAGGTTGAACTAAGCACTAATAATTTTGATTTTCTTGATAATATCTTCAGGATATGAGCGATCACCTATAACTATTTCGTCAGGACCATCTAAATCATAACCGTCAAACCAATCAACCACCCTACCCTTGATGGAGGTCCCATCTTCTAAAATAAGGCGAACATTTTTATCAACATATTCCCATAATTTCATTAAGTTCCTTCTCTCTAACATCGGAACAATATGACCCAATATTAGTTATTTACTAATGGCTTTTAGTTCCTGTTAAAAGCATTATAGCACACCTTACTTGCTAAAGTACAACAAGCACCCCATTAGACTAACCTGCTACTTTGCTTTCTTGTAAAAATGTTGTATACTTAAGTAAATAAAGGAAGTAATCTTGTTCCCCCCTGTCTACTATGTGGTCGGAATGATGGTTACTTCTTTTTTCCCCCTTACTATCTCAATAGCCTTGTATTTAAAAGTTTTTTAGGCTATAATTAAATTAACGAATAGAGGTTTTCCATCTCCCCTTGAAACAGATCTTTCTGCGGTAGGAGGTGGGACGCCTCTATTTGTTTTTTAAGTCAAAATGATGTAAAATTAATTCAAGAAAGAAGTGTGGTTTTCCCGCCTAAAAGCTCTATAGCTGTGGGAGGGTCACGCTTCTTTTTACCTCTCAAAAGAGAACGCAAAAAAAGCCGTCTCATTCTTTGAAGCAGCAATGAAATCAATCTAGCAAATATCTAAGCAAACCCAGAAATCAACCTTTTAAGACAAAGCAAAAAGCCCACTGTTGTAGGCTTTCTGTAAGATATTTCTTAAAATTAAAGCATCTTGTTGTAGAATTCAACGACAAGTGCTTCGTTGATTTCTGGGTTGATTTCGTCGCGTTCTGGCAAGCGAGTCAATGAACCTTCCAATTTTTCAGCGTCGAATGATACGAATGCTGGACGTCCAAGAGTAGCTTCTACTGCTTCAAGGATTGCTGGAACTTTCAATGATTTTTCACGAACTGAGATCACTTGACCTGGAGTTACACGGTATGATGGGATATCAACGCGTTTTCCGTCAACAAGGATGTGACCGTGGTTTACGAATTGACGAGCTTGACGACGAGTAGTCGCAAGGCCAAGACGGTAAACAACGTTATCCAAACGACGTTCCAAAAGAAGCATGAAGTTGAAACCTAGGATTCCGCCTTTGATTTTTGTAGCTTGTACGAACAAGTTACGGAATTGTTTTTCACCTACACCGTAAGTGAAACGAAGTTTTTGTTTTTCAGCCAATTGCAAACCGTATTCTGACAATTTAGAACGGTTGTTTGGTCCGTGTTGTCCTGGTACGTAGTTACGACGTGCCAATTCTTTACCTGTACCTGTAAGTGAAAGGCCAAGGCGACGAGCTTGTTTCCAAGATGGTCCTGTATAACGTGACATGTGTATGTCCTCCTGATATAAATAATATTTCGGTGGAAATAGTCACTTAGAAAGCCCTGATTCGTGCAGATGCCCTTCGCCTAAACAGCCAAGGTTACTTGTCATAAGACACCTGTTGACGAGCTTCATGCTTTCCTGCTGCTATTTCACACAAAGGCTATTGTACCATGAAAAGCTAGATTTGTAAAGGGATTTTACGCCTTTATTTCAAATTGAGGCTGAATGTAAACTTGCTTCCTAAGCCATATTGACTTTCTGCTGTGATTTCGCCACCAAGCTGATGGGCTAGTTCGCGTGCAATCGCAAGTCCTAATCCATGTCCACCTGTCTTCATATTGCGCGAAGTTTCTACACGATAAAGTCGTTTAAAGATCTTTTCCAAATCTTCAGGAAGGATCCCCTGACCCTCGTCTTTCACACTGATTGTCAGCTCTTGTTCTGTTAATTGGGCAAGAACCTCGATTCTGGTTCCTGGTTCTGAATATTTAAAGGCATTGTTTAACAAATTAACCAAAATGCGAGAAAGTTTGTCAGAATTGCTCTTGATTTTCGCCGACTCAGGTGACACTTGAATGTAAACATCCCGCTCCTCTTGTTCAATCTGGAGTTGAAATTCACTCATTGACTCAATCAACAGCTGATCTAAAAAGACCTCTTCGACTTCCTCATCAGCAGTATCTTGAGGTTGTGTATTGAGAGTCAAAACATCCAATTCCTCCACTAGCTTGTTTAGACGCTCAGTTTGCCGACCAATCGTGGTTAAGTAGTGGAGCCGCTCCTCTTCCTTAATCACTCCATCTAGAATTCCCTCCACAGTAACCTGAATGGAGGTAATGGGAGTTTTAATATCGTGAGAGAGCTGCGCAATCATCATTCTCTTTTCTTGCTCGCTCTCATCAAGTGATTGAAAGGTGGCTTGCAAATTGTGGGACATGTCATTAAAAGCCTGCCCCAGCTCTTGAAATTCTAATGGTCCCTTGGTTTCAATTTCTGTGCTGAAATCCTTGCTTGCTATATCCTGAGCTTGTTTTTTCAAATGTTTCAGAGAAGAGAACACTGGCGACAAAAGAAAGATGCTCACTGCAGCGCCAATGAAACTAGCAATCAAGGTCATTCCAACGAGAAAGTAAACTTCACTTTTCTCGATCAACATCCGTTGGACTGCCCAGAAAACGACCAAAATCGTTAGTAGAGTCGACACTAGATACCCCACTAAAATATAGTTTTTTAATTTCATGTTCTACCTCTTGGTCTTTCCATCTTATAACCCAAACCCCAGACAGTTTTGATAGCAGGAGCATTTGAATTCGTATGCTTGGTCAACTCTTGCCTCAAAGCATGGATATGAACATTGAGTGTATTGGTATCATCCACATAGTCCTCTTGCCATACCTTCTCATAAAGTTCCGTCTTTGAAAAGACTCTCTCGGGATTGCTGGCTAATATCCATAGAAGTTCAAAGGATTTTACTGTCAATTCCAAAGGTTGCTCCCCAATGCGAACCTCATGAGTCACATGGTTGATCACTAAGTCACCAAACTCGATCTGTTCTGTCTCTCCTCCACGGCTAAGGCGACGCAAGATATTATTCACTCTTAAAACCAATTCGCGTGGGCTAAAGGGTTTGACTATAAAATCATCTGCCCCCAAACTTAATCCATAAATCTTATCCTGTTCGCTTGTCTTAGCAGTTGTAAAGAGGAAGGGTTGATCCGGAGCGATATACTGAACTTCACTGATAAAATCATACCCGTCCATATTGGGCATCATGATATCTGTGATAATGAGGTCGATAGATTTTTTTCTGAAAAGCTCTAATCCCTCCTTGCCATCATGGGCGACCAAAACGTCGTAACCCGCCTGTATAAGATAGCGGTGTTGAATATCTAGAATATCTATTTCATCATCAACCAGCAAAATTGTCTTTTTCATCTGACACTCCTTCGATAAAAACAGTGTTATACTTGCTTTAGTATAACACTATTTTCTCTAATGTTTAAATGATTTGAATCTTAATCTTCTCGTTTGGTTGTCAAACCCAAAAGTCCAACAAGACCTGCCAAGGCTAGACCAAAGATACCAAGGCCTGCTGTAGCCGTTTTAGCTTCCCCAGTATTTGGTAGCATCGCTTTATCATCTTTTTTCATCATATTAGCCATTGGGCTAGAAGCTGGTTGATCTACTTTCATATCTGACATATGGTTATTTGTACCCATCACACCCTCAGTCGTACCTGTAGAGCCTGTTTCAGAAGGCTTCGTATTCATCTGACCTTGTTGAGATGGTATTGTCGCCATTTCTTTTCCACGAAGTTGAATCGTTACTTGACGAGTAGCAATCAGATTGGTCAAATCAGGTTTGCCATCTTTAGATCCATAGACTTTAACAGTAGCTAGGTATGTATGGGTTCCGTTAGCTCGAAGTTGATCCAGCAAGGCCTGACCATCTTTGCCAACCGTATTGCCATTCAAATCCACTTCGTAGAAATATTGACCTTTAGCCAAGCCTTCAAGTGGCAATAGAGCAGGATTTTTAGCTGTTCCGTTGTCGGACCATGGGGCTTTGTCTGAGGCTTTTAACAAGAGGCGAGTCAACATACCATCTCCACCAAAAGCTTCGTACGGAATAACTTGGTTGACACCAGCCAAGAAAGGTCCAGGAACCTTAGCCTTATCAAGGTAGCTAGCTGGAACATCAATCATGTCTTTGACATTGTTAACAACAGACTCTTTAACCTGATTTGGTGTGGTTAAGCCATTCAAATTAACAGTCAAATCTTTAGTCGCTACCAGATTAGTTAAGTCAGGTTTGCCATCTTTTGCACCGTACACTTTGATGGTTGCCTTATAACTTTGCGTACCATTTTGTTTCAAAAGGTCAAGAAGCTCTTTATCTGATTTTCCTTGGGTGCCTGCTAAATCCACTTCGTAGAAGTAAAGGCCTTTGCCCAATTTCTCTACTGGTGGGAGAGCGGGATTTTTAGCTGAACCATTGTCTGACCATGGAGCCTTGTCGGATGCTTTCAAGATAAGGCGTGTTAACATACCGTCACCGGCAAAGAACTCGTATGGAATGACTTGATTGACACCAGCTGTAAATGGTCCTGGGAAATTGGCTTTGTCAAGGTAACTAGCTGGGACATCTACTGTATCTTTTGTATTGTCAGCCACACCTTTTTGCACTTCAGCTGGGGTGGTCAAACTATTCAAGTTGACATCCAAATTTTTAGTCGCTACCAGATTAGTTAAGTCAGGTTTGCCGTCTTTTGCACCGTACACCTTGATAGTAGCTTTATAGCTTTGCGTGCCGTTTTGTTTTAAAAGATCAAGCAACTCTTTGTCAGATTTGCCTTGGGTACCTGCTAAATCCACTTCATAGAAGTAAAGACCTTTGCCCAATTTCTCTACTGGTGGAAGGGCGGGATTTTTAGCTGAACCGTTGTCTGACCATGGAGCCTTATCAGATGCTTTCAAGATCAGGCGAGTCAACATGCCGTCACCAGCGAAGAATTCGTATGGAATGACTTGATTGACACCAGCTGTAAATGGTCCTGGGAAATTGGCTTTGTCAAGGTAACTAGCTGGGACATCTACTGTGTCTTTGGTGTTGTCGGCCACACCCTTTTGCACTTCAGCTGGGGTGGTCGCTGGTTGCGCTTCACTGACTTCACGGTCTTGTCCAGAAACTGTAGACGCAGGACTTTCCACAGGTTTAACTGCATCTTCTGTTTGTTTCTTAGAGTCAGGTTGTGCTTGCACTTCTTCTTTTGGCACTACTGCAGGCTCTTTAGCAGTTGCGTCCGCTTTTTCTGAAGAGCTTGTGGTATCCACACTTGCTTTAGGTGTTGGAATAGACTGTTCTGAAGGAAGAGCTACATCGACTGCTTTTTTGAGAACCTCTGCTGGTAAGTCGCTCTTTTCACTCACCGAAGCAGCGTCTGGCACGACTTGGGCAGGAGTCGGATTGACGACATCAGCACGCGCAGAACTTGGTTGACCAACTAGGACAAAGAAGCCACTAGCCACAACAACTGAAGCAACGCCTACACTGAGACGGCGAATAGACCAACGAGTATATCTCTGATTTGGATTGAATTTCATAGGATTCTCCTTAGAGTTTTCTTTTTTTGATGACTCTAGTATAATCTCCTAAAATTAAAAAGGATTAAGAAAAAGTTAAAATTTTTCTTAAATCCCTCTTATAAAATACTTATATTGACTCGTTAATTATTAGGAAAGAGAGTAGCCTTTCCTCTCCTACTCACTCAGTTCAGCTAGAGTGTCCAAATGTTGGTTATTAATGACTGCCATGATGTAGGCATCTGCCTGCAAGAGGTCATTGGGTCCGAATTGGACATCCAGAGGAGCATTTTCGTAGGAACGAAAACCAAGTACATTGAGGTTGTATCGCCCACGTAAATCCAACTGACTGAGGCTTTTACCTACCCATGATTGGGGGATTTTCATCTCGACAATCGATACATTCTTGTCCAGCTGAAAGACGTCTACGCTGTTATGAAAGAGGATGGTCTGTGCTAATGAGCGCCCCATTTCAAACTCTGGTGAGATGACTGCGTCTGCACCAATTTTTTCCAACACCTTTTTAGCCGTATGGCTTTTGACCTTGGCAATAACGGTCGGCACTCCTAAACTCTTGCAGTGCATGACCGCAAGAACACTGGACTCCAGATTTTCACCTGTTGCGACGACTACGGTATCACAGGTGTCAATCCCCGCTGATAGAAGGAGTTCTTCATCCGTGATATCTCCAACTACTCCACGCGCCAACACTGATTCAAATTGATTAATGCGTTCCTCGTGGTCATCAATAGCAATGATATTCATGTCATGCTTGGCTAGGGCAGCCAAAACACTGCTCCCAAAAATTCCCAAGCCTAAAATTCCAATTGTCCGATCTGACATCGTTTTTCCTTTCTTATCCGATAGTGATATCTGCCTTCATATAGTGAATCGTATCTTTCTTGTCTGGCTGGTATTCCGCTACACTGACCAGTAGTGTCAAGGGACCAATACGGCCGATAAACATCAACAACATAACGATACTGAGGGCTAACTTACCTAACTCTGGTGTTAAATTTGCCGTCACCCCAACTGTTGCAAGGGCTGAAATGGTCTCAAACATGAGGTAGATAAAGCGCGGATTTCCCTCTGCTGTTATCCCTAGTAGGATCAAGCCCAGCAAGAATGTTAGCAAGAAGATAATAAAGACACTGAAAGACTTTTGTACGGTTCGGGGTTCAATGGTCCTCCGAGCCACATTGGCATGAGGCAAGCCCAATAGTTCGCTACGGGCAAAGACCAACAAGACAAAGAAGGTCGTAATCTTGAGCCCCCCTGCTGTCCCTCCAGGCGCCCCTCCCAGAAACATCTGTAAGATATAGATGAACAAGGTCACCGATCGAGCCTGGGTGTAGTCAATGGAAGCAAAGCCTGCCGTTCTCATGCTAACGGTCTGGAAGAAACTAACCAGCAATTTCTCTGGAGCGCTAAGATTTCCAATCGTTCCAGGATTGTTCCACTCGATGAACAAAGTCGATACGGTTCCAAAGAGCAGAATTCCCGCCGTTAAAAAGAGAACCAACTTGGTATGGAAACGAAGACGACGTTTTTTCTTCTTCCCAATCTGGGTCGCTAGGTCAAACCAAACCATAAATCCTAGGCCACCAGTGATAATCAAACCTGCAATCACTAGATTGATCAAGGGGTCCGTTTGAAAGGCTAGCAAACTCGTACTTCCAAAATTATCAAATCCAGCATTACAGAAAGCTGAAACAGCCAAAAAGATAGAAGTTAAACCCCCTCGCCCCCAACCAAATTCGGGAATAAAGCGGAAACTCAGGAGAAAGGCACCGATCCCTTCCACCAGAAAAGTCGTCAGAAAGATCGAGCGGATGAAATCCTTTAGAGACTGAGTTTCTCCATAACTGAAACTTTCTTGAATAGTCTCACGGCTACGAAGACTGAGCTTTTGTTTCCCTTGGATATAAAAGATTCCAATAAAGGTCATAAGCCCCAAACCACCGATCTGGATCAACAGCATGCAAATCAATTGACCCCAAATATTATAAGTAGAGGCCACTGGCTGGGTGAAGAGCCCTGTCACACAGACCATGGATACAGTTGTAAAGAGATGGTCAAAGTAGGTCGCTTGTGACGTAGCTGCCTGCACAAAGGGGAGGCTTAAAAGGAGCGAGCCCAAGAAGATAACTAGGGCAAAACTTAAAAAGATACGACGGGCTGGCGATAACCGAACCAGAGTCGTCTTGATTTTTTCCAAAAAAGATTTGAATAACATAGCTACATTCTACCATAAAAACAGTCAGAACACTCACATGTGGTGCACAATGGCAAGACAGAGTTCGAGTGCCTTGTCAAAAGCTTCAGAACCCCAGTCACGACTGTCGTAGTTGTCCAGATCTGCCAAGGAATCTGCGGTAAAGAGCAATTCCCCCCAGACAACCCCACGTAGCTGAGCTACTGCCGCAAGAGCAGAACACTCCATCTCCACAACGGCACAGCCTTCTTCCTTACGATAGGCAACCTTTTCAGCCGTCTCTCGGTAAAAACCATCTGTCGTCCAGGTCATGACCTCCTCGTAAGGAATGCCTCTTTGTTCCAAGACTTGCTCAATGGCAGAGATAGCCTCAATCTGCATCTCCATATAACGAGAAGGCGCTACATAGTGGTAGCTGGTTCCCTCATCTCGCAGAGCGCGAACAGGAACGAGAAAGGCATTTTCCTCAATATCGGCTAGGACGCCACAGGTTCCAGTGGAAATGATTTGCTCCACACCATAGCCAATCAACCAATCCATAAACTGGGCCGCTGGGGCAGAGCCCACGGGCGCCTGGGCTAGACAGATCTCCTCGCCCTCGTAGTTGAGGACGTAGACTGGATAAGTCTTGGTGGCCGAAACGAACTCACCAACACAATCCGCCCCTACTTCCTGGGCATAGCGGTCAATCTCCTCCTCCAAAAACGCATAGATGCACTTCTTTGGCAACTTTAAGTCCAATCCCTCATGTGTTGGCATAAGGACTGCTTGGGGATTGTCATCAAACTCTAAAATGGGAATCGCATGCTTCTGAATCATAACCCACCTCCTCTAATTTTGTACTATTGTATCAAAAGCTGACGGAGTGTCAAGGAGTTGGGTTTAGCAAGCCAAAAAACTCCTCTTCCATACACTTAAGAAATCGTTGCACCGCTGGAGAAGTCGGTTTCTGTTTTAGTAAAGTGATTGAGGAGTTATAAATAAATACCAAATTCAACAACAAAAAAGACATGAATCTGAAATAAGCAGAACATGTCTTTTTTAGCTTATTTGAAAGTTAAGTAAATAAACCTTAGTTCTTCTAGAACTCCCTTATTTCCACAAACCACCTAAAATCTGTTTTTCTAATAAGTCTAAGTCTTCCTCTTTTATTTCTCCATTGTCGCTAACGATATAAAGCTGAGCGAAGTAAGCCAACAATGGACCAACACAAATACGAACCATTTGAGGAATCGTTATCTCTGGATTTACACGTGGATCTGCTAGCAATTCCTTATGAAGTACTCGAAGTTTATCTTGAATAGCATTCCAGATAAAAATCTGTTCATTTTTTAGTTTTTTATTTGAAAAACTCTCTTGCAGAATGATTTTCATCAAAGCACGATTTTTTTTGAGATAGCTCATACGATTGTGGACGAGATAACGAACCCTCTCTTCTGTCGTTTCAAAAGCTAAGAGTTCCTCAAAAAAACTACCGAAAATTCCTGGGACTACAGGATGTAAAATAGCCGTCAGTAGATCATCCTTCGTCTTAAAATACTTAAACAAAGTTGCCTGGCTTAGTCCAGCACGCTCAGCTATGTGAAGAGTTGAAGTCCCATGGTAACTCCTGGTTGATATGAGATCCACTGCTGCCTGCATGATTTTTTTCTTTCCTTGAGGGTAATTCGCTTCTTCTAAGTAATCTTCAAACGATTCAAAAACAGTCTTATCCATCTAATCTTCACACCTTTTTAGCATTATTTATGTTGATTTCTAAACTTTACGATAACGACGCAATCCAACAATATTGAGAATTGTTAAAATGATCAAGAAAATCATTAAAACACCAAGATTTGACAAAATATCACCAAGATTGTGTCCGTAAAGAATAATCTGGCTTATTGCATCACCAGAATAGGTTAATGGCAAAAATTTTCCCACAGTTGGAGCCCATTCTCCCATGGATGACAATGGAATAATTCCTGAGAAAAAAAGTTGGGGCATAATCACGAGAGGAATAAATTGCATCATTTGGAATTCTGATTTTGCTAGAGTAGACAAGAGAATTCCAAAAGCTAGTGCTACAAGAGCCAGTACCACATTAACTATTATAACATTTAAAATACTTCCTACAACTTCTACATCTAGTAGCCAAATTGCCGCTAAAACGACAACTGCTGTTTGAAAAATCGCAATAATACCGTAAGACAACATATAGCCATAGACGATTTCAGATCGTTTCACTGGTGTTGCTAACAAACGTTCTAGTGTTCCACTGGTGCGCTCTTTCAAAAGCGCCATACCTGAAATCAAAAAGACAAAGAAGAAAACTACAAAACCTATCAAAACCGGAATCATACTGGTAAAGAAGCTTGTATTTTCATCTCCATACTGGTAAGACTCCTTGATTTCTGGTGTTTTTGCGTCCGAGTCCAATTGTGGAAGAGCTTGTTTAACACGAGATACTAACTGATCGGTGCCTTCACTGGCGATACTCGTTCGTAACACTTGTCGTATCATAGATGTTTTGGAGGCGTCTGTGTTTGCGTAGTCGACCTGGTACTCACCGTTTTTATAAGAAATCACAGCATCGACTTTTTCATTTGCTAGCGCTTCTTTGGCTTGATCTAAGTCTTGATAAGTCTCGACGTCCACATGATCGAGCTCATCCATTTTCGTTACCAAACCAGTTGGTAGATCCTGTGTTGCTAACTTGACATTCACGGTTGTACTAGCTGAAAACATGAGGTTCATCAACCACATGATAAAAACAGGTGCTATAAACATCAGGGCTAGAGTTCGTTTGTCACGAAGTAATTCTTTGATGACTTTTTTTGCAATCGCTATTGTTCTCATTTTACTCACCTTCTGCTTTTAAAAATACTTCTTCAATACTTGAAACTTGATAACTTTCTTTTAAGTGTTGCGGTGTATCAAAAGCAATGATTTTTCCGCCTAATAATAAGCCGACCTTATCCGTCAACTCTGCTTCATCCATAACATGGGTAGTAACTAATATCCCAACCCCATTGTCTCTAAGCGCGAATAATTCTTTCCAGATTTTCTTTCGAAGAGAAGGGTCGATTCCAACTGTCGGTTCGTCCAAAATCAAGAGTTGAGGATTTCCTAAAAGCGCGATAGCCAGTGACAAACGCCGTTTCATTCCTCCAGAATAACCAGATACCGCCTTGTTTAAGTAGTCTGTCAGATCTACTACTTGAGCTATATAAGCAATTTCCGCCTTCAGGTCTTTTTTAGAAAGCCCCTTTAGCTGACCAAAAAATTCCAGATTTTCTTGGCCTGACAAGGTCTCGTATAAAGCATCTGATTGGGCCATATAGCCAATATCTCCTAAAATATAGCGATTGGGCATTGTGTGATTTAGCACTAAAGCTACGCCTCCATCAGCCTTTTCCATTCCTAACGTAGTCTTAATCATAGTTGATTTACCAGCACCAGACGGACCAATTAAGCCTATAATTTCTCCTGGCTGCAATTCAAAGCTGACATGATTCAGAACTATTTGATGGTCAAAAGATTTTACTAAATCTTGTAAATGTAGTAATGTTTTCATTTACTTCCTCCTTGGTGAGTTAATACTCACTTTTTAAATCACCGAAGCTATTATAGTGAGTAATCACTCACTTGTCAAGAGAAAATCTGAATTCTTTAAAAAATAGAGCACCAGACATTAATATCTGATGCTTATAATGGATAGCTATTGCTTTTAGAGCTGTTTCTAAATCTCTTCACGATACTCCGAAATGGTCTTTCCTGTCCACTTTTTAAAGGCCTATTCTTCCTCTACTTTTCTCAGCCAATCCTACTACTGTCATCACAATAGCAACCTTGATAACCTTAGCTATGGAAATTCACTTTATCCGTTTTTATATGAAACAGACCAAGAAGTTCTCAACTCCGGATTGGTATTTATTCTAGAAAATCCTTCCTACATAAAACTCTCCCTTCTCTTTCGAGAAAGGAGATTCTTTTTTATCCTTGTCCGCCAGGGGCTGGACCTCCGCCTTGAGGGCCTCCATTTGGTCCACCGCCTCCAGGCATAGAGTTGACAATTTCCGTTTGTTTTTCACCGTTGAGATAGATATCTCCACCTGTGTAGGTCGCAGTTCCATCAAAATCAAAACCTGTTTGACCAGTCATTTTAATGGTTCCGCCTGTGACTGTGATATTGCCGTTCGAGTCGATTGGATCTGTGTCTCCTTGGCCGACTTCTACTGTCAGGTTCCCACCGTTCATGGTAAAGAAGATTTCACTCTGTTGGGCGTTTTTATTAGCTGCATTAACTCCGTCATCTGTCGAATAAATGGTAATGTCCCCACCGTTGATAGTGATTGACTTACCTTCAAGTCCCTCTGTCGAATTCTTGACGGTGTAGGTACCACTATCGATAACCAAATCACCTGATGCGTGGATGCCATCATCTCCTGCTGTGACGGTGATGGTGTTGTTGGATAGGTACATAGTCCCGACTGAAGTATCCTCGTCATTGTCCACCTTGACCCCATCTTCTTTGGCGTCGATAGTCATGGTCGTACCAGTGATGTTGAGTTCATCATTAACATTAAAGGCATCGCCAACTGCTGTGATGTTATAGGTTCCACCCGTGATGTGGAGAGTGTCATTAGCCTTGATACCGTTGTTCTTCTTGCCATCTAAATCGAGAGTTCCTTTCCCGTTGATGGTCAAATCCACCTTAGAAAAGAGAGCTGCGTCTGCTTTTTCATCGCTGTTAGAGCTTGAGTCAGAGAGACTGTTGGTGGTTCCCTCTGCTAGAGTCAAGTAGACATGCCCAGCTGATGTCGCAGATATCGCTGCATTGGTATTGGTCATGGTCGCACCTTTTAGGACTAGATGAACATCTGCAGACTTATCTGCCTCTACCTTGATCTGCACTCCGTCAGACTGACCTGAAATCACATAGGTTCCAGATTTTGTGATGGTCACTGTTGATTCAGAGACTGTCACCCCATCTCCAGAGACGTTTGCTGATGAGCCAGATAACTCAATCTTAGAAGCTGTGCTTTCATCATAAGAGGTATCATTGTCCTTCTCTGTAAAATAGGATGATTGGTTTGTCTTTGTTGCAGTTGTTGTGGCACTATTTGTCGTTGCATTGGTATTGGATGAAGTTGTTGACTGGGAACATGCTGCCATCAGCACCATTGCCGTTAAACTTGTTGCGAGTAGGGTCCATTTTTTTGATTTCATACCTTTTTCCTCTCCTTCGTATAATATAGCTAGACAGTCTACCGAAGATTCCTGAAACAAAACTAAAACTTTTCTGAAAATTTCCTTAATTTCAGTTTTGCTTAGTATTCTTCTAAAAGGGCTACTAGAAACAATTTGAGAGTACTAAAATGCATTTAATATTTTTTAAAACCAACATCCCCAAGTGCGATGTCACTCTAACCCAAAAAGCCAAAAAAGAAAAATTTATAAGACTAAGATAAAGATTACAAAAAGAACAGCCCCAGCTGTTCTTTTTAATTTTCTTTCACAGGGATTTCCTTGATAACTCGCGCAGGATTACCGCCTAGAAGGACATTGTCTCCAAAGGACTTGGTAATCACGGCCCCTGCTCCAGCGACGACATTATTACCCAGTGTCACCCCAGGAAGGACAATGACACCACCTCCAGCCCAGAAATTATCTCCGATGGTGATGGGCTTGCCGTATTCGACCCCTGAATTGCGTTCATGCGGATCCAGTGGGTGGAGTGGGGTTAAAAATTGACAGTTGGGGCCAAGCATGGCGTTGTTCCCGATGCGAATCGGACAAACATCCAGCATGGTCAAGTTCCAATTAGAATAAAAATTTTCCCCTAGATGGATGTTGACCCCATAATCAACCACCAAGCGTGGATTGACATAGAGATTTTGCCCAGTTGAATCAAACCAAGTCTTGATAATCTCCGCACCTTTTAAGGGATCTAGCTCCTGATTGAAATCAGCCTGCTTCTGACGTGCTGTCTGAGCCAAGGCCCGTAATTCTGGATCCGACGGACGGTAAGGCTCCCCTGCTATCATTTTCTGGTATTCGCTAGCCATCTTATCACCTCACACTTACTTTGGACCCATCATATCAAAAAGCCTTTGAAAGGTCAAGAATAGCCTGCTTTCTATACTCTCAAAACCAAGCCCTCTCCCAAGTCAAAACAACTTGCTTGACAAAAGCTTGACTTCATGATTTAATATACCCCATAAGGGTATATTTGGAGGTGCCTATGTTTCACTTATTATTTACAAAAATTGACAGTATTTCTACCAGCGAGTTAGAAGCTAAACTCAAGGAACCGATTCAGCTACTGGATGTTCGGACGCCTATGGAATTCCGTAGAGGTCATATCAAAAATGCCAAAAATGTTCCTTTAACGGAAATCGGATCTTACACACCTGCGACAAAAGAAACACTTTATGTCATTTGTCACTCTGGTGTACGAAGCAAACTAGCTGCGAAAAAGCTTAAGAAAAAAGGCTACGATGTCATCAATGTCCGAGGCGGTATGAGTGCTTGGACAGGTAAGGTCATCTAGAAGCATAAAGGAGAAAGTCAATGAAAATTATCATTGTCGGGGGAGTTGCAGGCGGTATGTCAGCAGCAACCCGTCTCAGACGTCTCATGGAAGACGCTGAAATCACTATTTTTGAAAAAGGTCCCTTTGTTTCCTTTGCAAACTGCGGACTTCCTTACTATGTTTCAGGAGAGATTGCAAACCGTGAGAGTTTATTGGTCCAAACTCCTGAAAGTCTCAAGGCACGCTTTAATCTCGATGTGCGACCATTTCACGAGGTCATCCAGATTTCGCCAGAAGAACACACTGTAACTGTGCGGCATGATGGACAAGAGTTTACAGAAAGCTATGACAAGCTGATCCTCTCTCCGGGAGCTAAACCGTTCGTGCCTGCCATTGAAGGTTTGGCAGAAGCTAAGAACGCCTACACGCTTCGCAATGTTCCTAACCTCGATGAGATTATGGCAGCCTTGGACAATCATCCAAAAGAAGCTGTCGTTATCGGTGCAGGCTTTATCGGGCTTGAAATGGCTGAAAATCTGGCAAAACGTGGATTGCAAGTCACCATCGTGGAGAAAGCACCCCATGTCTTGCCACCATTAGATCAGGAAATGGCGGCCTTTGTCCAAGCAGAATTGGTCAAAAACGGCGTTCGCGTTATCACTTCTCAGTCTGCGACTCGATTTGAAGAGCAAGGAAAAACCATCGTTCTCGAAAATGGTCAAAAGATTGCTTCTGACCTCACCATCCTTTCTGTCGGTGTTGAACCTGAAAACGAACTGGCTCAGGCAGCTGGGATTGAACTGGGACTACGTGGCGGTATCTTGGTCGACGAAAACTACGAAACCAGTCAAAAAGATATTTTTGCAGTTGGAGATGCCATCGTCGTCAAGCAAGAGATTACTGGCCAAGATGCCCTCATCTCTCTAGCTTCTCCTGCCAATCGTCAAGGACGACAAGTAGCGGACGTCATCGCAGGACTCGGTCGTACCAACAAGGGCAGTATCGGTACTGCCATCGTTCGTGCCTTTGATATGACAGCTGCTTCGACTGGTCTCAGCGAACGTATCCTTGTCATGAATCAACTTCCTTACAAGGCCCTTCATGTCAGTGGGAAAGACCACGCTGGTTATTATCCAGGCGCTACTGATATGACCTTGAAGCTCCTCTTTGACCCGACCACTGGAAAAATCTACGGTGCCCAAGGAGTTGGGAAGAAAGGCGTTGACAAGCGAATCGATATCCTGGCAACTGCTATCAAGGGAAATCTCACCGTCTTTGACTTACCAGAATTGGAGTTCACCTATGCGCCACCATTTGGCTCTGCCAAGGATCCCGTCAATATGCTGGGCTACGCAGCCTTGAACCTTATCGAAGGTCTCAGCGATAATGTTCAATGGTACCAGCTCGAAGACGAACTAGCTTCTGGAAAGAAATTCCTAGATGTGCGGACAAGTGGCGAATTTCAGAGTGGTCGACTCAAAGTCGACACTATCCACATTCCCCTAAACGAACTTCGTGAACGCTTGGATGAACTGGACAAGAACCAAGCCTACATCGTTAGCTGCCACAGTGGTTTGCGTAGCTATATCGCAGAGCGTATCCTCAAACAAGCAGGATTTACCGTTCAAAACCTTGACGGCGCTTATTCACTATACAAAATGGCTAACCCAGAAGGAGTAGAATATGGTAACTAATATCAGCATGGCTGACTTTTATGAAAAATATCAAAATGAAAAACTAGATCTTATCGATGTACGTGAAGTACATGAGTTTCAAGCAGGACATGCGCCAGGTGCAAAAAATCTTCCGTTAAGCACCTTGGAGCAAGGCTACAAAGAACTCAAACCTGACCAGGAATACCATGTCATTTGTCAAGGTGGAGTGCGTTCTGCCTCTGCCTGTCAATTTCTCAGCGCCCAAGGCCTTACCGTTACCAATGTAGAAGGTGGTATGAACCACTGGCCAGGTGAGGTAGAATAATCAAAAAAACCGATTAAGATGAACTTAGTCGGTTTCTTTAATATTTATAACTCGATGATATGAACCTCATAGCCAATAGCTTCTAGGAATTTGAGTATATCTGTCGTGTCCAAAAAGAGGGTTTTCTCGTTGGTATTGGGGTGAAAACTCATCCGTTTTTCAGACATGATTTCTTTGTCGAAATAAACTTGAATGTCCTTATCAGTATTGTTCAGCAAGCCAAATGGAGATACAACGCCTGCGGGCAAGCTCATTTTTTCAAACAAGCTCTCAGAGGAAGCCATACGGATTCTATTGGCTCCTACCAAGTCTTTCAAGAGGTCCATATCCAAACGTTTCTTATCATCCATAATCACGAGATAATAGGCTGTTTTCTTTTTGTTGGTGAGAAACATAGTCTTGGTACGGACGCCTTCGATCCCTTCGATAAAGCTGTCGGCCTGCTCCGTTGTAAAGGCTGGCTCGTGCTCCACGATTTCAAAGGGAATATCTAGCCCATTTAGCATTTCTACTACTTTTTCGTATGCTTCCATTTGCTGGCCTCCTTTAACTTGTCTTGCTACCTTTAATTATACCATTGGAATGCATTTTCTTCCAATTTCCATCTAAGCCTCTCTAGGTTTCTTTAATTTTCATACAAGTTATCTTAGACAGAACTCCAACTGTTAGGAAGGTCATGATTTCCAGCCAGCAAGCCCATCTTTTCTTTCCACCGCGTAGCCACAAGGCATATCCGCGACTTGTCCGATAGATGCATCTAGTTTAAATGCTTCAGCTAGGGAAATGAGGCGTGCGTCCTCTCTACTGTGGTCTTCTGAACATAGAAATTGCCACATACCGTCTTCTTCATCGTGGGAGATAAAGGTAATCGGATTTTTCCCAGTCAAGACATGGTGACAAACGATACAGGCTGTGTTGGGTGCATCCTTAAACACAAAAGTCATCTTGAATTACCTCCTTAAAATACACTAGCAATTACATATTTTTTGCATGGCCGAAACGCTGATTGATTGTGTGACTCAAGGTGACTAATTTTTCCAGAATATCCCTCTTGCAGATAAATAGCACATAACTATCGCTATTAATATCCATACAAGCAAGACAGAAATCGTGTCCAACCCATCTTTCATCCAAAATCTTACACCAAGTAGGGATGTCATCATCCTCGTCGAACCAATTCTCCTCCAAATCAAGAGTTTGTTTAGCTGCCAGAGGCTCTAGTTGGTACAAGAATTCTTCCTTATCTGTCTTCCAGTCTAACTCAATGACTGCATCCACAGCGAGCAGTTCATCAGCAATAGCAAGCCATTTTATCGTAGCTTCATTGACTTCTTCGCCTATGCCCCGCTCGTCATATCTCTCTGCATACTGCTTGAAATAGGCTTTCGGTGATTCAAAACAGGAGGTCAAACGAGATCGTACCTCACTATCATCTGTTAGCAGTTGGGTTATTTCCTGATAGATTGCGATATTTTTCTGCTCATCTGTCCGCATATCTAGTACAATTTCCCAGTCTTCTAGCTCTGATGTGACTCTGTTCTCCAAATATGTCCGAAGCATGTCTTGAGTTTCTTTCTCGCTCAGACCATTTTTTTCGTAGATTACATTCTCGTCGATCCGTTCAGCATCGGCAACACTGATTTCAAAATGAAGACCGTCCGAATCTTCATCCTGACAAACCTGTACAAAATCCGATACAAGCTGACTCCCCTTTAGTTTAACTGGTTGCTGAGGTATTAAAGTGAGAAAATCCCTATCACCATCTTGGACAGCTGCCAGTTGCTGCCATACTTCCTCAAGTTCAAAGCCATTTTGTTCCTTCTCACCATCATCTAGCACCCAATCCGCAAAGATTCTTCCTGAAATGCTCGCAAAATCTGCTCCCTCATCTCCATCTAGATAAGGCTGATCACTTGTAACAGGGGGCATCACTTTGACTACCTTTTCAGCTTCTTTTTGAATCCAACCTTGTCTAAAGAAATGGGCAACAACACTAGGAAAGATCAAGACAGGCAGACAAATAAGAGTCCCTGCAAGTGCGAGACCCTTATATCGATTTTTTGTGGGGCTCCCTTCTGATAGCTGATTTAGAAAGTCCGCTACTTGATTGAACAGTTCGCCCCCAGTGAACCAGAATAGGAACAAACATTCCACACCAAGTAGGCCAAGCCAGATAAACGCCATTCGCTTCGCTGCCTGACTACAGATCTCCATTTTAGTTTGTATAGGAATAGCTTCTGCCTCAGGAACACTCTGAAACCATTTTTCTGCTCGTTCTTCTTTTGTCATCTTTCCCACCTGTGATCTACTTTCTTATCTTGTTCTATCACATAGAGAACTACTATTTTCGTTTGATTAGGTACTGAACAGCCTTTTCTAAGCGCTCTTTTTGAGCCTCAGGGTCGTCTAGGGGTTGGTTGATGCAGGCTGTGAGATTCTCGGTAATGATCATCTCAATCACGCGCTCCACACTCGAACGAACCGCTGTCAACTGGGTAATGATATCTGCACAATCACGATCTTCATCGATCATCTTTTGAATTCCACGCAACTGCCCCTCTGAACGTTTCAGGCGTGTAATATACTTTGAGTTTGTCATCTTCTTATCCTTGGTCGATTTTTCTTCATTATATCTCGAATGGACTCCTTTGTCAAAATTCTCGTTCCCTCTTTATCAATAGAATCTCACCCTGCTATCGCTTTCATGGTATAATAGAATGACAAATACTATTAGAATCTATGCTCGTAGCAATACGAGTCATTCTTAGAATGGACCAGCCTATGAACTCTATCTATGGCCCTTGCGAAGTCTACTTACCCACTATCTTGCAGACCTTTATTGAAGATATGGAAGAGGTCGCAGCTAATTACAAAAAAGAAACCTCCCTCAAACTATATGAGCATTTGCATGCACGCATCAAAACAGAAAAAAGTATGCGTGAGAAATGCCAACGCAAAGGCCTTCCTCAGACAAGTCAATCCGCTCTTAAAGAAATCCGTGATGCTATCGGTGTTCGGATCATCACAGGCTTTACAGATGATATCTACCGCATCGTAGAGTATATTCGTCAGATGCCAAGCATCCATATTTTCAAAGAGAAAGACTATATCCGTCAGGTCAAACCTAATGGCTATCGTTCTTACCATCTGATTCTAGAGGTGGCTACCCCCTACCCAGACTGTCTGGGGAATGACCAGGGTACCTACTTTATCGAAATCCAGCTACGCACGATTGCCATGGATTCCTGGGCCAGCCTTGAACACCAGATGAAGTACAAGAAAAACATCCAAAATCCTGAACGAATCACACGCGAGCTCAAACGCTGTGCCGATGAGCTTGCTTCATGCGACTTGACCATGCAGACCATCCGTGATTTGATTCAGCGATCTGACCAAGACTAAGGAGAACCTATGAAAATCCTACTTGCCGAAGATGAAACCCAACTAAACCGCGTCATTACCGTAGCCTTAGAACGCGAAGGCTATACCGTTGACTCGGTTTTTAACGGACAAGATGCTGTCAAAAAGGCTACAACTAACCACTATCACCTCATGATTTTTGACATCATGATGCCGATTAAGACAGGAATAGAAGCCCTCAAAGAAATTCGCCAGTTGGGCAATACGACCCACGTTATCATGCTGACAGCTATGGCGGAAGTAGATGACCGTGTAACCGGACTCGATGCAGGTGCTGACGACTACTTGACCAAACCCTTCTCTCTCAAAGAACTATTGGCCAGACTTCGTTCTACTGCCCGCCGTCTGGAGGACTATACCCCAGATACGGTCCAATTAGGTAACACCTGCTTAGATATTGATGAGCAAGAACTAGTGGCTGCAAACAGCATTCGCTTGGGAAAGAAGGAAACCCAACTCTTGACCCTCCTCATCCAGCATGCTAACCAAGCCCTCAGTTGTCAACAACTACTAGAGCAAATCTGGCCAGATGAGTTGGAAGAAAGTGATCACGATCTCGTTTTTCTCTATATTTCCTACCTACGTCAAAAGCTTCAAAGTGTTCAGTCCAATCTGCAAATCTTAGGATCTGCAGAAGGGCCTTTCCAACTGATAGGAGGAGACTAGATGTTTCGAAAACTACGTATCAAGTTCATTGTTACAGCCACTGCTGCTATCGCTCTAATTCTTGCATTCTTTCTGGTCTTGATGAATAGCATCGTCTATACTCAGACAGAGGATAATATCCAAACCGTCCTATCCATCTTGTCTAAAAATGAAGGCGAACTCCCAATCACAGACGAAATCAAGGAAAGTTTCACCAAAAAGAACATCCAAGAAGGGATTATTTACAATTTTCAGTACTTCTCTGTCAGAGAAAAGGGAGATGACTACGCGATTTCTCTAGGCAATGTCCAATCACTGACCGAAGCAGACGTTAGAGACTTTATCCAAAAAATCCTCAAAAAAAAGGAAACCCATGGCACGATTACTCGCAACGGGCGCTACTTCACCTACCAGATTAGTCAGACAGCTTCGGGCAAGCTCCTAGTCTTCTTTGAAGCGACCAACTACATTCGCGAACGGGACACCCTCTTTCAAGTCTCTATCTGGTTATCACTGGCTAGCCTATTTCTCCTTGCTCTGCTCTTCACCTTGATTTCTGGGATTGTTATCCGTCCCTTCGTCAAAAACTATGAAAAACAACGGATGTTTATCACCAATGCAGGGCATGAACTCAAAACACCGCTGGCTATCATCTCGGCCAATACCGAGCTGCAGGAGTTGATGGAAGGAGAAACTGAGTGGAGCGTCAGCACCAAGGAACAGACCGAGCGTCTCAACCATCTGATTGGAAGACTGATCCGACTTGCCCGACTCGAGGAACAAGAGGATATCAAACTAGCCCCTCAAAATATCTCCGTCATCGCTGAAAAGGTCGCCTCAGACTTTGCTCCTCTCTTTACCAAAGAGGATCAAAAATTTGAAAGTCTGATTGAAGCAGACGTTATGGAAAAAGTAGCCCAAGAGGAATTTTATGAGCTTCTTAGCATTCTTCTTGACAATGCCCGCAAATATTGCGATCCCGCTGGAACGATTCGCTTGACGCTTCAACGAAAAAATTATCTCCTACGCAAACGCACCTGTATCACTGTGTCTAACGATTACAAGGATGGGCAAGCAGCTAATATTAAACGTTTCTTTGATCGTTTTTATCGTGCGGAGACCTCTCACAACAACCAAACCATATCTGGACATGGAATTGGTCTCTCCATGGCTCAGCATCTCGTCAGCTTGTTTAGAGGCAAGATCTTTGTCAGCTACAAAAAGCAGGTGATTACCTTTACAGTTTGGATATAATGGCTTCACTCTTTATCATTTCATACAAAAGCGAACAAGTCCGCATTCTAAAAACAGTATGCGAGCCTGTTCGCTTTTTCTATGTCTATGATATGTTTTCCTCGTCTCATCGTTCCAAGCGAATGCGGGTCACAATCCCGTCTGGGTCTAGAAGATCCACTTCACTCAAATGTAGCCATTTAATCGGTGCTTCTAGCTCTTGTGCTTGCTTAACGATGACTAGGAGTTCTTCCTTGCTTTCGACTTCAAGGACATAGTAAGCCAAACCTGGCAAGCCTTGCTCACGCGGAGCTAGCCCTTTCCCAGCCCATTCGTTGAGAGCCAGGTGGTGATGGTACTGACCAGCCGCTATCCAACTAGCACTAGGAATGTTAAATTTATCTTCTAGTCCTAACACCTTTTGATAAAACTGGCTCGCCGCACGACTATCCTTCACCGATAGATGGATATGCCCCATTCTCGTCCCTTCAGCTAGGATAAAGGGATCTACCTTTTCTCCTAACTCATAGATGTCCTGTGCCGCAAGGGCTTCGGTCACACCAATAATACGGCCGTCTTCTCGAATATCCCATGAAGAAACTGGCTTATCACGGTAGAGTTCAATGCCATTTCCTTCCAAATCCTCTAGATAAATAGCCTCGCTGTATCCATGATCTGCTCCCCCGACCAGAGGAGTCCGCAAGTCACTTAGGTGTTTCAAGACATCTGCCAAAGCTTTTCGTGTTGGCAACAAAATCGCCAGATGGTAGAGCCCATAATGCTCCCTTACTTCCCCGGCCTTTTCTGCCTGAATCAAGTGGACCAAGGCTTTTCGACCAAGTCCCAAAATCACTTCTGTCTCCGTTTGAGATAAAATCTCCAAGCCAATAATCTGGTGATAAAAAGCCGTTTGACTCGTCAAATCCTTGACATTTAAAACCGCCTCTGCTAGGTAAATGTGGCTTTGGTATGCATAAGTCATAGGGTGTCTCCTTTTGTTTGTTGTAACTTTGTTAATTACATCAATTATACACTATTGAGATAAAATGTCAACGAAGACAACTCAAAAGAGCTGGAAACCAGCTCTTCTTTTTATTTTACAACAAGCTCGTAGCGAGTTTTGCTAGTGAAAGTTTCCCCTGCTTTGAGAATGACCTGGTCTTTGAGGTCACTGTGAATGGCATCTGGTAAAGCTTGCGCTTCAAGGGCAATCCCATTGTGCTGTACCATTGGTTGGCCTCCGATGAGCACACTCTCATCCACAAAGTTTGCTGTGTAGACCACAAAGCAAGGGGCCTCTGTCTTGAAAAGTAGGAAGCGACCTGAGTTTTGGTCATAAAGGAAACCAGCATTGTCATGACCGGCGGGAAGAGCAAATGGGTGATCCAAACCAGATACCAACTGGATTTGCTCATCTTCCTCTGCAAAGATGTCCTTCAACAAAGCACCATTGTAGATATGTTTAACCACATCACGAGTAGCGTCTGGAGTCTTAGCTGGGACACCGTCGGGAGCGATTGGGTAAATGCCCTCTGTGTTTAGTTGGAATACATGACGGTCAACCGTCTGCGTGAAATCACCAGACAAGTTAAAATAGCTGTGGTTGGTTGGATTGACAAGCGTATCCTGATCTGTCGTCACCTTATAGCTGACTTCGTAGGCACCAGTTTCTTCCAAGTGATAGCTGATCCAGATCTTGAGGTTACCAGGGAACCCTCCTGTCCCGTCTGTACGCTCTGTGTAGAGGGTCAAGCCATGGTCGCTCACCTCGACCAATTCAAACAAGCTCGAATCCCAACCTGTTGAACCACTGTGGTTACAGTTGCTAGCATTGTTGACTTCAAGGTCATAGGTCTTGCCATTGAGCTCAAATGTCGCACCTGCAATACGGCCCGCTACAGGACCTACACTTGCTCCATGCTTGGGACTATTGCCTACATAGCTATCAAAATCATCAAATCCCAAGATAACATTGGCAAAATTTCCAGCCTTGTCAGGTGTGACATAGCGCAAGATGGTTGCACCATAAGTCATAACTTCAAGCTGGTAACCACCATCAGTCTCAAAGCGATAGGCCAAGACATCCTTGCCCTCATGATTTCCAAATACACGCTCTGTGTATGCTTTCATTCTTCTCTCCTTTGATTCATTTCTCTTAAGTAAACAAACCATAGAGAGTGTCTCACCATCTATGGTTGTAGTTTCTATTTTCAGAATCCTTTGTCAGAAAACCTTAAGTATTTTCTTAACAAAAGGGGATTCTTCTATTCTTGTTTTATGCTTCTACACGTTCAGTCCATGAAGTCGCTGTTGTTTGAAGAACCTTGTTGAGTTCGTCAATGTTCTCAAATCCAGTTGTACGTAGCCATTCACGAGCTGCTGCTTCACCATCTTTGATGTAAGCTTCAACTGATCCAGCCCATGTAGCACGGCCACAAAGAACACCATTGAAGTTTGCGCCTGATTCGTGGGCAAATACAAGAGTATCTTGGAAGAGTTTGGCTGATACTCCCGCACTCAAGTAGATGTATGGCAAGTTAGTTGCTTCATCTTGTGCTTTGAAGAAGGCTGCAGCTTCTTCGCGAGTATGGACGATTTCACCATCGCCAAAGCCTTCAACGTATTTGACGTTGACTGGAACTTCCACTTTCAAGACATCGATGTTGAAACGTGGGTCTGAGAAGACCTTCATGGCACCGATAACCTTGTGTGGTTTTACTTTTGCGTATTCTGCAGAACCTGCGTCAGAGATTTTTTCATCATAGGCAAGAATTTCAAGGAAGAAAGGAATGTCTTCTGCCACACACTCTGAACCGATGCGTTCGATATAGGCTTGTTTTTGTTGGTTGAGTTCATCAGAGCTGTCTACGTCATAGTAAAGCAAGAACTTGACAGCATCTGCACCTTGTTCTTTGATACGTTTGGCAGACCAAACATCCAAGCAGTCAGGCAAGCGTTTAGTGCTAGTTGTGTCATAACCCGTTTTCTCATAAGCAAGGAGAAGACCAGCATTGGCATCAAGCGCTTTTGTAGCTGGAAGACCATACTCTGGGTCAAGAAGCATAGAGGATGCGTATTTAGTCAATTCATCTGCTACCAATACTTTGAGTTCTTCCATTTGAGCCACTGTTGGCTCTTCTGCTTGGTATTGAGCCATGAGGCGTTTCAAAGCACCACGTTGGTCAAAGGCAAGAGCTGAGATAATGCCGTTCTCGTCAGAGAGTTTTTGCAAGCAAGCTACTTTATTGGGACTTAATTGTAATTTACTCATAGATACTTCCTTATTTTTGATAGTCATGAATGATCACACCTTGTACCACACGGTTTACTGTACCTGTAGGAGACGGTGTATCTGGTTTATTTTCTACCTTGAGTGAAGTCAATAGGGCAAAGAGTTGAGCATAAACGATGTAAGGGAAGACACGGTAAATATCGTTCAAAACACCGCCACAGCCAAGGGCTACTTCTTTGACATTTTCAAGACCAAAGGCTTGATCACTCAAAAGCACAACACGACGAGCAATGTGATCACCAGCCACTTCACGAACCAAGTCCAAGTCGTACTTGCGAGTGTAGTCTGTCGTTGTGCCAAATACCAAAACAACTGTATCTTCGTTGATCAATGATTTTGGACCGTGACGGAAGCCAACTGGGCTTTCATACATGGTCGCCACTTGACCAGCTGTTAATTCCAAAATCTTCAACTGAGCTTCATGAGCAAGTCCAAAGAAAGGACCAGCGCCTAGGTAGATAACACGGTTAAAGTCGAGGTCAACCAACTCTTTGACATCTTTTGCATTGTCTAGAACTTTGCGGACAAGTCTAGACACAACTTCAAAACGTTGAGCTTTCACAGCAAATTCTGTAGGATCAAAGACCAAGAGAGCTGTTAGCAGCATAGATGTAAAGCTAGAAGTCATGGCAAATCCAGCGTCATTAGAAGCAGCTGGTTGCAAAAGCAAGAGATTGCGGTCATCTCCATGAGCTTGAAGAGCCAATTTACCATCTGCAGCACATGTAATGGTCACTTGATAGAGGTCATCCACCAAGGCCTTAGCCAAATCAACCGTCGCCACACTTTCAGGTGAATTCCCACTACGAGCAAAGGAAACAAGGACAGTCGCCACATCTTTTTTCAAATAAGTTTCTGGATTGGCAACAATATCAGTTGTCGCAATAGCATTGAAATTCCATTTGCGTTCGTCATAGACTTCCTTAAAGTAAGGCACCAAGGTATCTCCCACATAAGCAGAAGTACCAGCACCCGTCAAGATGACCTTGATATAGTCATGTTTATCCGCAATCCCTTGTAGGAAGGCTGCAATTTCTTCACGTTTTGCTTGATAGGCTTCAAAAGCTTCTTTCCATACATCAGGCTGTTGGTAGATCTCACGAGTCGTGATTTCTGCACCCAGTTCAAGTAATTCTTCTTTTGTGTAATTTAGCATAGAGTTCCTCTAATCTATTATTATTTCATTCCTATTGAAAATATGGGAACGGGAGTGACTCCCATTCCCATGTATATTCTATATAAGATGCTCTAAGTTACATCTTATACTCAATGAAAATCAAAGAGCAAACTAGGAAGCTAGCCGCAGGCTGTACTTGAGTACGGCAAGGCGACGCTGACGTAGTTTGAATTTGATTTTCGAAGAGTATTATTCATCTTCGTCATCATCGAAGCCCGCTAACAGGTCGTTGACTTTTACGATGCTTTCTGCAGCACGGCTCTTATAATCCGCATCTGCACCTGTAAGGCTGGCATTGATAAATTCAATCACCATTGGAAGATTCATCCCTGCGTAGAGTTCAATGTCGCGACCTTCCATGATCAAACGGCTTACCACGTTACATGGTGTACCACCGAGAAGGTCCGCAAAGACTAGGAAATCATCCAATCCTTCGATAGCAGCTTCAAATTTTGCAGTAAATTCTTCTGGACCATCTTCTGGAAGAAGAGCCACTGCATGAATGTTGTCCTGTGGACCCATGATCATTTCTGTGCTACCTTTAAGTTCTTCACAGAAACGACCATGACTCACCAAAATTAATGATTTACTCATAAATTATGCGCCCATTCCAAGCAAGAATTTACCGATGAATGAAAGACTTACTGCAAGAACGATAATGATACCGATCGCTTTAGTAGAGTTCATACCTTTCTTACCAAGCAACCAGAAGATAAAGGCAGTAAAGATTGCTGGAAGCAAGCGTGGGAAGATTGAGTTCAAGATGTCTTGGAAGTCAATCATCTTTTCACCGATTGGCAATTTGTAAGAAATCTCAAAGTTGATCATTGTTGCTACAAGAGCACCCATCATGAAGACACCAAGTACAGATGCAGCATCAATCAAAGCTGTCAAAGTACTTTGCATGTTGTTGATAAGGTTAACCCCTTCTTTGTAGGCAAATTCCAATTGTTTCCAACGGAAGATGTCATAAGCAACTGCAACTGCGATCCAAAGGAAGATACCCCATGGTTGGCCAGCGATCGCCATAGTTGCTGCGATAGATCCCATGATAGCAGGCACAAGTGAACCAAAGATAGTATCTCCAAGAGGAGCGAATGGTCCCATCAAACCTGTCTTGATACCGTTAACGGCATCTTTTGAACCCACACCATCTTTTTCTTCCATGGCAAGGTCAAAACCAGCGATAATAGTGTGGAAGAATGGTGAAGTATTGAAGAATTGAGTATGAACTTTCATCATTTCTTTCAATTCAGGAGTTCCATCCCCATACATTTTACGTAATTGTGGCAAGATCATGTAAAGGTAACCAGAAGCTTGCATACGTTCGTAGTTCCAACCTAATTGGAAAGTAAACAAGCTACGTTTGTTGATTTGATTAAAATCTTCTTTTGTTAGTTTGTAATTAGAATTCGTCATCTTCGATTTCCCCACTTTCTGATGGTGTAGAAGGTGCTGCTACAGCAACTTTTTGGCTGTTCTTGAAGTGAACAACTGCAAGGAAGATACCCACGATAGAGATACCGATCATAGACAATCCTTTGAAGTTGTTAACAAAGCCAATTTTTTCAGCAACTTCAGCAGGAAGAGTGCCAATGATTCCAGCAACTGCTCCACCAAGACTTGTTACGTTTGAGTAAAGAACAGTCAACATAGCTGTCAAACCGAATCCCATAGCAAGGTAGTGAAGGTTACGTTTAACTGGAAGGTAACGAAGCAAGATAGCGAATCCAAGACCTGGAAGCATACGACCTGCAAGAGTCAAACCGTCTGCAACCCATTGGTATTCTTTAACAAGGTTTACAACACCTTGTACGAATTCTCCACCGAAAGCAAGGGCGAAGAATACTGGAAGGGCACGAGAAAGAGCCCAAGGAACTGCACCAAGAAGATAGTTACGTTCGATTCCCTTGTAGTCAAAGCGTTCGATCGCAGCATCAATACGGTGTGCAAAGAAAGTAGTTGTCATACGTCCAAGAACGTCGAAGTATGTCAAAAGTGCTGCTACTGGTACAGCGATTGTTGTGATCGCAAGATCTGTATCAATACCTTGGGAGATAGAGAATGCTGTTGCAAGAACCGCACCAGAAGTTGCGTCGATACGAGAAGCACCACCGAAGGTACCAACCCCGAGAACGAACAACTGCAAGCTACCACCGATAAACAAACCAGTTGTCACATCTCCCATGATCAAACCGGTAATGAAACCAGCGAATACAGGGGAACCTGCAGATGAAACGATTGTCAACTCATCACAGATTTGATAAGCTGAGTACAAAGTGAGAAGTAAAATTTGCCACCATTGTATCATAACAATGACCTCCTAAAAATTTTTTCCTATTTTAATAAGCTCAAAAAGTCTGAAACTGGATCATTTGGAACCATTTGAGCAGTGAGTTTCACACCTTTTTCTGCTAGTTTGTGGAAATCTTCCACATCCTTATCTACCACATTGATAGAACGTGTGATAGAGCGAGTTTCTGGTGTTTGAGACATATTGCCGACATTGAGTGTTTCAAGCGGAACACCTGCTTCAACCAAACCAAGGAAACGGTCTGGTTTACGTGCAACGATAAAGAGACGTTGGCTATCGTATTTACCAGCAAGGATATTCGCTGCTGCTTTCTCAACCGGCAAGATACTAAGTTTTACACCTGGTGGTGTAGCAAGTTTCAAGCCACTCTTTTCAATATCGTTGTTAACGACTTCATCGTCTACAACCATAATGCGCGAAACGTTTAGTTTCCCTGCCCAAAGATTGGCTACTTGACCGTGGATCAAACGTCCATCGATACGGCATCCTACAATTGTCATAAGTTTTCCCCCTTTATGTGTTTTAGTGTAGGTTTACGAGTTAAATGAATCTCTTCTTTATATTCGCCCTCAGTTTCAAAGATGACGATGCGGTTATCACCTTCCTTGAGATAGCTATGAGGGATATAAAGTGAGAGGGTCGGGCCGACATTCCAGAAACGTCCTAGGTGACGCCCGTTGACAAAGGCAACTCCCTTACCAAACTCAGATAAATCTAAGTAGGTATCCTTAGGCTCTTCAACGGTGAAGTCGAAAGCGTAAAAGGCTGGTTGTCCTTCTGTCCATCCTTTTGAAAAATCAATTTTCTCAGGATTATCCAATGGAAGTGGATATTGTTTCCAATTTAACATGAAATGTAGATCCTTGCAGACACCTGTCCGAATTCCTTTACGTTGCGTATCTGCCAAGAACTTATGTCCGTAGTTGACACGCCCCATATTTTCGACCAAGATGTCAATCTCTGAAAAGCCTTCTCTGTTGCCCTGACAGTAGATATCTTGACCAATTTCTGTCTGGTATTGAGTGGCGATCCATTGACCATCTACATAGAGTTGAGCTCGGTCACGTCCATCGATAATACGGAGACGTTCCTCTTCTGCATCCCAACTTGCTTCGGTACGATAAAGAAGGTAACCATAACTTTGACCAAGTTCTTCCATCGCTTTTGGATAGAGGCTTTCAGTTGGACTTGCCAGACTATCCAGGGTTTCAAACAAGGAAACTTTTTCGACTAGTGGAATGGATTCCATTTCCATGCTTTCCTTGTAAAGCGGTTCCAACTGTGGATACTCCGGGAAGTGTGTTGCCATCATCTTCTTAACTGCTAGGTATTTAGCAGTTGGATTTCCTTCTTCATCAAGAAGGGCATCGTAATCATAAGACGTAACTTGTGGCAGGTCTAAAGTTCCTCTAGCCGAGCAGCCATTCATGAAACCAAAGTTTGTTCCGCCATGGAACATATAAAGGTTGATGGATCCTTGCTCTAACACCTCTCGAACAGCTTCTGCCAACTCTTTTGGATCACGCGTGATGATAGGTTCTTTCCAACGGTTGAACCAGCCATCCCAGAATTCCATGCACATGAGGGGCCATTTCTTACCATGCTCATCAAAGAATTCCTGCATCTGTGAAAAGTTGTAAGGAGCCTTAGAACCAAAATTCCCTGTCACAAAGAGATCATCTTCGATCAATGTTCCGGCTTTCAGAGTCGCTCTCCAAGGACCGTCTGAAGTAAAGAGTGGGCAATCAATCCCTCGATCTTCCATCAATTTCCGAATCGCTCTCAGATAAGACTTATCTTCTCCATAAGAGCCATACTCGTTTTCAACTTGCATCATGAGAATGTTTCCGCCATTTTCCAACAAGCGAGGCACAAGCCTTGGCAATAATTGGTCATAATAGCGAGCAACTGCCTCAATGTAGGCCGGGTCGGACGAGCGGATTCGCATGGGCTTGGTCAAGAGCCAAGCTGGTAAGCCACCGAACTCCCACTCTGCACAGATAAATGGAGACGGACGCACAATAGCATAAAGTCCCAAATCTTGTGCAATTTGAAGAAATCTCTCCAAATTTCTGGCACCTTCAAAATCAAACTCCCCTTCAACAGGTTCGTGTAAATTCCAAGCCACATAGGTCTCAACTGTATTAAAGCCAAGCGCCTTTAAGTTGTAGAGAGAATGATACCAATCCTCTTCTGGAATCCTAAAATAATGAATGGCGCCGGACAAAATCTTGAACGGTTTTTCGTTTAAATAGAAATCGTCCTCAATTTTAAATCTTGTCATGTTATTACCTCTGACAAATTAAGTTTGCGCTTTCATTTGTTATAATATTAACTATAATCAAATCTCGTGCATTTGTCAATAGGTTTTAGAAAATTATTTAAAATTTTTCTATTTTTTTACTTCTTTTTTACCAAAATTATCTAAAAAATGGCATAAGATGAGGGCTTTTGCACGACCTCTGTTTAGATGACACTTTTATATATGTGCAAAATAATATTTTTAATGTATTATGTTATTTTTTCATCTAAATGCTACTATTTTCTTTGTGTTTGTGGTAAAATCAAAGAAGGAGAAAGAAAAAAATTGAGGTGCAATTATGGCTATTCCAAAATACCAATATATTAAAGACGAACTCAAGAATAAAATCATTTCAGGTCAATTTGCGAGTGGAGACAAGTTTTATACTGAAGCAGAGTTGATCGCCATGTATGATGTCAGTTCTATCACAGTTGTTCGTGCTTTGAACGACCTTGCCAAAGATGGCTATATTGTCCGCCAGCAAGGAAAAGGAACTTTTGTTTCACGCGCTCGTAAGCACAAACTCGTTGAGTTTTCAGACGTAGAAATTTTTGAAACAAAAGACGATAAGGTAACTGTCCTTTCTATCGAACGTGGAAATAAGCTTGAATATTTGGAAAAACTTGGTTTGCGTGGAGACCAGTTCTACTACAAGATTGAACGGACACGTCAAACAAACGATGTGACCTATATCTACCACACTTCTTATATTCCTGAGCAATACATCAATGCCAACTATCCAAATCTTGACTATTATAGTTCTATCTATAAACGTTTCAAGCTGGATTACCGCATTCACATGACTGATGAGCATTTTGAGGAAATCAACGAGATTGCCTTTCCAACACCAGAGCACGCTGCTTCTGTACTTGGAATCGATACACAATTCCCAACTGTCTTCCAAACCAAGACTACAAAACTTGAGGCCACTGGCCAAGTCCTTGCCTATAGCGAAACTTATAAGCGAGCAGACTACTACAAAATCAAATTCATCTCATGTAACCGAGGTCATTAAGAAAAAGCCTGAGCCTAGCTCGGCTTTTTCTATTTCATTATAGCACGCTTGATTTGCAATGAACAGGCGAGAAAGGGTGAATCTTTAATTAGTAGCGCTTTTACTAAAAACAAGTTAAATAGAAACTACTGGTTTTCCACAAAAACAAACGAATCAAAAAACAGCTTCCTAATCTTATGATTTTCTCCATTTATTATAGTTCTTTCATAAAGCCGCTTGACTTTTTATATCTTAGATAATAAAATAAAAACAGTTTTGTGAAAACGTTATCATACAATATAATAATAGGGAGGTTTTATCATGAAACTAGAAAAGAAACAGCGCTTCTCCATTCGTAAGTACGCGATTGGGGCAGCTTCTGTACTCATAGGATTTGCCTTTGGTACCCAAGTCGCGTCTGCCGACAGCGTCACTCCAACACCAGAAAATCCAAGCACAGCTCAAACTGCTCAGGGACAGCCACAGGATGCTGAGACATCGGTTGAAAGCAAGCTTGAAGAAAGGGGTGAAGCAAAAAACAAGGAGGAGAAGGATGCTTCAGCTACACTCGCTCCAACAGTCGAAAAAACTGAATCCCCAGTAGTTGCAGAGAAAGCTGACGAGACTCCAGTCGCTGAAAAAGTTACTCCTGTTTCAAAAGAACAATCAGAACCAGTTAAAATTGACGAAGAAAAGAAAAATGAACCAGCAACGCCTGCTGCAGTTGCTCCGAGCACTGAACGAGCAAGTCAGGTAAATGAAAAACTGGCCAAAAGAAAAATGATCTCAATCGACGCTGGACGCAAGTACTTTTCTCCAGATCAACTCAAGGAAATCATCGACAAGGCTAAACACTACGGCTATACTGACCTCCATCTATTAGTTGGAAATGATGGCATGCGTTTCATGCTAGATGATATGACCATCAAAGCCAATGGCAAAACCTATGCAAGTGACGATGTTAAACGTGCACTCGAAAACGGAACTGATGCCTACTACAAGGATCCAAATGGCAACCACTTAACAGAGAGTCAGATGACTGACTTGATTAATTATGCCAAAGATAAAGGTATTGGCCTCATCCCAACTGTAAACAGCCCTGGCCACATGGATGCTATTTTGCATGCCATGAAAGAACTAGGTATCCAAAAGCCGAATTTCAACTACTTTGGTAAGGAATCTGCTCGTACCGTTGACCTTGATAACAAAGAAGCTGTTGAATTTACCAAAGCTTTAATCGACAAGTATGCCGCATACTTCGCTGGCAAATCTGATATCTTCAACATCGGACTAGATGAATACGCCAACGATGCTACAGATGCCAAAGGTTGGAGCGTTCTTCAAGCCTACAAGTGGTATCCAGAAGATGGTTTCCCAGATAAGGGTTACGACAAATTTATCGCCTACGCCAATGACCTTGCTCGCATCGTCAAATCTCACGGCCTCAAGCCAATGGCCTTCAATGACGGTATCTACTATAATAGCGACACTAGCTTTGGAACTTTTGACAAAGACATCATCGTTTCTATGTGGACTGGTGGATGGGGCGGATACGACGTCGCTTCTTCTAAACTTCTAGTTGAAAAAGGTCACCAAATTCTAAACACCAACGATGCTTGGTACTACGTTCTCGGACGAAATGCAGATGGCCAAGGCTGGTACAACCTGGACCAAGGACTCAATGGTATCAAGAACACTCCAATCACTTCGGTGCCAAAATCTGAAGGGGCAGATATTCCATTTATCGGCGGTATGGTAGCTGCTTGGGCAGATACCCCATCTGCACGCTATTCACCATCACGCCTCTTCAAACTCATGCGTAGCTTCGCAAATGCTAACGCTGAGTACTTTGCTGCTGACTATGAGTCTGCTGAGCAAGCTCTGAAAGAAGTTCCAACAGCCCTTAACCGCTATACTGCAGAAAGTGTCGCAGCTGTCAAAGAAGCTGAAAAGGCCATTCGCTCACTCGACAGCAATCTCAGCCGTGCCCAGCAAGACACCATTGACCAAGCAATTGCAAAACTTCAAGAAGCTGTTAGCAACCTAACCTTCACACCAGAAGCTCAAAAAGAAGAAGACGCGAAACGCGAAGTTGAAAAACTTGCCAAGAACAAGGTAATCTCTATCGACGCTGGACGCAAGTACTTCTCAGCTGAGCAACTCAAACGTATCATTGATAAAGCTAGCGAACTTGGATATTCTGACATTCATCTCCTCCTAGGAAATGACGGACTTCGCTTCCTACTTGATGACATGACTATCACTGCTAACGGTAAAACCTATGCAAGTGACGATGTCAAAAAGGCCATTATCGAAGGAACAAAAGCTTACTACGATGATCCAAACGGAACCACTCTTAGTCAAGCAGAAATCACTGAATTAATCGAGTACGCAAAATCAAAAGGTCTCGGACTCATCCCAGCGATTAACAGCCCAGGGCACATGGATGCCATGCTCGTCGCTATGGAAAAACTTGGAATCAAGAATCCTCAAGCCAACTTCGACAAGGTCTCCAAAACAACCATGGACCTCGAAAACGAAGAAGCGATGAACTTTGTCAAAGCTCTTATCGGCAAGTATATGGACTTCTTTGCAGGCAAGACTAAGATCTTCAACTACGGTACAGACGAGTACGCTAATGACGCTACCAACGCTCAAGGCTGGTACTACCTCAAATGGTACGGGCTCTATGGCAAGTTTGCTGAATACTCTAACACCCTTGCTGCTATGGCCAAAGAAAGAGGCCTTCAACCAATGGCCTTCAACGATGGTTTCTACTACGAGGACAAGGATGATGTTGAGTTTGACAAGGATGTCATCATCTCTTACTGGTCTAAAGGATGGTGGGGCTACAACCTTGCATCTCCTCAGTACCTTGCAAGCAAAGGCTATAAACTCCTCAATACAAACGGAGACTGGTACTACGTGCTAGGTAATCACAAACCAGACGAAGCCTACCCACTATCAAAGGCACTTGAAAACTCTGGCAAAGTGCCATTTAACCAGCTTGCTTCTACCAAATATCCTGATGTAGACCTTCCAACCGTCGGAAGCATGCTTGCCATCTGGGCAGACAAACCAAGTGCTGAGTACAAGGAAGAAGAAATCTTTGAACTCATGACTGCCTTTGCAGACAATAACAAAGACTACTTCCACGCTAACTACAACGCACTCCGTGAAGAACTTGCTCAAATCCCTGCAAACTTGGATGGATACAGTAAGGAAAGCTTGGATGCTCTAAATGCAGCTAAAGAAGCTCTCAACTACAACCTTAACCGTAACAAACAAGCCGAGTTAGACGCTCTCGTAACCAAACTCAAGGCAGCCCGCCTAGGCCTCAAACCAGCAGCAACTCACTCAGGAAGCCTCGATGAAAACGAACTAGCTGCCAACGTTGAAACCAAACCGGAACTCATCACAAGAGCAGAAAAGATTCCATTTGAAGTTATCAAGAAGGAAAATCCGAACCTCCCAACCGGTCAGGAAAAGATCATCACACCAGGTGTAGAGGGCGAACGCACTCATTACATCTCTGTCCTTACTGAAAATGGAAAACAAACAGAAACGGTTCTAGATAGCCAAATAACCAAAAAACCTGTGACCCAAGTGGTTGAAATCGGTGCCCCTATTACCCACAAAGGGGATGAAAGTGGCCTTGCTCCAGCTGTCGAAGCGAAACCAAGACTGGACATCCAAGAGGAAGAGATTCCGTTCACTACCGTAACACGTGAAAATCCACTCTTGCTCAAGGGGAAGACTCAAATCCTTACCAAAGGTGTTAACGGTCGTCGCAGTCATTACTACTCTGTGAGTACTAGTGCTGATGGCAAAGAAGTGAAGACTCTTGTCGATAGCCTTGTAACGCAAGAAGCAGTGACACAAATCATTGAAGTCGGAACCCTTGTAACCCATGTAGGGGACGAACACGGTCTTGCTCCAGCCGCAGAAACAAAACCGAGACTGGACATTCAAGAGGAAGAAATTCCATTCACTACTGTGACACGTGAAAATCCTCAATTACCAAAAGGACAAACACAAGTTGTTACTAAAGGAGCTAACGGCTACCGTACTGCCTTCTACTCTGTGAGCACTACTGCTGATGGAAAAGAAGAAAGAACCCTTGTCAATAGTGCGGTATCGCAGGAAGCGGTAGCTCAGGTTGTCGAAGTCGGAACTGCCGTTGAGAAAGCTGAGCAAGCTGAAACAACTACTAGCAAAGCAGATGAAAAACAACTCCCTGCAACAGGAAGTCAAGACTCTGCAGGCTTGGTCGCAGCAGGACTCATGGCCACACTAGCAGCCTACGGACTCACTAAGAGAAAAGAAGATTAAACCCCTTCGATAAGCATACAAAAAAGCGAGATTGAATCTCGCTTTTTATTGTTATGATTAGTCACCGAGTCCGATACGTTCAAAGATATCATCCACTCGTTTAGTGTAGTATGCAGGGTTGAAGATTTCATCGATTTCCTCTTGAGTCAGGCGCGAAGTCACTTCTGGATCTGCTTCAAGAAGTGGTTTGAAGTCCACTTGATTGTCCCAAGAGTAGGCTGTTTTTGGTTGCACCAAGTCATAGGCTTGCTCACGCGTCATGCCTTTTTCAATCAAAGTCAACATAGCACGTTGGCTAAAGATAAGACCAAACGTAGAGTTCATGTTGCGGATCATGTTTTCTGGGAAGACTGTCAAATTCTTGACGATATTTCCGAAACGATTGAGCATGTAGTCAATCAAAATGGTTGTATCTGGTGTGATAATGCGCTCAGCTGATGAGTGCGAGATATCACGTTCGTGCCAGAGAGCAACATTTTCATAAGCCGTCACCATGTGACCACGAATAACACGTGCCAGACCTGTCATGTTTTCAGAACCGATAGGGTTGCGTTTGTGAGGCATCGCAGATGAACCTTTTTGTCCTTTGGCAAAGAATTCCTCTACTTCGCGTTGCTCAGACTTTTGCAAACCACGAATCTCAGTCGCCATACGTTCGATTGAAGTCGCGATGCTAGCAAGAACTGCAAAATACTCAGCGTGAAGGTCACGAGGAAGCACCTGTGTAGAGATTTCTTGAGCACGGATACCCAGTTTGTCACAGACGTATTGCTCTACAAATGGTGGGATGTTGGCAAAGTTACCAACCGCACCCGAAATCTTACCAGCTTCCACACCAGCAGCTGCATGCTCGAAACGCTCGATATTACGCTTCATTTCACTGTACCAAGTCGCCAATTTAAGACCAAAAGTTGTCGGCTCAGCGTGCACACCGTGGGTACGCCCCATCATGATGGTGAACTTGTGCTCCTTAGCCTTATCAGCGATGATGTTGGTGAAGTTTTCAAGGTCACGACGGATGATGTCGTTGGCCTGCTTGTAGAGGTAACCGTAGGCTGTATCCACCACGTCGGTAGAAGTCAACCCATAGTGAACCCACTTGCGCTCCTCACCAAGCGTCTCAGAAACCGCACGTGTGAAAGCCACCACATCGTGACGCGTCTCCTGCTCAATCTCCAAAATACGGTCGATGTCAAAATCCGCCTTCTCGCGAATCAAAGCCACATCTTCCTTAGGGATTTCTCCCAACTCAGCCCATGCCTCATCAGCCAAGATTTCCACCTCAAGCCAAGCACGGTATTTATTTTCTTCACTCCAAATGTTCGCCATCTCAGGGCGAGAGTAACGGTTGATCATGATTAAGATACCAAGGGCGACTAGAAAGCGACTGAATTTTAGGAAACCAACGACGGACGCTTACGTCCTAGGAGGTTTATCTAAATTCCGAGCTTTCCGCCCGGATTCAGTTCTGCAAACTAGATGCCCATTCCCTTTCTTTGTTTACAATTAGGAAGTCCGTAGCCCGTATTCAGTTAAGAGGATACAGACCCTTGTTACTTTCTATTATAATAGATCTTACAGGAGGAGGGACGCTTTTAGTCCGAATTCAAATACTTGAACTGCCCCTCTTCTCCCGTTTTTGTTTATTTATCGAGTTATCAATAGAAATAAAATTTTGAAACTCTTTACTATCTAGAATATACTTAAGTGATCTATTCTCAAAATATTTATGTAGATCAGTAATATATGCTATTTTAATTTTTAGTTTCATCTTTAAATATTTGCTAGTACTATCAACGACCACTTTTAAATTCTTATATTTTATTAAAGAATCTAATTCTTGAATTTTATCTTCAACATACTCAATTCTATCTGGACTATTATATTGTCTACATAGTATAATAGAAAATTCTAGATTATCTCTTTCTTTTGGAAAATACTTTACCTTCAAATCATGACTACGTAAATTTTCTATACCAATTTTGGGGTCGTCACTTTTATTTTGTAATTCTTTGACTATTATCTTAAAATCTGGAATTCGTTCTAATGCAATATTCTCAATAGAATAATAATCTATTTTCACTATATTCTTAAACTCATTTTCCCCTAATCTATAATCACCATCTATAATACCAATCGTGTTTTTAGTGCCCGCTTCTTCAAGTTTTTTTATAATATCAATACAATTTCCTCCATCTTGTACATCATAAGAGTATAGCTCTTCAATTTGTTGATAAAAAAATTTATTATTTCCTTCTACTAAACAAACTGGCCTATAACTTATCTCAGCTCCAATCTCATCGTATATCTCTAATACTTCTTCTAATTCTTCCTCTAACATTATCTTTCTATCTTCACTACCTTGTTTTCTTCACTATACGCTTTAAAATCTTTATATATATATGGCGCATGAGTAGCTATTATAACTTTTTTATCACCAACAACATCAAATATATCTCCGATTATTCGCTTCTGAAATGACAAAGATAAAGAAACTTCCGGCTCATCTATTAAATAAATATCAGTATCTGTAAAAATTAGTTTTAAAAATAAAAATATTACATTACGTTCACCAGATGAGAACTTTGAAATATCAAGTTCATTATCCGATTTATAAAAATGAAATTCCCCTTTTTATCTAATTCAATTTTTAAATCAAAATACCTTTTTATGACACTGTTAAATTGCTCAACATTGGATTGTAACTTATTAATCTTATTAACAATTTCTAACTGCTGGCCACTACTTTCCCAAACTGCACCAAAAATTTCTGCTTGTAGATCATGGCTTTGTTTTCTAATTTCTGTAAAAAATATTTCAAAATCTTTCTCATTTGTTGAAATTACCATTGAAGACCAGCTTGCTAGCTCATTCCTCAATCTTCTTTTTTGATCTTTAAGAAGTCTTGGTTTTCTATAGTACTCAAGATCATCGAAATTATGAAAATAGTTATTAATAATTTGAAAAATTATTCTCTCATATTCTTTAAGATCAACACCTACTCTAGTAGCCATAATTAGAGAATCATCTTTTAATTCACTAATAGATACCCTACTCACATCCCGAATCCATTTTCTAATTAAATTTGGACGAAAATTATAAGGAAAATCACTATTCACAAAATAATCAAGTGCTGTCCTAGTATTACGGATATCAGAATTAGAAAAATTATCTAAAACAAGCCCAGAAGAAATAAACTCTAATTTTAATTCAACATATGATTCAAAAATATCTTTATACGATTTAAAATAATCAATAAAGTTTTCATTTTCTTTATTGATTATTTCATCTTTGACCTGAAATATTTCATCATACCCAATATTATTGATTTTAAAATTTTTGATATTCAAATCTTTTAGTATATTCCTCAATTTTACATCAGAGTTAGCCTTAGACAACTCAATAATTGAATTAATAGTTTTTAATACTCGAGTTTTCCCAGTCCCATTCTCACCAAATAATACAACATTATTTCCTAACGGTAGCTCAATAGTCGACAACGTATCTTCAAAATCTATAAGTAATTTTTGTGCCATAAAATTCTCCTATTGAAAATAAATTTTAAATTCATTTCTCATTATTTTGTCGAATATCACTCAACCTCCTCTTTCCCAATCCATACAGATGGGTAGTGATCTAGTGTATTCAAATCTGTATCAAGTGGTAAATCGTAAATTGCTAGATAGTTTTCTGGATTTCGAGCAACTAGTTCTTCATACTTAGCTTTCACTTTTTCTTGATTACTACTAGCATATAAAACTTCGACAACTGCTCCCTTCTTATCCTTTTCAACAAATGCATTTACGATTATTTTAATCATAGATTTCTCCTAAAAATCAATCCCTTCCCCAAACTCTTCCACCTCATTCGGCGTATCACTAAACAAAGTCACGTGTCCCATCTTGCGGTTGTGCTTCGCTTCTATTTTACCATACATGTGGAGGTGGGCGCTTGGATTTTCTGCGACATACTTTTCAGCAGCCTCGACGTGCTGGCCGAGAACATTGAGCATCACAGCAGGCGCATGGAGTTTGATGACTGGCAATGGTGCTCCGAGAACGCCTAAGATATGGGTATCAAACTGGGAGAAGTCGCAGGCTTCGATTGAGTAGTGCCCTGAGTTGTGTGGACGTGGCGCAATCTCGTTGACGATAATATCATCAGCCGTCGCAAACATTTCCACGCAGAGAGTTCCAGACAAGTTGAGTTGCTCAGCGATTCTCACTGCCATAGCTTTGGCTTTTTCAGCTAGACTTTCTGAAATGCGAGCTGGGACAATGGTCTTAGATAAGATGTTGTTGCGGTGGATATTTTCCTGAACTGGGAAAACCGTCACATCCTTGCCATTTCCTGACACGATGACAGAAATCTCAAGGTCGAAATTGACGAATTCTTCTAAAACGCAATCTGCTGAATCGGCTAGCGCATGAGCTTCTTCCAAGTCTGCTTCTGAACGAATAACCTTTTGTCCGTGTCCATCGTAGCCACCAGTCGCAGTCTTTAGGACATAGTTTTTCGATAGGTCAATCTCCGCCAAATCTTGGCTTGAAGTCACAACCTTGTAGGGTGCCACAGTGACTTGAGCCTTATTTGAAAGAAAGTCCTTTTCAAAAATACGATTTTGCGAAATACGAAGCAGGTCTGTACCTTGTGGAAGCTGACCGTCTTTGATAACAGCGTCCAAACCGTCAGCATCGACATTTTCAAACTCATAGGTGAGGACATCGCAACGCTCAGCCAGCTGACGGAGGGCACCCACATCGTTATAGGGAGCCACGATGATTTCCGCCACACGAGAGGCAGGGCAATCCGCCGCAGGATCCAGCGCGATGACCTTGTGCCCCATGTAGATAGCAGAAATGGCCATCATCTGACCCAGCTGACCGCCACCGATAATTCCGATTGTTTTAGATGAGCTCATTGGTAGACTCCTCTGCGATTTTTCCTTGCTCTTCTGCGAAATCTGCTAACGCTATTGCAATAGCCTGATCCTCTACTGACAGGAGACGGAGGGCAAAGAGTGCCGCATTGGTCGCACCCGCTTCACCAATAGCCATGGTTGCGACTGGTACTCCGCCCGGCATCTGTACGATAGAGTAGAGTGAGTCCACGCCACTAAGCGCGCGTGATTTGACTGGTACACCAATGACTGGAAGGGTTGTTTTGGCAGCTACCATACCTGGCAAATGGGCTGCGCCACCAGCACCAGCGATGATAACCTTGATGCCACGACTACGTGCTTCCTCAGCATGTTTGAACATGAGGTCTGGTGTACGGTGGGCAGAGACAACCTTCTTTTCGTAGGCTACACCGAAACGGTCTAGGACTTCGGCAGTTTTTTGCATGGTTGCCCAGTCGGATTTTGAGCCCATGATGATGGAAATTATTGGTTTAGTCATAATTTTTCTTTCCTTTCAACAATCACCTTAGGTTGTGAGGGACGGCAGCAGCCACCACCAAAGGTGTCTCATGCCTAAATCGGAAGCCCAAGGTCTTCCGATTTCCCTGAACGATTGGCTTATAATCCAATCGTTCTTTCACAACGGCGGTGATTGCTCTATATTAGCTCGCTAATGCTCGCAAATCAAACGACCATTATCGTATTTGGCGACTTCGTCGCTTTTACACCCTTATTTGTTTGCCTTGCTTCCGATATCTGTTCGGTAGAAAAGGCCTTCTGTTTTTTGTTGGGATAGTTCTTGGTAGATGGTATCTTGGGCTTCTTTGACAGTGTTGGCTGTGGTGACTAGCATATAGACACGGCCGCCATTTGAGAGCAGTGCTCTGCTACTTTCCGCAAACTTAGCCCCTGCATAATAGGTGATGATGTCACCATCGGTTTTAGCTGGCAACTCAACGCCCTTTTCATAATCTAGCGGATAGCCATTTGACGCGACAACCACACCCAGAGTCACGCCCTTGTCGGTCCAAGTGATGCTCGGCTCCTTACCATCGAGAATATCAGTGATATTTTGTGCAAAGTCAGAAGTCAGGCGGGGCAGGATAATCTGAGTTTCAGGATCTCCAAAGCGAGCGTTGAACTCAATGACCTTAGGCCCGTCTGCTGTCAAGATAAGCCCTGCATAAAGAACACCAAGATACGGGCGACCTTCCTGGATCATGCCCTCAAGGACTGGCTTGACAATAGTGTCAACCGCTGTGTCAACCACACTCTGTGACAAGTGAGGGACTGGCGCATAGGCACCCATCCCACCAGTATTAGGACCCTTGTCACCATCGTAGGCACGCTTGTGATCCTGAGCGGTCGGCATAATGTAGAACTTGTCACCATTGGCAAAGGCAAAGAGGGAGAACTCCTCACCGTCTAGGAACTCTTCGATAACCACACGCGCACCTGAGTCACCGAATTTATTGTCCAAGAGCATCTCATGAGCGGCTTCGACCGCTTGATCAACCGTCTCAGCAACGACGACGCCTTTCCCGAGCGCCAAGCCGTCTGCCTTGACGACGATAGGAGCACCCTGCCTTTCGATATAGGCCTTAGCCTCCTCAAAGTCGGAAAATGTGCCATAGGCTGCTGTCGGCACACCGTATTTAACCATGATTTCCTTGGCAAAATCCTTGGACCACTCCAGCTCCGCTGCTAAACGAGATGGGCCGAAAGCCTTGAGCCCAGCTTGGTTAAAATCATCCACGATTCCAGCAGCAAGGGCGTCATCTGGACCAATGAAGGACCAAGCAATATCGTTGGCTTTTGCAAACTCAATCAATTTAGAATGTTCGGAAATATAAATGTCCACCAATTCCAACCCATCCAGTGTCATACCGTCATTCCCAGGAGCAACAAAAATCTTTTCAACGCTTTTTGACTCCAGTAACTTTTTAGCAATCGCATGTTCACGACCACCCGAACCGACAACAAGCAGTTTCATTCCTTAACCTCTTTTGCGAATTATTTAACATCATTATACCATAAACGTTCGTTTTAATCTCGTTTCGTTAAGCATTTTTAAGCAAAAAAGGGAAAGAAACTATTTTCTTCCCCTTTTTTGCTTAATGTCTAAAAATTTACTCAAAATGTCATCTAATCTTATATAATTTCCACATATAATAAAGACTAGTTGAATGTCAAACAACATTTTCTTTTCAAGTAGTCATTCAAGCAATCAGGCGTATCTGCACAATTAGTAAACACTGTCATTATAGCTCTATCATCAATAAAAAATTGTCTTTTCAGAATACCACCATTTTTATTCTCTACGGATAATATAAATTCTTTTAAAAACCATAACAACTGTTTACCTCTAGAATAATCCTCTATGTGAACACGGTATTCCTCTATATCATTTTCGAAAGTGTAGTGTATGTGTTCTCGTCTATCTCTATAAATAGATAACTCCGAGACATAATCTCTGCCATTCTTTTCACTACCTTTTTTAATTTTCTCACTTAGCATTTTCTCATACATACTTTCAAAAAATTAAAACTTATATCTTTCACTGATAATTCTAACTTTTCATGCTTAATTTTAACTATATTATCTGCATTATTTTTTAACCCCAACAAATCAAAGTCTATTTTGACCTCATTTAATTGGCAACAAATTGCCCATAGATTCATATTCGTCAGATGTTGAATAAATTCTTTATATCTTTTGTTAAAACAATCTAATACTATGCTAAATTCTTGATCATCTTCATTTATCCCATAATGTATTTTCAGTATTCTCTCGATTGCAGTTTGGCTTACGTAAAAGCTTTCAACTGCATATTTTGGAGTCATATATACATCAGAATCTAGTCGGCGTTTTTCATAGTCTTTATCTATAAAAAATAATTTATTCTTTAATTTATAACCCTTCTCATGAGTAAATTTATCGACTAATTCCAACACCTTACTCTTACCACCAACCCCATATGCGTTATAATTTTTAGTAAAATTTTGTATTCGGCAATCATAATACTGCCTATCTTTTCCTTCATAAAACACAAAATATCTATTGGGGTTAGCCTTAGCATCTCTCGTATACCTTTCCCAAATAACTGAGGATTCTGTCAAACTTTCTAGGTGATTTTCTATTGTTACTGATTTCAAATTATATCCCCCTTATTTAAAAAGGCAATTCATCATCATTGTCATCATCTAAAAAGATAAATGAAAATTTATTATCACTATTTTGTAAAGTTTCTTTAATACAATTATCAATCTGTTCTGCATAAGGTAAAAGATTGGTATATATAAACGGAGAATGAGTTACTGTTAATAAAAATCTACACTTGTTTGCTTGAGAAATATCATAAATAAATTCCTCTTGCCATGGAACGGATAAAGATAACTCCGGCTCATCAAACAGAATAACAAGTTCTTTTTCATCTTCTAAAAATATCTTGGAAAAGGTTGAAATTAACTGTTTTTCACCCGATGAAAGATTACTTAAATCAATAATATCTTCAACTCTTTCTCCATCCTGACTTTTCTTAAAAATAGTCTCCCCGTTACTATCAATCCTCTTGATATCTAACCTTAACGACTGTGGATTATAATAAAATTTTTTCCTAAACAAATATTTATTTACTCTTTGATTAAAATCATTAATCCTACTATCAATATCTGCCAAAGTTCTATAATTTTCAAGAATACTTGAAACAAGATAGTCCAAATATTTATCTTCGTGCAAAACACCTTGACGTATCTTACTTAAAATTATAGATTTAGTTTCATCAGTTATTTTATCACCTAATCTAGACAGAGCGATATCTACTTCTTCAGGATCAAAATTCTCACCAGAAATTTTAATACTTTCCCCATTAGAAAAAGTATTTAATAAACCACTAGTCATATTATTGTAACTTTCGTTGGTTTCCTTACTAATCTTATTTAATAGTTCTTTTATCCTATGGTCGACATCTTCCATACCAAAATGAATTAATTCTCCACTAAATTTACTATTTAATATCTCTTCTCCAGGAGCAACATTTTTAGGACCTATATTTAATTTACGTAAATCTTCCTCAATTCTTCTATAAGTTGGGAAGTATAAAATTTTATATTTATTTTTTATATTTTCTATCTCATTGATTACTTTTACATACCCTTCCGGATTAATTCTATAAAGAACCTCATTAATTGCTTTTGAAGCTAGAGGGAAAGGATATTCTCTAAATAATTCATATTTTCTGTACAATTCTTGAACATTTATATCAAAATCTGAATCCTTTGTTTTACATAATTCCAATAACTCTCCCATCAAATTTTCATCATGTTTTATTCCCGTGAGTAAATCATCAACTACAAATCTAGGAACCAGTCTTCTATGACTCCTCTTATCTATATTAATTTGTCTAATATCTTTTTTAGTAATCTTTAAAAGCTCTCTACTCTCTAATTTAATCTCAATGCTTTCAAAAACAAAACTCAATAATTTCTCATAATTTAAATCAAGCAAATAATAAAGTATTGAAAGAATAGTCGTCTTACCAATACCATTTTCTCCAATGTAAATTGTCTTATCATTCTTAAAATTCAACTCAACATCATAATAATTATGAAGATTATTAATTTTAAATTTCTCAATTAAAGGCATGCATATACTCCTTGATAGTTTTATTTATTACAATTATACCAAAAAGCAAGCCTTACGGCTTACTTTTTACAAATGTTATTATAATCAATTTTTATTTATATTGAAACTTTGTCTGCTTAATGTCTAAAATGTCTCACACCTGTGAAGACCATAGTCAAGCCATATTTATCCGCAGCTTCGATGGATTCTTGGTCACGGACAGAGCCACCCGGCTGGATGATGGCCTTGATACCTGCTTTGGCAATTTCTTCCACGTTATCGGCAAAAGGGAAGAAGGCATCTGAAGCAAGAACAGCGCCGTCAAGGCGGTCTTTGGCTTGGTCAATGGCAATACGGACTGAAGCCACACGGTTGGTTTGACCTGGCCCAACGCCAAGTGTCATGTGGTCGTTAGTTACGATGATTCCGTTTGATTTGACGTACTTGATAGCTTTCCAAGCGAACTCAAGAGCAGTTGCTTCTGTCTCAGTTGGTTGGCGTTTGGTCACCACTTGCCAGTCAGCTGGGCTTTCCTTGACCACGTCTTGATTTTGAACAAGGAGACCACCAACCACGCCTGTGTACTCTGCTTCCACTTCGCTGGCATCCTGAGCGTCGAATGGCAAGGCAAGGATACGCAAGTTTTTCTTTTTGTTGGTCAAAATGGCTAGCGCTTCATCCGTATAGCTTGGTGCGATGATGATTTCAAGGAAGACATCGTGCATCTTCCCAGCTGTCGCAGCATCCACCTCACGGTTAAGGACGACAATTCCACCAAAGATAGACACTGGGTCAGACTCATAAGCATAATCCCAAGCAGTTTCGATGTCATCAGCTTGACCAATTCCACATGGGTTCATGTGTTTCAAAGCCACAACTGTTGGACGGTCTTTGAAATCACGAATGATACGGATAGCCGCATCAGCGTCACGAATGTTATTGAAGGACAATTCCTTACCGTTGAGCTGTTTCGCTGATGCAATTGAGTAGTCTGTCGGCAAAGCTTTTTGGTAGAAGTCCGCATCCTGCTGAGGGTTTTCCCCATAACGCATTGGTTGCTTGAGATCATAAGTCAAAGTGAGTTTTTCAGGTTTTGTTTCACCTACTTGATCTGTGAAGTATTCCGCAATCAAGGCATCATAAGCCGCTGTGTGACGGAAAACCTTGGCCGCCAAACGTTGGCGAGTTTCGTAAGTCGTTTCACCATCGGCTGATAACTCGTCCAAAACCACTGCATAGTCCGCAGGGTCTACTACAACCGTCACGCTGGCATGGTTTTTAGCTGCTGAACGAAGCATAGATGGCCCGCCGATATCGATGTTTTCAACTGCGTCAGCGTAGGTCACATCTGGTTTGAGAATCGTTTCCTTGAATGGATAAAGGTTGACCACTACAAGGTCGATAAGTTCAATTTGATTGTCCTTGGCTGCTTCTAAGTGACTATCCAAGTCACGACGAGCGAGGAGCCCACCATGGATATTTGGGTGAAGGGTCTTGACACGACCATCCATCATTTCTGGGAAGCCCGTCACATCATCAATTGCAATGGTCTCCACCTCAGCATTATCAAGGGTAACCTTTGTCCCACCTGTTGAGATGATATCCCAACCAAGTTTTTTAAGTTCTTGGGCAAATTCAACAATGCCCGCTTTGTCTGAGACGCTGATTAAGGCGCGTTTAGTCATGTTACTTCCTTTCATTTTCAAACTCTCTACTTAGGCAATTTTCTTTTCATAAAGTATAGGGAGACGATTACCAAGACTCCTAAAATCACTGTCAGTAAAAATCTCCCCCAATAGGGAAACTCTGGGAAGAAGAAATTTACCAGTAAACGTAGAACGATTACCAAGCTAATCAAAGCAAATGTTTCCAACCATTTTTTCATTTATTTGTCCAACAATTCTCTAATAACCTCTGGATACAACTTATACTCTGCCTCATGAATGCGAGCTTCAAAGCTTTCGATGGTATCATCAGCCAGTCTTGGCACCCGAACTTGTTTGATAACCTTGCCTGTATCCACACCCGAATCCACCCAGTGAATGGTCACGCCGCTCTCAGTAACCCCAGCATTCCAAGCGTCCTCAATCCCATGTGCTCCTGGAAATTCTGGCAGGTAGGCTGGATGGATATTGATGATTCGACCTTCATAAGCCGCCAATAAGGTTGGCCCAACGATTTTCATGTAGCCTGCTAGACAAACCAAGTCAATCTGGTGTTCTTCCAAGAGTTCGACAAGAGCTGCTTCGTAGTCCGCCTTGCTCTCAAACTCCTTGAGTTCAAAAGCATAGGACAGGACGCCGAGCTTTTCTGCACGCTCCAGCACATAGGCGTCACGATGGTCTGAAAAGACAAACTCCACTGGAAATTCTTCGGCAATCACCTGAAAATTTGAGCCATTACCAGAGGCAAAAACCGCTATTTTTTTCATTTGATGATGACACTTTCGTTTTCTTTCTTGACTATGCGACCAATTTCATAGACTGGCTCATCCAGTAATTCCTTGATACGGTCTACATTTTCAGGCTTGACTGCCAGCATGAGTCCCACACCCATATTGAAGATTTCAAACATTTCTTCGTGCTTGATTTCACCGTATTTTTCAAGAACTTTGAAAATCGGAAGCACTGGAACCTTGCTTTCCTCAATCTCAGCAGCTAAGTCAGCCGCAAACATACGAGGGACATTCTCGATAAATCCACCGCCTGTGATGTGGGCAATGCCGTTGACCAACCCTTCCTTGATGAGTGGCAAGACAGCCTTGACATAGATACGAGTTGGTTCAAGAAGAACTTCCTTAAGTTGCTTGCCTTCCAATTCTGGCAAGACTTCCTCACCTGTATAGTCGGCAAAGACACGACGAACGAGTGAGTAACCATTTGAGTGAATCCCACTCGAAGCAAGTCCGAGAAGAATATCTCCTTCTGCCACCTTTGATCCATCGATGATTTGAGATTTTTCAGCCACACCGACCGCAAAACCAGCCAAGTCATAGTCATCTTCACCATACATACCAGGCATTTCAGCCGTTTCCCCACCGATGAGAGCAGCACCAGCCTGCACACAGCCCTCTGCCACTCCAGCAACGACTTGTTCCAGTTTAGCTGGTTCATTCTTCCCTGTCGCCACATAGTCGAGGAAATAGAGGGGCTCCGCACCTGCAGCGATGATATCATTGACACACATGGCCACACAGTCCTGCCCAATCGTGTCATGCTTATCATACTTGATAGCCAACATGAGCTTGGTTCCGACACCGTCAGTTCCTGAGATCAAGACGGGCTCCTTGACACCTGTTTTTGAAAGGTCAAACATGCCACCGAAACCACCTAGAGCTCCCATAACACCTGCACGCTCCGTACGAGCCACGTGCTTTTTGATCCGTTCAACAACTTCATAACCCGCTTCAACATCCACACCAGACTGAGCGTATGCATTTTTATTTGTCATTTTTGTCTCCTCTTCCTTTCCTTTAACGGAGAGTCTTTATCCGTCTATTTGTAAAAACTGGTCTTATCCCCCAAGCTTCTACGATATTCTTCTTCATAGTCGTAGAGAGGAGTTGGGTAATCACCGTCAAAGTAAGCGACACAGAGACCGCCATTCGGTGCATCTGTTTCAATCCCGATAGAATCAATCAAGCCATCAATCGAAAGATAGGTCAGGCTATCCGCACCAATGATTTGACAGGTTTCTTCGACCGTATGATTGGCCGCAATCAGCTCCTGACGAGTCTGGATATCAATCCCGTAGAAACATGGATAAGCTAGCGCAGGACTTCCAATAGCAACGTGAACCTCAGACGCACCTGCTTCTTTCAATAGCTGAACGATGCGACGAGAGGTTGTCCCACGAACAATGGAATCATCAATCATGACGACACGTTTGCCTTTGACAACGCCTGAAACAGCAGACAGTTTCATCCGTACTCCTTGCTCCCGCAACTCTTGAGTCGGTTGGATAAAGGTCCGTTGGGTGTATTGGTTTTTGATCAGACCCATTTCATTTGGCAGACCAGATTCTTCTGCAAATCCCATAGCTGCGCTCAGCGAGGAATTTGGCACACCGACCACGATATCCGCCTCATGCTTAAATTCACGCGCCAATTGGGCACCCATACGTTTCCGTGCCGTATGAACATTGACACCGTGGATATTGGAGTCAGGGCGGGCAAAGTAGATATACTCCATAGAGCAAATCGCGAGCTGAGTATCATTCGTATAGCTATCATACTGGATGCCATTGTCATCAATAATGACAATCTCGCCTGGTTTCACATCGCGAATCCACTCCGCACCGATTACTTCAAAAGCACAGGTTTCAGAGGAAACAACCACCGCTCCGTTTGCCATTTTCCCGATAGAAAGCGGACGGAAACCATTAGGATCAAGGGCCGCAATCAATTTATCCTCAAACAGCAAGATATAAGCAAAACCGCCTTTGACAAGACTAAGCGCCTCCTTGATTTTGCCCATCAGACTTGGATTGTGACTACGGCGAATGAGGTGGGCCAAGATTTCCGAATCGGAAGTCGAGCTGAAAATAGCACCTCTTTGTTCCAGTTCTTTCTTGAGCGACGATGCGTTGGTCAGGTTCCCATTATGGGCCAGCCCGAACTGCATGTCATGAAAACGAAAGAGAAAGGGTTGGATGTTATCCGCAGAAGCTTCCCCTGCAGTCGCATAACGCACATGCCCAATGGCAGCCGTTCCTGTCAGTTTGTCCAATTTGGTAGGATTTTTGAAAACTTCTGATAGAAGCCCCATATCACGATGGCGCTTCAATTTCCCTTGGTCATTGGAGAGGATCCCTGCCCCCTCCTGACCACGGTGCTGAAGACTATGGAGCCCAAAATAGGTCAATTTGGCAGCATCTGGATGTCCCCAGATACCGAAAACACCACATTCTTCATTAAGAGATTTTACTTCGTATGTCATTTTTTATACCTTTTATTTCCCTGTGAAATAACGCACAGCTGACGCGAACAGGTGCTGGTCTTTATTTCCTGGGATGTTTTGGAAGAGACCGTCTTCATAACGTTCTGAGTGGCCCATCTTACCGATGATTTGACCGTTCTTGCTGGTAATTCCTTCGATGGCATTGACTGAACCGTTCGGATTGTACTTAGAGTCCATACTTGGTTTGCCGTCAAAGTCAACGTATTGGCTAAAGATTTGACCATTGTCACGGAGCTCTGCAAATTCCTCAGCCGTCACAACAAACTTCCCTTCACCGTGCGAAACAGGAATAGCATGGATATCGCCCACTTGCACTCCATTCAACCATGGTGAGTTGGTATTGGCAATCCGAGTTTCCACCATCTTGGCCACGTGTTGGTTGGCATCATTGTAGAAGAGGGTTGGGCTAGTACTGCTGGCATCCTCAAAGTTTCCATATGGAAGCAGACCTGATTTTACAAGGGCTTGGAATCCATTACAGATACCGATAATCAAGCCACCACGAGCAATAAAGCTATCAATTGCTGCACGTACTTTTTCATTGAGCAAGATGTTGACAATAAACTTAGCTGATCCATCTGGTTCGTCCGCAGCTGAGAAGCCACCTGCAAAGAAGAGGATATTGGCCTTGCCGATGTTGTCAACCATGGTCTCAACTGACTTGACAATAGCTTCTTCATTCAAGGTCACGAATGGCACCAAGTTGACCTCTGCACCTTCTTTTTCAAATGCCTTGGCTGAATCATATTCCGAGTTGGTTCCTGGGAAGACTGGGATGTAAACCACAGGTTTTTCAATAGTTTCCTTGGCTTTGATGACTGCGTCAGAAGCGACAGCTGGAACTTCGTCCAGTTCTTTGGCTTGTGCAAATTCTGTTGGGTAAACTTCTTCCAGTTTCCCTTGGAAGGCACTGTCAAGTTTGTGTCCATCTAGCTTCACACCGTTGACAAGGAGTGTAAAGTCTGCGCTTGTTTGTCCAATCTTCTCTACTCCAGCAATTTCTTCAGGAGATGTGAAGACAAATCCGCCCAATTGAGCTGTCAAAGCTGTTTCAAGTTCAGGCAAGATCACCTCTGCACCGATATGGTTCCCAAAGGTAGCAAGAGCCAAGCTTTCAACGACACCACCATATTTGACAGCTGATGCAGATGTTACTTTGTGAGCCTTTTGAATGGCTTCAAACTGAGCAAAATTAGACTTAATAAGTTCAAAATCAATCTCTGCAGAGAGTGCTTGACCTGGAATGTAGTAGATGTTTTCACCAGCAGATTTGAACTCAGGAGAGAGCACCTTACGGCTATCTGCCGTCGTCACCCCAAAGGCAACCAAGGTTGGTGGTACGGTTAATTCTTCAAAGGTACCAGACATAGAGTCCTTACCACCGATAGATGGCAAGCCAAGTTGGATTTGTGCTTCGATAGAGCCTAGGAGAGCTGCTACTGGCTGACCGAAACGCTCTGCTTGCTTGTCCATGCGTTCGAAATACTCTTGGTAAGAGAAGCGAGCCTTGGACCAGTTTGCACCAGCAGCAACCAAACGAGCGGTTGCTTCGATAACCGCATAGGCGGCACCGTGGTATGGAGACCATTCTGCCACATAAGGGTTGAAACCTTGTGCCATGACAGACGCAGTATGCGTCACACCGTGCTGAACTGGCAATTTTTGCACAGATGCCTCAGTTGGTGTGAGTTGGTAGCGACCACCAAGTGGGTGATTGACCGTTGAACGACCGACCGAACAGTCAAAGATAGTTTGTAAACCTTTTTGACTCGCATGGTTGAGATCAGATAGAACCGCAAGGGTATCAGCTTCAAGTGTTTCAGCAGATGTTTGACGTTCTTCTGGGAGTTTGACATCCTTGTCCACAACCTTGGCATCGACAACAACACGCACACCGTTTGTATCAAGGAAACGACGTTCCAAGTCAACAATGATTTCACCATTCCAGTGCATGACTAGATTTGGTTTTTCAGTCACTGTCGCCACAACAACCGCGTCAATATTTTCTTTATTACATTCGGCAACGAAGGCATCCACATCTTCAGGACGAACCACGACCGCCATCCGTTCTTGTGATTCAGAGATAGCAATTTCTGTACCGTTCAATCCTTGGTATTTAAGAGGAACCTTGTTGAGGTCGATTTCAAGACCATCTGCCAATTCACCAATGGCCACACAGACACCACCTGCTCCAAAGTCATTAGACTTCTTGATAAGACGAGTGACATCGCCATTACGGAAAAGGCGTTGGATCTTGCGCTCTTCGATGGCATTCCCTTTTTGAACCTCAGCACCGGCAGTCTCTACAGACTCAACTGTTTGAACCTTAGAAGATCCCGTTGCACCACCGACACCATCACGTCCAGTCTTACCACCGAGCAAGATAATCACATCGCCGGCTTCCGGTTTTTCACGGACTACATTTTCCTTAGGAGCAGCACCGACAACGGCACCCAACTCCATGCGTTTAGCTACAAAGCCTGGGTGGAAATACTCACGAACGTAGGTCGTTGCAAGACCAATCTGGTTACCATACGAAGAATAACCGTGAGCCGCTGTTTTAGAAATGACCTGTTGTGGCAATTTCCCAGCACGCGTTTCTGAAATCGGCGCTGTAATGTCACCAGCACCTGAGATACGCATGGCTTGGTAAACGTAGGAACGACCTGACAATGGGTCACGAATAGCCCCACCGATACAAGTAGCCGCGCCACCAAATGGTTCAATTTCCGTTGGGTGATTGTGGGTTTCGTTTTTGAACATAAGAAGCCAAGGTTCCTTGACACCATCAACGTCCACTTCGATTTCAACCGAGCATGCATTGATTTCGTCAGACACTTCCATATCGTCCAAACGACCATTAGCACGCTCATAACGACCGAAAATAGTTGCCATATCCATCAAGGTTTGTGGCTTTTCAGACCGACCTAGTTCCTCACGCATGGCAATATACTTGTCATAAGTCGCTTGCAATTGCTTTTGGAATTTAGAAGCTGAGAAATCAATGTGTTTCAACTCGGTCTCAAAAGTCGTGTGACGGCAGTGGTCAGACCAGTAAGTGTCCAAAACCTTGAGTTCCGTCTCAGTCGGCACGCGCCCGATTGATTTGAAATAGTCTTGGATAAAGAGCAAATCATCCACTTCCATGGCCATCCCTTGCTCGGCCTTGTAGCGAGCAAAGTCGTCTGCTGTATAGCTTTCAAAGAAAGTCAATTTAGGAATGGTCTTGTCTGACTCTGAGAATTCCTGCTTGGCAATCCCTGTCGTGATGTCCTTGAAACGAGAATCAACTGGATTGAGCAAGTAGTTCTTGACCGCCTCTAACTCAGTCGCATCAATATCTTTATTGACCAGATAAAGTTGGGCTGTATTGACCGTCACATCACTCGAACTCCCCAGCAAAAGCAAGGCTTCCTGTGACGAAGCTGCACGCTGGTCAAACTGCCCTGGCAGGCTTTCAATGGCAAAGAAAGCATAGTTAGCAAGATCCGCTTGCACAACCGCTTCGTCCAAAACATGGTCTGTCACCTGCTCAGAGAAGATGTGTTTCTCTGCAGGTGCAAACAAGTCCTCTGCCAAATCAAAGACATCATAAACTTGCACAATGCGAATACTTTTCAAAGTTGACAGTCCCAAGTTGTGCTGGAGCTCCCTTACCAAACTCTCTGACTTGACCTGAAAATCAGCCTTTTTTTCAACAAAAATACGTTTATCCATCAATTCTTATTCCTTTATTTCAGCTCTTGCAAACAGATTATTTCAATTCCTGCAATTTCTCCCAGACAACTTCATAAACATCTGTCAATTCTCCGAGACCTCTACGGAAAACATCCTTGTCCATGTGGTTGCCGTCAGCGTCCCAAAGTCGACAGTTATCTGGTGAAAATTCGTCTGCCAAGATAATCTTACCATCCTTGTCAAAACCGAACTCTAGCTTAAAGTCAATCAATTTAAGCCCAATCTCAGCAAACCAAGCCTTCAAAAGTTCATTGATACGACGCGTTTCTTCCTTCAAGTAAGCAATCTGTTGGTCATCCGCAATTTTAAGGAATTTCACATGCTCATCATTGATAAATGGATCATCCAAATCATCATTTTTATAGTAAAATTCGACAATTGGAGTCTCAAATGCGATACCTTCATCAACGCCAAAACGTTTTGAAAAGGAACCAGCCGTGTAGTTGCGGAGCACAACTTCCAAAGGAATAATCTCAACCTTTTTATTGAGCTGTTCCGTGTCCGAAAGTTTCTCCACAAAGTGAGTCGCTACACCAGCAGCATTTAACTTTTCAAAAATAAAAGATGAAATCTGATTATTCAAGACTCCCTTGCCCGCAATCTGCTCCTTCTTGACACCGTTGAAAGCAGTCGCCTGGTCTTTGTAAGTCGAAATAATGAGATTTTCATCCTCAGTTGTATAGATATCCTTGGCTTTTCCCGAATAGATCAGTTTTTTTGACATTTTAAAGTTCGCCTTTCGTATTTCTTTACTTCATTCTACTACAAAATAACGGAAATAGCAAGAATTTGCGAACGACGTCGGAGGTAGCTCTTTTTAATATTAAGAAAAACCGTAAAACCAAAACATTTTACAGTTTTAAAAGTATAATATTGCGTTAAAGACAAACATTATGCTCTGTTCAAAAATTGATCTAAGTAATATCGCAGATAACTTTTCTTTCCTGTGATTAGTGTCAAACGTCCTTCTGAACCGTAGCGAAGCTCTTCTGCTTGTTCAGGAGTCAGACTTGTCTCCGCCTCTATTTTAAAGAAATTTCCCTTTTCAGTCTTGGTGGCTGTCGCATCTATGCTGGTAATCGTAGAATCCAGGAAAATTTGGTTCTTCGCATCATTAGTTGTAGTATAGCGGACAGAGTCACCAATTTTGATTCTAGCAACATCTTTTGAACTGAGATAGGCTGTGAGTTTGGTTTTCCCTTCTTTCTCCAAGGATGGGTAGAGTTGGGCTAGCAGGGTTCCTTCTGCGACCATGGTAGAATCACTGGTCTCAGGATTGAGGTGAAGCACCCCATCCTCACTTGCTGTGATTTTCCCCTTATCTAGGAGACCTCCCTGGACTTTCTTACCCGAATCTGCTTCTAAAATTTTCTGATCCAAAAGGGTTAACTCCTGACCAACTTTGACTAGGTGCTGGGACTTGAGGGATTCAAGCTGACTAGCCAGTCCCGTTGCGTAGGCTTGTTGAGCTCCAGATCCCGCATACTGCACACGATAAGTAGCTAGACTAGACTCTAGCTGGCTAATTTGGGCATCCACCTGTGCAATAACTTGCGATTTAGCTTGCGGATCTTCTCCAGCTTGGTTTTTATAGGTCTGATAAAAAGAGTAGGCTGGATTCTGACGATCCAGTTGAGCCCCTGTTTCAATAGCCGACTTAGCTGTATTGTAGTCTCGGATTTTATCCTCTGTTTGGCTGATAAGATTGCCAATCTCGGCCTGACTCTGACTTGCTGCTGCATTTTGAGAGGAGATGCTGGCATTTTGCTGAGAAACATTACTCCTCAGACTACTAGCTTGGCTGAGATAGTCTAGAAACATCTCCTGATAACCAAACTTATCCGCCTCTGGAAATTGATCACTCCCCTCTTTCAAACTGGATTGCAAATACCCTAACTGTTTTTTTTGATCCTTAAACATCTCCAACTGATTGGCATATGCTTCAGCTTGAACAGCCTCCGCCCCTTGCTGGTACTGAACGAGGAGATCCCCTTGCTTGACTAGTTTGTTTTCTTCCAGATAATTGGCCACAATGCGTTGATTACTAGTCGACTGGATATTGGCAATAATCCGACTAGGTTCGACAGTAGCTCGGGTAGACAAACTAATCTCCTTCTCTGCAAAGACTGAAAATCCCAGTAGAAACACGAGTAGAAGAAACATGGGTAAAATCACTCGACTGGAAAAATTATGGTAACGACGATGGTAAAACTCCGCACTTTCTAAAAATTCTGGTTTCATCTTCTCCTCTTTCTAACTATTCACCAAATGGGCGTAAAAGCCATCTCGAGCCAGCAAATCAGCATGATTGCCTTCTTCGACAATCTTACCCTGATCCAAGACAACAACCTTCTCTGTCCGCTCAGCAATGGTCAAGCGGTGGGCGATGAAAATCAGGGTCTTGTCTAAAGCCATGAGATTATCGACAATTCGCTTCTCCGTCAAAATATCCAGACTGCTGGTCGCCTCGTCCAATATCAGAACAGGCGCATCCGTTAAAAGAGCACGCGCCAAAGCGATTCGTTGTCGTTGCCCCCCAGAAATACCAGCTCCGTCCGAAGTCAACTCTGTCTGGTAATTCAATGGCATCCGCTCAATATCTTCCCGAATCTCAGCTAACTCGACTGCTCGCAGAACATCCTCCTGTGTCGTCCCTTCTTTGGCTCCAAGGAGAAGATTCTCCAAAATCGTTCCGTTAAAGACATAGGGCTGTTGAGGCAGATAGTTGATGTACTGGCGCAAGGCTTTTTTATCAATCTGATTGAGATTGACACCACCCAGACTAATCTCTCCCTGACTTGGATCGTAGAAATTAACCATCATCTTGGCCAATGTGGTCTTTCCTGACCCCGAAACCCCCACAAAAGCCACCTTAGAACCTTGCGGAATCGTCAAATTGATATCCGACAAGACGTCACGACCATAGCCATACTTATAGTGGACTTTCTTAAAGGTCATATCCCCTTTCATCATGCTCAAATCTTCGACTGTTTTCTTCTCCTCAAACTCCGAAGCTACCAGATAGACCTCGTTCAGACGGTTATTGGCAACCTGCGCTGTCTGAAGTTTGGTTTGCAGATTGATGATATTTTCCAAAGGATTGGTAAAGTAAACAAGCAAAGTATTATAGGTAATCAACTGTCCCAAACTCATTTTCCCATCCATGACGAGCACTGCTCCCATCCAGAGAACGGCAACATTGAGCAGGAGCTGGGCAACTTTTTTCAGAGCCTTTTGCTGGCTTTCTGCCCGACTATAGGTAAAAGATTTTTTCAAATAAGTTACAAATTCCTTATCAATCTTTTGATAGCGCGAACTCTCACTGGTCAACGACTTAATGGTCTCAATACCGTTGATGTCCTCGATGATAGAAGAAGACAGGACCGCATTGGCTTCCATAGTATCCAGATTCATCTTTTCAAAAGGCTTCATAAAGGCAAAGATAATCACTGTATAGATGGGAAGCGCAAGTAGACTAATGAAAAAGAGCGTTATATTTTGTGAAAACAAGACAAGCGAGATAATCAAAATCGTCGACACATCTAGGAAAATCGAAAGAATGGTCGAAGCTAGCGCGTCAATGATACTGTTAGCATCCGTGAAACGAGACACGATTTCCCCTGTCCTGCGTGTCGCAAAAAAGGACATTGGCAGCTGAAAAACATGCTTGATGTAGGACAAAATCACATCAATTGACAGGCGTTGCCCAAGGATTAGTAGGAGGTACTCCTGGGCATAGGACAAAATCTGCTGGAGGATATAGACGATGACCAAACCAATAGAGATGATACCCAGCGTCGAACGCATCTGATCTGGCACATAGGTATCAATGATAGACTGCAGATAATAAGAACCCACAATGTTAATCAGGGTTACCAAGAGTGTCGCTAGTACGATATTGGTAATTAACCCACGCTGTTTGAATAAGATGGGCAAGAAGGATAGGAGCCCCTGTTTTTTCTCCTTATGAGGTTTATAGTCTGGAGATGGCGCCATAAAGAGACTGACCCCTGTCCACTCTTGCGCAAATCGCTCACGGGAAATCTTGGTCAGCTTGACACCAGGATCTGGATCAGCGATATGGATGGTCTTCTTATCCTGACCTGTCACCACATAGTAGTGGAGCAATTTCCCTTCCTTGAGCACATGCGCTACAAAAGGAAAGGTCAAATCTGGCAAGTCAAAGAGCGTCATATCCGCCTTGATAGCCCGTGTTTCAAAACTAAGTTCCTCTGCTACCTTTACAAGACCCAAAGCAGTCGTCCCATCCATGGTCGTTTTGGCCAACTCTCGTAGATGAGCCAAGGAGTAATAACTACCGTAGTAGCCAAATACCATAGCCAAGGAAGCCACGCCGCAATCCATCTGATCCACCTGAGGGCGATAGTGTCTTTTCCCAAATTTCATATCCATCTCCTTTTTTCTAACAATCTCTTAAAAACTTTGTAAGATTATTTTAACCAAACGAAGAAGAAATCGGAAAATTATTTCTGAAAAAACAATATTCATACCTGAACAGCACTTTTTGTCAAAGAAAATAGGCAGAACAAGAGTCCTGCCTAGAACATTCAATTACACAGATTTCTTACCTTTCCCACTTCTTTTGTGAATGGTGTATAAAACGATAAAAGCAAACACAGGGGGCACGAGATAACTACTTTCACTCATTGTTACCTGAAATCCAAGAGTTGCTAGTATCGTAAAGACGAAAATATTCATTAAAAATAGAAAAACAAATACTAAACAATAGCCTAAAACCTTCTTCATTTCTTTTCTCCAACTTTCCTAATTTCTATACCTATTTTATCAAAAAATACATGTAAAACTCCAAATAAACACCTCAACTGGCACCTTTTGGGCAAAAAATAGGCAGAACAAGTGTCCTACCTACTAAAAATATGGTATAAAAGGAAATTGACTTTTTACTGTCACCCTGGGCAAGTTTGGAACAAATAAATCATTGATAGTAACATTTACGACATCCTATTTATTACTACAATTTCTAATGTCCCTACTATTTCTAAGCCACCTCTGGTGTTATCTATTCCTAGTCAGAATAGATAACACCATTCTAAATTACGATTTTTTTAAACTCCAATGTGATGCATTCTTAAATCTTACCTTACCCATTTTTAGCGCAGAATAATAAGTCATTCTTAATCTCTCACTCTACTTGCTTTTTATTAACCTTATATCCTACATAAAACAACCCAAGCAGAATCGGATAGGTTTCTGGATAAAACAAGGTATTGATCGGATTTTTCAAAATCAAATACGTGGCGATGTAGATAATGAGTTATACAGTAAAATATCCCTCAGCAAATCCTAATAAGATTTTTTTCATGGTGGACTCCTATTTACCTGATAAGAAAGGCGGAAAAACTCCGCCATTTACATGCATAAAATCCTTTTCATTCAGATTCATCATTTATAGTTTTGATTATCTTTTGACAAATCTTTGCAAAAAATACCAAAATAGCCCGAAGCAAGTAAACCAACTACAGTCCATTGCCAATCAAAGGATACTAATGAACCTGTACGAATCACATGAAACGCGAGATTAAGAGCTATTGCCAACAAAGGAAGTATAGTGGCTAGTTTAGGTAACAATGTATTGAGATTAAGGTTGTGACTGTTCATAATCTAACGCCCACGACGAGCCAAATCTGAACCAAATTTGTAACCAGCGTTAAAAATTTGTACGGCAGCGTTCAATACTCCTGCAATCCCAACTGCTTCAGCAAGGCCAAATCCTCCTTTTGTTCCGATTAATTCATCATCAGATAATTGATAAAATTGCTCCAAGTTCATATTCATAGTTACTCCTTTGTGTTATATTTTACTGCTATGTAAATAATTAAAATGAGTATTGGATAGGTAAATACTTCTGAAATCTCCATAAAATTCACACTATACTTTCCTGACAATATTTTATAGTCAATTAAAATTTGAATGATAGTGAAAATAATACGTAGAGATAAAAATATCCCTAATAATATCACTTCTTTTTTTAAAAACATACGAATGCCTCTCCAGCTACAATCTGACTAAGGTCTATTCGCGTAATACCCCAGTGCTGCTCCACCAGCAAAAAGCGCTGTCGCTCCACCTACCACTGCTGCACCTACTTTCCAAATAGACACTCCAGCGATTACAAGAGGAAGTGCTCCCCCATCCACATCCATCAACTCTTCTTCTGTAAGAGCTACAAAGTTTTGTTCCATTTTGTCAAAATTTGTCATCTTTTTCCTCCTTTATTTCTATTTTTTAGTTTACGACTTCTAGCTCTTAAACCATTTTAAAAACCAGATTGGGTAAATTACTGAAATCATTTTCTTCTCTCCTTCCTTTTCTTCTCACTTATCTATTCGAGCAGTGATTTAAAATGAACAGGTAAATTTCATTTATTTTAAATACCATTTGATAAACCATGGCAATAAGATTGGTAAATACATCGCGTAGTCTCCTTTCTTTTCTTCTTACCTATCTATTCGAAAAACAATTCGAAAATGAACAACTATTTTATTTTTATTTTAAAAACCACTTAATGAACCATGGATACAAGATTGGCATGTACATGAACTATCCTCCTTTTTTCTGTCTCATCTCTATATTCGCAATTTCTACAAAAAAGTTTAACGTTTTTCTTTTTTCTGCAAACAAAAAAACAACATGACTTGCATGTTGCTTTTTGCTATATCTTACCTTTAATAGTTCCGACCACATCTGCCACACTTTGAAGTTGGTCAATTTCCTCATCGCTGATCTCGATACCAAATTCATCTTCTAACGTCAGGACGAACTCCATCAAGTCTACTGAGTCTGCATCTAGGTCGTCTTTCAAACTCAAGGCTTCTGTCACGACAAAGTCTTCTCCCTGTCGCTCTTGGATAATGGTTACAACACGGTCAAAAATTTCTTTTTCTGTCATCTTTTTATTCTCCTGAAAATTCACGCGCAGTTTGAGCAACTACGTCTGTTTCGAGCATGGTACGAATCTGGCGAATCGTACTGTACACAGCTTTGGCATCACTTGAGCCATGGGTCTTTACAACTGGCGCTTTGACACCAAACAAGACCGCTCCACCAACATCTGAATAGTTGAGTTGCTTTTTCAAACCTTTGAGGCTATCTTTGAGAAGGAGAGCACCAAGTTTTGCTCGAAGTCCACCACCTGTGATAGCTGTCTTAAGCAAGTCCATGATACCCATGGCTGTCCCTTCAATGGATTTGAGAACAGCGTTTCCCGTGAAACCATCTGTTACGACAACATCCGCAACGCCATTCATCAGATCACGCGCTTCCACGTTTCCGACAAAGTTCAAACTTTCATCAGCTACTAGCAAGTCGTATGTTTCCTTACGAAGCGGATCTCCCTTGCTGCTTTCTGTTCCATTGTTGAGCAAACCAACACGTGGTTTCGAAATCCCACGAACATTTTTCGCATAGAAGGAACCTAGGACAGCGTATTGGTGCAGATGATGGGCTGTATTTTCTGCATTGGCTCCAAGGTCTAGCATGTCAAACCCTTTTCCATCAATGGTCGGCAAGGTCGACATGAGTCCTGGACGATCGATATTTTTGATACGACCCACAATAAAGAATCCTGCAGCCAACAAGGCACCTGTGTTCCCAGCTGAGAGGACAGCGTCTGCTTCTCCCTCTTTAACTGCCTTGGCTGCTAATACCATGCTGGCATTTTTCTTCTTACGGATTGCTTTTGTCGGCTCATCGTCTGAGTTGATTTTCTCATCCGTATGGATAATGCTGACGCGCTCTGTCGCCGTTAGATATTGCTTAATCTTGCTTTCATCTCCGTAGAGTTGAATCTCAATATCTGAAAAGTCAGCAAGGGCTTGATTGACCCCCTCAACGATGGCTTGAGGTGCGTAATCGCCCCCCATAGCATCTACTGCGATTTTTTTCATTTGTCTTCCTCTTTTAGTAATTGTCCCCAGTCTGCTAGGGAATCAATAAATTTCTTTGATTTTAGGTGAATCCCAACATACTCTTCGTAGATTTGGTCTATAAACTTGCGCAAGTCTTGCTTGATTTCAGGCTTGAGCGAAATGGTCTCTAAGGTCTCAAAATCAATGGCTTGAAATTGATTGAGCAGATAAGGGATATTGGGATTTAGATGACAACGTCTCTCATCTTCATGATAATGCTCTGGGCAAAGGCAGGCTCCGTATTTGAAAGAAAAATCAAAGGCCTGACCGACCCGATGGCAAAAGACACACTCGTTAAAATTAAGGCTAAGCCCAAATCGAGTCAAGATTTGAATTTCAAAAATATTGGTCAATACTTGATAATCCAAGCCCTCTTCCATCAACTCCAAAGTCTTTTGCAAAAAAGCAAACAAGGGAGCATCCTGCTGATTATCCTGTAAACTAGCATCTGCAAGAGCAGCCACATAGGTTGCATAAGCCATGACAAAAAGATCACTATTAATCTTGGGAAAGGTCATCACCTCATGGTAGTCCTCGATGTAGCTAAGGCCGTCATCATTGATTCGCAAGAGAAATCGTGCTAACACCAAGGGCTGAATAACCGGAGCTAGTTTGGACTGGCCAGCGTGTTTGACGAAAAACATGCGCTTGCCTGCCTGCTCGGTAAAAATTTTGACTAGCTTGTCATCTTCACGAAAGTTACGATTGTAGAGCACCAAGCCTTGACTCGTGATAGACTGAATCATGCTTCTCTCATGTACTCCTCAAGTCGTTTCATGGCCTCTCTGATCGTTTCTATGCTGGCTGCATAGGACAGACGCACATAGCCTTCTCCGTAGCGTCCAAAGGCTGCACCAGGGATAAAGGCAACGGCCTTCTTATAGGCAAAATCCTTCAGAAAAGCAAAGGAATCTTGATTGTAACCCGCTGGAATCTTAGCAAAGATATAGAAGGCACCATCTGGTTTGATAATCTCAAAACCAAGAGCAGTCATCTTTTCGATGATATAATCTCGACGCTGGATGTATTCCTTCTTCATAGGCTCCGAATCGTTTTTACCAGCGGTCAAGGCTTCCACTGCAGCATGTTGAGCCATGGTATTTGCGGCAGTGACCAAGTACTGGTGACTCTTGATCAACTGAGCTGTGAAAGTTGCAGGAGCAAAGATAAAGCCTAAACGCCAACCTGTCATAGCATGCGATTTAGACAAGCCATTGATAATAATAGCCTGGTCTCTCAGCATAGTTCCCAGAGATACATGGGCTTCGCCTGTATAGGTTAATTCTGAGTAAACCTCATCACAGATAACAAAAATCTCATACTTGCGTAAAACAGCTGCCAAAGCCTCCAACTGCTCTCGACTATAAGTAATCCCTGTCGGATTGGCTGGATAATTAAGAATGACTGCTTTGAGCTTGTCGCCTTGCTCCAAAATTGCCTTTCCCAACATTTCAGGAGTCAAGACAAAACCATTTTCAGTTGTATCAATCTCGACAATCTCTGCCCCAACTAGATTGACAATCGGCTCATATCCTGGATAGGCAGGAGCTGGCAAGAGAACCTTATCCCCCTCTTCCAAAATAGCCGTCAAAGTAGCAGATAAAGCCTCTGTCGCCCCAATTGTAACCAAAATTTCATTTTCAGGATTATAATCTAGCTGGTATTTTTCTTTTACAAAGTCGCTAGCAGCCTGGCGCAAGGTCAGTAAACCGCTCATCCCTGTATAGTAGGATTGGTTCTGATCAATGGCTCGCTTGGCTGCCTCCTTGATATGATCTGGCGTTGTAAAATCAGGTTCCCCCAAGGTCAAACGCAAGACCCCAGGAATCTCTGAAATTGCCTGGTCAAACTGGCGAATCAAGGAAACTTGAATCTTGTCTAACTGTTTATTAAAGCGCTTGGTTAAGTCCATAGATATCCCCCTTGCTTACAGAACATAGTACTATTATACTACAAAAGCTCCCTGACCGCAAAATCCATCTGAAACCCGCATTTTTCACTTTCTGTTTTACTTTTCTTCTCGACAGGAGTATAATAATAAATGCTTATTTTCGGAGGTTTATATGTCATTTTTATCAAAAAATGGAGCAGGCATCTTTGCCTGCCTTCTCATTTCTATCGTATCTTGGTTCCTGGGAGGATTTTTCCCCGTCGTGGGTGCACCTGTCTTTGCAATTTTTGCTGGAATGCTCCTCCACCCCTGGCTCTCACCCTACCAACAACTAGACGCAGGTTTGACCTTTAGTTCCAAGAAATTACTTCAATATGCCGTTATTTTGCTCGGTTTTGGTCTCAATATCTCGCAAGTCTTCGCAGTTGGGCAATCTTCACTCCCTGTTATCCTCTCCACCATTTCAATAGCCCTGATTATTGCCTACCTCTTCCAGCGCTTCTTTGCACTGGATACAAAACTGGCTATCTTGGTTGGAGTGGGATCTTCTATCTGTGGTGGCTCTGCCATTGCTGCGACAGCACCCGTTATCCATGCCAAGGAAAAAGAAGTTGCCCAAGCCATTTCCGTTATCTTTTTCTTCAATGTCTTGGCTGCGCTCATCTTTCCAACTCTAGGAACCTGGCTTCACCTATCCAATGAAGGATTCGCCCTCTTTGCAGGAACCGCAGTCAACGATACTTCTTCTGTAACGGCCACCGCCAGCGCCTGGGACAGTCTTTATCAGACCAATACCCTTGAGTCTGCAACTATTGTTAAACTCACGCGCACCCTTGCCATTATTCCTATCACGCTCTTTCTCTCCTATTGGCAAAGCCGCCAACAAAAAAATAGCCAAGATTTCCAACTAAAAAAGGTCTTCCCACTTTTTATCCTTTACTTTATCCTGGCTTCTCTCTTAACGACTTTTCTCACCTCTCTCGGTGTGTCTAGTAGTTTCTTCACCCCTCTCAAACAACTCTCCAAATTTCTCATTATCATGGCTATGAGTGCCATTGGTCTCAAAACCAATCTCATTGCCATGGTTAGATCCAGTGGCAAATCCATTCTTCTTGGAGCCCTTTGCTGGATTGCCATCATCCTCACCAGCCTTGGGATGCAGGCATTGATTGGTATTTTCTAACACAAAAGGTAGCCTACTGGCTACCTTTTTATTTTTCAAGAATTAAACGTGTATGTTCTCTCTTAATACAGCGATTCATCACGATGTCATCGCATCCTCCAGCACGCAAGATTTCTTCCGCTTCTAGGCTTTCAAGTCCCAGTTGTGCCCAGAAAATCTTAGCATCAGCCTTGAGAAAATCACGCGCCACATCTGGTAAAAACTCGCTACGTCGGTATACATTGACAATGTCCACAGGAAAAGGAATCTCAGCTAGGCTTGCATAGGCCTTTTCTCCCAAGATTTCCCCACCTGCAGCCTTGGGATTAACTGGAATGATTTTATAGCCCCGAGCCTGCATTTCCTTAGTCACTCGATTACTAGTTGTTTCTTCACGATCGGACAAGCCCACTACTGCTAACGTTTTACTGGTTGTAAGATACTGACGAATCACACCATCACTTGGATTGATAAATTCTTGGCTCATAGAAATCCTCCTTTATCATCAGTATAGCATATTTTGAAAAGGCTTGCAGATTTTGACTACAAAAAATCTCCTATCAAGAAAAGAAACCTGCTAGGAGAACGATCTATTTCAAGTGAAAGTTTAGATTTTTTTCTCAATACTAAATAATGGAGAAAGAGGACGTTTTTCGTGGATACGAATAATAGCATCGCCCAGAAGATGAGCAATCGAAATTTGTTCAATCTTATCAATCAAACGCTCTTCTGGTAGGTAGATAGTATCCAAAACAACCAATTTCTTAATAGCTGATTTTTGAATATTATCCATAGCTGGCCCTGAAAGAACTGGGTGCGTACAGCTTGCATAAACTTCAACAGCACCTGCTTCAGCAAGAGCGTCTGCCGCATGACAAATAGTTCCAGCTGTATCGATCATATCGTCAATCAAGATACAAGTCTTACCTTCTACCTTACCAATGATGTTCATCACTTCACTGGTATTCATCTTGTCTACACTACGGCGTTTGTCAATAATCGCAATCGGAGTTTTCAAAAACTCTGCCAACTTACGAGCACGAGTCACCCCACCATGGTCTGGACTGACAACCACGTAGTCAGAGCCAACCATGCCACGGCGTTCAAAATAGTCCGCAATCAATGGAGCACCCATCAAGTGATCTACAGGAATATCAAAGAATCCCTGAATCTGTGCAGCGTGCAAATCAATCGTCAACAAACGATCCACTCCGGCCACTTCTAGCATATTTGCAACGAGTTTTGAAGTGATTGGCTCACGCGCGCGCGCCTTTCTATCCTGACGTGCATATCCATAGTAAGGCATGACAACGTTGACAGATTCTGCACTAGCACGCTTCAATGCGTCCACCATAATCAAAATTTCAAGTAAATTATCATTTACAGGTGAACTAGTTGATTGTAGGATAAAGACGTGTTTTCCACGGATTGATTCTTCGATGTTGACCTGAATCTCCCCATCTGAAAATTGGCGAACAGTCGATTTCCCCAACTCTATCCCAATTTCTTGCGCCACACGCTCTGCCAATTCTCTATTAGAAGAAAGGGCAAACAGCTTTAAATCAGAAAAAGACATGATTTCCTCCGGTATTTATGTATCACTTGTTTTTTACACAACATTTTCCATTTACCATTGTAGCGCTTTTTCCTTTATTTTTCAATCAAAAATAAAACAAGGGCAAACATTTATACCCTTGTTTTTACTATTTTATATTAGCTATATTAAAATTAAAATCACTACATTTTAACAATCGATTTTATGCTAGGATGAAATTTTTTCGAGACAAAGTTAGTATACTTCTCTCATACTTCCTGTATCCACATCATAGACAGCACCTGAAATAACCACATCATCAGGAATCAGTGGAGATTCTCGAAGCAATTGCATATCCTCTCTCACACTCTCTTCAACATCCTGGAATGGTAAAAAATCTTGATCAGACACATCAACTCCGAGCTCGTGTTTCAAATGTTCATGAAAACTTTCATTTTGAAAGGTTTGAGCTCCACAGTCTGTATGGTGAAGCACCACAATCTCTCTAGTCCCCATTTGTTGCTGGGAAATCACCAGCGAACGAATCATGTCCTCAGTTACTCGACCACCCGCATTCCGTAGGATATGGGCATCCCCAAGGGCCAAACCTAGAGCTTGCGCAACGTGCAGACGTGAGTCCATACAGGTCACGATAGCTACTCTGGTTTTGGGTTTAAGTGGCAGATTTAACTGCCCATGTAGAGCAACATAAGCCTGATTGGCTTGCATAAACTGTTCAAAATACGACACGATTCCCTCCTCAAAAATTTGATAATCAAATATTTCTCCTATCTTATCATTTTTAAGAGGATTTGTCACGGATTATGCAAAGACCTTTTTCAAAACTTCCTGAATCGTCGTCACACCAATGACTTCAATTTCCTTGGGTGGAGTAATTCCTGTCAAGGAATTCTTAGGTACATAAATCTTAGTAAAGCCTAGTTTTGCCGCTTCATTTATGCGTTGTTCGATACGATTCACGCGTCGAATCTCTCCCGTCAAGCCCAGTTCACCTACAAAACATTCCTGAGGATTGGTAGGCTTGTCTTTGTAGCTCGAAGCAATGGCAACCGCAACAGCCAAGTCAATCGCAGGTTCATCCAATTTGACGCCACCAGCAGATTTGAGATAAGCATCCTGATTTTGCAAGAGAAGCCCTGCTCGTTTTTCCAAAACAGCCATAATCAGACTCGCACGATTGAAGTCAAGACCTGTCGTAGTACGCTTGGCATTCCCAAACATGGTCGGTGTTACCAAAGCCTGTACCTCCGCCAAAATCGGACGGGTCCCTTCCATGGTCACAACGATTGACGAGCCAGTAGCCCCATCCAAACGCTCCTCTAGGAAAACTTGACTCGGATTGAGCACCTCAACCAATCCACCTGACTGCATCTCAAAGATGCCAATCTCATTAGTGGAACCAAAACGGTTTTTGACTGCTCTCAGGATACGGAAGGTATGGTGGCGCTCCCCTTCAAAGTAAAGTACCGTATCTACCATGTGCTCCAACATACGCGGACCAGCCAAGGTTCCTTCCTTAGTCACATGCCCTACGATAAAAATGGCAATGTTATTAGTCTTAGCCAGTTGCATAAGCTCAGCCGTCACCTCACGCACCTGAGACACAGACCCCTGCACCCCTGAAATCTCAGGAGACATAATAGTCTGGATGGAGTCAATAATGAGGAAGTCTGGCTGAATTCTTTCTACTTCTACGCGAACACTCTGCATATTGGTCTCTGCATAGAGATAAAACTCACTATCAATATCTCCCAAGCGCTCTGCCCGTAACTTAATCTGCTGAGCAGACTCCTCCCCACTGACATAGAGAACGGTCCCTACTTGAGACAACTGGGTCGAGACCTGTAGGAGAAGGGTTGATTTCCCAATCCCTGGATCCCCACCGATGAGAACAAGACTTCCGGGTACTACTCCGCCTCCAAGCACACGGTTGAATTCCTCCATCTCGGTCTTTGTTCGATTGACATTGATTGAAGTCACCTCAGCCAGTTTCATGGGCTTGGTTTTCTCCCCTGTCAAGGATACACGCGCATTCTTGACCTCGGCAACCTCAACCTCTTCTACAAAAGAAGACCAAGACCCACAGTTGGGACAACGTCCCAGATATTTAGGGGAATTATACCCACAATTTTGACATACAAATGTCGCTTTTTTCTTTGCGATAATAAACCTCTTTCTAAATCTCTATCTCACACTCAATCACTTGGCAAAAATCAATCTTCTCATTTGGCACAAATTGACGTATGAGCATTCGATGAGCGACAACTACCACAGTCTGATGTTCTCGATACTTAACCATGCATTCTAGAAAACGAGACTTCATCTCCGCAGCTGTCTCATATTGAATAGAACTATTAGGAAGCAACTCCCCCTTGCTTTCTAAAAACAGACATCTAGCTCTTTCAAAGTTCTCTATACCTGTTTCATAAACCTGCCATTCGTGTAACAAAGGCTCCACCCTCAAAGGAAGGCCAGTAGCACAAGATACATAAAAAGCCGTTTCTAAAGCTCTCGTTACTGCTGAGGTCACTAGTAGATTAGCCGATTGTAGCAAAGGATTTTGGCAAAGTTCCTGAGCTTGTTGTCGTCCCTTCTCAGATAAGGGGGCCAAGTCCATTCCAAAACCTGTATAAAAACGCTCTTCTAGTTCATGATAATCTGGCTCCCCGTGACGCACAAAGATGATTTTCATCCTAGTGTCCAGTCGATCCAAATCCACCAGTTCGCACGCCGTCTGCCTCATCTCCGTCTGCAATCAAAAATGGTGCAAAGACAGCCTGAACCACACGTTCCCCAACTTCAAGAACCACTTCCTGGTCCGTAATATTTTTCATCTGAGCAAAGATATGTCCCTCATTCCCAGGATTGCCATAATAATCCCCATCAATAACGCCAACTGAGTTGATCAAGACCAATCCCTTCTTACGAGGGTTTGAAGAACGGTCATAGAGATAGAGTACTTCTGTCGGCTGCATATAAGCCTTGACTCCTGTTGGGACGAGAACAATCTCTCCCGGAGCAATCACAGTGCGTTCCGCAACCTTTAAGTCATAGCCAGCTGCATGAGCTGTCTCACGCTTGGGTAATAAATTTTCATCTGTAAAACTCGAAACCAATTCAAAACCACGAATTTTCATATTTTTCTCTTTTCTATTATCATTTATTCTAGGCTATTTTATCTTATTTATTCGAAAAAAGCACGAAAAAAGAGCACACAATTCACATCGCTTAGGGCTGCTGGATTCCTCCCCTGACCCGCTTCACGCAGAACTGTTGCTCCACTATTTATTATACCACATTCCCCTCTGTTTTTAAAGAGAAATTATTTTTTCCGTCGATTTCGGAAAAAGTCCTGCATAATCGCTGCACACTCACTCTCCAAAACTCCCGTTTCTACCTCTACACGATGATTGAGACGCTCATCTGTCAAAATATCGTACAAACTACCAGCAGCACCAAATTTCTGGTTTTTAGCCCCATAAACTACATTTGGAATACGGGCAAGTCCAATCGCCCCACTACACATAACACAAGGCTCAATGGTCACAAACAACGTACAATCAAGCAGACGCCAACTCTCTTCACTTGCATTCGCATTTTCTATGGCCATGATTTCTGCATGCATAACCGCCCGTTGCAACTCCTCGCGCGCATTATGCCCCCGACCAATGATTTCTCCATTCTTGACAATGACACAACCAATTGGAATTTCATCGTGTTCTAGGGCAATCTCAGCCTCTCTCAAAGCCTCTCTCATAAAAGCTTCTTTTTCTTCAACTGTATAATCCATAGTTTCTCTCTTTTCCTGCTTATCAATTCTATCATTATAGCATGTTTTCCTAGACAAAAAAAGAGCTCTATAATATTTACACTGACTAACTTTAGATAGTATCAAATCGCTGGATTGTAGAAATAATGTTTTAAAAAGAGTATAATATTAACAAAATTGATAGAAAATCAGAAATCATGAACTTAAAATAATGGGGATAACTGACATAGAAAGTTCAAGAGATGAATATACTGATATTTATACAATAAACAATATGAAAGGGTAAATGATGAAATTAGAGTTATTACTGGATAAACCAAAATTTACCTTAATGTTTCCATATAAAAATCAATTTAATAGAGCAGGGGGACCATTCATGATATCTTTATCTGTTATGATTCTCTGGATTCTAAAGCATCTGATATCTTATAATACCGATTTTACAGACAAGATTATTATAGCAATTGTACTGATTTATGTTCCACTTTTTCTATGGTTTATGGGGTATTATCTCTTCATAAATGGAGTAAAATTAGAAGTTCATAAAAACAATACTGTTCAGTATTATACCTATAGTAGCAGAGGCCTCAGCGTATTACATTATCAATTTAAACTTCAAGATATCGAACAAATAACCATTAAAAAACGTCCCTTTAATTGTGCAAAGTTAACCATGAAAATTAGAAATCCTATTTTTTTAGAAGGATATGAGAAAAATCTAAATAAGCTAATAAGTGTCAGTATTATCACAGATAAACTGAAAGCAGATGTTTTTATGCACGAAATGAACCAAATTCAAAATGACAAATCAGGAAACCAAGTTATCAAATAAGCTAATTTACAAAAAATTTAATTTTATCTAACTTATAAACTCTAAAGAAAATAGTTCACTGAAGAGGCTGGGATCAAAAATCCCAACCTCATTTTTGCTTAGTTGTAAACCTATAATTTATTAGTAGATTGAACTGTTTGTTGGTATTTTAGAATTCAAAAAGCTACTTTTACCAAAACTTCTTTTCTCCATTCACAACATTAACCAATTTACTCAAATGTTGAAATCTTACAGATATAGGTTTACCAAATCGAGACTTGGTCTAGAGATTTCTATCCCACTGTTTTTTTTCTTTATCTTAAAAAGTCATGTAGAAGCCTATATAGGACTTATGAACTAAAAAAGCCACCGAATGCGGTGACTTAATAGGGAGATTATTATGAAAAAGAAAAGTTTAGGATATTTGTTACAACAAGTTAGGAGGTCTTCTTGTAACTGTCTATAGTATACCCGACCTGTCTTAAATAAATCTTAAAAATTTTCTTAAGACCAAACACTTTCTAAAATATTGGTTTGTTCACGACCAGGACCTACTGAGAATGTCGAAATACGAACGCCAACCAATTCACTCACACGACGAACATAGTTACGCGCATTCTCAGGAAGATCTTCCAAATTACGAACTCCTGTGATGTCTTCTGACCACCCTGGCAATTCTTCGTAGATAGGTTTGCAACGTTTCAACTGTTCAAGACTAGCTGGGTAGTGGTCGATACGTTGACCATCGAGATCATAGGCCACACAGATTTTCACAGTATCCAAACCGCTCAAAACATCGATAGAGTTCAATGAAAGATTGGTAATACCAGATACACGACGGCTGTGACGCATCACAACTGAGTCAAACCAACCCACACGACGTGGACGGCCAGTTGTTGTACCATACTCATGACCTACTTCACGAATGCGATCTCCCACTTCATCAAATAATTCAGTTGGGAAAGGTCCATCACCTACACGACTTGTATAGGCTTTACAAACACCTACAACCTTGTCAATCTTACTTGGACCAACACCAGACCCAATTGTCACACCACCAGCAACAGGGTTTGAAGAAGTAACAAATGGATAAGTACCTTGGTCAATATCCAACATGACACCTTGCGCACCTTCAAAAAGCACACGTTTGCCGTTATCAAGCGCATCGTTCAAAATAACAGATGTATCTGTCACATACTGCTTAATTTGTTGGCCATACTCATAGTACTCTTCAAAAATATCATCAATTGAAATAGGAGTACTGTCATACAATTTTTCAAACAGACGATTCTTCTCCGCAAGATTGCGTTCCAAGCGTTCACGGAAAATATCCTTATCCAAAAGATCTGCAATACGAATCCCGACACGAGCAGCTTTGTCCATATATGCTGGACCAATTCCCTTTATTGTAGTACCAATCTTATTATCACCCTTAGCTTCTTCTTGCAAGCGATCCAACTCAATGTGGTAAGGCAAAATAACATGCGCACGATCAGAGATACGTAGATTATCTGTTGTAACACCTTCTTCATGCAGATAAGACAATTCTTTCACAAGTGATTTAGGGTTTACAACCATACCGTTTCCAATAACTGAAATTTTTTCAGGGAAGAAAATTCCAGATGGAATCAAGTGCAACTTAAATTTCTTGCCATCAATCACAATTGTGTGACCAGCATTATCACCACCTTGGTAACGAGCAATCACCTCTGCATTAGCTGAAAGAAAATCTGTAATTTTCCCTTTACCTTCATCGCCCCATTGGGTACCTACAACAACAACTGAAGTCATAATCTTGTCTGAGCCGCTAGGCTCTTCCTTTCTCATATACATGGCAGGAGTCTCACCTGCAATTATATCTTACAATTTATTATAAGAAAAAAAGACCATTTTATCAAGAAGAAACACTGGAAAAGATTTGGAATTTCTGTAAATAACAAAATTCAAAACCTTAAAAATTAAACAAAATCCTACAAAATATAAAATCAATACAGATTATTGTTCGTGATAAATGATATATGAACGTCACTAGTTTAGAGTAGTACCTTCTAGCAAGAATTTATCTAGATACAAGCGATAGGCCGTCTGAAAATGATATAAACAAAACTCTTTATCGCTTTTAATTCTAAATCTTATCAAATAATAAAGTAAAAAACGAAGATGAAGTGATTCCCACTCAGCAGAACTCTGGCATAAAGAAGCATATTCTTGTTCAACTAGTTTCAAAAAGACAAATGCTCGTTCATAAAATTTTTGAAGCATATAAAAAATTCCTTTCTTATTATTAACACTAGTCTAACAGAAAAACGAACTAAAAAAGCTTCAAATCCTATAAAAGAAGAATTTAAAGCTAAACTAACTAAAAATAAAATATAAAGGTAATTATAGATGCCAAAATTAAGTTTTGAATTTTGAGAAGTTTACTTCATTTATAAAATCATGACCACCCGTCAAACGGATGGTTTGCACCAGGGCTATAAGCCTAAATTACCAGCCAGCGCCTAAAGACGCTGGATAATTTTTTTAATCTTGAATATATTTCTTAATTGTAGCTTCATTAAGTCCCACTGTACTCACGTAGTAACCTTCTGCCCAAAAATGCCGGTTGCCAAACTTATACTTGAGATTAGCGTGTTTGTCAAACATCATGAGTGCACTTTTGCCTTTTAAATAACCCATGAAACTTGAAACACTTATCCTTGATGGATATTTCTCCCAAACTACTTCGATATTAATTATAAATGATTTTTCGTCTATACTTAGGGGTGAACACAATGTGATATTTACACATCCACTTTGTGTGTGATAAACTATGTGCCTTTTGTGCCATATTTTCTCCTTTCGCTTTACAATTGGCTTGAACACCTTTATTGTATCGCGTTTGGAGTTTTTTTGTATAACCTTCGACGCGCACCCGCATAGCGGGTGGTTTATTTGTCTCGCACCTAACGGAGCGAGACGGACTAATAGTCACATAATAAAAAAGAACACCAGTGGTGTTCTTTTTTATCTGACTCCGCCAGTAGGACTCGAACCTACGACATCATGATTAACAGTCATGCGCTACTACCAACTGAGCTATGGCGGATAAAA
>NZ_GG730093.1:109860-413256 GCF_000162495.1 Streptococcus sp. M143 | reverse complement strand
CCTCTTTGTCAAGGACTTTTTCAGTGAATTTGATTTTTTCTTTTCTTGATCAACTTCACAACTGCTTCTGTTCGTGCGGTGTGGGGAAACATATCGACTGACTGGATATACTGGAGATCATAGACTTTCACTAGTTTAACTAAATCTCGCGCCAAGGTAGAAACATTGCAGGATACATAGACCATTTTTTCTGGAACATAAGTCAGAATGGTATCCAACAACTTATCATCTAAGCCCGTACGAGGAGGGTCTACTATCAGTGCATTCGCTCGGTAACCCTCTTGATACCAGCGTGGAATAATCTCTTCAGCTGTCCCCGCTTCGTAATGGGTATTGTCAAACCCCATTCTTTGAGCATTTTGCTTGGCATCTTCAATGGCTTCTGGAATAATATCCATCCCTCTGAGACTCTTGACCTTATTTGCGAAGGCGAATCCAATCGTCCCGACACCGCAATAGGCATCAATCAGATGATCTTCTTTGCTAACATCTAAAGCTTTAACTGCTTCACTATAGAGAATCTCAGTCTGCTCCGGATTGAGCTGATAGAAGGCACGGGGCGAGAGAGAAAACTCATAGTCGAGCACTCCTTCTTGAATACTCTCTTGGCCCCAGATAATTTCCGTCTTTTCACCATAGATTTCACTTGTTTTTGCTGTATTTGTATTGACTGCAACTGTGACGACTTCTGGAAAATCTTTAACTAAGTCTTTTACTAGCTGGGTTAAATTAAGCTGACGATTTGTGACGATGATTATCTGGACTTGTCCCGTCTTCCTTGCTCGACGTACCATGATGGTGCGAACGCCTAGCGTTTTTCTCTCATCGGTGATGGGGATTTGATGGTAAGTAAGAAGTTCAGCTAGGCGATTCGCAATCACTTGGGTTTCCTTATCTTGTACCAAGCAGTCTTTTAACTCTACGAGATAATGAGAGTTTTGTGCATACAAACCTGCCTTGACCTGATTGTTAAATTTCCGAGTTTGAAATTGCAACTTAGCACGGTAGTACTTCGGTTCCTGCATTCCGATAGTTGGACGGATTTCATAGCTTTCATATCCTGCAGGAGCAAATTTTTTCAGAGCTTGGTGGAGCAAGTTCGTTTTGAACTCTAACTGTTTATCATAGTGAAGGTGCATGATCTGGCATCCACCACATTCATTATAAATCGTACAAGCCGGTACGACTCGAAATTTCGACTTCTTATTAACCTTTAGTAATTTTGCTTCAACAAAGTTGCGTTTAATAGAAGTAATCTGACAATAGATATCTTCTCCTTTGAGGGCACCTGGCACAAAAACGAGGGTTTTCTGGTAGAAACCGATTCCCTCACCATTGATACCCATCCGCTTGATTTTTAAAGGTATTTTTTGTTTGACTTTCAGATTCATACCCCTATCTTATCACATTTTACGGTATAATAGAACTATGAAAATCACAAAACTTGAAAAGAAAAAACGCCTCTACTTAATGGAGCTAGATAATCAACAAACCTCTTATATCACGGAAGATACCATTGTCCGTTTTATGTTGTCTAAAGATAAGGTTGTTAGCAAAGAAGAATTAACCGAGATACAGGCCTTTGCCCAGTTTTCTTATGGTAAGAATCTCGCACTCTACCATCTATCATTTAAAGCTCGAACCGAAAAGGAAGTTCGTGAGTATCTGAAAAAGTATGAACTTGATGAAAAAATCACTAGTCAAGTTATCGCTAACCTTAAAGAAGATAACTGGATTAATGATCGTCAGTATGCCTACTCTGTCATCAATGCAAATCAACTTTCTGGAGATAAGGGACCTTATGTGCTAATTCAAAAACTGTCTCAAAAAGGGATTGCCAAATCAACTATTGAAGATGTTTTAATGGATTTTGATTTTTCAGAGGTTGCTCAACGTGTTGCAGAGAAACTGCTTAAAAAATACACGGGAAAGCTTCCCGCTCGTGCCTTGCAGGATAAGATTATTCAAAATTTGACGAACAAAGGTTTCTCATATTCTGATGCTAAAAAAGCCTTTGATGATTTGGATAGTCAAGTCGACCAAGAAACGACTCAAGAACTCATTTTCAAAGAGTTAGACAAACAATATACTAAATACGCTCGCAAATATGAAGGTTACGAACTAAAGCAACGTTTGACCCAAGTTTTAGCTAGAAAAGGCTATGATTTTTCGGATATAGCAAGCGCTCTCAGAGAATATCTTTAACATTTTCAGGTAAAATTCAAAAAAATTAGACCAATTTATGATATAATAGTAAGCGATAAACTTATAAATTGTAGAAAGTTGGTTAGTTATGAAACTTCCAAAAGAAGGCGACTTTATTACAATTCAAAGTTATAAGCATGATGGGAGTCTCCACCGTACTTGGCGGGACACCATGGTACTAAAAACAACAGAGAACGCTATTATCGGCGTCAACGACCACACACTTGTTACCGAAAGTGACGGTCGTCGTTGGGTGACTCGAGAACCGGCTATTGTTTACTTTCACAAAAAATATTGGTTTAATATCATTGCCATGATTCGCGATAATGGGATTTCCTACTATTGCAATATGGCCAGCCCCTACTATCTAGATGAGGAAGCCCTGAAATACATTGATTATGATTTGGATGTCAAGGTTTTCACTGATGGTGAAAAGCGTCTCTTGGACGTTGAAGAATATGAACGCCATAAACGCAAAATGAAGTATTCGGATGATTTAGACTATATTTTGAAAGAGCATGTTAAAATCCTTGTTGATTGGATCAACAATGGACGCGGTCCTTTCTCAGAGGCCTATGTCAACATTTGGTACAAACGCTACATAGAACTAAAGAATCGGTAAAGTTGTCAAACTGGGGTGAGAGCCCTGGTTTTTTATTTGAAAAACCCAGCCTGGAAGCTGGGTTAATTGCTATATATCTAATTTAGTGACAGTAAACTTGATATGAGAATAGTCTTTTTCAACATCCTTATCCAACAAGAAAGCCGTGGCATCCTTCTTAATCTGAACAAGATCAATATTCTGGGCTTGAGCTGCATAGACGCATCCACAATAACATTGACGATAGATATCATACTCCTCGCACATCTCCACTGAACGTTTATAGCCTTGATTTTTCTTGAAATCACTTGGAAGATAGTGGGTTGTGTAAATCTTTTGCACATCGATTCCGATGCTGTTGATGGTTTGAGAATTCTTATGGGGACTGATGGTCAAAGCTGAACCAAAGTAGTCAAAGCCCAAGTCCATAGCTACCTGTGCTGTTTTATCCAGACGATAGTCAAAACAAACCTTGCAACGGTCGCCACCTTCAGGCTCTTCTTCCAGTCCTCTGACTAACTTCCGGTATTCATTTGGTTCGTAAGGCGCTTCTAGGTACTGAACCGTATTTCCTGTTCGCTCATTGAAATCACTGACAAATTTCTTGGTGACGTAAGCTCGCTTGTGGTATTCTGCCTTGGGATGGATATTGGAATTGGCAAAATAGATAGTCACATCCGCGTACTTGGTCAGGTATTCTAGGGTATAGGTACTACAAGGAGCACAGCAAACATGCATGAGAATGGTGGGACGTTGCTCATTTTTCTCCCAAACCTGAACCATTTTCTGCATAACACGGTCATAATTAATCTTCTGATTAGGGTTCATCTTGCTCAGAATTTCTTCTACATCAATCATGTTCTTCTCCTTCTTCTAGTCTTATTTTATCATATAAGTTAGGAGAGCTCAAATCAATTTTAGAAGAGAAAACCGTAAAAGGAGGGAATACGCATCCCTCCTTTTATAGTTTTTACATCATGCCGCCCATCATGCTTGGATCCATTGCTGGAGCTGGGGCTGCTGGTTCTGGTTTATTAGCTACGACTGCTTCTGTTGTCAAAATCAAGCTGGCTACAGATGCAGCGTTTTGAAGAGCTGAACGGCTCACTTTAACTGGGTCGATGATTCCCTCTTCAATCATGTTGACCCACTCGCCAGTTGCTGCGTTGAAACCTGTGCCAACTTCCGCATTTTTCAAACGATCAATAACGATAGAACCTTCGAATCCTGCATTGTGGGCGATTTGACGAACAGGTTCTTCCAAGGCACGGAGAACAATATTGCGTCCTGTTGCTTCATCTCCTGTCAATTCCAAATCAGCTACGGCTGGAATGACATTAGCAAGTGCAGTTCCACCACCTGCAACGATGCCTTCTTCAACAGCTGCACGAGTAGCGTTGAGGGCATCTTCAATGCGAAGTTTCATTTCTTTCAACTCAGTTTCAGTTGCAGCTCCGACCTTGATGACTGCGACACCACCCGACAATTTTGCCAAGCGTTCTTGCAATTTTTCACGGTCAAATTCAGAAGTTGTAGTTTCAATTTGAGACTTGATAACTGCAACACGGTGAGAAATAGCTTCAGGATTTCCAGCACCTTCTACAATAACAGTGCTATCTTTGTCCACAGTTACTCTCGCTGCTTGACCTAGCGCTTCAATAGTAGCGTCTTTCAACTCAAGACCAAGATCTTCTGTGATGACTGTTCCGCCTGTCAAGATAGCGATATCTTCTAACATAGCCTTACGACGATCACCAAAGCCAGGAGCTTTGACAGCAACAACATTGAAAGTACCACGAATCTTGTTCAATACAAGGGTTGGAAGAGCTTCGCCATCTACATCATCTGCAATAATCAAGAGTGGACGATTGCTTTGGAGAATGCTTTCTAGAAGTGGCAAGATTTCTTGGATATTTGAAATCTTCTTATCAGTAATCAAAATGTATGGATTTTCAAGGTCGGCCACCATTTTTTCGCTATCTGTCACCATGTACTGTGATAGGTAACCGCGGTCAAACTGCATTCCTTCCACGACTTCAAGCTCTGTTTCCATACCACGTGACTCTTCGATAGTGATGACACCGTCTTTACCAACTTTTTCCATAGCTTCAGAAATGTATTCACCGACTTTTTCAGAACGAGAAGATACAGCAGCAACCTGAGCAATGGCTTCTTTGTTGGCAACTGGAATGGCATTGTTTTTCAAAGCTTCTACTGCTGCGGCAACCGCTGCTTCAATCCCACGACGAATGCCGATTGGATTAGCACCTGCAGTGACGTTTTTGATTCCTTCGCGGACGATAGCTTGGGTCAAGACAGTTGCAGTTGTCGTTCCGTCACCTGCGATATCGTTGGTCTTTGAAGCTACTTCTGATACCAATTTGGCACCCATATTTTCAAAATGGTCTTCTAGCTCAATCTCTTTAGCAATAGTAACACCGTCATTGGTAATTAATGGTGAGCCAAATGATTTTTCCAACACAACGTTACGACCTTTTGGTCCCAAGGTTACTTTAACAGTGTCTGCAAGGATATCGACACCACGAACCATAGCTGAACGGGCATCTGATGAAAATTTAATTTCTTTTGACATACTTACTTTCTCCTTCTATTCTTCAATGATAGCCAAAATATTGGCTTCGCCTACGATGATGTACTTTTCATCTCCATCTTTGACATCAATACCAGCGTGGGCTTCAACTAAGACACGGTCTCCAGCCTTAACGCTTGGAGCAACCAAGTCGCCATTCAAGGTACGAATACCTTTTCCTGTAGCTATAACTTGGGCAGTTTTGGTTTTTTCTTGGGCTGAGCCTGCAAGGACAAAGCCTCCAACAGTTTGTTCTTTTTCTTCGATTTTCAAGACCACACGGTCTCCTAATGGTTTCAACATTTGCTTTCCTCCATGATGACATACATATTATTAGCACTCTTTATATCTGAGTGCTAAATCATAGTTCTATTGTATCACTTGGTCAGAAATAGTCAAGAAAAAAGTCTGAATTTCTCAAGATAAAAAGCCTGAGACCAACTCAGACTTTTCACTACTTAAAATGGCAATTCTTCCTCTTCCAAGACCAGGTCTGCCAAATCCTGTCCTGCATTATTTTCACGCATAGCACGTTGGGCACGACTTTCCAAGAGTTGGAATCCTGTGGCGAGAACTTCAGTCACATAGTTCATCTGGCCATTTTTCTCAAAGCGACGGGTACGCAACTCCCCATCAACAGAAATAAGACTGCCTTTAGTTGCGTAACTTGCCATGGTTTCAGCCAATTTTCCCCAAAGAACCAGATTGACAAAATCAGCTCCACGTTCGCCATTTTGGTCTTTGTAACGACGGTTCACAGCAATAGTTGCGCGCGCCACTGACTTGTCATTGTTGGTTTTGTGCAGTTCTGGTGTAGACGTCAAACGCCCGATCAAGATAACTTTATTATACATTTTTCATCCTCCTACTTATCTATTCGCAGGGAATCAAAAAAAGTTACAGAAATTTGTAACTTTTCGAAGAAATTTTTTATTTTTTATGAACCATGAAACCTGTCGCCTGTTGATTGGCCATAATGGTCATATCTGTAATCTGCACACGGCGAGGCTGACTGGTCACATAGATCACTGTATCTGCGATGTCTTGTGCTTGCAGAGCTTCTATTCTCTGATAGACCGCCTCAGCTCGCTCTTTATCACCGTGAAAACGAACTGTAGAGAAATCTGTTTCGACAATCCCTGGCTGAATGGTGGTCACCTTGATATCCGTTGCAATGGTATCAATTCGCAGACCATCTGAAAAAGTCTTGACCGCAGCCTTGGTGGCTGAGTAAACAGCTGCCCCAGCATAGGCATAGATTCCTGCGGTCGATCCCATATTGATAATATGACCCTGATTGGCTACTACCATAGAAGGCAAGAAACAGCGAGTGACTGCCATCAAACCCTTGACATTGGTATCTAACATGGTCAGCATATCCAACTCTTCATAGTCTTGATAGGGAGCCAAGCCAAGAGCCAGTCCGGCGTTATTGACCAAGATATCAATCTTACCTATCGTTTCCAAAATATCGGAGCAGACAGTCTTGACCATGGTCATATCCGTGACATCCAGTGGAAAGATCCAAACTGTTTGATTTGGAAAAGTTTCTGCAAATTCCGACTTGAGGGCTTCTAGTCTGTCTGTCCGTCGCCCTGTTAGAACAACATTCTCCCCCTGTTCCAGATAAGCACGCGCAATCGCTTCACCTATTCCTGAGGTCGCTCCTGTAATCACTACATTTTTTGCCATCTTATTTCCTTCTATCTGGTGTATCAGATACTGACAACTTCCTAGGCAGTCCAGTGTTTGGCTGGGTCAAATGGAGTTCCAACAACTTGGTCTTCTGGTAATTCAATAACCCCACGTTTTTGCGGGGCATTTGGCAAATGCAATTCACGAGGGCTGCACATCATGCCAAAACTCTTCTCACCACGAAGTTCGCCTGGGAAAATGAGGTTGCCTTTTGGCATCATCGCTCCAGGAAGAGCCACAATGGTTTTCAACCCAACACGCGCATTAGGTGCTCCTGCAACGATTTGCACTGTCTTGTCACTTGCAACGGCCACTTGACAGATGTTGAGGTGGTCGCTATCTGGATGGGCTACCATCTCGACAATTTCACCGACGACGAACTTAGGTTCCTTGTCGTTGACAATCTCTTCTGTAAAGCCTTCCGCCTGCAATTCTTGGTTCAAACGAGCAACTTGCTCATCTGTCAAAAAGACTTGACCACGCTCTGCAATTTCAAACAAACTTGAAACTTCGAAAATATTCCAAGCTACTGTTTCACCATTTTCTTTGAGGAAAACTCGGGCAACCTTGCCTTTGCGCTCCACGTCCAGTTTGGCATCTCCGCTGTTTTTCACGATGATCATAAGGACATCGCCAACATGTTCTTTGTTATATGTAAAAATCATTCTTTTCTCCTATTTCAGTTCTGCTAAAAAGTCGTTAATTTGTTCCTTGCTTTTACGGTCACGGTTGACAAAACGGCCGATTTCCTTGTCCTTTTCTAGCACAACAAGGCTAGGAATCCCGTAAACATCCCAGAGTTTGGCCAAATCCATGTACTGGTCACGGTCCACACGAATAAAGGTGAACTCAGGATTGGTCTCCTCAATCTCTGGCAAGGATGGATAAATATAACGACAATCACCACACCAGTCCGCCACAAAAAGGAAAACCTTCTTGCCATCTTGCTCGACAAAACCTGCTAGTTCTTCTATACTATCGGGGGTAATCATAAGACTTCCTCCTCATAGACCAGATCTTCATTTTCATAGACAAAGGTATAGTGACGACCATCCTCAAAAATGATCCCTCCGACCAGTCGCTCTAGACTACTTTCGTAGACTTGAACATAGAGAGTCGCAATCTCACCCATATCTGAGAAAAGTTCGCGCACGATAGCGGTCAACTCTTCTTGAGTCTTCATGAGTTTGTGGTTATCTGCTGCTTTTTTGGCACCCAAAGCGAGGGCACTTAGACCAGCCACAGTCAAGCCAGTCATCCATAATTTCTTAGCTTTCATACCATTCATTGTAACACAAAAAGGGCTCTAGGACAAATAGGGAAGCCGTATACGAGCAAGGAAAATCTCTTCCCTCAGTGAGTCTAATTCTTATTGCCAAGCGCCTGAGTTCCTGAATGAATTAAAAAACCTCTGAGATTATTCTCAAAGGTTCGAATTTTGCTAATTGCTGTTCTCAACCGCTGCAGTGACAAAGGCAGTGTAGAGTTCTTCGGGACGGTTTGGACGGCTTGACAGTTCAGGGTGATACTGACAAGCTACAAAGAATTTATTTTCAGGAATTTCCACAATTTCTACCAAACGATTGTCTGGAGAGACTCCTGAGAAGACAAAGCCTGCTGCCTCAAACTGTTCACGAAAGGTGTTGTTAAACTCATAACGGTGACGGTGACGGCGTTGCACCACTTCTTGATTATGGTAAGCAGCTGCTGCCTTAGAACCACGTTTCAACTTAGATGGATAAAGTCCCAAACGAAGGGTTCCACCCATATCTTCAACATCAACCTGGTCACGCATAATATCAATGATAGGGTATTTTGTATCTGGTGCAAGTTCTGCAGAATTTGCACCTTCAAGACCCAAAACGTGACGAGCAAACTCGATACAAGTCAACTGCATTCCCAAGCAGACACCCAACATTGGAACATCATTTTCACGCGCATAACGGATGGCTTGGATTTTCCCTTCCGTACCACGTTGGCCGAAACCACCTGGAACGATGATTCCGTCCGCATCAGACAAGAGTTCTGCCACATTCTCTGCTGTCACATCATTGGCATTAATCCAATTAATCTTCACTTCTGCGTCGTTGGCATAACCAGAGTGTTTTAAGGCTTCGACCACTGAGATGTAGGCATCTTGCAACTCCACATACTTACCAACGAGGGAAATCTTAACTTGTTTCTTGAGGTTCATGACCTTGTCCACCATGGCTGACCATTCTGTCATATCCGCTGCTGGTGCATCTAATTTCAAATGGTCACAAACAATTTGGTCCATGCCTTGTGCCTGCAAATTCAGTGGAATTTGGTAAAGGTGTTCGACATCCAAAGACTCGATAACAGCTTCTGGAGCCACGTCACAAAACTGAGCTAGTTTGTTTTTAATTCCTTGACCAGCTGGTTTTTCTGTACGAATGACCAACATATTTGGCTGGATTCCCAAACCGCGCAATTCTTTTACAGAATGTTGAGTTGGCTTGGTCTTCATCTCACCAGCAGCCTTGAGGTAAGGAAGCAAGGTTGTATGGATGTACATGACGTTATCTGCACCCACATCTGCCTTCATCTGACGAAGAGCCTCTAGAAATGGCAAGGACTCGATATCCCCAACGGTTCCACCAACCTCTGTGATAATGACATCAGAGTCTGTCGTTAGAGCGGCACGCTTGATTTTTTCCTTCAAAGCATCTGTGATATGAGGAATGACTTGGACAGTTGCCCCAAGGTACTCGCCACGGCGTTCCTTACGAAGAACTTCACTGTAAATTTTACCAGTTGTCACGTTGGAATATTTGTTGAGATTGATATCGATGAAACGTTCATAGTGACCCAAGTCCAAATCTGTCTCAGCCCCATCATCTGTCACAAAGACTTCTCCGTGCTGGTAAGGACTCATGGTTCCCGGATCGATATTGATATAAGGGTCAAACTTTTGAATGGTTACTTTTAGACCACGATTTTTCAAGAGACGCCCCAGACTTGCTGCCACAATCCCTTTCCCAATAGACGATACCACACCACCAGTTACAAAAATATATTTCGTAGACATAGATTCCTCTTTCTAAAATGCTCAAGGTCTTGTTAACTACGAGGGGAAATAGAAAACAAGACCCTTATGAATAACGACTTTTCAAGAAAAACTTCCTGAAAAAACAAAAATAGCTCCCTAGTAACTAGGGAGCCCCGACCTCTAAAAGAGGTGCCCGAACAATATGATACCTTAAAGCAGAACATTTGTCAACTCGAATTGGTAAAACATGAAAAAGAGAGATCATTTTCAGAAAACCAACTAAAGATCTACAACCCAACGGAAGACTCACTTAACTACTCTACCCAAGCGACAAAAAAGGAGATCAGGCGATCTCCTCTGTGAAGTCTTTTACTCTTCTTCACTCGTTTCAGCGTCATCGTCAGAAAAGTCATCGTCTTCTTCATTGAGATCCACGTCTTCACCCAAGTCATCAGGGGCGATTTCGTTGATTTCCGCATCATAAGCTTCCACTTCATTTTTCTCATCATCTGGATTTTCATCATCATATGAAAGAGCTGGGTCTGCTTCGTATGCATCTTCGTCTTCTGGATCATCCGCATTGTAGTCAATGGCATCTGAATCACCATCCATAAAGGCATTGACACGTTTTTTCTTAGCTTTTGGTGCTACTTCATCGTCGTCACTTTCTTCAAGAGCGATGATTTCTTCGTCAATTTCGTCTACACCATACCATGAACGAAGACCCCATTTGTTGTCTCCAAGTGAGATGAAGCTACCGTCAAAGTTTAACTCTGTGTAGAACAAAGGTAAAGCTTCACGGATATCGCTATTTGATGTTCCAAGGTAGTTTTGAATTTCGTTTACAAGATCGCTAAAATGCATCTCATGGTCGCGACCACGAAGTTCCAAGATAGCACGCGCTACCTCAATCATAGATAGTTCACTTTTTTCTTGCCCAGCAAATACTTCTAATTCCAAAGCGTTTCTCCTCATTTTTACTACTATCGTCAGAGCAGACAGACTCTGACCTCATTTTATCATGTACTCTTTATTGTACGATAATTTTGCGGAATAGTCAAAGGTTAAATGGGAGAAAGTGACAGGACTTTTTATTTCTTTGCTCCCCAGCCGATGGTGTCGCTAGGTGGGTTTTCGGTATCAATCCAGATAAATTCAATACCAATTTCACCATTTTTAAATTTGGTCAATCGTATGCCATTGATTTCCAGCTCATTGAGTCGTTGACCTGTCAAGACTTCTCGTTCCTTCAACTGGAAAACGCCACGCAAAATCCAATTCCCAAGAATTTCTTGCTTATCAGTGGATTGAATCGCCTTGCCAGCTTCTTGGTTGATATAGGCATTGATAACATCTCCAGAAGATAAGAAGCGTAGCTTAAAGGTTCTTTCCTCTTTCGGTAGAGCTAGTTTTTTAGTGCCGGGTTCAAAAGTCCCAAATCCAGGACCAAAGAAATATAGAATAGTTACCAAGATTCAATCTCTGCTAAAGTTTTACTATCATCAGCTAATCCAATCATTGCAATTACATGATTTTTGTCATAACTAAACATAATTGATATGAGTTTTCTAATAGCATCTCTAATTTCACGAGGGGAAAGCTGGTTTATATCTATGTCATAAAACGATAAACCATGCGATAGGCTATTTATCACATCTAACATTCCTTGAAATTCCTCTTCTTTCTCTTCTGAAATATTATAAAATTTCATTAATTGAGTTATTGCAGATGAGGTTGCATACTCTAACCTATAATTACTTCTTGCATGTGATTCCAAAATCAGTCTTCCCATATTTGCAAATCTCACACAATTGTCAACTGTGCTAAGTTTACTATTACTTGTTTTAGCAAAATCATATATTGTTTTGAAATTAGCTCTGTAGTAATCACTAAAATTTTTACTCTCATGAGGTTCAACTTTTCGAATATTACTGTTTCCATGCTCATCTTTATAGATTAATGCTTTTAAAAGTGAGTTATTATTGAAACCAAAGCCAAAATTATGAAAATCAATTGAAGAATGAGTTAAAATAAATACCTGAGCATTCATTGATGTCAATTCTTTTATTATTGTATTTATCAACTCTGTCAAAAAATACCTATTATCTGAGTCTAGGCTAGTAATAGGGTCATCAAAAATAACGTATTCAACATTATTTTTTAAACTTTTTCCAGGCTCTAAATATAAATCACAATAAAAATGTAAAAAACCTAATAAACGCCTCTCCCCTTCACTTAAATCTTTCGTACTAATAATTATTGAAGGGTCAGTTATATGCTTTAACAAATAATGATTTCCATCAATTTGACATTTCATATTCATCCCAATAACTCTAAATTCACGATTGAGTAAGTCTGCAAATGGCTGTAAATTCCCTGCTGGCTCAACTTCCTGAATCCACTGTTTATTCTCTTCAATATATCGTTCATTAGCTCTTTGTTGTTCCTCATACTTTTGGAGTTGTTCACTAACTTCATCAATAGGATATCGCTCCAATATTTTTTGAGCGACCCAAGACTTTGCAACATTTTCAATTTCACCTAATAGAGCCTCTTGTTTAAATATCTCTTTATCAAGATTACCTATCTTCGCCTTTATATTACAAATTACTTTGTTATAATTTTCTTCAATTTCAAATGTATACGGTAAAACTAAAGAAGGATTTTCAATTTTTTCATCTATGTTATTGATAATTTCTGATATATTTGAGTTCAAAATCTCAAACCTATCATCAATGATATACTTAGGTTGACTAAACAAGTCATTTTTTATTCCTTCAAGTAATATTTTATTTCTTTCTAAACTTTCAACTGCTTTAGAATATTGAGATTGTATTTTTTCTTGAATGCTATCATGAACTTTGTCATAATCAAAATGATTACCACAAAACTTACATTGGTTTATACCATCATTATGTAAATGTAACCCTTCCTTTAACCATTCAGATAAATTTTTTGTAATTTGAAAATCTGGCTTAATTATTTTCTGTGTGAATATATTTTGAATTTCAGTAAGAATAATATCTATTTTTCTACTCGTATCAAACGTAATTTCACTTTTTTCTTTTTTTAGATTGGTTAATTTCAACTCAATTGAATCACTAGAACTTATTTTTGAAAAATCTGCATCAATAATATCATTTTCCCATGCTTTTAGAGCATCAATTGGATTTATCTTTGCATTTCGCTTCTGATTAATTTGTCGGGTCATTCTAAAAAGTTCACGAGCTTCAGAAAGATTATAAGCCATAAATTCAAATACTTCATTTTTATAATCTTCAATCTGCTTATCTATGTTCTGATTATACTGAACTAAATAGAGGTTTGCATTCTTGATATTTTCAATTGCTTCTTCAATACCAATTCTATTAGCACCAACTAATAGTTTGATTCCAGATAGTGAATCAACTGTATAAACATTATTTAATACGTAATCCGTATCAAATCTTTTTACTGACTCATGATTTTCTGAAATCCAGTTTGATAATGACGATTTACCACTCCCATTTGTTCCAAAAAAATATTACATTTACGCAAGTTTTCATCAAACGAGAAATTATGAAATGACTTTTTAGAAATATTTACCAATTTATCTATCATACACATTACCCTCTAATAACCAAGTTTTACTTCATTATAGCAAAAAACGTTAGCATTTGCTAACGTTTTCATAATTATTAAAACCTTATTTCACCAACTTCTTCATCTCATCAATACGTGCGACGGTCGCGTCGTACTTGGCTTGGTAGTCGGCTTGTTTGTCGCGTTCTTTTTGGACGACTTCTGGTTTGGCATTGGCTACGAAGCGTTCGTTAGAGAGCTTCTTGCCGACCATATCCAGTTCTTTTTGCCATTTAGCCAGTTCCTTGTCGAGACGAGCCAATTCTTCTTCGACATTGAGAAGGTCTGTCAGTGGCAAGTAGATTTCTGCTCCTGTGATGACGCTTGACATTGCGAGTTCAGGTGCAGGGATGGTTGATGCGATTTCCAAGTGTTCTGGATTTGTAAAGCGTTTGATGTAATTGACATTGCTGTTAAAGAAGGCTTCCAAGTCGCTATCGCTGGTCTTAACAAGGATGGTGATAGGCTTGCTTGGTGCTACGTTTACTTCAGCACGCGCATTACGAACAGCACGGATCAAGTCTTTAAGACTTTCGACACCTGTGTGAGCCGCAAGGTCTTCAAAGGCTGGGTTGACAGTTGGGTATTCCGCTGTAACGATAGAGCCTTCTGAGATTTGTCCAAAGATTTCCTCTGTCACGAATGGCATGATTGGGTGGAGAAGACGAAGGATCTTGTCCAAAGTATAAAGGAGAACAGAACGTGTGATCACTTTCTCTTCTTCGTTATCGCTATAAAGGACTTCCTTGGTCAACTCAACATACCAGTCCGCAAACTCGTCCCAGATGAAGTTGTAGAGGATGTGGCCAGCTACACCAAACTCAAACTTATCAAAGTTTTCAGTGACTTTTCCGATTGTTTCATTGAGGTTGTGGAGAATCCAGCGGTCTGTGACATTTCCAGCTTCCTTGTTGGAAACTTTTTCGACATTAGCCGTTGCTTGCTCAAGAGTCAAACCTTCATTGTTCATGAGGATGTAGCGAGAGATGTTCCAGATCTTGTTAATGAAGTTCCATGAAGCATCCATTTTCTCGTAAGAAAAGCGCACGTCTTGACCAGGGGCAGAACCGTTTGAAAGGAACCATCGAAGGGCATCGGCACCATATTTCTCGATGACATCCATTGGGTCAATCCCGTTTCCGAGAGATTTCGACATCTTGCGTCCTTGCTCATCTCGAATGAGACCGTGGATAAGAACGTTTTGGAATGGCTGACGTCCAGTGAATTCCAAGGATTGGAAGATCATGCGAGACACCCAGAAGAAGATGATGTCGTAACCTGTTACCAAGGTTGACGTTGGGAAGTAGCGCTTGAAGTCTTCTGAGTCAACATCAGGCCAGCCCATGGTTGAGAATGGCCAAAGGGCAGAACTGAACCAAGTATCCAAGACGTCTTCGTCCTGAGTCCATCCGTTACCTTCTGGAGCTTCTTCACCGACGTACATTTCACCCTCAGCATTGTACCAAGCAGGGATTTGGTGACCCCACCAGAGCTGACGAGAGATTACCCAGTCGTGGACATTTTCCATCCATTGAAGGAAGGTATCGTTGAAACGAGGTGGGTAAAATTCTACCTTGTCTTCTGTGTCTTGGTTGGCAATGGCATTCTTGGCCAATTGGTCCATCTTCACGAACCATTGCGTAGACAAGCGTGGCTCCACTACGACACCTGTACGCTCTGAATGACCAACACTATGGACACGTTTTTCGATTTTAACGAGGGCACCGATTTCTTCCAACTTAGCAACGACTGCCTTACGAGCTTCAAAGCGGTCCATGCCTGCAAATTCGAAGGCAAGCTCGTTCATAGTTCCGTCATCGTTCATGACGTTGACTTGTGGCAAGTTATGGCGTTGACCAACCAAGAAGTCGTTTGGATCATGGGCAGGTGTGATTTTCACGACACCAGTACCAAATTCAGGGTCGGCGTGTTCGTCCCCAACGATTGGGATCAATTTATTAGCAATTGGAAGGATAACGTTTTTACCAATCAAGTCCTTGTAGCGTGGGTCTTCTGGATTAACCGCAACCGCAACGTCCCCAAACATGGTCTCAGGACGAGTGGTCGCCACTTCAAGGGCGCGTGAGCCGTCTTCCAGCATGTAGTTCATGTGATAGAAGGCACCTTCAACATCCTTATGAATCACCTCGATATCAGAAAGGGCTGTGCGAGCTGCTGGGTCCCAGTTGATGATAAACTCACCACGGTAGATCCAGCCTTTCTTGTAGAGGTCCACAAAGACCTTGCGAACGGCTTTAGACAAACCTTCGTCAAGAGTGAAACGCTCACGAGAGTAGTCTACAGAGAGCCCCATCTTGCCCCATTGTTCCTTGATGGTAGTGGCATATTCGTCTTTCCATTCCCAGACTTTCTCGAGGAATTTTTCACGACCAAGGTCGTAACGGGAAATGCCCTCACCGCGCAAGCGCTCCTCAACCTTAGCCTGAGTGGCAATCCCCGCGTGGTCCATACCCGGAAGCCAAAGGGTGTCAAAACCTTGCATTCGTTTTTGACGGATGATGATATCCTGAAGAGTAGTGTCCCAAGCGTGACCAAGGTGGAGTTTCCCAGTTACGTTTGGTGGTGGAATTACGATTGAATAAGGCTTAGCCTTTTGATCGCCTGAAGGCTTGAAAACATCAGCATCAAGCCATTTTTGGTAACGATCAGCCTCAACCTCGGCTGGATTGTATTTAGGTGAAAGTTGTTTAGACATGTGTTTGTCCTTTCTAGTTAATTTCTAAGCTACTTTGATAAGCATCTAAAATATCAATAGTATCTCTTATAATAGGGCTCTGTATGGCTTTGTAAAGAGATTTATTCCCAATAATATAAAACTCTTCTTTAGCTCTAGTCGTTGCAACGTTTAAAATATTGGGTTCAGAGACAGCCCAGCGAGCAGCCCCCTCACTCATATTATCTGCTCCAAGCACAAAATATACAATCTTATTTTCTTTTCCTTGGAAAGTATGTACCGTCCCTACATTTATAGGTTTTCCATTTTCCCGCTTTGTGAAACCAATTTTATCTAGTTCTTTTGCTAGTTGAACCGATACATTTTTAAAAGGAGTAATAACATAAATATCATCAAATTCCTCATGTCTTTTCTGCAACACTTCTTTCAAATAATCAGCTTGCTCAGGAACAAATTTATCCTTAGCACCTCCACCAACGTCAAACCATTCTCCCAGACCTCGAGCTTCTTCCTTTCCTTGAACCATTAAATTATCATAAGAAATTTTATTGGAAATACTGAACATCGGATCACTAGAACGACGATGAACCCAGAGAGGAAGTCCTATCCATGTCCCATCTTGTTTTTTAAAACCATATCTACTAGCAGAATCCATCAATTCTTGCGTTGATGATACAAGATATTTAAAAGCTATCTTGTGGTGCTGTGCTAAAAATCCTAAAATATTTTTATCCATAGTCTGTACTGGTTGTATTTGAGAAGGATCTCCAACAGCCATAATACGTTTACTTCTAAAAATAGCCCCCACACTTGCTTGAGGTAATGCCTGACCAGCTTCATCAATAAATACATTACCGATACTATTTTCAGGCAAACACCGAAACATGGAATTAAAGCTTGCAAAAGTTGTACTAATAACTGGAACAGTGAAATTGACCCAATCCCACGCAGCTTTATATAAATCACTAGCATTATCTCTCATTGAATAGTTTTGAGGCTTCTCCCAAATCCATAATGCTTTTTCAAAATGCTTTTTATTGTCATATATAAATTGCTTCCTAACTGCCAGTGCTTTAATAAACAAACGACTCTGCTCTTCTCGATAGTCATCATCAAACCAAAAATTTGATACTTGTAGTTCTTCATATGGAACAGAAAAATTCAACTTTTTAACAGGGTATGTAGCAAGTTCCGATTGTAATTTCAAAATTTTTTCCTGATGACGAATTAATTTATCTTCTTGTTTAGATTTCCATTCATTATACCTCTGTTGCCTTTGACTCAATTGATTTAATTCAAGTTCATGCATTTTTATCTCTTTTTGCAAACCGTGGCAATATTGACTTTCATCATGTACTTTCTTCAGTTCTGCTTTTAGACTTTCATTCGCTTGATTCAATCTCGTAAAATAAGTATCTAATTTCGATGGTGTGAAAAGTCTTTTTAACCATAAGAAACGTGGAGCTTGTAATTTTATCAACTCAACATCTTGTGCTGCTATCTGTTTGTTAACATTTAACATAGAAATAAGACGCTCATGCTCAAACAGCTCAGATTCTATTTCCTTTTTACTATTTTCTAATTGAATATGTTTATCCCGTATTTTAGATAGTTCTGAACGTCTTTGGGCATCATCCTGATGAAACTCTATCTCAACCTGCTGGTAAGCATTTTTCAATTTTACATGCAATCGAATCTTATCTGCTATATCTTGCATCTTTTCTCTTTTATCAAATAGCTTCTGATATTGAATTTTAAACTCTTCGTATACTGATGGATTCGATTGAAATTTAGCCGAATTCAACTCTTGTCGTATTGCTTTTAAAACATTTTGCAGACGGTCTCTATTCTGTTTTTTTCCACCTTCTATCGAAAACAATCCCCAATATTTTTTGTCGTTAGAAACATCTTCATCTTCTAACAATAAATCATTACTGATTTCAGCAAAATAATCAATTTTCTTTAATTCATCTAACCAATTTAATTTCTGATAAATTTCTTTTCTTTGGGGTAATTCATTAACAATATTTTTAACAGCACCATTATTAGAACTTGCAACTACGATTCCCTTTTCTGCAATTTCTTTTGGTAATTTTGCAATAAGATCAGATTTGTCATGACAAACTAGATTCCCTTTAAGCTTAGGAGCCGATAATTCACTAATAATTCTCGCCTGTTCCGTTACCAGATCTGCAAAAATATCTTTTAAAAGTGTCGTTTTACCAGTTCCCGGAGGACCATTGACACTTCTCACATCTTCATCCGCATTCGAAGCTAAATTTACAGCTACTTGTTGCATCATGGAAAGAGCATATTTAGGGTTACTAGGAAATCTTCCTAATGGATAATTTTTCGGTTCAAGTATAGTTTCTAAATCTTTGGGATTAAAATAGGATGATTCTTTATTGCCGTCCAGATTGACCCTTACAGAATCGGATCCTGATAAATAACGATTGAGATTTTCATTATAAATTGATTTTGCATATTTCAAATCCTTTAGAAAAAATGAATGTAAATTTATTTCGTCATCGAAATTCTTAACAAAATAATATCTGCAATCACTTGGTGAAATCTCATACTTTTTGAGAAGTTTACTAAAAACTTCATTGAACTCTCCATCAAGAAACGCCTGACCTAACTGTTCTCGAAGCTCATTTTCTGCTATTAAAAAATCTTTAGGCAATTCCCTATTTTTGAAAATTTGCCCACTCATGGTTAAAAAAAACTTATCAGCCAAGAACTTCAAATCTTTATCAAAGTATAGAGCAAAAGTAAATTTATAAGAAGCTCTTCCCAATTCTTCCTCCGTCGCTTTTAAATTGTATTTGCCTCTTAACACTTCAATAATTTTTCGAAAAGGGAAAATTCCACAATAAACAGCAATCCCTGAACTGGATTTTAATTTTTGACGTTTAAAAAAATCTTTTAATATTGATTGATAATCATTACCTTGAAAAATCTTATACTTAGAATCACTTTTTTCAATATTCCCTTCTGATAATTGTTCTACTGTAATCCAGGCATCTAATATTTGATTATGACTACTTCTCATCATGTCTCCCTTAAAGCATATAAAAACAAGAATATATCTTACTCATTAAAAACTCTCCCACTCACTCCTCAGCAAGCCATATATCAAACTGTCACAGCGGTTTCCTTGAACATCCTTTCTGTCCCGGATGCGAGCTTCGAGGGTAAAGCCAAGCTTCTCTGCGACTCGTTGACTTTGGACATTGTAGCCAAAACAAGTCAGTTCAATCTTGTGAAGATCAAGTTCTTTAAAAGCTAACTCAATCAAGGCACGCGCAGCTTCTGGTACATAGCCTAGACCCCAATAGTCTGGATGTAAGATATAGCCAATCTCCAAGACATCATCCTCGTGACGACGAGGGAAATCAACAGAGCCTATGACCTTATCGGTTCCTTTAACGACAATTCCATAGCCCGCTGGGAGATTGTTCTTTTCATTGCGCTCGGGCAGAATATGCTCCAGATAATAAATCTCATCTTCCAAGCTCTTGACGGGCGGAAAACCTGCTGGGTAGGAAACTTCTGGCCTACTGGCATAGTCAAAGATATCCACAACATCAACCACGGTACGGACTCGTAAAACTAGCCGTTCGGTTTCTAAACGTTCTGGTAACTCAGCTCTTGTCATCCTTCTACCTCGCTTTCTACAAAAAATCGCCCCTGCCATCTACATGACAGGGACGAATGTGTTTATCCGCGGTACCACCCAATTTCGGGCAAGGCCCGCAACTCTCGTCTTTATAATAAAAAGACAATATTATTTCATTTTCATCCATCAGCAACCAGTTTTGACACATTTGTGGACTTCTCAGCACCGCCACTTTCTGTAAAATGTGGGATTCAAAACACCTCTAATGGCTCTATTGTAGCAAGTTTTTCTCGGAAATGCAAGGGGCAAGAAAGATTACTTGAAGCTGATTCCGTGCTCTTTTAATTTCTTAATGGTAGCTGGGCCAATTCCTTTTAAGGCAAGGAGTTCTTTCTCCGTCCAGTTTTTAAAGTCAGCAGCCGACTTGATGCCTTCATCATAGAAAGTCTTCGCACGATCTACTGAGAGGCCACCCAAAGTAGCTGCGAAATCTTCTACTGAATTGGCTACTTTTTGAGCTTGTTCTTTAGTTGCTTCTACTGCTTGTTCCACTTTTTTAGAGACAACTTTTCCTGCTTCGCTGGCAGACTTTTCTGCGTGTTTCACGACTTTCTTGGTCTCTTCTACAACCTTTGTCACAGTATTTGAAAAGGCACCTGAGCGGCGAAGGCTATTTCGCAATTGTTTTTTACGTTGGAGTTTCTTTGACATGATAAAATCCTTTCAATAAAAAATCCCTGCTCTTACAAGGATTTAATAAAGATATTTTATCAAGATTTCGGCGAAAAATCAAGAAAGTATCACTATTTTAATAATTTCGCTCGCCAAACAATCCTTCTGGCAAATCATGAAATCCCTTGCCTGCCTTGAAATTTTCAAACTTTCCAAGCAAGAACTGATAAGCATCCAAGCGACTTTCGTAGCGAATCATGGCATCTTTGGCACGCTCGTCTTGGTCTTCTTCGTAGACCTTTTGACTTTCCTTGTGCGCCATGTCGTTGATCATGATCTGGGTATTGACCCAGGCTTCAAATTCCTTCATAAATTCCTGTTCGTAACTCATTGATTCTCCTTATTCTAATCCACGGAAATAGTCCGTGTCAATCTCACGGTAGGGCTGGATATCCTGAACATACTCCAACACGCCTTGGAATTCCCCATTTTCATCGTGTACTGCGGCATAGGTGATGTGGACAAACTTGCCTCGCGACTCAGACTTGAACCACATTTCATACTTGTCCTTGACCCCTTCACGAAGACCTTTCATAACAGCCTTAACCTTTTCTAGGTACTTGGGCGGATGGCAGAGTTCAACATTGCGCCCGACTTGGGACGGCGTCCGTTTGAAAATCATCTCATCAGATGGCACATTGTCATTGTAATACTGGAAAATATCGTCTTTATTGACAAAGGTAATCTCCATAGGGAGGTGATTGAGGATGAGGTTGGCCTGCTCGACGGAGAGATAGCCATTGCCAAAAGCCTGTTGACTATGACGATCCAGCGCTGCTTCCTTTTCCTTAGGGGTAAAGGTAATAGTAAACTGGCCTTCAGGCGTATCGATAACTTGCTGAACTTGGCCTTCTGCTGTGTCTAGCTGCACGGGCTCCTCTGCACTCTTTTCCTCAACAAAGCTCTGTCGTTCTGGCACCCATTTCTCAGACGGACGGATGATGGCATAGCCATAAGCATCACTCTCCTCCGCAATCTGAATCCAGTCATCCTGAGTGAAGGACTCAAGAAGAATCATGAGGAGGATGGACTCTTCCTTGAAAATCATACTTTCAAACTCTGTCGCAAAAGCTTCAAAAGCTTCCTTTACAGTGCTAATCGGCACTTCTGGCAGTGACTTGGCTGTCGCTAGAGCTGTCTGAAAGAGTTCTCTGATCTGATCATCCACTCCCCACATAACCTTAGGGGGTGAATCGTGACCATAGCGCTCCATGATAGGAAAGAAGAGCTCTTCCTTGCGCTGGTAGTGGATGTCAAATTGCCCCAACAGCCCCATTTGACGAACCAAACCCTTGCGCATCTCTGCCAGCATTTCCTCGTCTTCCATAGACTCATAGGTATCTAACAATCTCCGAATGCGAATCAAGGCTGCACGGAGGCCCAGATTTTCATCCTTGAAGACGCGAACTGGGTGACCAGGATGCTCGGTATCTTCCACTTCAACGCCCTTAACAGCATTTTTAAAAAGATTGGCATGGACATCACAGAGTTCCATGACATCTTCAAAGGTGACACCTGAGTCTGAGTTCATCAGCTCATGTTCCATGAGGGAAATCTCGATGGCTGAAACACCCGTAAAGGTCGCATCAAAACGCTCCTGAACTGACTCAGGAGAGGCGCCGTTGTGCAATTCTAACAAAATATCCCGTAGGATATGAATCCGTTCATCTGCCATTAGTCTAATCCAATCACTTCATAGCCGTTCGCTTCTAGCGTGCGGACAATCTTGTCCATAGGAGTTCCTTCGAGCTTCGAACCCTGTTTGAGCGATACTTTGCGACCGACTGTATTGCGCATCAAGGGATTAGCAAGTGGTTTAAAACCCAGCTCCACTAGGATTTCCAAGACTTCTGGATGCTTGTCCACCACTTCTGCAACGGGAATTGACACATCGATGATATTATCCATGACGACCTCCATGTATGTTTTAAAATGATTTTACTGCTTATATTATACCATAAGGACGATTAGCATACACCAAAAAAGAGGGGCACCCCCTCTTTCTTAGTTTTTATCCAGATTGCGTAGCATCTCGTCAATCTTATTTCCATATTCAATGGATTCATCTTTGACGAAGGTTAAATCTGGGATTTTGTACAATTTCAAATTGCGACCAAGTTCACGTTTGATGGTACCAGTTGCTTTTTCAAGCCCGATTTGAGCTTTTTGGTTATCCGAAGCAAGGTTACTCAAAATGGTGTAGTAAACCTTGGCAACAGACAAGTCACCCAGCATCTGAACATCTGTAATGGTCACACCTTGGACACGCGGATCACGGACTTTCTTTTGCAAAATCTCATTGACTTCACGCTTGATTTCCATGCCCACACGATCCGTACGGAAATGATTTGCCATGATATTCCTTTCTCTACTTTGAACCAAAAGCTAGGCCAGCAGACCTAGCTATTTCTAGAAGATAGAGGAACTAGAGCCATTTGAATCTAGGAAACAAGCCTTAGATAGAACTAGGGGTTCATCAAGGCGCTGTTGACGACGAGTCAAATCGGCTATCGTTTCTCTATTATCGTTTGATTTCTTCCATGACATATGCCTCAATCACATCATCCATCTTGATATCATTGTAGCCATCGATCATCAATCCACCTTCACGACCGTTTGTAACTTCTTTGACATCGTCTTTGTAGTGTTTCAAGCTTGCGAGTTCGCCGTCATAGATAACAACACCGTCACGGATGACACGGACTTTAGAATCACGGGTAACCTTACCACTCATAACCATAAATCCACCGATGGTTCCCACTTTAGATACCTTGAAGGTTTCACGGATAACTGCTTCACCGATAACTTTTTCTTCGAATTCTGGATCAAGCATCCCTTTCATAGCTTCTTCCATCTCTTCGATAACCTTGTAAATAATGCTGTGGAGACGGATTTCTACATCGTCAGCTTCGGCTTGTTGACGGGCTTGTGGTGTAGGGCGTACGTTGAAACCAACGATAAAGGCATTTGAGGCTTCGGCAAGCGTCACGTCAGATTCGTTGATGGCACCGACTGCTGAGTGAACGATAGTAACCTTCACACCTTCTACGTCAATTTTTTGAAGTGAGGCAGAAAGGGCTTCAACCGAACCTTGTACGTCAGCCTTAATGATAACGTTAACTGACTTAAGTTCACCAGCTTTAAGCGTATCAAAGAGGTTTTCAAGGCTGACACGTTGGGTCGCTTGACGTTGTTTCATGAGGGCACGTTTCGCACGCTCTTCACCTGCTGCACGCGCAGATTTTTCATCTTCGTAAACGGCAAAGTGGTCACCCGCCATTGGCGCTTCGTTCAAACCTGTGATAGAAACTGGTGTTGATGGGCCTGCGACCTTGACACGACGACCAAGGTCATTGGTCATGGCACGGACACGACCGAAGGTATTTCCGACAACGATTGGGTCTTGGACATTCAAGGTACCTTGTTGCACAAGAAGGGTTGCGACCGCACCTTTTCCTTTATCCAAGCGAGCTTCGATAACAGTACCGATCGCACGAACTGTTGGGTCTGCCTTGAGTTCTTGGATTTCAGCCACAAGAAGGACCGTTTCCAAGAGTTCATCGATGTTTTGGTTGAATTTAGCTGAGATTTCAACAAACTCAGAATCTCCACCCCAGGCAGTTGACATGACACCATGCTCTGCCAATTCACCGATAACACGTTCTGGGTTGGCACCTGGTTTATCAATCTTGTTGATGGCTACGATAATTGGAACGTTCGCTGCTTTTGAGTGGTTGATGGCTTCGATAGTCTGAGGCATAACCCCGTCATCTGCCGCAACGACCAAGATGGTAATATCGGTAACAGACGCACCACGCGCACGCATAGAAGTAAAGGCCGCGTGTCCTGGTGTATCAAGGAAGGTAATCTTCTTGCCATTTTCCACGATTTGGTAGGCACCGATATGCTGAGTGATACCACCTGCTTCACCTGTCGCTACACGAGAGTTACGAAGGGTATCCAAGAGGGTGGTTTTACCATGGTCAACGTGCCCCATGATGGTTACAACTGGTGGACGCTCAACCAATTCATCTTCATTGAGATAGCCATCTTCGACGAAGAAACGTTCGATGTCGGCATTATCCACTTCAACCTTTTGTTTGGCTTCGATGCCGTAATCCACCATGAGGAGTTCGATGGTTTCTCCATCCAAGGATTGGTTTTGTGTGGCCATCACACCCATCATAAAGAGTTTCTTAACAATTTCTGCTGGTTCACGTTTGATACGTTTTGCGATTTCCGCAACAGTCATACCATCTGTATACTCAAATTCTGTTGGCAATTCGTGGAACTTACGCTCTGTAACAGGTTTTGGAGCCTGGTTACGGTTGTTTTGCTTGTTCCCTTTTTTATTTTTCTTGTTGTTATTCCAGTTACTATTTCTTTGATTTCTCACTTGATTCTGACTACTTCGATTCTTTTGTTGTTTTCTAGGACCATCTTCTTCGTGATCATAATCATCACGTTCTTTGTCTGGTCGAGCTTGTTTTTTACGACGTGTATCCACTGGCGCTTCTTTCGCTACAGGAGCTACTGTTACCGCTGGCTGCGTTTGTTCAGCTAGCTTAGCAGCTTCTTCAAAGATTTCCTCAGGTTCCTTGCGTTTATTAGCTTGAGCCAAGGCTTCTTTGGCAGCTTGCGATTGTTTGAAGCGCTCCTCGCTTGAGCGTGCGTACTCTGCATTTTGCTCTGCTTTTAGGGCTGCTGCACGGGCTTTAAAGTCAACACGTGGACCAGCTTGCTTGGGCTGGAAGTCTTGTTGCTGACGGCGATCATTGCCACGATTCCCTTGACCTTGAGGTTTCTTCCCTTGGTCGTTAAATCGGCGATTGTCGCGGTTCCCTTGACCAGGTTTGCCACCATTACGGCCGTCGTTTTTCTGACGGTTACCGTTTTGTTGTTGGTCACGGTTGTTGCCCTTGTTTTGTTTGCGTCGCTCTGCCTGCTCTTTGGCACGCGCCTCACGCTCCGCCTTGAAGTTTCGACTCTGTGGTCTTGCGGCCACTACTTTTTCTTCCTTAGGAGCTACAGGTGTAGCTGGTTTACTTTCTTCCTTAGCGGCAGCTGGTTTAGCTGATGCAGGCTTTTCCGCTTTCTTTTCTACACTTACTTTTGGTGCTGCAGATTTTGCTTCTGCCTTAGGAGCAGGTGCAGGCTTAAAGCTAGCTGCGATTTGCTCAGCAGCAGCAGCTTCCACGCTCGATGAGTGGCTTTTCACATCCAAGCCCAATTCTTTTGCACGCGCTACAACTTCTTTACTTTCTTTTCCAAGTTCTTTTGCGATTTCGTACAATCTTTTCTTAGACAAATCATGTCCTCCTCTTCTATTCCATAAGAGACCTCATTTTCTTTGTAAATCCAGCATCTGTCACAGCCAAAACCTTTCTCGATTTTCCAACTGCTATGCTTAATTCCAGTGTTGAAAACACGGTTATAACTTCTACTTGATAATAGTCACTTTTATCTTGAATCTTCTTGGTCAGATTGGGACCAGCATCATGGGCTAGAAAGACTAGTTTGGCTTTCTGGTCTTGGATGGCCTTGACCACCAATTCCTCCCCTGATATGATCCGTCCTGCTCGTTGAGCAAGTCCCAAGAGATTGCTTATCTTTTGCTTATTCAAGTCCTAACTCTCTTCTTTTTACTTTGTGATCCACATAAGCGATCAACTCATCATAAAAGCTTTCTTCCACTTCCATGTTAAAGCTGCGGTTAAAGACTTTCTTCTTTTTTGCCTCTAGGGCTTCTGTATTGTCTAGCTTGATATAAGCGCCACGACCATTGGCCTTGCCTGTCGGATCGATAAAGACCTGTCCTTCTTTGTTCTTGACAATGCGGAGCAAATCACGTTTATCAATCACTTCGTTGGATACAACAGACTTGCGCAAAGGGATTTTTCTTGTTTTCATCTTTCCCTCCTCTAGCAGCTTTTATTCTTCCGTCAATTCGTCCGCAGCTGCGTAATCCACTTGACCTGCTTCTTCCATAGCTTCAAACTCACTTGCAGACTTGATATCGATACGGTAGCCCGTCAAGTGAGCTGCCAAGCGAACGTTTTGTCCACGACGACCGATAGCAAGAGAAAGCTTGTTATCAGGTACAACGACCAAGGCACGTTTGCTATCATTTTCATCAAAGATAACTTGGTCAACCTCTGCAGGTGCGATGGCATTGTAGATAAACTCAGCTGGATCCGCTACCCACTCAATAACGTCGATGTTTTCTTCGACAGGAATCATGCGGTCGCTCTTGGCATCGTAGCGAGCTGGGTGGAATTTGCTGGTGATCTTCTTGATGTTAGCACCACCACGTCCAACGATTGTACCGATAGCGTCCACGTTTGGATTGTGGCTACGAACAGCAACCTTGGTACGGTCACCTGCTTCACGAGCTACGCTCATGATTTCAACAGTTCCATCGTAGACTTCTGGAATTTCTTGCTCCATCAAACGCTTAATCATCTCTGGATGGCTACGGCTAACAAAGACGTTCACACCACGAGGATTGTCTTCAACCTTGTAAACATAAACTTCGATACGGTCGTGAGAAGCAAAAACTTCTCCAGGAATTTGGTCTTGTTTTGACAATTGGGCTTCGATGCTGCCAAGGTTGACGTAAATAAAGCGGTTGTCAAAACGTTCTACTGTACCAGACATGATTTCTTGTTCATGTTCTTTGTAAGTATTGTAAGTGATGGCACGTGTTTGCTTGCGCATTTTTTCCATGATGGTTTGTTTAGCAGATTGGGCTGCTACACGACCAAACTCAGCTGGTGCTTCTTCAAACTTGATTTTGTCACCAAGCTCATAGGCAGAATTAATGGCAAGGGCATCTTTCAAGCTGATCTCCAAACGGCTATCAAATACTTCATCAACAACTTCACGGACAGTATAAACTGTAAAGTCACCTGTTTTTTCGTTGAAGTCAATAGCTACGCTGTCAGATTGACCATAGCGTCTGCGATAAGCGGAACGAAGCGACTCTACAACTGCGTCGATGATGTCTTCTTTTTTGATTCCCTTGTCTTCTTCCAAAATGCGGAAGGCCTCTAGCATTTCTTTACTCATGTTCTTTTTACTTTTGAATCCTCAAAAGCTATCCTTTCTTTTCTATAGTTTTACTGCTAAACGTGCTTTTGATACTAAACTGTATGGAATTTGAACGGTTTTCTTACGTGTCTTGTCCATATACTCCATGGTCAACTCGTCCTCTTCAAAGGATACCAAGGTTCCTTCAAAGACCTTTTGCTTATCGATGGCTTGGTAGAGCCCGACATGGATGTATTTCCCAACAGCTCCAGCGACAGCATCCTTGGTTTTCAAAGGACGTTCCAAGCCTGGACTGGTGATTTCTAGGAAATATTGTTCTGGGAAGGGATCGGGCTTGATGGTATCTAGGACAGGACTGATGATTTCTGTCAGGTCTGCCGTGTCGTTCAAGGTAATTCCTTCGGGTTTATCTACAAAAATACTGAGAATCATGTCACTGCCAATCTTTCCATACTCGATATCCACGAGTTCGAAAGGTGCTTGGATGACTGGTTCTACAACTTCTCTGACTAATTCTACGATTGTTGCTATTGCGTCCACCTCCTCATAAGCAAGAGGCGAAGATATTTCCCCGCCTCTCTTTCTCATATTCTTACTATCAGTATAGCACGTTTGTCAATTTATGTAAAGCATAAGCACTCAAACGGCTGGTTTTCAAGCTATTTCTTAAAATTCTGCCTCAACTCGGTAGATCACTTGACCCTTGCTGGAGAATTTTTGCTCATATTCCGTCATGACATTGCCTTCAAAATCACTGGCATGCAAGTCCAGCCAAACCCCATTGAGTTTCATGCCATACTGAGAAAAGCTCACTAGACTGTACTCAAACAAGCCACGATTATCTGTCTTGAAATGGATTTCCCCATTCTCAGGCAAGATGCGCTTGAAGGTATCCAAGAAACTCTTGTAAGTCAAACGACGTTTTTCATGGCGTTTTTTAGGCCAGGGATCTGAAAAGTTTAGGTAGAGACGATCAATTTCACCGTCTTCGAAATAGTCAGTCAGATCTGAACCATCTACCCACAGCAATTTGATATTGGGCACTCCAACTTCAAGCACCTTGTCCAAGGCATAACTCAATACCGACTTTTGGATATCAATTCCAATGTAGTTGATGTCAGGATTTTGCTTGGCCATTCCTGATACGAAGGCCCCTTTCCCACTTCCAACTTCAACATGAATAGGATGATCATTTCCAAACAAGTCCCGCCATTTCCCTTTAGCTTCCGAGGGATTGAGGACCACATACTGAGGATTGGCCTCTAGTAATTCTGTCGCCCCTTTACGATTTCTAACTCTCATCTCTTCTTTCCATACTTGTCACGGAAGACACGCAAGGCATAAATCTCCCGGTTTACATTATCTAAATCTTGATTTACAAAGTATTTGGCAATCTGGTTCAAGTAAGAATACTGACCATACCAATACAATTTATCTAACACTGTCTGATTGTACTTATAGCCGTAGTCTCTCAACCATTGACGCCACTGATGATCTGGAATATAATGACACAACATATGCGCCACATCAAACATACGATCCGTCAGACGAACCGAATCCCAATCCACTAGATAAACAAGCCCACTCTCTGTCTCAATCCAATTACTATGGCGAAGATCACCATGCACAATCGTTGCATGATCTTCCCTAAAGCCTGGAACCGTCCTGCGCAAATCATCAATCACCGAGTTTAAGTACTGATGTCGTTTCAAGACTTCAGGTGCTTCTTGCCTCCAAGACTGCAACAAGTCTACTGGCGTCTCCATGGTATATCCCAAACGGCTCAACTGCTTCATCAAGGGACGTGAGCGGTGAAGACGCGTCAAGATATTGATGATCTGCTTGCGATTCATATCGTGCGGTGTCAAGATTTTACCCGTCAACCATTCCTGGGCACACATATCACGACCATCTGGCAAACGACGAGTCCATAGTAATTGAGGAGCGATTTGTTCTCTGGCTAGGCCAGGTAGGATTGGAGAGGTGTTCATTTTTACAAAGACACGCTTCCCATCAGGGTAGCTTCCCATATAAGCCTTGCCACTCTTCCCAGGTATAGGGGTCAGCGTTAGCTCATTATCACCCAAGTCCATTTCTTTCCTCCGTATAAAGTTTCCTTACTATTCTACTAGTTTTTGGTCTATTCGTCAACCAGTCTTTTCAGTTGGTAAGGTAAATAAAACAATTGTAGGAAGAGACTAGCCCCTACAAGAGTCAACAAGGCTATTTTTTCTTGAAAAACCACTGCTCCGACCAGCAATTCCAACAAAAGAACTGCACTTCCCACACCGAGCACAATCTGTTTCAATCCCTTCTCTTTCTCCCCTTTTTCTAGTGGAAAGAGCTGGGTCAAATACTGATAGTCAAAAGCATGATAGAGGGCCAGCAACTGAAAGAGCAAGAGGTAGTTAAATAGCACTACCACCGCTGTCGCTATCCAAGCTTGCTCGATGAAAATCACAGCTAACAAGGATAGGAAGAGGAGGCGGAGACTGAGCGCAAAGAGGTCGCCATTTCGCAGGTAAGAACGGAGATAGAGGTTTTGCCAGATCTTGCCAGGCACTTTCTGAACTGCTTTAAGGATGAAATCCAGATAAGCGCGACGTTTGATACTATTTGAAACGCCCTTGACCTGAGTAAAGAGAGCAAAGAAACGAAGCAAGACTTGCTTGCGCTTGCTTTCTTGGGCGATCACATAGTCCCAGTCAAGCCCATTCTCTGTAAAAAATTTACGGGCTTTTTGACGAAAGACTAAGTACTTCGCTGCTCCCAGTAAAAGCACATAGATGAGAAAGACTGGAAAACCATAGCCCATGGCTAAAAATAAGGGCGCAAATAAAAGCAAGAAAAGGGTTTGGACAAAGAGCCAACAGACTAGTGAGCGCACTGTCTGACCTTTGAGGTGAGACTTAACCTCCTCTTCACTGACTAAGAGAAAGAGCTTGTCAGGTCCTTCCATGTAGGTCGCGATTCCTCCCCAAGCTAAAAGCAAGGCAGAGACAATCCCCAAAAACAAGAGGATAGGCCAATGATTTTCAGGAAAATGTTGTAAGAGTTGACTGTACTGGTAAGCTAGAAAACCGATGAGAACTAGCAGAAACAAGACAAAGTGGTCATTTAGAACATAACGCAGATAACCGACACACTCCTTACGAAAAGCCTGCTTTCGCTTTAAAAACAAGTCTTTCATAGCTCCTCCTCTTTGGTCAGAGCCAAGTAAATGTCATTCAAACTTGCTTCAGGCATGTCAAAGGCTTCGCGTAGTTGCGCCAGATTCCCCTTGGCACGCACCTCTCCCTTGTGGAGAATGACAAAGGCGTCACACATCTTCTCCGCCGAGTCCAGAACATGGGTACTCATGAGGATAGACTTGCCTTTTTGCTTTTCCACTTCCAAAAGCTGAATCAAGTCAGAAATAGCGAGTGGATCGAGGCCAAGAAAAGGCTCATCTACGATAAAGAGGCTCGGATCCACGACAAAGGCACAGATAATCATGACCTTCTGCTTCATCCCTTTGGAAAAATGCACTGGGAACCAGTCTAATTTTTGATCCAAACGAAACATTTTTAACAAAGATTCTACTCGCTCAAAAGCCACTTTTTGCTCAATACCATAGGCCATGGCAACCGTCTCGATATGCTCTCTGAGGGTCAATTCCTCATACAGACTAGGCGTTTCTGGGATATAGCCAACCTGTTTGCGGTAGTTGGTTGCATCTTCCAGGGTGAGACCATTAATCTTGATTTCCCCACTGTAAGGTGTCAACAGACCGATAATCTCATTGATAGTCGTTGATTTCCCAGCACCGTTGAGACCAATCAAACCGACCAACTGCCCACTTTCAACTGTAAAGGACACATCTTTCAAGACAGGGACGTGAACATAGCCACCTGTCAGGTTTTTAATTTCTAACATATTTTCTCCGAATCTGGTATAATGTAGCTATATTATATCAAAATTCAATACAGTAGAGGTGGATTTTATGTCAGATTGCATTTTTTGTAAGATCATCGCAGGGGAGATCCCTGCTTCAAAAGTATACGAAGATGAGCAGGTTCTTGCTTTCCTTGATATTTCTCAAGTAACGCCTGGCCACACCCTCATTGTACCAAAAGAACATTATCGCAATCTTTTGGAGATGGACGCTACTAGCGCCAGCCAACTCTTTGCCCAAGTGCCACTGGTAGCTCAAAAAGTTATGAAGGCTACTAAGGCCACTGGCATGAATATCATTGCTAACTGCGAGGAAATCGCTGGTCAAACAGTCTTTCATACTCACGTGCACCTCGTACCTCGCTATGGTGCAGAAGATGACCTCAAGATTGACTTTATCGCCCACGAACCAGACTTTGACAAACTTGCCCAAGTCGCTGAAACCATTAGAAATGCTTAAGGAGTTGCCATGAAACTATCAAATCTACTACTCTTCGTAGGAGCTGCAGCCGGAAGTTATTTTGTCGTAAAAAATCGCCAAGCCATTCAGGATGAAGTGCTAGATACAACTGATCGCGTCGAAGCTATCAAGGATGATTTGGATATCATCCAAAACAGCCTACAAATCATCAACCAACAAAAAGCACTTATCAAGGAATACCAAAAAGATTTAACCTATAAATTCAAAGTCTTGGAAAAAGATTTCCAAACTGGAATGGCGGTCCTCCAAGAAGAAAAACAAGGATAAGAAAACCTCCAACTTTCCTTAAATCCATTTTGGGTTACTAAATTCGAACAGAAAAGGGAGGGAATGAAAATGAAACAGTTTTTAAAAGTTCTAGCGAAGGTCATCGCGATCCCTTGTGGCTGTCTCTGCCTTCTTGCGGTCCTAGCATTTCTACTAGTGGCCAATCTTTTCAAGGCTTCACCGAGTGACATCCACGAGGGGAATGAAGCCTTAAAACAAATCTTTATCTCCCTTGACATGCCTCCTAAGAAAGTAGAATCAAATGGACACTATCAATTCGAGGGTGGAGGCTTAAATTTTTATGTTACTTTCTCAGATGAGGTTGTCAATAGTCACACCGTCCTAAAAGAAAGTCCAAAACTCACCAAAAACCGACTCGAAGTCTATGTCCTACAGACAGGAGAGATTTCATACTATAAAGTAGGGGATAACTTGTTCAATCATGGTTTATTGCAGTTTTTAGAGAAAGAAAGCGAGAAGTACCTCCAAGAAATCGGAAAGAAATTTAATCCCAATTACTCAATTCTCTTTTGGAATGATCAGGAAAGTCTAAAAAAGGGAATTGCATTCTATGAAAAAGCTTTGACTTTGGTGGATATTCAGGATAATTCGGCAATCAAACACATTGATACCGTCACCGTTAAGCCTGGCAAAGAAGCGGAAATCAAGCAACTCATCCGGGAGATGGATGCAGCTGGCCTGCTCACTCAGAAGTATAAATAGTAGGCTAACTGGAAAATGATTTTTCGATGCTAAATTTTCAAAGATAACACAAAAAAGAGCCAGTCGGCTCTTTTTACTTTATTCTCCTTCAAAGGCATCTTTTATGTGGTCAAAGAAGCCTTTTTTCTTTGGATTGACTTTCAAGTCACCTGCAGCTGCAAATTCTTTAAGCGCAGCTTTTTGCCGGTCGTTCAAACCTGTCGGAGTCACGACATTAACTGTAACGTATTGATCCCCAACGGCACCACCACGAAGGCTTGGTGCTCCCTTGCCACGTAGGCGGAATTTCTTGCCAGTCTGAGTTCCCTCTGGGATGACCAATTCAACATCGCCATGCACGGTCGGAATTTCCACAGTATCTCCGAGGGCTGCTTGGACAATATTGAGATTCAACTTATAGAAAATAGTTGTTCCTTCACGTTCAAACTTATCGCTTGCTTCTACAGAAACCACCACGTACAAGTCACCATAAGGTCCACCGTTAAAGCCTGCTTCACCTTGACCCGCTAGGCGGATTTGTTGGCCTGTTTCCACACCAGCAGGAATCTTCACATGTACGCTATGAGCTTGTTTTTCATGACCTGTTCCGTGACAAGTTGTACATGGATCTTTGATTTCTTTTCCACGACCATGACAGACATCACAGGTTACTTGGCGACGCATCATACCAAGAGGAGTCTGCGTATCGACGTTAATAACACCAGCACCATGACAGCGTCCACAAGTGACTGGACTTGTCCCTGGCTTAGCACCAGATCCGTTACATGTACGACAGCTGGCTTCACGATTGTATTTAACCTCTTTTTCCGTTCCAAAGATAGCTTCTTCAAAGGTCAAGTTCACACGGTACTGGAGGTCATCCCCTTGACGAGGAGCGTTTGGATTGCGTGAAGCTCCGCCTCCGCCAAAGAAACTTGAGAAGATATCCTCAAAACCACCGAAGCCACCTGCTCCATCAAAGCCACCAAAACCACCGGCACCACCAAAGCCACCGTTGGCACCTGCAGCACCATATTGGTCATAGGCTGCACGTTTTTGGTCGTCACTCAAAGTCTCATAGGCTTCTTGAACTTCCTTGTACTTTTCCTCAGCACCAGGCTCCTTGTTGATATCTGGGTGATATTTTTTCGAAAGCTTGCGATAAGCCTTTTTGATCTCGTCTGCCGAAGCGTTTTTTGACACCCCCAGACGATCATAAAATTCAGTATTGTTCATACAAGATACCAAGAGCGAACAGAAAGCGACTGAAATTTAGGAAACCGACAAGAAATCCTGATTTCTTAGGAGGTTTATCTAATTTCCAAGCTTTCCGCTCGGGTTCAATTACGAACACCCTTATTCCTTTCTGTTAATATTGCGGAACGAAACCTCAATCTAGGTCAGGTTCAATTCCTTTCTTTTATATTAATGAGACAAGCCACAAACAAATCAGGCCAGTCCCTTTTTACCGAAAAACAGAGGCTGGGTTGCAACCTCTGTCTTCTCAGCTTGAGTAATTAACCATTTAAAAATGGAAATTAGAACATCATTTTTTTCTAATTTGACAAAGCTCTTTGACTACATTGTAACTAGAAACAGCAACCTCAATAGAATCTTCGTCGCTACAGTTCTCAAGTTTTATTTGTTTTGTGATAGGCCCCTTATCACTCGTTTCTTCAATAACTCCTAGGAGAGAAGCGGGCGAAACTGTTTCTTTATGAAACTTCACTATGGAAACATCATATTTTTTATAACAATCTTGTTTTGCTACTTCCTTATTTTCATAAAGAAAATCTATAGATTTATCTTTCTTGCCATAGATCTCAATAAATTTATTTCCTCTTTTTTTATGATCTAAATAAAACACTGAAACTGCTGCTGCCTTTTTATATGCAAAAATATCAATCTTTAATTCTTGATTCTCAAGTTGATCAATCATTTCACCAATTCGCATATGTTCCTCCTTCTTTTAAGTGATGGCTAAAATGAGCCACTAGACACCACTTACTTCGAGTTGCTATTATCACAATCTAAAACAATCCACTGGACCATTTTATTTCTCCGTAAACTCTCCGTCTACGACGTCATCGCCTGCATTTCCTGTTGCTTGTGCGCCTTCTGCTCCTGCTTGAGCTTGTTGGGCTGCGGCGGCTTGTTCGTAGAGTTTAACAGCAAGTCCTTGAGCTTTTTCGTTCAATGCTTCGAGTTTTGCTTTCATTTCGTCCAAGTTGTTGTCTTCTTGAGCTTTCTTAAGGTCATCAAGTGCAGCTTGGGCAGCATCACGTTCTGCATCGAAGCCTTTACCTTCAGTTTCCTTGATTGTTTTTTCAGTCGCGAAGATTGCTTGGTCTACTTCGTTACGAAGATCTACTTCTTCTTTACGTTTCTTATCGGCTTCAGCGTTAGCTTCTGCATCTTTCATCATGCGGTCGATTTCTTCGTCTGTCAAACCTGAGTTCGATTGGATCACAATTGTTTGTTCTTTTTGAGTTCCAAGGTCTTTGGCTTTAACAGATACGATACCATTCTTGTCGATATCAAAGGTGACTTCGATTTGAGGAATTCCACGAGGTGCAGCTGGAATATCAGTCAATTGGAAGCGTCCAAGAGTCTTGTTATCTGCTGCCATTGGGCGTTCCCCTTGAAGAACATGGATATCAACGGCTGGTTGGTTATCTGCTGCAGTTGAGAAGACTTGTGATTTAGATGTTGGAATAGTTGTGTTACGGTCGATGAGTTTTGTGAAGACACCACCCATTGTTTCGATACCGAGTGACAATGGTGTTACGTCAAGAAGAACAACGTCTTTGACATCACCAGTGATGACACCACCTTGGATGGCAGCACCCATGGCAACAACTTCGTCAGGGTTTACTGATTTGTTTGGTTCTTTACCAGTTTCAGCCTTAACAGCTTCTACAACGGCTGGGATACGAGTTGAACCACCAACAAGGATGACTTCATCGATTTCTGACAAGCTCAAACCTGCATCTGAAAGGGCTTGACGAACTGGAACTTTTGTACGTTCTACAAGGTCACGAGTCAAATCGTCAAATTTCGCACGAGTCAAAGTCATTTCCAAGTGAAGAGGTCCAGCTTCACCAGCAGTGATAAATGGCAAGCTAATTTGAGTTGAAGTTACACCTGAAAGGTCTTTCTTCGCTTTTTCAGCCGCATCTTTCAAACGTTGCATTGCCATCTTGTCAGTTGACAAGTCAATACCGTTTTCTTTCTTGAATTCTGCTACCAAGTGGTCGATGATTTTTTGGTCAAAGTCGTCACCACCGAGTTTATTGTCCCCTGCAGTTGACAATACATCGAAGACACCGTCACCCAATTCAAGAATAGAGACGTCAAATGTACCACCACCAAGGTCGAATACCAAGATTTTTTCTTCTTTGTCAGTCTTGTCCAAACCGTAAGCAAGTGCTGCTGCAGTTGGCTCGTTAACGATACGTTCTACTTCAAGACCAGCGATTTTACCAGCGTCTTTAGTTGCTTGACGTTGAGCATCGTTGAAGTAAGCTGGAACTGTGATAACTGCTTTAGTTACTTTTTCACCAAGGTAATCTTCAGCGTAACCTTTCAAGTATTGAAGAATCATAGCTGAGATTTCTTGTGGAGTGTATTCTTTTCCGTTTGCAGAAACTTTTTCAGAAGTTCCCATCTTAGATTTGATAGAGATAACTGTATCTGGATTTGTAACTGCTTGACGTTTTGCGGCATCACCAACGATGATTTCACCGTTTTTGAATGAAACTACAGATGGAGTTGTGCGGTTTCCTTCTGGATTTGCGATGATTTTGCTTTCAGTTCCTTCAAGAACTGCAACTGCTGAGTTTGTTGTACCTAAGTCAATACCGATAATTTTAGACATATGTTTTTCTCCTTAAATTTTATATTCTATTTTCTTTTTGATACTCTTCTTAGGCGGCGGCGCCGTCAGAGCTTGACTTCGTCAATCTCTTTGACTAAACTTTGAGCCTAAGGTCTCAAAGTTTGCGCAAATAGCGCCACGGCGAAGAGTATCGCCTTTGGTTCGCTTCGCTCACTATTGCAAAGCTGAACTACTTTTTTATCTTTCTTTCATAGTTTATTGTCGTTTCGGACAAGGTTTCAATTTAATTGTACACCACCACCATTGCTGGGCGTAAGATGCGATCATGGAGTTTATAGCCTTTTTGGAAGACTTGGGCGATGGTGTCTGCTGGGTGTTCATCGTCTGCTGGGAGAGTTTGGATGGCCATATGATAGTTATGATCAAATTCACCATCAGCTGCGATTTCTTCGATCCCTTCTTCTTTCAAAGCGTGAATCAAGCTCTCTTGCACCATCTCCAATCCTTTTTTGACATCGTCTGTCAATCCTTCAACTGCAAGTGCACGTTCTAGGTTGTCGAGCGATGGTAAGATTGCTTTTGCCAAATCTTGACTACGATAGCGTTGCAAGTTTTGACGCTCTTCATTGGCACGACGTTGGATATTTTGCATTTCTGCATGAGCACGAAGATATTTATTTTCAAACTCGTCCGCACGTTCATTTGCCAAGTCTAACTCTGACTTTTCAGGAGTTGTTTCTTCAACTGTTTCCACAACTTCCTCTTCTTTTACTTCTTCGTTTTTTATTTCCTCAGACATTTTTCGCCTCCTTTTTAGGAATTTATGTAATTTCATGTTCAACTCACCTCATAATGATTACTACTCAAATAGCGATAGAAATCTGTGAGTTTCATAGTTAAGACTCGATTGACCACATTGAGTTGATTAACCAATTGCTGGTAATCCAGATTAACTGGACCGATAATGGCAAGAATTCCAAATCCTCGATAAGGGATGAGGAATTTACTGCTAATCACTGCTAGGTCTGCCAGACAAGACTCTTGACTATCTGCAACACGGACGCTTTGCATCTGATCTTCATGCAGACCCTCACGAATCTCTAGAGCCACTTTCTGTGGTTGGTCAAAGAACTGATAGGCTGCCAGATTGGCAAAATTCAAGAGATTGACCTTGCCCGCCACCACAATATTTTCGTTGAACATTTCTTTAAAAATGTGTTCAAAGAGATCCATGACATTGTCCGTCGTTGTAAAGTAACGCTGGATAATCTGCGGAATCTCCGTCCGAATCTTATAGTGAATATCTAGAACGGTGTGACCGAGGAAACGTTCCTGAATGATTGCCTTAAGCTTCAGCAAATCCTCCTGCAAGAAATTCCTTGGAATCAAAAACTGACTGGTAACCGTTCGGGACTCGTCAAGTGTAAAAACTGCAAGAGCAGTATGTTGTCCCAAAACAACGATATCAAAGGCTGTCAACCGTTGCCTGCTCGGCTCAACATCCAGTGCTACTACCGTACAGCCACTCAAGTCTGTCAAGACATTAGCAGCCTCTTGTAGAATATCCTCCAGTTTGAAGAATTCCTGATCAAAGGCTTTGACAATCTCATAGACCTCATTTTCAGCCAGTCGGTCAAAATCCAGTGAGTGTTTCACATAGTACTGAAAACCAGCAACACTTGGCATCCGACCACTGGAAGTATGAGCTTTTTCAAGCAAACCTTGCTTTTCTAAAGCTGCCATATCATTACGAATGGTTGCACTGCTAGAGTTAATAGACTCTTGCAAGGCTTTGGATCCGACAGGTTCGTGCGTTTTGGTAAAGATGTCAATGATCAGATTTAAAATATCCTGCTGACGCTCTGTAACCATCCCATCACTCCTCTCTGTCCGATCGATTAGCACTCTATGTACCCAAGTGCTAACTCATGATTCTATTATACACCCTTAGAAGAGAATGTCAAGACAAAAACTCAAAAAATTAGCACTCTTTTATAAAGAGTGCTAAAAATCAGTCTGAAGACCTAGAAACTTACTTTTCATCAATTTGGTATTTCCTTTTAAGTCTGAAAAAACCATAAATTAGATAAGAAATTAAGCAAGCATATAAAAGAAAAATAATAAAGAAAGACATAGAAAGATCTTCTCTAAATAAACTCATACAAACAACAAGACCACCCGAGAAAGCAGCTGTACAAGAATGAAGTCTGGACCGCATAACTTCCCATCCAAGACCATTAGTCATATAGACTTGATCCTCTGGAAGTATATCTGAAGATGATTTACGAAGAATTGAACAAAAACCTGTTTCTATCAATTCCCAATCTCTATTCCTAAAATCTTGCAGTTCATGCTTATACTTTTTAAGAAATCTAGAATCATAGATACAGTAGATGACATCGTCCGGTTGACATTTCTCAAAATAGAAAAAGCCCAAACGACTAGTTCTATATCTCCAGCCTTTCAAGTGCATCTCATGTAAATAATCTTCTTCCTTGTCCAAATCAACAACGGTGAAAATCCGAAATTGCTTTTTATTTATCATGACTTCCCCTCTAATTTTGAGCATACCTACCCTATCATAAATCTGATAATTCCTTCTTTTTATGCCATAACTTCCAGCCAATATAGGCAACTATTAACAAAAGGATTAAAGACAAGAAAATATCTAGCCCGACCGCAAGAAAGCTCCATAGACCGTACGCATTACTTCTATTGAGCAATTTAAGTAAGAATGGTATATGTATGGCCAGCAAAAGTAAAGCAGGTACTAGTCGCAGTCTTAAAATTCGATAAAGCATATCTAACTTGCTAGTAGCATCGTTATAAATTTCAAACTCGGTATCTGATTCAATTTGAGAATAAGGCTTGCTAAAGTAAGAAAAACCATTAAAGTCTGTAATATGCTCCCAGCCACAGTCTTTAAATAGTTGTAAATAGGAGGCTCTCTCTGATTTTTTCATGGGATAAAAATCCAACTGATAAGATACTTGCTCAGGTTGGCACTTTTCAAAGATATACTTAACTGTGGCCAATAAGATAGAATAGCTCACTTTTCTAAGTTTCCAACCCTTAGAATGCATTTCCCCTAGAAAAACTGCCTCCCTCTCATAATCCGCAATTGTAACAAGTCGATAAACAATTTTCTTTTCCATCAACCTTCCTCCCGACTGTTTCTGTAGAGCCGTTCAATACGCTTCAATTCAATATCTAAGACTTTGCGTCCCAAGTCTGTTATCCGATAGATTTTACGTTTTTCTTCTTCACGAACAAAGGAAATCAAACCAGCCTTTTCCATCTTTGACAAGGTTCCATACATGGTCCCAGGACTAATGGAAACCTGTGAATCTGTCATTTCTTTAACCTTTTGGGTAATACCATAGCCATGGTTCTCCTTTTGCAGACAGAACAAGATATAAAAACCCGTTTCCGTCATCGGAAGATAAACTCGCCGAATCTTATCTGTTAATTCCATTTACAACCACCTCCAATTCAGTTCGATATATCGTACTTCGTTATATAAAATATATCACATCTCGATATAAAATACAAGAAAAAAGACCGCCCTCAGGCAATCTTTCTTCTATATTAGTAAAGGTCTAAATAGTTATCAACTTCCCATTGTGACACAAAGGTTGCATAGCTAGCCCACTCGATACGCTTAGCTTCAAGGAAACTAGTGTAGATGTGATCTCCGAGGGCAGCCTTAACTACTTCGTCCTCAGTCAAAGCTTTCAAAGCGTTGTGAAGCGTTGATGGAAGGTCTGTGATTCCAGCTTCCTTACGCTCTTCAGCTGTCATGATGTAAATGTTTTCTTCGATAGGAGCTGGCGCTTCGATTTTATTTTCAATACCATGCAAACCAACTTCCAAAAGAACTGCCATCGCGATGTATGGGTTTGCCATTGGATCCACTGAGCGCAACTCAAGACGGGTTCCCATACCACGTGAAGCAGGTACGCGCACAAGTGGCGAACGGTTACGACCAGCCCAGGCAATATAAACAGGCGCTTCATAACCTGGAACCAAACGTTTGTATGAGTTAACCGTTGGGTTCATGATGGCAGTATAGTTATAGGCATGCTTGATCAGACCACCAAGGAAATGGTAGGCCGTTTCTGACAACTGCATTCCTTTCGGATCATTTGGATCAAAGAAGGCATTATTTCCTTCTGCATCAAACAAGGACATATTGCAGTGCATACCTGATCCAGCGATACCAAATTTTGGTTTTGCCATAAAGGTTGCGTAAAGACCGTGTTTACGAGCAATGCTTTTTACAACGAGCTTAAAGATTTGAATCTTGTCACAGGCACGGAGGACTTCATCATACTTGAAGTCAATTTCATGTTGTCCAACCGCAACCTCGTGGTGACTCGCTTCTACTTCAAATCCCATTTTGGTCAAGACATTAACAATTTCACGACGCGTATTGTCTGCAAGGTCAGTAGGGGCCAAGTCGAAGTAACCACCCTTGTCATTTACCTCAAGAGTTGGATCGCCATTTTCATCTAGCTTAAATAGGAAGAATTCTGGTTCTGGACCAAGGTTGAAGGATTTGAATCCTACTTCTTCCATGTGACGAAGTGCACGTTTGAGATTACCACGAGGGTCACCTGCAAATGGTTCACCTTCTGTTGTATAGACATCACAGATCAAACCTGCAACACTTCCATTTTCATCTCCCCAAGGGAAGACTGTCCATGTATCCAAGTCTGGGTACAAGTACATATCTGACTCATTGATACGTACAAAACCTTCAATAGAAGATCCATCAAACATAGCTTTGTTTGACAAGACCTTGTCTAACTGTTCATCTGTAGCAGGAATTTCGACGTTTTTCATAGTTCCCAGGATATCTGAAAACATGAGACGGATAAAGGTAACATTTTTTTCCTTGACTTCACGACGAATATCTGCAGCTGTGATTGGCATGAGTTTTCTCCTTAATGTATGACTACTTGCGATTGCCTAACCGCGACCAAAAGGCGACTGTGCTGAAGCAAAGCGTCCCTGTTGGAGGAGCTCATTATGAAGCGCACGACGCACCTCCGTTGGGCTCACTGCTTTCTTGGATTTCGCCTCACGTTCAGCATATTTTTTCTTAATAGCAGCAATATTGAAACCTTCAGAGATATAATCTTTGATTTCAAGCAAACGATCCATGTCATTCAAAGAATACATGCGACGGTTCCCTTCGTTTCGATCAGGCTTTATCAACTCTTGATCCTCATAATAACGAATCTGACGCGCCGAGAGATCGGTTAATTTCATAACACTGCCAATAGGAAAAACAGCCATATTTCGGCGAAATTCTCTTTCCTTCATTTACAATTTCCTTCTTTCTGTCTATTATAGTCTAAAAAAACACATACGTCAATTGATAATGTCATAAAATGTAACATTATTTTCTTTTTTTCTCCAAAAGATTTCTGAAACGATCAATATCATAATTTACGAGTATGGCCACAAAAACACCCATAAAAGTTTCAAATACACGCGCAAACACGTACAAAAATGTTTCTCCGCTTGGTATTGATAGGGTAATGATCAACATAGCCGCTACACCACCGATAACTCCTGCCTTGTTGTTCATAGCAACATTTGTCATAATGGTTAACATGGTACATATTGGAACAACCAGCAAGGTCACCCAAAAGGCTTCTTGAAATAGAGTGTTTAAGAGGAAGAAAACAAGGGCGTAGAAACCTCCGATACTGTTTCCTAGAATGCGTGATGTTCCAAAATGAACACTCTTATCAAAACTCTCTCTCAAACTAAAGACTGCTGTCAAAGCCCCAATTTGAAGTCCCTTCCAACCAAAAAAACCAAAAATCAAGAGAACTAGAAAAACAGCAATTCCGGTTTTAAAGGTTCGTAGACCAAGCTTGAACTGTGACTTATCAAATTTATATTTTTTAAAATAACCCATAATCTCAACTTTCTATTTCCATTTTATCATAAATTAGTTGATTTTATGAGCCAAAATCAATCGGAAACGTTTTTAATTCAAGCTACAAGAAAAAGAGGAAACAAAGTTCCTCTTTTCATCATTTCATTTACGAAAGCTTATTTTTCTGTAAGTGCAGCCAATCCTGGCAATACTTTACCTTCAAGAAGTTCCATTGATGCTCCACCACCAGTAGAGATCCATGAGAACTTGTCTGCACGACCAAGGTTGATAGCTGCGGCAGCTGAGTCACCACCACCGATGATTGATTTCACGCCTGGTTGTTTCACGATAGCGTCCATGACACCGATTGTACCAGCTTGGAAGTCAGGGTTTTCAAATACACCCATTGGTCCATTCCATACAACTGTTTTGGCACCAGTCAAAGCTTCGTCAAATTTAGCGATAGATTTAGGACCGATATCCAAACCAAGGAAGCCTGGGTCTACTGCTTCACCTTCAGTATCTTTTACTTCAGTGTAGTCAGCAAATGCGTTTGCTTCTTTTGAGTCAACTGGCAAGATCAATTTGCCGTTTGCTTTTTCAAGAAGAGCTTTGGCAACATCCAATTTGTCTTCTTCTACAAGTGAGTTACCGATTTCGATACCCTGTGCTTTGTAGAATGTGTAAGTCATACCACCACCGATAAGGACTTTATCAGCTTTTTCAAGCAAGTTTTCGATAACACCGATCTTGTCTGAAACTTTTGAACCACCAAGGATAGCCACGAATGGACGTTCTGGAGCTTCAACTGCTTCTTGGATGTAGGCAATTTCGTTTTCAAGAAGGAAACCAGCAACTGCTTTTTCAACGTTTGCTGAGATACCAACGTTTGATGCGTGTGCACGGTGTGCTGTACCAAATGCATCGTTTACGAAGATACCATCTCCAAGTGATGCCCAGTATTTACCAAGTTCAGGGTCGTTTTTAGATTCTTTCTTGCCGTCAACATCTTCGTAACGAGTGTTTTCAACCAAGAGAACTTGTCCATCTTCAAGAGCGTTGATTGCTGCTTCCAATTCAGCACCACGAGTGACTCCTGGAAGGAAAGCAACGTCTTGACCCAATTTAGCAGCCAAATCAGCAGCTACAGGAGCAAGTGATTTACCAGCCTTGTCTGCTTCTTCTTTTACACGGCCAAGGTGAGAGAAGAGGATAGCACGTCCACCTTGTTCAAGGATGTACTTGATAGTTGGAAGAGCTGCAGTGATACGGTTGTCGTTGGTAATCACGCCATCTTTTACAGGTACGTTGAAGTCAACACGAACGAGAACTTTTTTCCCTTTCAATTCAACGTCTTTAACAGTCAATTTTGCCATTAGATATGACTCCTTCTTTTTTTATACGTGTTAATTATATCACAAAATCAGCAAAAGAGATAGAAAAAGCCTAAACTTTTCGAGTTCTTTATTTCTGTAAAAATTGCTTCACCTATCTATAGACTTTATTTTAACAAGCTTTATTTCTATTCCTAAAAATAGTAGAAAAAGTAGAGACTATGGTAATATTTAGAATTGTAAAATTTACTTAATCAAACCTAGTATCTAATTTAAAAAATATTGTTTTAGCCATACAAAAGACTAGCATCTAATTCATTTTCAGACTACTTTCTTGAACTTTTAAAGAGTCGTTTCGTTTAAATTTTCTTAAATACATCATTCCTTATTCTCCCATTTCTTACTATCTCTCCTTAATTTAAAAAGATCAGATCCTTTCAATTCTATCTTCTTGTTTTCAAGGTTAATAAAAACTAAAAGAAATAATATTTTTTTATCCAGGTTCCATAAACTGAAAAAGAGGTAATTTACACCCCTTTTTCAGTTTAATATATTTCCTAAAATATGCTCTACTTTTTCTCTATTTTCAGCTAGCATCAAATCATTCCAAATATCTAATCGTTTTACATCATCATTAACATTTAATCTCAAGTGGATTTCAAAAATATTTGTCCAAAATCTAGTTTTATTATCACGATTCGAACTTAAATCAAATTTCTTGATCTTTCCAATATTAATTAACTTAGTAATATTATGAGCTATATATTTGTCGATAGATAAATTTGATGTGAAAAATTCATCGATTTTTGAAGCAAAATTCCTTAAATTTGTCATCATTGATAAAGTCTCTTTGAAAGTTGGAACATCATGAGCTTCATAATGATTTATTAACTTTTCAATATCCAAATTACAGTATGAGGTTAGGAAATCTTGACTATATTTCCTCAATTCACCTTTCAAAGCACCAGATAATGATTCCTTAGAATTATGAATTAATTTATTTCGCCAAAATATTGACACAATAAAGAGAAAATACTCTTTATTTTTAAGGTCAGGAAAGTGTTCAATTAAAACCTCAATTTTCCTAAACAAAGACTTACCAGAATACACTTCACTCAAATTACTAACAGGCTCACTCTGAAGTGGTAGAACTTGATCTAATATAAAATCAGATAAATAGGCTTCAAATGCCGAAATAGAATAAACTAATGACGATTTCTGAATAAAAAATTTCGATTCTATTTTAGTACTATCGATGCTTTTTGGATTCCACGACGTACTCAAATCTTCTGGCTTGTCATCAGTTGACTTAATTAAACTTATCCCAACGTAAGCAGTGATAAAAAACTGATTTTCTCTACCATGATTTTTTTTGTACTTTTTATAATTTATTGATTCGAACTTCATATTGATTACGACTTTCTATAAGCATCCCGAGACTCGAACTCGGATTCCAGGCTTTAAGATTCAATAAATGAACAGTTAAATGCCCATGGGTTACCTATTACCCCAGATGCTTATACATATTCTAGCATTTTCAACAATTAATTACAAGAATAAAATAAGTAAAGCAAACAAATCTTTTTGGGTAATTTATTTTAGCGCATGCCATATATTATATAAAAACAGTTCTAATATAAATTTTTGTTAGTTTCTTAATAGTTCCTGAAATACGTACCTTTTATTTATAATTTAGATATAAGTAAAAGCCAAAAATATTTCAATTCCCAATTTGTAAAATTAAGTGCACAATTTTACTGAAATTTCATGGTATCAAATAAACTGATTAAAGTCCAGAAATATGACCGGACTAAATTTGGAGGTTATGTTACTAAAAAACACTTTATGATGGCTTACAAGCTATTCAGTCTAAATTCAGAAAACATTGGGATGAAAGGATGCAAAAAGCAACAACTATTTTTTAGCTGTTGCTTCTTGAAACGATTTCTTTCTAATCTCAGCTTAAGAAATACTATCTATTCTTAATCTTCTCTCTTTTTCAAAGCTACAAGTCCATAGCTACCCATCACTCCGAGAAGTCCCAGCGCTACTAGACTAGCATCTGTTTCTACTCCTGTATTTGGCAGTTGTTTGCTTGTTGCTTCACCTTTGATAGGCACTTCTGCAGTTGGAGCATTTGTACTTGGTGTAGCTGGAAGTCCCTTTTGCTCTTTAGAGAGGGTAGCATCATGAGGTTTATCTGGTCTTGGCGCCACTTCTTTTGTTCCAACTTCTGTGATTTCTGGGATAGCTTCTTTGAGAACTTCTGTTGAGCGAAGAGTGCGATTGCCTTGGGCATCTACTTCTACCAATTGACGAGCTTGACCCTCCACACCTGCTTGAACTAGCTGGCGTTGACCTTTAAGAAGGGCTGGTTTTTCACGTTCTTGACGCTCAAAGGCAACTGTCTCCTCTTCAATTTCAAGAGTTGGTTTTTCGTGAACTAAATCTCTCACACCCTCAGCTGGTTGGTTACTTGACAGAACTTTTGTTCCAATTTCAACAATTTCTGGAAGAGCTTCTTTCAGGACTTCAGTCGAACGAAGGGTGCGTTTGCCTTGGGCATCTACTTCTACTAGACGACGAATTTGCCCTTCTTCTCCTTTTTGGACAAGTTGACGTTGTCCTTTTAGAAGGCTTGCATTTGGTCGTTCTTGACGTTCAAAGGCTGTTGTTTCAGTTTCAACAACTAGTTCAGGGAGGGCTTCAACAGTTGGCGTCACTTCATTTGGATCCATGCTACCAACGTGGTGACTTTCTTCTGCAGGAGCTAGTTTCTTATTCAGCTTTTCTTTCATGTCCGCAAAAGCTTGTGGAGTTGGTGTTTGTGAAGATAATAAAGCTTCAGCTTGGGCAATCAATTCAGCTTGAGAATCTTTTTCACGGACAGATTCGAGCAAGCCTTCCAATTCTTCTCTAGCAGTTTGATAACGTTGATTTCCATCCAAGGCTGTCCCTGCTTGTTTCAACTCATTCAAAGCCCGATTGACTTCTTCTTGGCTAGCATTATGGTTTTCTGCTACAGCTTTCGCTGCATTGAGCTTCTCTACTAGTGCTGCTTGTTTGTCCTCGCTTGAGAAGGTGTAGGCAAGGGTTGACTGACGGCCTTGGGCAGCAGTAATTTCTTGTTTGAGGTACTCGTCGTTGACAGCTGCTTTTGGAGAAACCAAGACATTGAACTCAGCAGTATGTCCCTTGTAATGCAAGGTCAAGGTCTGGCGTCCAGTCTTCTGAGCATCATAGCCCGTGATTTCAACACCTTGGTCCGTAAAGGCATGGCTTTCTTCTGTCTCATCATCATAGAGAACACCGAAGCGACCTTCAGAGAGATCCAGTTGCTCTCCTACTAGATAGTCTGTTTTTGGTTTCTTAGTAATGTACAAACCTGCTACTTCCTTTGGTTTTCCTTCATCTTGACCAGTCACTTGTACTTTTAAGTCACCAGTAACCGAAAGTCCAAGGTAGCTGACTGTGAGCTTTTGTTCCCCTTTTTGATGAGCGTCGTATCCAGAAACAGTCACACCTGAGTGAGTAAGGTTAATCAGCTCATCGGCTTGTCCCCCTTCGTACTGAACACGGAGGGTTCCGCCTCTGAGGTCAAGTTTTTCTCCCTCTTTGTAAACTATCTTCTTAGGTCCTTTTTCAAGGCTAACTGCAGCAATTTTTCTCTCATCCTGCGGAATCGCTACAGCCAAGGTGTTACTGATTTCTTTGCCAGGTAGTTGGGTACGATAGTAGAGGAGAGTTGGTTGCTTGTCAAAGCCCAATGGTGCTGTTGCCAAGTCGCCTCCAGTTTCAGACTTCAAGGTTGCAATTGGTGTTTGTGAATCTGCCTTGTCGTAAACGGTGATAGTTGCACCCGCTGGAACATCAGAGAAACCAAGTTGAACTTGGTGGTTTCCAAGTGAACGGGCAGCTACCTTAGCCATTGGAATATTTTGACTTTCTGTGTCCAAGGTTTCGTACATCTTCCAGTTGTAGATACGAATGGCCTTCCAAGGTGTCCCATTATCTGAAGTGATAACTTTTAGGCGCCAGTCTTGGGCAGTGATTGGTTTGTCAAGAGTGATATCTGTCACGTGTGCTTTGTTGCCACGGACTTCCTTAGCTAGTTTCCACTCACCATCTGTATCCTTGTAGTAAAGATCAAAGTCCTTGGTGTTCATCAAACCATCGTTGACAGACTCACCACCAGCTCCCGCATGATCCATGACCCATCTAACAACGGTACGTGACTTGGTCAAACGAATATCCACACTACCGCTCAACTGAGCTGAAGACCACTTGTCTGACAGACTTGTAATCGTACCATTCAACATGCCTTCGATGCCTTCCCCGCCTTCAGTATTCGGGAAAGTGCTACCAATAACCGTTGCCCCTGGAACAATATTTTCAGCCAAAGGTCTTGGGAGAGTTGTATCCTGAACAGTCATGCCCCAGTTGAATGACGCAGTTGCAGCCTCAGAACGGAGTCCATTTTTACCAACTGCAACGACTTTCAATTCCTGAGTCGTACCAGTCGCATTAGCAGAACGGCTAACTTTTGGCAAGTAGATGGTTGAAGCAGATGAACCCGTCAACAAACGCCAGTTGTCACCGTCTTTTTCATAGACTTCATAGAAATCTGCATCTTGGTTACCCGTAAATTGAACAACTGCTTCAGCTTCTTGAGCATTCTTAAGAGATTGTTTCACTACTGAGAGACCTGTAGGTGCTTGTGGCGCTTGGTGATTGTCCGAGATAGTTAATTGTCCTAGGTTGAACTGGTAATCTTTTACAGAACCTTCATGCTCGAAGAAGAGTTTGACTGCATAGATGGTTTTTCCAGCTAGTGAGCTAAGGTCAAATTCTTCATTCTTCCAGTCATCAGAGAGAGTCAGTTCTTTCCATGCAGCTGCATCCTCAAATTTGTAGTCTGGAGTCGTAGAGAAGGCCATATAAACTTTAGAGCCTTTTCCTCCCTTGTGGGCAACCCGAAGTTTGGTGTTTTCAGTTACTTCTAGTTTGGTAGAATACAAATTCACATCCTGGTCCGTCTTACCAGCTACATCACCTGAGAATTTAAGGGAGTTACCTCCATTATAGGCATCTGTAAAGTCATATTCTGCACGAAGTTTTTCCCCCGTTGAAGTCTGCCACCAGCGCCATGTTGGCAAGACACCTGAAACCGAACGGTAGTTCCACTCAGAATCCTTAGAAACTTTACCGTCTACAAACCACTTTCTACCATGGCCTGTATTAAAAGAGGTCGTGAAGGTTCGGCCAACTGCTGGTGTGCGGTCAGCAACTAAATTGGCAATCCCATACCACTCTTTGTCAGCTGGTTTTTGAGCCGTTGGATCTCCTTGGTAGCCTGTGAAGAAGATATCTTCGTTCTTGTGGTAGTCTTCGCCTGTTTTTCCTAGACTGGTAATCGTATCTGGTGCAAAAAGTCCAAGTGACAAACGCAACTTGCCTTTTTCATCTAAGAGGGCATCCCATTTGACTTTGGTCTTATAAGAGCCACCTTGTTGCAATTCCAAGCCTGCAAAGACATCATACTGGCTACGTTCTAGCCATTTTGCCATCTCTACGGAGTGGTCATTCTTTTCCTTGTTCCAGTTGAAATTGGCAAAAAATTGATCTGCAGGGACTTTGTCTCCTTCTTTTTGCATGAACTGGTAGTTGTAATCACCTAGACCATCTTCGTGGTAACGACCATATTTGTAGGTCATGGCATCGTACCAAGCATACTTGATTGGGTGGTTGACCTTAGCTGCATATTCTTTTGTATAGAGCATGAATTGGCGCATTTTTTCACCAAGAGGTGCTACCAATTCCCCCGTTGTTTCCTGATTAATGAAATATCCATCAAAGCCATAGTACTTAGCAAGATCGACAAGTTTCCGTGCGATAGGGAAGGTGCCATCTGCATCTTGTTTCAAGGCAGCTGCAAATTTCTCTTGGTCGGCAATGCTATTTGACCAGTTGAAAAAGAGTGTTCCATAAACGGGAACTCCGTTGCGGTGACCGGCATCAATGACATCTGGAGTTGGAACTAGACCTTCCCAGAAGACCATTGAATCCAAGTATTGCCAGTAATCAAAAGCGTAGGCCTTGAATTCCTCACCACCGACAGAAGCGTGGTCTTTAGCTTTTGAGTTGGTATTTGCTAGAGCTTGAACCTTGGCTCTTCTGCTTGCTTTTTCATTAACCAACTGGCCTCTATGGCGCTTGGCGAGTTCAACTGATGAACGGTTAATGGGATCATCCTCACGCGCACCCGGTTCCCATTTCAACAAATCCTCCCAAGTATCAAATTTGATTTCTTTTGGTCGGAGACTCTTTTCTTCATTTTTAGGAACGTCTGCTAGAGTCGGTTTGTCGGCTTTCTTCTCAGTCACTTGAGGAGCTTCCGCTGGTTTGACTTCTTCTTTTTCAGTTGGTTGAGCAGGTTTTTCAGTTTTATCTGTCAGAGCTGGCTTCGCTTCTTCTTTTTCATTAACCAGATCCGTTATTGCTGGAGTGTTTTCTGAAATTGGTTGCTCAGCTACTTTGTTTTCAGTTTCCTCTAATTGTTTTTCGAGAGCTGCAGTATCTGGATTAGTTGTCTCACTAGTACTTGTCGCTTGAGCGCTCGTATTTGCAGCTGTTTCAGGGACTGCGACTTGTTCGGCAAGAGCTGGACTCACAAATAGAGCTGAACCAATCATCAAGGAACAAGCCCCGATTGACAGCTTACGAATACTGTAACGGCAACGTTTTTCAAAAAATAGATTTTTCATCTTATCCTCCTAATAAAATATAAAGTAAGCGCTTTACTTTTTGATAAAAAGTAACTGTTCTCAGTGCACACTACCAGAACAGAATCATCTTCATTTTATCCTATATGAAAGCGATGTCAATCTATTTAACATAAAAACTATAACTAGGATAATAATCAGTAAAATTTGGACACAATCCTATAAATCATCTATCTTAAAGGGAATCTATCTCTCATTTTGAAAGAAAGTTCTTGTTTCTTATGAAAATTTCAGCTAAACACTTGTGAGATTTACTTTTATCCTTTAAAATAGAATAGGAGAAATTCCGTTATTATTTTTCGGAGGAAAAAGAAATGTCCATTAATTGGCAGGAAATTTTATTTCACTTTTTAGGAGGTCTAGGACTATTTTTATACAGTATCAAGACCATGGGAGACGGTTTGCAACAAGCTGCTGGAGATCGCCTTCGTTTTTACATTGACAAGTACACTAGCAATCCCTTTTTAGGCGTTCTAGTCGGAATCGTCGTGACTGCCCTGATTCAGTCAAGTACGGGGGTTACAGTTATCACGGTCGGACTGGTCAGCGCTAGTCTTCTCACTCTTAGACAGGCTATCGGAATTATCATGGGAGCCAACATCGGAACCACTGTTACTTCCTTTATCATCGGTTTCAAACTAGGCGAGTATGCTTTACCCTTGATTTTCCTTGGAACCATGTTCCTCTTCTTCACAAAAAACAGAACAGCAAACAATATCGGGCGCATCCTGTTTGGTGTAGGGGGAATCTTCTACGCTCTCAACCTCATCAGTGCCGGGATGAGTCCACTTAAAGATTTACCACAATTCAAGGAATATATGGTAACCTTGGGACAAAATCCTATTTTAGGAGTGGTAGCTGGTGCAGTGATTACCGTCCTCATCCAGGCATCTTCTGCAACTATCGGGATTTTGCAAGGTCTCTATGCAGGTGGGTTCCTTGACCTTAAAGGTTCACTACCAGTTCTTTTCGGAGATAATATCGGGACAACCCTAACAGTTATCATTGCGGCAGCTGGAGCCAATGTCTCTGCAAAGCGCGTTGCGGCAACCCACGTTACCTTTAACGTTTTAGGGACTATTCTTTGCTTAATCTTATTAGGCCCCTTTACTGCTATGATCGAGTACTTCCAGGCACTCCTTCACCTCTCACCTGAGATGACCATCGCCTTCTCGCACGGTGCCTTTAACGTAAGTAACACCATTGTACAATTTCCATTCATCGGAGCCTTGGCCTACTTTGTAACCAAGCTCATCCCTGGTGAAGACGAGGTTGTCAAGTACGAGCCCCTTTATCTCGACGAGCAACTTATCCAGCAATCTCCTTCTATAGCTCTAGGAAATGCCAAAAAAGAACTCTTGCACTTGGGGAACTATGCAGCCAAAGCTTTTGACCTTTCTTATACCTATATCATCGGTTTGGATGAAAAGGTAGCTGAAAAAGGACACAAGACAGAGGAAGCCATCAATACCATCGATGAAAAACTCACTCGTTACCTCATCAGACTCTCAAGCGAATCCTTGAGTCAAAAGGAAAGTGAAGTCTTGACTAACATCCTTGATTCATCTCGTGATTTGGAACGGATTGGGGACCACGCAGAAGGCTTGCTCAACCTAACAGACTACCTCCAACGTAAGAATGTTCAATTTTCTGATGCTGCTTTAGAGGAATTAGCTGAGATTTATCAAGCAACAACTGCATTTATCAAGGATGCCCTTGATAGTGTGGAAAACAATGATATTGAAAAAGCTCAGAGTCTGATTGAACGTCATAAAGAAATCAACAATATGGAACGCGTTCTCAGAAAGACCCACATCAAACGCCTTAACAAGGGTGAGTGTTCTACACAAGCTGGAGTCAACTTTATCGACATCATTTCCCACTACACTCGTGTATCTGACCACGCTATGAACCTAGCTGAAAAGGTCATCACTGAACAAATCTAATAACCAAAAAGCTATCCTGAATGGGGTGACTTTTTTCTTCTCCTCATCAATAACTTCGTTAATCATAACCACCCGTCTAACGGGTGGTTTGCACCAGGGCTATAAGCCCAAATTACCAGCCAGCGCCTAAAGACGCTGGCTTTCACGTTGTTCAAGCCTCATTGCTCTTGACTCTTCACAAACCTCTCAAAGAGGTGTTCGCATTACTTACCACTATCCCTAAAGGGATCCTCATATTCTTTTACACTTAATTTATCCAATGATATATCATGCTTTTCCTGCTCTTGAATATATTTCTTAATTGTGGCTTCATTAAGTCCCACTGTACTCACATAATAACCTTCTGCCCAGAAATGCCGATTTCCAAACTTGTACTTGAGATTAGCGTGTTTATCAAACATCATGAGTGCACTTTTACCTTTTAAATACCCCATGAAACTTGAAACACTTATCCTCGGTGGAATACTGACTAACATATGTACATGATCAGGCATTAAGTGACCTTCGATGATCTCAACACCTTTATAACTACATAATCGGTGGAATATTTCTCCCAAACTACTTCGATATTGATTATAAATGACTTTTCGTCTATACTTAGGGCAGAACACAATGTGATATTTACACATCCACTTTGTGTGTGATAAACTATGTGCCTTTTGTGCCGTATTTTTCTCCTTTCGCTTTACAATTGGCTTGAACTCCTTTATTGTATCGCGTTTGGAGTTTTTTGGTATAACCTTCGACGCGCACCAGCATAGCGGGTGGTTTATTTGTCTCGCACCTTACGGAGCGAGACGGACTAAAAGTCACATAATAAAAAAACGCTTTGATTCACAATGGAATCAAAGCATTTTAAAGAGCTCTCCAAACATAATAGCAGAAACTGCAGTGCCTCTGTACTTGGCTTCTTCTCTTTTGATAAAGCGAGCCAAATTGATCAATTCAGGTGCTGGGTGTTTAGGATTGGTGAGCAATTCACGGGTGACCAGTCCTGAAAGTCGGACTGCTAGTAATTGCTCATTTGTAGTAGGTAGTTTTTTAGCAGTCTCTAGGAGAGCAGCAACTAAATCTTCACTCAAGCCCTGACGAGCATGGTTATAGAGATCTTTTATAAGGCTTTCTAGGTTTGGTTCTGCCATCCTGACCACCTCCCTTATGTTTAATAATTTTTAATCAAATCAACCGTTGAACGATCTAATTTTTTCACCAAGGCTTGTAAGAAAGCTTGGGCTTCTAAGAAGTCATCCATCGCGTAGAGAGTTTGGTGAGAATGGATATAACGGGCACAAACACCGATAGTTGTAGATGGGACACCACCATTTTTCAGATGAGCTGCTCCAGCGTCTGTTCCACCTTTTCCACAGTAGTATTGGTACTTAATACCAGCTTCTTCAGCCGTTGTCAAAAGGAAATCCTTCATACCTGGGAGGAGCAAGTGGCCTGGATCGTAGAAGCGAATCAATGTTCCATCCCCAATCTTGCCTTGGCCACCATAAACATCACCAGCAGGTGAACAGTCAACTGCCAGAAAAACTTCTGGGTCAAACTTAGTTGTAGAAGTATGAGCCCCACGAAGTCCAACTTCTTCTTGGACGTTTGAGCCAAGATAGAGTTCATTTCCGAGCTTTTGACCTGATAAAGCTTCAGCTAGCTCGCTTACCATGAGAACACCGTAGCGATTATCCCAAGCTTTTGAGATGATATTTTTTTCATTGGCTGTCAAGATAGCGGAACTATCAGGGACAATGGTGTCACCCGGACGGATGCCAAAACTTTCTGCTTCAGCCTTGTCTGCAAACCCACCATCAAAAATGATATCTGAAATAGCTGGCATAGTTGGCCCACCTGTTCCACGTGTCAAATGTGGAGGGACAGATCCTGAAATCACTGGGATTTCACGACCGTCGCGAGTAAAGAGTTTAAAGCGTTGGCTGCTGACCACCATAGGGTTCCAGCCACCGATTTCAACGACACGGAAAGTACCATCTGGCTTAATCTCGCTGACCATAAAACCAACTTCATCCATGTGAGAAGCGACTAAGACGCGTGGTGCATCCGCAGCTTCTGAATGTTTAATTCCGAAAATACCACCCAAGCCATCTGTCACCACTTCATCCACATGCGGTGTCAACTTTTCACGAAGATAAGCACGGACAGGCGCTTCATGACCTGAGATCGCAGCAAGTTCTGTTACTTCTTTGATTTTTGAAAATAATGTTGTCATATCAGTTCCTTCTTTCTGTCCTCCATTTTACCACTTTTTATAGGAGAAGGATAGTGGGAAGGTAGATTGGTTTTTACTAGTTTATCCTATAAAATAGAGGGGCAGATATTATTTCAGGAATTTCCTATTTTTACATTAAATTGTCAGAAAATTTATTGACAGATTAAAAAATCGTGTTACATTATCTCCAAGGGTATTTTTATACCAAATCTACATGAAAGGATGGGGTATGAAACTCTCTCATATTTTAACAGGCTTACTTCTACTCCTGGTCTTTCTCTCCATTAGTATTGGAACCAGTGATTTTTCTTGGGAAAAATTCTTTGCTTTTGACCAACAGACTTGGCTTCTCTTTCAAGAGTCGCGTCTTCCAAGAACCATTAGCATTCTCCTTGCAGCCTCCAGTATGAGCATGGCAGGACTCCTCATGCAGACCATTACTCAAAATCAGTTTGCTGCTCCGAGTACAGTCGGAACGACAGAAGCCGCTAAACTGGGAATGGTGTTAAGCCTCTTTGTCTTTCCGTCTGCGAGTCTGACCCAAAAGATGCTCTTTGCTTTTGGCTCATCCATTTTATTTACCCTCTTCTTCCTTTCCTTTATGACTCTTTTTTCTATAAAGGAAAGGTGGATGTTGCCTCTGATTGGGATCATTTATAGCGGGATTATCGGTTCTATCACAGAAGTTATCGCCTATCGTTTCAATCTGGTTCAGAGTATGACGGCTTGGACCCAGGGTTCCTTCTACATGATTCAGACCCATCAGTATGAGTGGCTCTTCTTAAGCCTACTTATCCTAATTGCCGTTTGGAAATTGTCCCAAACCTTTACCATCATGAATCTAGGAAAAGAAACCAGCGAGAGTTTGGGGATTTCCTACTCCCTACTTGAAAAGCTAGCCCTCTTTCTGGTGGCGCTAACGACAAGTGTCACCATGATTACCGTGGGTGGCTTGCCCTTTCTCGGGGTCATCGTTCCCAATCTTGTTCGCAAGCGCTATGGAGATAATCTAAGTCAAACCAAACTGATCGTCGCACTGGTCGGCGCCAATCTGGTTCTGGTCTGCGATATCCTATCCCGAGTTCTGATTCATCCCTACGAGCTATCTGTCAGTCTCCTACTAGGAATCATCGGCAGCCTCGTCTTTATCCTGCTTCTATGGAGAGGGGGACAAAAGGATGCAGTCTAAAAGCAAACATACCAAGCTCTTCTGGCTTCTCATTATTCTGGCCATCGGAGCTTGTATCCTCTACTTTTGGCCTATCACTAACCTGTCTGCCTTTGCCTGGAAGCTGCGTTCCCAGAAAATCATCGTTTATCTCTTGGTAGCCATCGCGACAGGGATTTCGACCATTAGTTTTCAAACCCTGACGGAAAATCGCTTTCTGACGCCAAGTATTTTGGGTATCGAATCCTTCTATGTCCTGCTGCAGACCCTACTACTGATATTTGAAAGCAAATTTCTTCAGCTTGGGAAGTCTCCTGTCTTAGAATTTCTAGTCTTGCTTCTGCTTCAATCCCTCTTCTTTCTCGCCTTACAAGGCTACTTGAAGACGCTGATGAAGCAAGATCTGGTCTTCATTCTGCTAATCTGTCTAGCTCTCGGAAGTCTCTTTCGAAATATCAGTACCTTCCTCCAAGTCCTGATGGATCCAAATGAATACGATAAACTGCAGAACAGTCTCTTTGCCTCCTTTCAACATCTCAACACTTCCATCCTAGCCGTCGGTTCTTTGATCATCCTCGCTTTGACAATCTTTTTCTTTCGAAAAGCAGTCATTCTGGATGTCTTGCACCTGCAAAGAGAAACGGCTCAGATACTGGGACTCGATGTTGAAAAAGAACAGAGAGAACTCCTCTGGGGCATCGTGCTTTTGACCTCAACAGCGACTGCCTTGGTAGGGCCTATGGCCTTCTTCGGCTTTATGCTGGCCAATCTCACTTACCTGATTGTCAAAGATTATCGACACAAGTTGCTCTTTATCGTAGCCATTCTGATTGGATTTATTAGTTTGACCTTGGGGCAAGCCCTGATCGAACGAGTCTTTGCACTAGAAATTCGCATCAGCATGATTATCGAGAGTGTTGGAGGTATCTTATTCTTTATCTTACTTTACAGGAGGGCACGTCGGTGAAACTGGAAAGCATTGACAAATCCATTCAAAAACAGGATATTTTGCAAGACATTTCGCTTGAAGTCAGTCCTCAGAAACTGACAGCCTTCATTGGTCCAAATGGTGCTGGAAAATCAACTCTCCTCTCCATTATGAGCAGACTGACCAAGAAGGATCAAGGAATCCTCAGTATCAAAGGCCGTGAAATCGAGAGTTGGAATTCGCAAGAACTGGCCAAAGAGCTCACTATCCTAAAGCAGAAGATCAATTACCAAGCCAAATTGACTGTAGAAGAACTGGTCAGTTTTGGACGTTTTCCCTACAGCCGAGGACGTCTGAGAGCAGAAGACTGGGAAAAAATCCGAGAAACTCTGGACTATTTGGAACTGACCAACTTAAAAGACCGCTACATCGATAGCCTGTCTGGTGGACAGCTCCAACGTGTCTTTATCGCTATGGTACTGGCTCAGGATACGGACTTTATCTTGCTGGACGAACCGCTCAATAATCTCGATATTAAGCAAAGTGTCAGCATGATGCAGATCCTTCGGCGACTGGTGGAGGAACTTGGCAAAACCATTATCATCGTCCTCCACGATATCAACATGGCTAGCCAGTATGCGGATGAAATCGTTGCCTTTAAAGACGGTCAAGTCTTTTGCAAGGGAACGACTGCTCAAATCATGCAGGCTGACCTGCTCAGTCAACTTTATGAGATTCCCATCACGCTGGCTGATATCAATGGCAAAAAGATCTGTATCTATAGCTAGCTATTTTGAACTCATGTTAGAGAACCCTCTGTCTCTTAGCTAACAAGCCTATCTAAGAGCCTCCCTACATCGTTATCACATTTTAAAAAGGAGAAATTATGAAAACATCCCTTAAACTCTATCTCACTGCCCTAGTGACTAGCTTCTTGCTCCTACTTGGTGCATGTAGTACAACTAAAACTACGAAGCAGACAGAGACAAGTAGCTCTGCTCCAACAGAAGTGACTATTAAAAGTTCACTAGATGAGGTCAAACTTTCAAAGGTTCCTGAAAAGATTGTGACCTTTGACCTCGGTGCTGCGGATACTATTCGCGCTTTAGGTTTTGAAAAGAATATCGTCGGAATGCCTACAAAAACTGTTCCAACCTATCTCAAAAGCCTAGCTGAAAAAGTTAAAAATGTTGGTTCTATGGTTGAGCCAGACCTAGAAGCCATCGCTACTCTTGAACCGGATTTGATCATTGCTTCTCCACGTACCCAAAAATTCGTAGACAAGTTCAAAGAAATCGCGCCAACCGTCCTCTTTGAAACAGGAAAAGAAGACTACTGGACTTCAACTAAAACCAACATCCAATCATTAGCTGCTGCCTTTGGCGAAACTGGTACACAGAAAGCCAAGGAAGAATTAGCTAATCTAGACAAGAGCATCCAAGAAGTCGCAACTAAAAACGAAAGTTCTGACAAAAAAGCCCTTGCTATCCTCCTCAATGAAGGAAAAATGGCTGCCTTTGGTGCCCAATCTCGTTTCTCTTTCTTGTACCAAACCTTGAAATTCAAGCCAACAGACACTCAATTTGAAGACTCTCGCCACGGACAGGAAGTCAGCTTTGAAAGTGTCAAAGAAATCAATCCTGACATCCTCTTTGTCATCAACCGTACCCTTGCCATCGGCGGTGACAACTCAAGCAACGACGGCGTCCTAGAAAATGCCCTCATCGCTGAAACTCCTGCTGCTAAAAATGGTAAAATCATCCAACTAACACCAGACCTCTGGTATCTAAGCGGAGGCGGTCTTGAATCAACTAAACTTATGATTGAAGACGCTCAAAAAGCTTTGAAATAAACAAGAAAACCCAACAGCAAATGATGTTGGGCTTATTTTTCTTCTTGATTTCGTTTGAGGGAAAAGTGGTCTGGCACAGGATCTTTACCTGTTTTCGACCAGGGGTGACAACGGAAAATTCGAGCCAAGCCCATCAAAACACCCTTAAAGCTATGTTTTTCAATAGCCTGGATCATGTAGTTGGAACAAGTCGGCTCAAAACGACAAGAGGGTGGAAAGGCTGGCGAGATAAAACGTTGGTAAAAGCGTACTGGTGCTATTAAGATTCGTTTCATTATTTCTTGGTTACAGCCATAGTGTGTAGTTGGCTGATTTCTTTTTTATTAAGGCGACGGGATTCTCCTGGACGAAGACCTGTCAAGTCTAAGTGTCCAAAACGTGTCCGAGACAACTTATCCACTTGAAGACCGACGGCTTCAAACATCTTTTTAACCTGATGGTTGCGTCCTTCATGGATAGTCAACTGCACTACTGAGCGATTTTTTACTGGATCCACTTTGAGAATCTCATATACAGCTGGCTTGGTTTTCTTGCCATCAATCTCGAGTCCACGGGTCAAGGGACGGAGATTGTCCTTATTAGCCACACCTTTAACACGCGCGACATAGACCTTGTCAATCTCATTACGGGGGTGAATCATCTCGTCTGTAAAATCACCATCATTGGTCAAAATCAAAACACCTGATGTATCCCAGTCCAAACGTCCCACAGGGTAGATGCGTTCTTTGACATTGGGCAAGAGGTCAACAACCGTCTTGCGGCCCTTGTCATCTGTCACACTGGAAATCACTCCACGTGGTTTGTTAAGCAGATAGTAGACCTTTTCTTCGTTGTAGATTGGTTGGCCTTCCACTTCGACCTTGTCGCCTGACTTGATGGTCGTTGCTAGTTCACGCACCACTTGGCCGTTGACCGTCACCAAGCCTTGCTTGATCAACTCTTCTGCTTTTCTCCTACTGGCCACACCTGCGTGGGCAATATATTTATTGATTCTCATCTTCTTCTATCCTTTCACCAAATAATTGGCTTTCTTGGGCTTGAATCTCAAGCTCATCAATCACTGGCAATTCTTCTAAATGGTTTATCCCCATGTAATCTAAGAAATAATCCGTAGTTACATAGAGGTTGGGGCGACCCAACACTTCTTTTTTTCCGTCTTCCTTGATTAGGTCAAAAGCCTGCAACTTTGCCAAGGCCCCACTCGAGTTGACCCCACGGATAGCATCAATTTCTATCCGTGTGATGGGTTGCTTGTAGGCAATGATAGACAAGGTCTCAAGGGCTGCCCGAGACAGACTCTGGTTGATGGGAGCTTTGGAGTATTCCTTTAAAATCGCTGCAAATTGGGGTTTGGTCACCAATCTGTAAGCGCCCCCTGTCTCAATCAGGGACAAGCTCGACTCTTGGTCTTTTTCATACTTTTGGGCTAATTTTTCTAAACTCTGCTGGATGCCTGTCGGGGGAAGCGATAGGAGTTCAGCCAACTGACGGACTCGAATTCCATCTTCACCTGCTACAAACAAGAGCGCTTCTATTTCTGCTAAAGTACTCATCTTTCCTCTCTATCAAGTCTAGCTTTGTGCCTCTTGACTTTCTTCCTTCTTTTCCATGAGATAGATATCTCCGAAACTCTCCTCTTGAACAAGGATCAGTTCTTGGGTTTTGATTAACTCTAGGGTTGCCAAAAAGAGGGTAATGACCTCTTGGACATTCTGGGCTTCCTTGAACAAATCCTGCAAGCGCAACTGGTCTCGTCCAGCCAAGGACTCTTTTACGATGACCATCATATCCTCAATCTTATACTCATCCCGCAAGATGGTCGTGTGATTCTGAGCGAATTCCTCTTTTTTCTTGGCTAGAATATTTGAAAAAGCCAAAAAGAGGTCAATGGTCGTCTTGTCATGCACAAGCTCCGCATCCTCGTAAATCAACTCTGTCGGCGCTTTGGAATAGTACTGGGCCCGATCTCGGTGCTTAGCCTCCAAGTGCTCACCCAAGAGCTTGAACTTGCGGTATTCTTCGATTTGGGAGAGAAGGTCCTGCTCCAGATCATCCTCCAAATCTGTCACTTCTGCTACCTTTGGAAGAAGCTTGCGACTCTTGATCAGCATCAGCTGACTAGCCATGACCATATACTCGCCCGTCACTTCCAGACGCATGACCTGCAAGGTTGAGACATAGGCTAGATACTGTTCGATAACTTCCGTAATGGGCACATCGTAGATATCCATCTGGTACTTAGAAACCAGGTGCAAGAGCAGGTCCAGGGGCCCTTCAAAATCTTTTAATTTAATATCCATTATCTATATTTTTCTAAGGTCAGGACTGTTTTTAATCCTAGTTTTTTTGCAATTTCGTACAAATCGACCTTGTTTTCTATTTGTCTTAGAATGAACTGTTCCCGCAAGGCTTGAGCGGATAAGGCTGGAAAACCTTTCTCCTTGACAAAGGACTCCAGCTGACGAAAGGCCCACTGACGAGAATAGGCTTTCCCTCCCCTTTCAAAGAGATAGGTCTGCCCCATCAAGGGTTCTAGCTCTGGAATCAAGGTCGTGGGTATGGTGACAATCCTCTGTTGGGAAGCCTTGTTAATTCGCAACACCTGAAAATCCAGATTGATATCTGCAACTTTAAGAGCTAAAATCTCGCTTGGCAAGAGTCCTATTTCCAAGATAAGAAGCGCCAGCAAGCGTCCCTCTGGATAATTACTTTCCTGCCAAAAAGACTCTAGGTCTAACAGTTCTGGCTTTTCAGTCTGCTTTTCAGCTTGTTTGGCTAATTCCAGACGGTAAAAGCTGTCCACTTCTCCTTTTTGATAGAGAAAGTAGAGAAATTGATTACAGGCCGAAAGTTTTCGCTTCTGGGCGCTGATTTTTAGATTGGCTAGCTGGGCTTGGTAAATCTTGAGACTGGTCTCAGAGATCCGCTCCCCTACCATATCTAAAAATTGCTCCAGATCATACCTGTAAGACTGCTTTGAATTGGTAGACAAGCCCTGCTTTTTCTCTAAAAAGGCTGAAATCCTATCTCTCATTTGCATCGAATCTCATATTCCTTACTAAAGTCATGTAAGAGAGCATTAACGGCCTTGAGGATGGACTTGCGCGTGATGATTCCTTGGAAAATTCCTTCATCATCTACCACTGGCAAGAAGGGTTCATCCACCAGTTTATGGAGGACTTCAGTGATGTTATAGTCTGGAGCGACGACTGCCACATCTGTCTTGGTCATATTGACGATGTCTGTCGTTGCCATCTGCTCATCCGTCAAACCTTGCTCCATCTGATAAGCCAAAATGTCTCTCAGCCCAATGGTTCCAACAAAGCGTTTGTCAAAGGTCACAACAGGGATACGGGTATAGGTGATTTGGCTCAACACTAAAATCGCATGATCAGCATTATGGGTATCAATCAAGGCTGCTAGATTCTCAGCGGGGGTAAGAAAAGTCTCTTCCTGCTCCAGTAAAAATGCTTCAAATTCCTTGGCAATCATCGAGCAAACTCCTTGGACAAGCCTGGATAAACCTCATGATCACGTGTCAAAAAGTCTACTTTAAAATAGCTGTCATCAATCTCCACACGGGCATAGAGACATTCTCTGATGGTTCCTCGTGGTTGGCTGATGGAGCCTGGATTGAGAAAGAGCGTTTTGCCTTCCATCCAAGCATTTGGTACATGCAAGTGACCGTAGAGACAGATATCGGCATCTTCTTCCTGAGCCCAGTAGTCCAACTTTTGAAAGTTGAAATTGATATCAAACAAGTGTCCATGGGTCTGGATGATTTTGGTCGGACCAAGTCGAGTCACCAAACGTTCTGGATAACCAGCATAAAAGTCCATGTTGCCTTTGACGACATGGATGCCTTCCCAGAGCGGAGAGTCTGGACGGAGTTCAGAGTCACCATCGTGAAAAATGGCATCGACTTTCCCCAGATAGCGATCACGAATTTCTTCCACAATCAAGCTATCGCCATGGGAATCACTCATTACAATGATGGTTTGCTTTGCCATGATGGAAATACCTCCAAAAGTTTCTTAACGGCTAAGGCGCGGTGAGATTGGCTATTTTTTTCTTCAAGGGTTAATTCAGCTGCTGACTTACCTGTCTCTCCCACAAGGAAGAGCGGATCATAACCAAAACCATTCTCCCCCTTGGGTTCAAAGTTAATATAACCTGGCCAGTCAGCTTCAACCACCAAGCTTTCCTTGTTTGGACTAGCTACGACTAGGGTTGTGTGGAATTGAGCCGAACGGTCCTTGAGGTCAAAGACCATGGCCAATTCGTGCAAGAGTTTGGCATTGTTTTCACGGTCAGTTGCTCCCACACCAGCAAAACGGGCTGACCAGACACCTGGCAAGCCACCGAGGACATCTACTTTGAGACCAGAATCATCTGCCAAAACCATCTTGCCTGTTAACTGTGAAATGGTTTCTGCCTTGAGGCGGGCATTTTCTTCAAAGGTCATACCTGTTTCAGCTACTTCAGGCAAATCTGGATAGTCATTGAGATTTTCCACATCGTAGCCTAACTTGTCAAAAATAGCTCGGAATTCCTTGGTCTTGCCCTCGTTACGAGTCGCAATGAGCAGAGTTTCTCTGACCCTGCTAGTTTCAAAGAAGGCTTCTACATCGACTCCTTCTTTAGGCAATTCTACATGCAGGAGTTGCCCATTTTCAACCAAGAGCAGAGCTCGCTGACGTTGGATGACTTCTAGATTGCGACCTGCTTCGGCATTTAAAATCTCAACGATAAAGGAGAGCAGACGAAAGTTAGAAGACCAGCGCATCACCGTTATCGTAATCGGAAAGCCATTTTCCTCATCACGAAAAATCCGCGCCAAATCCATAAAATCAAGCTCGAGAGGATCTTTGATGAGGCTATAGATGCCTCCATAGACATCCCAGACACCAACATACCAGTCCTGGTCGTCCTTGTATTCATAAATTTTGTTTGTCATAATGTTACATGCTCCACATGAATCTCTTTTTCCAGCCATTCTTCACCAATTTGAGCAAAGCTTTGGCTATTAGCTGTTGTGTAAAAACGATGTTGAAGAGGTCCCGCATCTCGGCTACGATTGATTTCAAAATAGTTAAGCAAAACCGAGATATCCCGTACACACTCTGCCCCACTATCGATGAGCTGAACTTTGGGGCCCATGACATTTTGGATGATGGGGCGAAGGAGCGGATAGTGGGTACAACCCAGAATCAGGCTATCCACCTTTCCAACCAAGGGACGCAGGGTTTCATAAACGACTTTCTTGGTTACACTGGTTGACAGGGCACCAGACTCCACCAAAGGGGCAAACTTGGGACAGGCCAAACTCTCCACCTGTAAGTCCGGATCCAGATCATGGATTTTCTGACGATAGATGTCTGATTGGACCGTCATGGGTGTTCCAATGACCCCGATTTTCCCACCTTGACTAGACTTGATGGCTGCCGAAGCTCCTGGCAAAATCACACCTAGGACAGGAATATCTAGTTGGGCCTTGATTTCTTCCCAGACGACCGCAGTCGCAGTATTACAAGCAATGACAATCATCTTGACATCCTTGGTCAAGAGAAAGTTGACCAACTGCCAAGTATATTCACGGATTTGCTCAGCAGGACGGGGACCATAGGGCGCCCGTGCCGAATCTCCAATATAGACGATTTCTTCATGGGGAAGCTGGCGCATGAGCTCACGTACAACGGTCAAGCCCCCGACACCCGAATCCAAAAAACCAATTGGTCGATTATCCATACAGTCTTCTTTCTAGTCTTTTTCTGATTGATAGTTCATCATAATTACTCGTCCTAAATGAACGGATAGACAGCTTGATAGAATGGCAACTGCCTCTCTCTTAATCATAATCAAATATCAATAGAATGCAAGGAAAAAGTCTTATCCTTGAGAACTATTGAACATAGTGAGAAGTCTGGAACTTTCATCCCAGACTTTTCCTTATTTATTTTTTCTTTTTATTGTTAGCGAGGGCTGCTTTTTGTTGGCGGATGATTTGGTGGTAAACTTGTTGTACCTTGGCTTCGCTTGGTTTTTGACCATTTGCACTCAAGAGAGCACGAACTGCCTCAGCGTTCAAACGTGGGTTGTCCGCAAATTCTTTTTCGATTTGCTTACGAACCAAGTACATCCCTCCAAGAGCTCCTCCTAGAAAAGCTAGCACAATCAAGACAATTGCTAAAAGTAAGTCCATTCTTTTTCTCCTGTTTCTTTTTGAGTCCTCTATATTATACCACAAAGTGACTTTTCTGACTAGTTTGTTTTACGCTTTCAGGGAGGAGGGAAACTAATTCTAAGCTAGTCTTACAATCAGAATGAACTATGAAATTACGAATAATTCTCCCCCTTCCTCTCTTTTCTCTACTATTTTAAGAAAAAGCAATATCAAATATGTTTTTCACCAAAAACCTCTTGACAAATGCTAGATGACCAGTAGAATGGGAGGTGAGGAGATAAATAGAAACAAATTAAACGAAACTGCTTCATGTAATGTAAGCGATTTCAGATAAACAAAGGAGAGTTTTATGAAAAAACACTTTTGGGAGAAATCCTGTCGCTATAGCATCCGCAAGCTGACGGTTGGGACTGCTTCTGTTTTACTGGGAGCTGTTTTTCTAGTCAACCACACTGTAGCCGCAGACAGTGTTGAGGTTAAGCAAACTGAACCAACCTCTGTCGAAGCTATCACTAAGCCTGATAGCGAACCCAAAGCAGCTGAAGCTACTGAAACTACAAATACGTCTCTAGCCGAGAGTCCAGTAGTTTCCGGAAGCAAGCCAGCTAACGAGACTCAGACGACAAATAGTCAAGCTAGTGAAGAAGCCATTGTAGAAGCTAAAGAAAATAAGGAACCTGAAAAAGCAGATCAGCCAGTGACAAAGCAAGAAAACTATCAACTCAACTACGATCAGCCAACAGCTCCCTCCTATGATGGATGGGAAAAACAAGCCCTTCCTGTCGGAAATGGAGAAATGGGAGCCAAGGTATTTGGCCTAATTGGCGAAGAAAGAATCCAGTATAACGAAAAAACCCTCTGGTCAGGAGGTCCTCAACCTGATAGCACCGATTATAACGGAGGGAACTATCAGGAGCGCTACAAGGTCTTGGCGGAGATTCGTAAAGCCCTCGAAGTTGGAGACCGCCAAAAAGCAAAACAGCTAGCTGAACAAAATCTAGTTGGACCAAACAACGCCCAGTATGGACGTTACCTTGCCTTTGGTGATATCTTCATGGTCTTCAATAACCAGAAAAAAGGACTAGATACTGTAACAGATTATCATCGTGGTTTGGATATCACAGAAGCCACAACTACAACTTCTTACACCCAAGATGGGACCACCTTCAAACGCGAAACTTTCTCCAGCTATCCTGATGATGTCACTGTGACCCACTTGACCAAAAAAGGAAACAAGACACTTGACTTTACCCTTTGGAACAGTTTGACAGAAGACTTGCTTGCTAATGGCAACTACTCTTGGGAATATTCCAACTATAAGAACGGACATGTTACTACAGATGAAAATGGAATCCTTCTAAAAGGAACTGTCAAAGATAACGGCCTCAAATTTGCATCCTACCTAGGAATTAAAACGGACGGAAAGGTGACTGTTCAGGATGAGACTCTGACCGTTACAGGCGCAAGTTATGCGACCCTCTATCTCAGCGCCAAGACTAACTTTGCTCAAAATCCTAAAACCAACTATCGAAAAGACATTGACCTCGAAAAAACAGTTAAAGGGATTGTCGAAGCAGCTAAGGCCAAAGACTACGAGACACTTAAAAAGGCCCATATCAAGGACTATCAAAGTCTCTTTAACCGCGTTAAACTAAATCTAGGCGGAAACAAGACTGATCAAACGACTAAAGAGGCCCTTCAAGGCTATAACCCAGATAAAGGGCAAAAATTGGAAGAACTCTTCTTCCAATACGGACGTTATTTATTGATTAGTTCATCTCGTGATCGGACAGATGCCCTTCCTGCCAACCTACAAGGAGTCTGGAATGCTGTAGACAATCCACCTTGGAACGCTGACTACCACCTCAATGTCAACTTGCAAATGAACTATTGGCCAGCTTATATGAGCAACCTTGCTGAAACAGCCAAGCCAATGATCAATTACATTGACGACATGCGCTATTATGGCCGCGTCGCTGCCAAGGAATATGCAGGTATCGAATCCAAAGACGGACAAGAAAATGGTTGGCTGGTCCACACCCAGGCGACACCATTTGGCTGGACTACTCCAGGTTGGAATTACTATTGGGGTTGGTCTCCAGCTGCTAATGCCTGGATGATGCAGAACGTCTATGACTATTATAAATTCACCAAGGATGAGACCTATCTCAAAGAAAAGATTTATCCAATGCTCAAGGAAACCGCTAAGTTCTGGAACTCCTTCTTGCACTATGACCAGGCCAGTGACCGTTGGGTATCTTCTCCATCCTACTCACCTGAACACGGGACCATTACCATCGGAAATACCTTTGACCAGTCGCTAGTCTGGCAGCTATTCCACGACTACATGGAAGTCGCCAACCATCTGAATGTCGACCAAGACTTAGTCACAGAGGTCAAGGCTAAATTTGACAAACTCAAACCACTTCACATCAATAAAGAGGGGCGCATCAAGGAATGGTACGAGGAGGACAGCCCCCAATTCACAAATGAAGGGATTGAAAATCATCACCGTCACGTTTCCCATCTAGTTGGTCTCTTCCCAGGTACGCTCTTTAGCAAGGACCAGGCTGAATACCTAGAGGCTGCTCGTGCTACTTTAAACCACCGTGGAGATGGTGGTACAGGTTGGTCTAAGGCCAATAAAATCAACCTCTGGGCTCGTCTGCTGGACGGTAACCGTGCTCATCGCTTGCTCGCTGAACAGCTCAAGTATTCAACCCTAGAAAACCTTTGGGATACCCACGCGCCTTTCCAAATCGATGGCAACTTCGGAGCAACCAGTGGAATGGCAGAAATGCTTCTCCAATCACACACTGGCTATATTGCGCCATTGCCTGCCCTTCCTGATGCTTGGAAAGACGGTCAGGTTTCTGGCTTGGTTGCTCGAGGAAACTTTGAAGTCAGCATGAAGTGGAAAGATAAAAACTTGCAAAGCTTGTCCTTCCTTTCAAATGTCGGTGGAGACCTAGTTGTAGACTATCCAAATATCGAATCCAGTCAGATCAAGGTCAATGGCAAACCAGTCAAGGCAACGATCCTTAAAGATAATCGTATCCAGCTTGCAACACAAAAAGGTGATGTCATTACCTTTGAACACTTCTCTGGTCGTGTAACCAGTCTAACAGCAGTTCGACAAAATGGTGTCACTGCCGAACTCACCTTTAACCAAGTAGAAGGCGCTACCCACTATGTCATCCAAAGACAAGTGAAAGACGAAACTGGCCAAACCTCTGCGACCAGAGAATTTGTAACCAATCAAACCCACTTTATTGACCGATCACTCAATCCTCAACATGCCTACACCTATACTGTCAAGGCTATGCTGGGCGAGCTTGCCACACAAGTTTCTGAACAGGCCACTGTCGAAACCTATAGCGAGTTGATGGACGACCGAGACGGCCGTATCCAGTACGGAGCTGCCTTTGGAAACTGGGCAGACTCAGAATTATTTGGAGGAACAGAGAAATTTGCTGACCTTTCAAAAGGAGACTACACAGACGAAGACATCACTGCCACCATTCCTTTCACTGGCGTTGGTATCGAAATCTATGGACTGAAATCGTCTGAACTAGGTCTTGCCACTGCTAAAATTGATGGCAAAGAAGTCAACGAACTTGACTTCCATACTGCTGGAGCAACTGAAAAAGGCAGTCTCATCGGTCGCTTCACAGGATTGTCTGACGGACCTCACACATTGACTCTTCGTGTTAAACGTGAGCACAAAGGGCGTGGTAGTGAGCGCTCGAAAATTTCATTAGATTATTTCAAAATCCTAGCAGGAACGGGCAATACGATTGAAAAAATGGATGATCGTGATTCGCGTATCCAGTATGGTTCCCAGTTTAAGGACTGGTCTGACCCTGAACTCTACGAAGGCACGGAAAAATACGCTGACATCAACAACAGCGACCCAAGTACTGCTTCAGAAGCTCAGGCAACCATTTCCTTTACAGGGACAGGTATTCGTATCTTTGGCTTGAAGAGCCTTGCCCTTGGACGAGCACGTGTTACACTAGATGGCAAAGAAATGACAAGTCTAGACTTCTACACTTCAGGTGCAACCGAAAAGAGGGCCTTTATTGGCGAATTTACAAATCTTACTGACGGTCCGCACACCCTGACATTACAAGTTGCCCCAGATTCGCCAGAAGGTCGCAAGAAAATCTCTCTAGACTCCTTTGATATCATCAAAGCCCCTGCTGTTGGTATAGATAGCCCGAGCATCGCGCCTCTTAAGGAAAATGACAAAACCATTTCCTTAACTCTACCAGCTGGGGAATGGGAAGCCATCGCTGTGACCTTCCCGGGTGTCAAAGATCCTCTAGTCTTACGCAAGGTGAATGAAACGCATCTGGTTACAAGTAGAGATCAGACTATCCTATCAGTCCAAGACAATCAAGTTCAAATCCCAATCCCTGACGAAACCAATCGCAAAGCTGGAAATGCCATTGAAGCTTATACCATCCAAGGAAATACCACAAGCAGCCCTATCGTAGCCGTCTTTACTAAAAAGGATGAAAAGAAAGTTGATGAGAAGCAACCAACTACAAGCAAGGGAGAGGAACCAGCTCCTACTGTTGAAAAAACTGAGCACACTGATCCTATCGGGACTGCAGGGCAAGAAGTGCCACCTATTGTTGAAAAACCTGAATACACCGAACCCATCGGAACGGCGGGGCAAGAGGAAGCGCCTACTGTTGAAATTCCTGAATACACTGGGCCTGTCGGGACTGCAGGGCAAGAAGTACCGCCCACTGTAGAAAAGCCTGAATACACCCAACCTATCGGAACGGCGGAGCAAGAGGAGGCCCCTACTGTTGAAAAACCTGAATACACCGAACCTATTGGAACCGCAGGTCAAGAAGATCCGCCTACTGTTGAAAAGCCTGAATACACCCAACCTATCGGGACTGTTGGGCAAGAGGAAGCCCCTACTGTTGAAAAACCTGAGTACACTGGCGCTATCGAAACTAGTGGAGATCAGGCTACTCCAACCCTCACCCGACCTGAGTATCAGTTGCGCACCTTGAAAGATAAAAAGACAGGAGTCGAAATCATTGGTGGAGTCACTGACTTAGAAGGAATTTCTCACATTTCTAGCCGACGTGTCCTAGCTCAGGAACTCTTTGGCAAGACCTATGATGCTTACGACCTACAATTGAAAAATCCAACAGATCATAGCTTGCAGCCAAAAGGCTCTGTCTTGGTTCGATTGCCTATTTCAGCTAGCGTGGAAAAGGTCTACTATATTACTCCGACCAAGGAGTTGCAAGCCCTTGATTTCGACGTTCGAGAAGGAAAGGCAGAATTCATCACTAGTCATTTCAGTACCTATGCTGTCGTCTATCAAGCTGCTGGAACAATCCCTAGTACAGATGAAAAACCAAGTTCTTCAGATGCAGAAACCTTGGCACACGAGGCTGAACAACTTTCAGCTAGCCCTAGCCCTGCTAAAGCTGGAAATCATTCTCCTAAAGAACAACTTCCAGCAACAGGGGAAGCATCCAACCCACTACTCTTCTTAGCAGGCCTTAGCCTAGCCCTTACAGCTACTTTTATGCTCAAAGGAAGAAAGGATGAATCCAACTAACTTTTAACATCACAAAAACAGGATGAAGTTGTTCTTCATCCTGTTTTATTTTTTAATCAAAGGTCATTTTTACAGCAGGTATAAAAAGGCTAGGGTCAAGAGACTTGCTAGAAGTCCAACTCCCCAAAAGAAGAAGTCAACCTTCCACTCGCTCCAAGGATTGCCCTTGCCTGAGAAGCCTCCAAGCTCAAAATGATGATGCACAGGTGTCATACGGAAAATACGCTTCCCGCCACTAAGTTTGAAGTAGGTAACCTGCATCATAACAGAGCTTGTCTCAAAGACATAGATAATCCCAATCAACAAAAGGGTCCATTCTTGGTGGAGGGCCATAGAAATAGCTGCCAACATCCCACCAAGAGCCAAACTTCCCACATCTCCCATGAAAACCTTGGCAGGCTTGTGATTAAAGACGAAGAAGCCTAGCAAACCACCAATCATGGCAAGAATCACAAGAAGGATATCCAGTTGATTTTGCATATAAGCAATCACACCGTAGGCCGATAAGCTAACCACTACGGAAATACTTGCTAAGCCGTCGATCCCGTCAGTCAGATTCACCGCATTTGAAAAGCCAACTAGCCAGAAAAGAGCAAAGAAAATATAGAAAATACCCAGGTGCACTTGGTAGCCAAAGACTGAAAGCATGTCGCCACCACGCTCATAAAAGAGGTAGAAAATCACTCCTCCAAGGAGCTGGAGAGCAAGTTTTTGCTTGGGATTTAAGCCTTCGTTAATCTTACGAAAGACCTTGAGGAAATCATCCAAAAATCCTACCAAACCATACAAAACCAAGATAAACAAAATCATGCCTACATTGTTGGTCAATTGTTGGGTAAAGAGAGCGACAAGGAAGCTCACAACAACTGCAACAATAAGGAAGACAAGACCTCCCATGGTTGGAGTTCCAGCTTTAGCTTGGTGTTGTTTGACATCCTCGTGCATCTGCTGACCCGTAATCTGTGCTTTTCGATAAAATCGGATAAAGGCTGGAATACCTATCAAGGTCAATAGAAAAGCCAGAATTCCAGCACTAATGGAACTAATCATCTTAATCTCCTAAAGTTATTTTCATTTTTTTAATGTCTTTGAGGGCTGTGTTAGCACGGACACTTTGTTTCTTGACCGTTTTGCCACTACCTTCCCACTCGACTTCTATATTCAGCCATTTGGCAAATGTTTGCACATTTTCATCTGTCCAGCCGTACATATCAGGCATTTCTTCGACCTTATCTGACAGAATCAAGATCTGCTGATTGGCTTCCAAATTATCTCCTTCAGAAACCGAGAGATTCTTGATCTTGGTTCCTGTTCCGATAACGATTGGTTGGACAAGGTTACGACGCAATTCCTCTGCTAGGTCGCCCGGCGTAAAGTCCTTGGTAGCTGGCATGGCATAGCTTGTCGTCTTGCTGACCTGATCCAAGCTCTTGGCAGTTGACTGAAGATTGAGGGATTCTTTCATAGCAGAAGCTCGCTCAAGGATTGGATTAGCAAACTCTCCCAGCTGAACACCCGAATAATGCTCCGGCTGTTGCACCGTCACATAGAGGATAAAGTCAGGATTTTCTGCAGGATGCATCGACACAACAGAGAAGATATAGTTGGTTTCACCTGTTAGGTAGCCACCATTCTTCTCATCGGCAATCTGAGCAGTTCCTGATTTTAGGGCAACATTCTGACCTGGGACATTGACAGTTGGCTTTCCAGTACTGTGGTTGTACATGGTACCATAGACAGGATCTGTTCCGACCATGACCATGTGCTCCCGAGTAGAGGACGCTGCTGCTTTTGACACAGGATTTCCGACAATTTCCTTTTGAGACTTACGAACAGACTGGTCATTTGGATCATAGAGGGCACTGATAAATTTCGGCTCCAACATAACCCCATCATTAGCAATAGCTGTAAAGGCACGAAGCATCTGGGTCTGGGTAACAGAAATCCCTTGTCCAAATGAACTCATGGCGATATTGACAATGTTATCCGCAGGTAATTGACCTGTGTACTCATCTGCCAGACCAAAACGGGTCGGCACCCCAAACTTAAAGCGGTTAAGATAGTCCAGCCATGTCGCATCGCCCATCTTTTGCTCGAGCAAGGTCATCCCAATATTACTTGAGTGGGCAAAACCTTGAGAGAAGGTCATGGTGCCACCACTAGTCAATCCTTCATTGACATCCCAGTCTCGAATGGTCGCATCTGCTATTTTCAATTCACTACTGTTAAAGTATTCGCCACCAGGGAAGGTGTTGTTATCAATAGCCGAGGCCAACATCATCACCTTCATAGTTGATCCTGGCTCATAGTTACTTTGGTAGAGGATATCACGCCAGACAAAGTCTTTTGTGATGCCATCCTTGGTATCGGCATTGAAGGTCGGCCGTTGAGTCGTAGCCAGAATTTCCCCTGTCTTAGCGCTGACCAAGGTAGCCGTCATATACTTGCCCTTTACCTTTTCCTGAAAGGCATCCATCTGGGTTTCCATAAAGGACTGCAAGGGACTAGAAAGGGTTGTGTACACATCCTTTCCATCTACTGTTTGTTGGGAAGCCTGCTCCGTACCCGGAACAATATTTCCCAGACGATCCTTCTCATAGGTGATGATCCCATCTGTACCCGCCAGAATGCTATTTAAAGAACTCTCCAAACCAGATGTCCCAATCAAACGTTTGGTGCCATCCTCATTTTCATGGAGTTGCGCTAAACCGATAAAGGATGAAGCAAACTGTCCATTGGGATAATTACGGTTAGGGCTTGTTGTAAAGTCAACTCCCTCAATGCCAGCAGTTTTTAGGTCATTTTTAATAGCCATCATATTGGCATAGGTGATCCCATTTCCCTTGGTACCAAAGGATACCTGTTTCAGATCTCGTTGAGAAAGCTGTTCTTTGACATAGGACTCCTCCATATCCAGATACTTATGGAAAATTTCAGCTACCTTATTAAATTGAGAATCCTCTACATAGAGAATTTTGCCTGTTGCTGACTTGTAGGTCTTGTCAATAACGGCATAAATATTGTAAGAAGTCGCATCTTCTGCAATAGGCGTTCCATTACGATCGTAGATGGTTCCCCGTTTTGCAGGAATCGTCTTGGTTGTTTGGTGAACCTTTTTAGCCTCTTTGACCAAGTCCTTGCCAAATTTGCTACCCGTTCCGATAATGACCGCAAAGTTGACCAAAAAGACAGCGAAGAGTATGACAGCCAATAAACTCAGGCTTTTTCCTACTCTTCTGCGGTTTTCTTCTGGAGATTTGCGATTACGAACGGCATAACGGATGATTTTTTCTTTCCACTGTTTCATTTCTTACTCCGCTGCTCGGATATTTTCGTTATTCAGCTGCAAATCCTTAGAGTTTGCAATCTCTTTCAAACGTTCTGAACGAATTAATTCATTGACCTCTTGCTTGGCATCGTCTAGCTCGGTTTTCTTTTCTTCGATTTGAGCATTGACCTTAGTCAATTCATTCTGAACTTGTAATAGCTTGGTCTGCATAAACACAACGCTAATTGCCAGGATAATCATTGTTGCAGCAATCGAAACATAGAAGGCCTTTTCCACACGTGAAAAACCCTTAAACTTCGTTTGCAATAACTGGCTTGTTTTTTCGATTCTTTCTGCCATGTTTTTCCTCTTACTTGTGAATTTTTCTGGCCACGCGCAACTTGGCTGAATGCGAACGGTTGTTGGCTTCTAGCTCTTCTGCACTTGGCAAGATTGGCTTACGGGATACCAATTCCATCTTAGGCTTAAGATCATCTGGGATGAAAGGCAAACCTTTGGGAACTTCCACTGTTGAAGCTTCCTTAAACAACTGCTTTGTCAAGCGGTCTTCCAAGGAATGGAAAGTAATGACTGAGATTCTACCATCCAGAGCCAGCATGTCCATGGCCTGCTGGATAGATTCATCTGCCGCCCCTAGCTCATCATTGACTTCGATTCGAATGGCCTGGAAAATCTGCTTGGCAGGGTGCCCCTTTTTCTTGAGTTCCTTGGCAGGCTTGGCAGACTTGATAATCTCTGCCAACTCAGTCGTTGTCTCGATTGGTTTCACCTCACGCGCTTGCTCAATCTTGCGGGCAATCTGTTTAGAAAACTTATCCTCACCATACTTGAAAAAGATCCGAACCAAGTCATGATAGTCATAATGATTAACCACCTCATAGGCTGTCAGACTAGCTCCCTGATTCATCCGCATATCCAGTGGCGCATCCTTTTTATAAGAAAAACCACGCTCACGCTGATCCAATTGAGGACTGGACACTCCCAAGTCATAACAAATTCCATCAATTTCTTGGACACCAGCATCCTGCAAACGTGCCTGCAAATGACGGAAGTTATCCTTGATAAAGGTTACCATCCCCTTTTCGATATAGGGTGCCAAACGTTTTTGCGCATTGTCAATGGCATTCTGGTCCTGGTCAAAGGCATAGAGATGCCCTTTTTCACTTAATTTACTTAATAAATATTCGCTATGGCCCGCTCCACCCAAAGTCGCATCAACGTAGATACCGTCAGGCTTTACGTCGAGCATATCTATCGTTTCATGAAGCAAGACCGTTACATGATGAAATTCTTTTGTCATATCTTATCTATTTTACCACAAATCTGACCAGCTTGCACTTGTCAGATAAATAGGTCAAAAAAAGTAAGATTTCTTTAAGAAATATGTCAAATATGCTTGACATCTATTTCATAGAAGAATATAATGTAGTCAAATATATACGACACAAAGCAGAAAGGAGAATAGATGAATCGTGTGAAAGAATTTCGCAAGGAACTGGGTATTTCCCAGCTTGAGCTAGCCAAGGATATCGGTGTCTCGAGACAGACCATCAACATGATTGAAAATGACAAGTACAATCCAACTCTGGAACTCTGTCTCAATCTCGCCCGCAGCCTCCAAACTGACCTCAACAGTCTTTTTTGGGAGGATAATTTTTAAAAAAGGAGCAAACTCATGAAAAAAGAAACCTTCACTGAAAAACTGATCAAACGCATTTATGGCATTTCAGGACCACTTGATGAACACAAACGACGCGAAGCTGACCGCATCGGAAATAAAATCTTTGTGATTCTCTTTTACCTCATGACTTTAGGTAATCTTATTCCCTTTGTCCTCGCTTATAAATATCCGCAAATTGTCGCTATCGGCTATCCTCTTGTGGTATTCGGCATTTCGATGATTTCTGCTCTCTATGTGGTCTCCCAAACCAGAAAAACAGGCATCACAGCCATTGATCTAGATATGTTGAGCCAAAAAGAAAGCAAGCAACTACATTTACCTGGTCTGAAAGCAGGTCTGTTCTTTGGCATAGCGATATTTTTTATAATGCCACTCATCGATACTCTAACAAGTGAAAATCCCAATTTCATCAGTTCTCTTCTGAATTCAAAACATATTTTAAAAACTATACTGGGAGCGTTCTTTTTTGGACTGATTATACAAATTATCATCTCCCGTCGCATTGAAAAAGCCAAGAAAGAGCAAGAAGACGACTAGGAGGTGCCTTATGAAATCACTAGCGAGACTGCTGATCAGTCATGTTTTTATCAGTATCTTTATTACCTTTTTCCTACTTTCTGGACATATTGAGCATCCTTTCTTGATTATCTTTCTTTTATTCCTTCCTGTATTGAACAAGGGACAGAGATTCCAGAAAATCCAATCAAAAAAAATACGTCTTCTAAACGCATCTCTCTGTTTTATCCTCGTATCCTTTCCACAACTTTTAACAAATCCTATGGATTGGAGATATCTGGTATTTCTAATAATCTGTATCATTTTTAGTTTGGTTTACTTCTATACTCTCTGTCAACTCTTTAAAGAAGTCAATCAAAAATCGGTCATTTAGGAGAACACTCCCATGAAAAAAGAAGATTTCACCACTCGCTTACTCAAACTATTCTTTCACATACAAGGGCCATTTGATGAATGCCGTCAAGAGATGATTTACAAGGCTTGTGCCCGTGCCTTGATCCAAATCGTTTACTCCTCCCTCCTACTCTTCTTGTTCTATCTCCTATTTGGACGCTTCATAGAGTTGGTTCGAGATGCCATGCCCTACCTCTATTTTGGACTTATCTTCGTCCTCTCATCTAGGGCGAGACTAGCAGTTCGCGACTTACATTTGGACAAGGATGACCAGTCCGAAATTCATCACAAAAGCCACAGCAAAAGCCAGATCAAAGTTCGTAGTTGGAGTGTATTCATCAGCATTCCAATTGGCTTGTTTGTCTTATCAGCCTTTCACAAACTCTTTGTTCAGCATCTTCCCTTCGATACCTTTTGGGACAACCTCTTCCACTTCGATAAAATGCTCCCTTTACTAGTCTTGGGTTTGGGAATTGGAGCCATCTTTGGAACCATGACCTACGCCTTTTTATCAGAACACGAGGTAAAACACTCTGAACCAGTAACGCATAAGGAAAATATAGAAAAATGACCAGTATATATGATTTTTCCGTTTTAAACCAAAGCAACCAAGCAACTTCCCTAGAGAGTTATCGTGGTAACGTTCTCTTGATTGTCAACACTGCTACTGGATGTGGTTTAACGCCCCAGTACCAGGGACTTCAAGAACTCTATGAACGCTATCAAGATCAGGGTTTTGAAATCTTGGATTTCCCTTGCAATCAATTTATGGGACAAGCACCCGGCAGCGCAGAGGAAATCAATAGCTTCTGCAGCCTACACTATCAGACTACTTTCCCTCGATTTGCCAAGGTCAAGGTCAACGGCAAGGAAGCAGATCCTCTCTATGTTTGGTTGAAAGACCAAAAAGCTGGTCCGCTAGAAAAACGAATCGAATGGAATTTTGCTAAGTTTCTCATTGGCCGAGATGGGCAAGTCCTTGAGCGCTTCTCTTCCAAAACAGACCCCAAAACCATCCAAGAGTTTCTCCAAAAAATACTCTAATTTCTTTTTAAAATGTATCCTTTCATTTAGTTTGAGCCTTGAAAGGATGCGTTTTTTCTTTAAAAAGTAACTTATTTTCTTTAATTTATATTTATTTTTTTCTTTTTTGCTATTGCAATTCTTTTATTAATTTAGTATATTTGTTATATTAAAAGTTTCCAGTCATTTTAAGGGAGAAATGACCTTTTAAATTTTTTTATCTTAAAATGAAAGCGCTTTATGCACAGGAGGTAAGGTGGCTTACAAATTATCAAAGAGTTTTTATCCTTAAATCAAGTTGTAACCAAGTCAGACTTGGGCTCGGGCAGTAGCTGACTGCCTTTCTAAAAACTAGGAGTATATTATGAATCGATACCTTTTTGAAAAAGGGCAAACGTTTAGCATTCGGAAGTTGACTGTAGGTGTGGCCTCTGTCATGGTCGGACTAGCATTTTTTGCTTCAGGAACCGTGCGTGCAGACGAAACATCTCCTGCCACGACATCCAATTTAGATCAGCAAATTAAACAAGTCGCAGATATAGAAGAGACCAAGGCTGAACCAGCTAAAGAAGAAGGTCGTGTAGAAGCTGAAAAACAAGAAACACCTGTTGCAGATACCAACAGTGCTGACTTGCTCCCTGAAGACATTCAGGACCGTGCCTATCCCGACACACCTGTCAAAGAACTCGATACGACTACTATCGTTGACCAAAAAGCTAGTCCAAAAGTAGAAACTAAGAGCATTCTAAAGGATAAGGAAGAAGCTCCAAAGGAAGCTGAGAAAGGAAACCGTGCCATCATTAACGGTGGACAAGACCTCAAACATATCAATTACGAGGGACAACCCGCAACTGCTGCAACTATGGTCTACAGCATTTATAATGGTGGAGCTCAACGATACATTGTTTCTGGGTCTGGTATTTTTGTCGCGCCTAACGTTTTCTTGACAGTTGCTCATAACTTTTTAGATAAAGAAGGCCATATTCGTGGCGGAGATTCTGCGCGCTTCTATTACAATCTAGGATCCAACGCTCCTGTTAAGAATTCTCAGCCAAATTCAGGAAATACCACGCTCTTTCAAGAGAAAGATATCCACTTCTGGAACAAAGAAGAGTTTAGCAAGGGATATCAGAATGACTTGGCAGCAGTTGTAGCGCCTGTCCCTGTACAAATTGCAAGCCCAAATAAAGCAGCAACTTTTGTGCCACTCGCTGAGCATAAGACTTACAAAGCAGGGGACCCTGTCAGCACGATTGGTTATCCAACTGACTCAAGCTCAAAAGAACTCAAACAGCCTATCGTAGCTGGACAACTCTATAAAGCTGACGGCAAGGTAAAATCCGTCGATCCTTATGATGACAAGGGAGCTACTGGCATCACTTACCAAACAACTTCTGTATCTGGTTTGTCTGGTGGCGGAATTATCAATGGTGATGGGAAAGTCATCGGCGTACACCAACACGGAACGGTTGACAACGGTGTGCCTGAGAAAGACCGCTTCGGTGGCGGACTTGTCCTCTCTCCTGAACAACTCAAATGGGTCAAAGATATCATTGACAAATATGGTGTCAAGGGCTGGTATCAAGGGGATAATGGCAAACGTTACTACTTTACACCCGAAGGTGAAATGCTTAGAAATAAGACAGCTGTCATCGGAGAAAATCAGTACTCCTTTGATGAGAGCGGTGTCGCTACTCTAGTCAAGGGAATTGATTACGGACGCGTCCTTATCCAGCACGTGGACGAAGCAGGAAATCCTGTCAAAGAAAATGATACCTTCTTAGACAAAACAGAAGTGGGAACTGGCTTTGACTATGATTTCAAGAAAGCAATCACTCCAACCGAATTCTACAAGCAAAACCTAGAGAAATACCAGATTGTTTCCATTGATGGGGTCGAGATTCAGAAGCAACTAAAAGACGAGTGGAACCACAATGTCGTTAGCAAAACAGCTCCTGGAACACGTGTCATCAAGGTGGTTTATAAAGTCAACAAAGGCTCTTTCAAAGTTTACTACCGTCAAAAAGGAACAAGTACTGAACTAGCGGAAGCGACAGTTGATAACAATGAAGGTCAAGAGTATGAGGTTTCCTTTGTCAACACCTTCCATGCAAAAGACATTGCTGGCTACCGTCCAGTTAAGGCTAGCTTGGAAGCGAAGATCCAGCAAAAAGGTGTTAATGAGATCGTCTTTGAATACGAGCCAATCGCTGATACAGCCAATCCAACAACTCCGACTCCTCCAGTCGCTCATCCAGAAGACAAAGAAACTGAGATTGGCAATCATGGACCTCTTCCAAGCGAGGCCCAACTCGATTACCACAAGGAAGAATTGGCAGCCTTCATCCACTACGGAATGAACACTTATACCAATTCTGAATGGGGAAATGGGAAAGAAGACCCTCGATACTTCAATCCAACCAACTTGGATACCGATCAGTGGATTCGTACTCTGAAGGAAACTGGCTTCAAACGAACCATTATGGTTGTTAAACACCACGACGGTTTCGTTGCTTACCCTTCTAAGTATACGAATCATACCGTAGCTGCCAGCCCATGGAAAGATGGTAAGGGTGACCTTCTCGAAGAAGTTTCCAAGTCTGCTAGCAAGTATGACATGAATATGGGTGTTTACTTGTCACCATGGGATGCCAACCATCCTAAATACCATGTCGCAACCGAAAAAGAATACAACCAATACTATCTCAACCAACTGAAAGAAATCCTTGGTAATCCGAAATACGGTAATAAAGGGAAGTTTATCGAGGTTTGGATGGACGGTGCGCGTGGTAGCGGTGCCCAAAAAGTAACCTATACCTTTGATGAATGGTTCAAATACATCAAAGAAGCTGAAGGAGATATTGCTATCTTCTCTGCTCAACCGACAAGCGTTCGCTGGATCGGAAATGAACGGGGAATCGCAGGGGACCCTGTCTGGCATAAAGTCAAAAGGGCCAACATCACAGACGATGTGAAAAACGAATACCTCAACCATGGTGACCCTGATGGTGATATGTACTCTGTAGGGGAAGCCGATGTTTCGATCCGTTCGGGCTGGTTCTATCACGACAATCAACAGCCGAAATCACTCAAAGAGTTGATGGACATCTACTTCAAGTCCGTTGGTCGTGGAACCCCACTCCTTCTCAATATTCCACCAAATAAAGAAGGAAAATTTGCAGATGCGGATGTGGCTCGCTTGAAGGAATTCAAGGCAACCCTAGACCAAATGTATGCCACTGACTTTGCCAAAGGCGCGACTGTAACAGCAAGTTCTACTCGTCAAAACCACCTTTACAAAGAAAGCCACCTGACAGACGGTAAAGATGACACCAGCTGGGCGCTCTCAAATGATGCCACAACCGGTAGCTTTACAGTCGATTTGGGGCAAAAGAGACGCTTCGATGTCGTTGAACTCAAAGAAGACATCGCCAAAGGGCAACGTATCTCTGGTTTCAAGATTGAAGTCGAAATCAACGGACGTTGGGTGACTTACGGCGAAGGTTCGACCGTTGGTTACCGTCGCTTGGTTCAAGGAAAGCCTGTAGAAGCACAAAAAATCCGTGTAACCATCACTGGTGCTCAAGCAACTCCAATCTTGAACAACTTCTCAGTCTATAAGACACCAAGTAGCATTGAAAAGACAGATGGCTACCCTCTTGGACTGGAATACCACTCAAATACAACAGCGGATACAGCCGGAACAACTTGGTACAATGAATCTGAAGGTGTTCGTGGCACTTCTATGTGGACCAACAAAAAAGATGCCAAAGTAAGCTATACCTTCACAGGAACCAAGGCCTATGTCGTCTCTACAGTCGACCCAGGTCATGGAGAAATGTCCGTCTACGTTGATGGTCAAAAGGTTGCAGATGTTCAAACTAAGAATGCTAGCCGTAAACGTAGCCAAAAAGTCTTTGAGACAGGCGATTTAGCACCAGGCCAACACACTATTACCCTCGTGAACAAAACAGGTGAACCAATTGCTACAGAAGGGATCTACACCCTAAACAATGATAGCAAGGGAATGTTTGAACTCGAGTCTACTAACTACGAAGTCGAAAAAGGAAAACCAGTCACTGTTAAGATTAAACGTGTTGGTGGAAGCAAGGGGGCTGCTACTGTTCGCTTCATCACAGAACCTGGAACTGGGGTTCACGGTAAAGTTTACCAAGATACAACTCAAGATGTGACTTTTGAAGATGGAGAAACAGAAAAGACTGTTACCATCCCAACGATTGACTTTACAGAACAAGCCGACTCTGTCTTTGACTTCAAAGCCAAGCTCACTTCTGTCACTGATGGTGCCCTGCTCGGTTTTGCTACAGATGCAACCATCCAAGTGATGAAAGCTGAATTGCTGATCAAGGACCAAACAAGTTATGATGACCAAGCTAGTCAGTTGGATTACAGTCCTGGCTGGCACCATGAAACCAATTCGGCAGACAAGTACCAAAAGACTGAGTCTTGGGCTTCCTTTGGCCGCTTAACTGATGAGCAAAAGAAAAAGACAACTGTCACAGCCTACTTCTACGGTACTGGACTTGATATAAAGGGCTATGTTGATCCAAATCATGGTATCTACAAAGTCTTCCTAGACGGCAAAGAAGTTCCTTACCAAGATGGAATGGGAAATGCTTCAACTATTGATGGTAAGAAATACTTTAGCGGTCGCGCAGCCCAACGCCAAGGCAATCAAACTCTAGTTAGCCTAAAAGGTCTGGACGAAAACTTGCACGTAGTCACCCTTCAACTCGATCCTGATCGAAACGATTTATCTCGAAATATCGGTATCCAGGTAGACCAATTCATCACTCGTGGCGAAGGTAGCGAACTCTACAGCAAGGCAGATATCATCCAGTCTATCTCTAAATGGAAAGATGATCTTTCAAACTTTGATCCAGCAGGCTTGAAAAATACGGCTACTGCACGCCAAGCTTTCCAAGCAAATCTAGAAAAATTGAGAAACCAACTCAGTGCTGATGCAGTGGATGTTCAAGAAGTCATGTTGACAGTCAGTGCCCTACAAGATATCCTATCCAAGGATGATAACTATCAAAGAGGCCAAGAGGAGCCTAGTCCAGAGCAACCGGAACATCCAGAAGAACCTTCTAAACCTGAGCAACCCGCTGAACCAAAACAACCGGAAATCGAATACAATAAGGCCATGGCTAGCTTGACAGAAGCCATCGAGAAAAAAGTCGGTGAGCTTGGTTCTAACAATGAAGCTAAGAAGAAATTAATTGAACTAGCAAATCAAGCAATCGCTGCTATTCAAGAGGCCAAGACTCAAGAAGAAGTTAATAAAGCGCTAGAATCCGCTCTTGAACAAATTAGCAAGCTTGAAGCAGCTCAAGTTCAGCCTGAGAAACCTGCTGAGCCGAAAAATCCGACTCAACCTGAGAATCCAGTGCAGCCTGAAAAACCGGCTCAACCGGAAAAACCGATTACTTCTTCATCTCCTGAAGAAGGAGTTAAGAACCTTGTCTTTACACTTCCAAGTTTGGAAATTGTCAATAAACCAGTACCGTTCAAGACTATCCGTCGCGAAAATGCCCTACTAGACAAAGGAAAAGAAAAAGTTCTATCAGAAGGGAAGGACGGTCTCCTAGTCGAGTATGTTGAAGTAGACGGTGACAATCGCAAGGTTGTCCAAACGGAAACAACTCCAGCTCAAGATCGAGTGATTGAGGTGGGCACTAAACAAAGTTCAGTAGGAACAGAGGAACCTCCTGTTGTGACCCTTCCTGAGCACCCTCTACCAGCTCAACCGGAAAAACCGATTACTTCTTCATCTCCTGAAGAAGGAGTTAAGGATCTTGTCTTTACACTTCCAAGTTTGGAAATTGTCAATAAGGTCGTACCTTCAAGACTATCCGTCGCGAAAATGCCCTACTAGACAAAGGAAAGAGCAAATCCTATCAGAAGGTAAAAACGGTCTTCTTGTTGAGTATGTTGAAGTAGATGGCAGCAATCGCAAAGTTGTCCAAACGGAAACAACTCCAGCTCAAGAGCGAGTGATTGAGGTGGGTATCAAGCAAAGCTCAGTAGGAACAGAGGCACCACCTGTTGTGACCCTTCCTGAGTATGTTGTCCCAAGAGAGACCGAAAAACCAGCTCCAGTCGTAATAGACAATTCATCAGCAAAAGATGAAAAAGTTCCTGTTGCAACTACAGTCAAACAAGACAAGGAAAAACAACTCCCAGCAACTGGGGAACAAGAAGCGAATGCTTTCCTATTCTTGGCAGCTATTACTTCTATCTTGTCTCTCCTTATCTTCCAAAAGAATTTCAAAGACTAAAAAAATCTTTGATTGATTCTTTTCCATCATTCTAGTTCCCCCGTAGAGAAGACCATCTGGTCTTCTCTTTTTCTATCTGTAAAATTTTAAAAAAACACCCCTTCAATGAATGACCCCTCACTATCGTCTCCGAAAATAATCTCTTTCGTTTGATGAGGATTTTTTATATATTCATCCATAGCAATATAAACCTTGCTCATCTCCTCTTCAAAAATGTAGCATAACTGATAAATTGTTAGATATTTTGTCTCACAATCCAGTCTTATTTCACAAAATTTTTCTGTTTTGTCGAACCACTCAGTCCGTAGAATTATATTATCCAATCCATTTCCTTCATTCATTCTCCCCTACCCCAACTCCTTAGCTATCCTGCTCTTTTCAAGTTTCCCCTTGGTAATTCGTTTCCATAAAACAAGAGGGTTCAGACTATAAGATAGGCGTACAAGGAAATAATTAATCCATTCGATAAGGGAAAAAAGCTGTATCAGTGTGGCTAAGATAGCCACTTGGACACTCTGTGTATTCCAGAAAATAAAAGGAAAGCCTGAAATAAGTAAAACAAGGTCTAGTATCCTGAAACCACTATAAAGTTTGGGAACACTTCCACTTCCACTTCCAAACCGAGGATTCGACAGTCTTCTAATCAAAATCGCCCAATAGATTGAACCTTGAAGCAAAATAAATGTCAGTAAAGACAAAGGATAGAGAATGGTTACTAGACTATTCACATCAGCAAGCCGATTTTTCAAAAGGAAAAAACAAAACCAAAAGGTTAGGACGGCTGTGAACTCTCCCAAACAGAGGGACACCAACTCTTTTCTAACTTTCTCTTTTTCTATGTTCATCATCTCACCCATCTATCTATCATCCTATATCAGAAAAAAGCCATTCGAACCAGTTTCTAGTCAACATTTATCAGAATCAAGGCATTCTAAGTATCGAACAGCTTGCTTCCTTTAATATCAATGCAATTCTAAACTTAGAATTACATTGAAATAAATGTTTTAGAGCTATTCTAAGTCTATGACAGCTTTAAATTTTAATTTTTAAAGGATTCTAAAGCTAGAAGAACTTAAAAATCACGAGAATGAAGCCATTCAAAACTTAGAAGAACCTTTGGTGAATTTCAATAGCACTTCAACTAGCTATTCTTACAATTTCTCTGATGAGCTTTGAGTTTTTTCAGAGCCCAATCATAATGACTGGATGTGCTACTGACAAAGTAGGAGCCCAGACTTGTCCTGCTTGTCCACTGTGAGGCTAGTATAAAATAAACTAGGGGAAAATTTCCCCTAGTTAGTAATTGAACTGAGTCACAAATTGTCTTTGTGAAAGTAATTTATAATTTCCAATCATCTAAACTCAAAACTTTACTTATTCTAGAGTTTCATTATCCTGCCAAAAGAATTGAGCATCCTTTAAAGCAAGATGTTCTATCTGAATATCACGACAAACAATTGTTATATCCGTAATACCTAGATCAATTCTGCACTCAACAAAATTTTTCCCTCCTTAGTCACTGTAAGCAACTGATCCTTTAAGTCATAGATGTAACATAAAACTCTCGAAGAAATCCTTCCTCGAGAGTCTTTGCATGTTTCTATCACAACAGAAGAGGTTAATTTAAAGAATTAGTACGATTCTAGTTAAGATAATCATGTAATTTAATTTCTCTTTTTAAGTTTTTCAAAAACATTCTAAGCAATTATTTCTGAGAACTTTTCAATTTATTAACTTAAATAAATAATTAAATTCCTATAGTCTCAGATACTAAATAACAATCACTTTTCCAACTTGAAAATAAGAGGAAGTTTCTCAGAAATTACATCTATCCCAAAATTAATACCAATTACTTGATAATGATGAAAAGTTTTGAAATATACTTGTTGTAATTTTTCTCTTAACCTAGTATTCTCATCTAGCCTTTATCACTGTGCAATATCGGACCAAAAAGGAATTTGGGGTAAATTAGATAGATTTGTCTCTCTGCTTACTGTGATTCCATGAAAATAATCAGTTAGGCTTTTTGAATAATAAATGATATCTGAACCAACAATTGAAAATACAGGCGAAATTGGAGTATTACATGATGCAATATACCTATGACCAAAAATGGGCAATAATGTTGGGGAATTCATTAAACGACTTAGTATTTCTCCTTTTGTAAGTTCTAAATTACTTGGAGCTTCTCCCCAATTATCGCTCCAATCAACATATTCTATTTCTTCTGCTATATTTTCTTTTATTACTTGTATATAATTACTCAACACCTTAACATTCTGAGGTGAAAAATCACTCCAATCATACCAGTTTTCAGGAAGTTCCTCCATATTTCCATAAACTTTTTTAAATTCGTCAGGTAAATAAACGCTATAAATTTCTTCTATCTTTCTAAATGTTCTATTATTAAATTTCTTTGACATTATATTCCCCTTATTTTATTCTTATAAAAGTTTGATAGTGATCTTGAGTATACCATATGGATCCATCTTCACCTATAACAATTCTTTCCGTTCCTCTTGGCACTCCTTTTTGATATGGATGAACATCGTACTCTTTATAAGTAATTCCATCGGGAAGGAGTTCTTCACCATTTAAAGGCTCATTTTTATAAACTTTTCCTCCTTTAAATCCATCTGGTGGATTACCCTTATTGTTTTTAATCTATGAAATAGTATCTTCAACATATTGAGGAATTTTATTAACATCTTTGACATCATCCACTTTATCCGCCACACGGGCAGCATCTTTAGCTTTATCAGCTGCCTTTGTAGCTTTTGAAGCATCATTGACTGCGTCTACTGCATCGAGTGCTTTTTCAAGTTTCCTTAATTTGCCAGCCTTAGCTATAGGAAAGAAATTACTTGCAATATCAACAGCTAACTCTGCACCTGCCGCCCAACGATTTGCGTCTTCGCCCGTTAGTGGATCTTTCCCTGTAACTAAACGTTCTCCATTATTCCAGCCTATGAATTCAGCTGCTAAAGTTGGAAGTTTAGCTTTATTTTCTTGGTTAAACTTCGCAAATTTTACATTAGAGGCATAGGCATTTTCCTCAGGAGTCATTGGGGGAGCCTTTAGATACTCCTCTAATGTCATCCTATCAATTCGCTCTTTCTGATCCAATCTGAGTCCATGTCTTGCCGCATCTTCATACTTTCTAAAGTCTGCGACAGATGGAACTTTATTTTCTCCCTTATCGGAGGCACCAGTTGTTTTTGGATCACAGACATGTTTCAAGGTATTCTGCAAGGCTGTACCCCAGTTTCGGAGGAGATATATCCTCCAATCGTCATACTCATAGTCGTAGCTGGAGATGAGCTTATCCTACTTATCCATATGGCGGAGTTCAGTGAGACTAAAATATATTTTGATTTCAAAAAATCCCCCAAAAATTTAGATTTTCTGTCTAATTTTGAGGGAGTTCAAATCGTTTTTAGTGTAATCTATCTATTGTCCTATACAATTTTCATCACCTTAAAGTGCCCCTCTGGATAATTGCCTTGGTAACCAACTGGAATGTACCCTCCCTCATAAATTAAAAGTAAATCATCATGGAATGCAGACTCTATCCCGAAATAGTCTTGCAATAATTTATAGTTTCTAAGAGTACTTAAATCAAATAAAATCGAATCTATGCATGTCTGTGGCAAAAAATTTCTCTGTAGGTATTCTTTTAATATAGGGGCAATAGATTTACGAAAATAGGCCGAATTTTCATTCCAAATTTTTCCTATTCCAGTTCTAACTTCACCTTTGTTCTTAAGTAAAAATTCACTTCGAAATTCCCAGACAAGCTCTTCCCATTCACTAGACTCTATACTTAGCAATCCTTCAGTACTGTCTAATATTTCTATCTCAAATGGGAATTCAATATTGCTTTCACTAAAACATTCAATAATATACTTCATATCCATATATTTTTCTTTCATTTAGAAAAACCTCATTTCTTTTTAGGTAACGGCATTCTACCTGGTAAAATTATTTCTGAATCACTATTCAATCCATAATAACTTTGTTCAGCTCTAGTAGCAGACATAACTTCACCAACTTGAGAATCTGTCAAACCTGCATCTTTTAATGATTTCGTCGTTGCATCATTGTAATCAGAAATAGTAGGGATATCACCATATTTAGCGCCCCCCTTCCTATACTGATTATAAAATTCTTCCATAGTAGCATGGGCGTTGTAATGAGGACTACCAATATCTTTTCTTATGTTTCCAATTAACGGAACAGTGACACCATCATTATAACTATAATTTGGAGCAGTTTTCTTCATCATAGCCGCTTGATTAACATGGTGAGCCTGATAATCAGTTCCTTTTAAAGACTTCGTTTGGTTTTTATAAGTTCCCACCTGAGTATTTTCTTTGAATACTTCAAGTCTTAGCGTACCAGCCCTTGGCCCATCTAACAATTTCTGTGAAGATTCTGCTGCTGGAGTGACATCTTTCAATGATCGATGATGCTTATACCCCACATCAAGGACTTCGACATCCCCTGATTTCGGCTTCGTCGTCACCACATCAGCCTTAGGAGCCTTCTTAGGAGACACACTACCTGCTCCGTTGGTAAAGGTGTTAAAGGCAAAGTTCATGGCGACTGTTTGACCAGTAATCTTATTTCCTGTGGCCAAATCAATACCTGTGTCAATCGCAGTCTCAACCGCAGATTCCACTCCCATCTTGGCAACTTGTCGAACTGCTTGATTGCCAATATTTTGAGTCACATTGGTTGCTAGACTAGCTCCTGCTCCCATCAAGTGGCCGCCAATAAGACCTGAGATTGCACCTGTTCCTGCTCCTTTGGCAATCGAACCAACCAATTCCCAACCACGTTGGCCAGAACTATAGGCATCATATCCTGAGATGATTGCTCCAGAGTCTGCACCACCGATAGCTCCCGCAGTTACGGCAACCTTCTTCCAGTCGACATTTTTCACGAAATCAACTTTACATCTAGTATTATTAGAAAGCATCTAATTTTATCACTTTTAGAAACTTTCTATATCAAATTTCTTCAGCTGAAGAAGAGCTACACTATTTATAGCTTTGAAAAGTAATCTTCTATTAACGCATTCGTGTCGTACATTTTTAATATATTTTCAAAATCTATAGATGAAATTTCAGACACATCAAACTCATCTGTTGCATTTATTGCATCAAAATCACTTGGATACGGGTCTTCATTCAACTCCATAGGTGTCCGAGTATCAAAGTAAGCTACATGTCCATCACGGAATATATCTAATCGTTTCATTTCATAACGTTCTTCGTCTATTGCAGAATACATTATGATCGGATCATAGTCATTCGTATGATTCCAAATTGTTTTATAATATAACATAAAAATATCTCCTAATTCTTTCCGTGACTAACAATTCTATCAGTCAAGTCTAGAGGATTTTCATTAGGGAGTACATATACCCCATCTCTACCTTTTACTACTGTCAAATTGCTAGTATCAACACCTATATAATTAGAATACTTACTTCCTTGCCAAGGATTGTTTATAAATTGTTTAGAAAGAGAAGCATTACTTCGCGTTCCTGGAGCTATGTCTGAGAAATATTGACCATTTCCATAACGAGCATCTTTCGGATTATTCGCCTTTAATGACGGATTTAAAGTTCCTGTATCTAATATACCAGCCAACCCTTTCTCGGATGTATAATGGTACAAGGTAGATGGTTTCTAAACAATATCTGACGCTTTATATACTGTTCCATCAGGATTTATATTTAATCATCATATTATCAGTTTTATAAAAAATAACTATTGCATATTCAAAATAATTAAAAATTATCCGTATTTACATGATGTGTGGAAAAGTCTCGAATAGCAGAAGTTCGAGACTTTAACGAGACAGTGTTATTCATTCCCACATAATTTCGTCATTATATTTACTTATAAAAGAATAGATTACCTGTGGATTAGTAAATAAATGAACAATCTGGTCATATAGATTTTTATTCATGCCGAAATCTCCATCTAAAAAGTGTAACTCAATAGTTCCAGCATCAGTATTCATCTCTAAATCTTCAAAGTTCTTCATCTTATTTTTACGAAAGTAAGAATCTAAAAATTTTTCCCAATTATAACCATTCATGTAAATTCCAAAATGTACTTCAATATAATTTGAAATTTCTCTAACCAATTTATCTCCAATATCTATCGTAATTATACCTTCATCATTTTTTATGAAACTATCAATTTTTTTTGTAGACAGATTATCATTCTTTAATAAAAAATTAGGACTGATGGATGGATTCATAATTAATGAACGGTTAATTTCAGCAGCTACTCCTGTAATTGTACAAAGTCCGTACATTCCTAAAATCTGAGGTTCATGTTCTAAACGCTCTCCACTTGAAGTACAAAATGAATTTCCTAAAGGATGAATCTTATAGAATCCTATATCCAGTTTTTTCTCTTCTTCATTGAGAGGAGAATGTTTAATTACGTAAAAGTAACCTTTTTCCCAATATTGATTATTAACAATAAAAGGATCTGTCAACAATTCATGATAGTTAGGTTTAAATGTTTCTATATCCATAGTATTGAAACATGTTGAAAATATTACTACAACATGGCTTCCACTCATCAGGCTATTGCTTGATTCAATGTTTGATTCCATGACTTTCCCCAAAAAATAATATCCTTTTTTGGGTGATAAAACAAATATATCCCCTTCTTTAGGCAACTCATTACTAGGCTTTATTACTTGGAGTTGATAATCTTTCGAATTTAGTTCTTCAAACCTTTTTAATTTTCTTTGTATTTCTTTTGAAAGACTATTAATTTTTTTATCTCTTCTTTCTTTCATCAAATTATTAAAAATCATAATCTCCTCCTATTTATTATTTTGAGCCCATTTAATAGCCTCATCATGAAATTTATTTTTTGGACTAATGCTATTGATCTTATTCAATTTATTTGAGTTACCTATTGGATTTTCTATTAAATTCTGTTCATGTGCTCTTGCCTGATTTCTAGTTAGATTATCATATACAGGAACTAACATATCAATATCTTTGCCAGCTTTAACATGCTGATTTTGTCTCTTTTCCAATGACTGTTTAGTAATACCAGTATATACTGGCTCATTATTTTTCATTGCAAAGTATACAGTATTATCAAAATCTCCCTTATTTAGCCAATTATTAAAATGATTATCTTTAGATGTTACTAAATTGACTTTAGGCTTCTCCGCAAACATTTGGAGATTCTCTACTGTCATTGGTATACGTCCACCCGTAGGCTTCGTCGTCACCACATCAGCCTTAGGAGCCTTCTTAGGAGACACACTACCTGCTCCGTTGGTAAAGGTGTTAAAGGCAAAGTTCATGGCGACTGTTTGACCAGTAATCTTATTTCCTGTGGCCAAATCAATACCTGTGTCAATCGCAGTCTCAACCGCAGATTCCACTCCAATCTTGGCAACTTGTCGAACTGCTTGATTGCCAATATTTTGGATCACATTGGTTGCTAGACTAGCTCCTGCTCCCATCAAGTGGCCGCCAATAAGACCTGAGATTGCACCCGTTCCTGCTCCTTTGGCAATCGAACCAACCAATTCCCAACCACGTTGGCCAGAACTATAGGCATCATATCCTGAGATGATTGCTCCAGAGGCTGCACCACCGATAGCCATCGCTACGGGAGCTCCAAGACCTCCAGTCGCTACGGTAAGAGCAATACCGACACCGATAGCTCCCGCAGTTACGGCAACCTTCTTCCAATCGACATTTTTCACGAAGTCAACGACTTGATTCTTGATCCGTTCAGCTGTCGTACAGACATGTTTCAAGGTATTCTGCAAGGCTGTACCCCAGTTTCGAAGAAGATTCATACCTTCTCGGATGGTTGGGGAAGAGCTCAAGCCTGTTGCCAGGGCATAGGCAGACCGAACCACTTGTTGGCGCTTGGCCTCTATCTGTGCTGCTGCTTGCTGGTATTTCGTTTGTACATAGTCACTGGCACTATTGTAGGCCGTTTGAACCTTATTCCACTGTCTGCCAACCCAATTCGATGCGCGATTGAATTGGGTGCTGACCCAGTTAGTCGCGTGGTTGAAGGCACTCTTGGTCGCATTCCAAGCCTTGGAGGCGAAACTCTTCACACCATTCCATGTGTTTGAGGCCACTCTTTTCACCGTATTCCAGGTATTAGAGGCAACTCGTTTTACACCATTCCAAGCATTAGAGGCCGTCTTTTTAACATAGTTCCAGCCTTTTTTGATACTGTTCCAGAAGTGTCCACTCGGGTCTGTATAGTTGACGGGGTTGTTCTGCACATAGCTGTAGCGGTTCTGACTGAGAGGATCTGTGTCCTCACCTGGGTAGCTATCCTCGGTTAAGAAAGTACCTCCCTGACTATCATAATACCTTGCTCGTAAATAGTCAAGTCCAGTATCGTCACGGGCTTCACCGTTATAGGCAAATGGCTGACCTGTTGTGTCTGTGCTTGTCTTTCTTACCCCATAGAGATGATAGCGACTGGATGCGACGGCTTGTCCATCCTTGGTCAAGCCTGTCACAGAACCTGATTGGTTGGTCAAGTAGTTGTAGCTGTCACCTGTTTGGTTGTTGAGGTAGCTGGTTCGACCCTGACCATAGCTATAGGTCTCACGAGCCTTGCCATCATGGTCATAGGTTTCGAGGACTTCTGTATGTTCACGATTGACATCATTGACATAGTTATGTTCTTCGTAGTAGTTGTAGGTGTCCTCTCGTGTGGTGTAAGGGATCAGGACATCCTGAATCTGACTGGCATAGGTCACTTCTCCCTGACCCGGTAAGTTCCCAAGTTCTGGTGGGGTGACGACGATTCCCTCCTTGGTCGCTCGGTCCTTAGCCACTTTCTGGCGGTAGGCTGTCGACACATCATCAAAGATACTGTGCCAGATGCTTCCTACACCATCATAAGTGTAGCTATAAGTTCCACCTTCTTCATTCGAAGTACCGATTTTATGGCCGAATCCATCATACTTTTATAAAAACGTTTGGTGGGAATCCTACAAAGCAGGTCAGACTACTTCTACTGCTAAACCACCAAGCAGGTCAACAATTGCAAATACCAAAACCTATTTTGAAAAACATATACTACCACTTCTTGGAAACTATACGATACAGTTTCTAAATCAAAATAAGCAAGTTATCCTAAATCTAATGACATCTAAGGCTAATGAATATGCGAACTTCAAATCTTTACGTAGCTATGTGATTTCCATTTTTGATTGGGCAGAAGAACTTGAGTATATAGAAGCTAATAAAGTTGCAAAAATATTAAGAAGAATAAAAGCCACTAAAAAAATTCAACTTGCAGAGGCAAAGAGAGAGGAAGATTTATATCTAACTCATGAACAACTCCAAGAATGGTTCTCAGCATTTCAAGAAGATTTAGAGAATGATAAAATAACCCTTAAAGATTATATCCTATTTTATCTCACTTTTTTCCTTGGAGATAGAAAATCAGAAACCTATGCTCTTCAATGGAAATATATCGATCTTTCAAAAAAACAGATTCAGCTAATTCAAGCTTTAGATAGATATGGACAAGTAAAATCTACAAAAGGGAACAAGAAAACAACTTTTCAAATCCCTATTGAACTAACTGAATTGCTCCAATCTTGGAAAAAGCAACAAAAAACTGAGCTGGCAAAATTTGGTATTATCCAATCCGATGAACAATATGTCTTTACTTATATCGATATGAAGGGTAATATTAATAGCCCTCTACACTCTGATTATCTTAATAATAAAATGAAATCTGTCAAACACCGTCATAAGGAACTGGCACATGCTACACCTCACAAATTACGCCACACAGGCGCCACTCTAGCTAAACAAGCAGGAACTTCACTTGAAGCTATTTCAGAGGCACTTACGCATAGTGATACCCTTACAACAAAGACTTATGTCAATACTTCGAATGTTATTCCAATGGCTATCGGAAAGATTGCATTTCGTAGTCTAAAAAAATGATGGGGTGAATTTGGGGTGAATTTTGATAAAAATCATCAAAAAAGCACTCCATGGTATGAACCATGAAGTGCTTTGAAACGTTGATATAATCGTATTGATTAACGTTTTGAGAATTGTGATGCTTTACGAGCTTTCTTAAGACCTGGTTTCTTACGTTCAACTTTACGTGAGTCACGTGTAAGAAGTCCTGCGCGTTTCAATGAATCGCGGAAGTCTGGGTCTACTTGAAGAAGGGCACGAGCGATACCGTGACGGATAGCTCCTGCTTGACCAGCGTAACCACCACCTACAACGTTAACGAAAACGTCGTATGAACCTACAGTTGAAGTAACTGCGAATGGTTGGTTGATAACGAGACGAAGGTCAGCGTGTGGGATGTACTCTTCAACATCTTTTTTGTTAACAGTGATTTTACCAGTTCCTGGAACAAGGCGAACGCGTGCAACAGCGTTTTTACGACGTCCAGTACCTGCATATTGTGCTTGTGACATACTTTATTGTTCCTTTCCTTAGATAAGTCCTGAAATATCAAGAACTTCTGGTTGTTGTGCAGCGTGAGTGTGCTCAGCTCCAACGAATACTTTCAATTTCATACCTTGAGCGCGGCCAAGAGTATTGTGTGGGAGCATACCTTTAACTGATTTTTCGATCAAACGTACTGCATTTTTAGAACGAAGTTCACCAGCAGAGATTTGTTTCAATCCACCTGGGTGGTTTGAGTGAGTGTAGTAGATCTTATCAGTTGCTTTTTTACCAGTCAATTTAACTTTTTCAGCATTGATAACGATTACGAAGTCACCTGTATCAGTGTGTGGTGTGAATGTTGGTTTGTTTTTTCCGCGAAGTACGCTAGCAACAACTGCTGAAAGGCGTCCAAGAGGTACATCAGTTGCGTCAACAACGTACCATTTGCGTTCTACTTGGCCTGGTTTAGCCATGAATGTAGTTTTGTTCATGATTTCTCCTATATGAATATCGTTTTTGTTTACAGGGCGGATGTTCCGGTCCGCGGGGTATTTGAAAGGTTCCGGGGCCTTACAAATGGGGTAAACAATACCGTCTACTATCATACCAAATTTTACTACTAAAAGTCAATAGATATGTAAAATATTTTTACCGATTTCGCTGTTTAACATCTAGAAAAACCTCGCTTTCGCGAGGCTCTCCTATTTGTAAGCTAAGGCACGTTTAAAGGTTTTCCAGATTCCCAAATCATCTGTTTGAAGGACTAGGCTGGCATACATACGTCCGATAAAGACTGTCGCAGTGACTGCAAAAGCAACCGTTATGGCAAGAGAAATCCAAGCTTCCAGACCACTTGCATAACCATTTATAGCTCTAAACGGCATAAAGAAGGTCGAAATGAAAGGAATGTAGGAACCAATTTTCAGAACTAAATTGTCCCCGGCAGCACCTAGAGAAGTCACACCGACAAATCCTGCTATAATCAAGATCATCAATGGCGACAAGGCCTTTCCTGAATCCTCAGGGCGAGAAACCATAGATCCTAGGAAGGCTGCTAAAACAACGTACATAAAGAGACTAACCAAGACAAACAATAAGGTATTGAGCGAGAAGGCCTCTCCTAGATGATTTAAAATCCCAGATTGTGCCAAGATAGGGATGTCTTTAAAGAGCAGAATGGCAGCAAGTCCACCCACGACGTAAATGCCAATATGAGTCAAAATCACAAGAAGCAGAGCCAACATGCGAGCGTAGAAATAATGACTAGCTCGGATACTAGAGAAGACCACCTCCATGATTTTGGTTCCTTTCTCGCTAGCCACTTCTTGAGCAGTGACGCTAGCATAGGTAATCAAAATCATATAAAGGAAGAAACCAAGCCCTGCGGCCGCAATGGTTTGAACAATTTTTTTGTTTTCCTTGGATTCATCAATCTTCTCAGTAAAATCAACGGTTTGACTCAGGCGTTTTTCCTGTTCCTGAGACAAATTGGCTGCTGAGCGATTGAGTTGGTATTGCAGTTCATTTAACTTATTGGTTACTGCTAGTTTGATGCCACTTTCAAGAGAGGTTTCACCATGATAGACGGCTTTGAGGACACTGTCCTCTTGGTCAATGGTTAGATAACCCTTGATTTTCTCATCCTTGATAGCAGCCTGGGCACTGGTTTCATCCTTGTAATCAAAGTTGATACCATTGGTACCCTTGAGCCCTTCTTCCACAGATGGCACCGTTGTCACTACTGCTATCTTGCTATTCTTGGCCATAGAAGACCCTTGGAGATAACCGATTCCTACAGATAAGGCTAAAAAGAGGAACGGCGAAATCACCATAAAGAAGAAACTCCACGACTTGACATGTCGAAGATAGGTTTCCTTCATTACAACCCACATATTTCTCATACTTCCACCCCTGATTCTAGTTTAAAGATTTCATCGATTGTTGGAGCTTGTTGGTCAAAGGTCGCGATATATTGACCTTGAGTCAGGATTGGGAAGAGTTCCCTTCCAGCGCTCTCGTCATCGAGGATCAATTTCCAACTACCTTGCTTGGTCAAGCTCACCTGTTTGACATGAGGAAGATTTTCCAATTCTTCCTTACTTCGTTCACTTGAAACAAAGAGACGCGTTTTCCCGTATTGATTGCGAACTTCTTGGACCGGTCCATGCAAGACTACACGCCCATCTCGAATCATCAGGATATCATCGCAAAGCTCCTCGACATTAGTCATAACATGGTCAGAAAAGATAATGATTGCACCGCGCTCTTTCTCTTTCAAGATGACCTGTTTGAGCAACTCAGTATTGACTGGATCCAAACCACTAAAAGGTTCATCCAAGATAATCAAGTCAGGCTCATGGATCAGGGTGATAATCAGCTGAATTTTCTGCTGATTCCCTTTGGAGAGGCTCTTGATTTTGTCGGTCAATTTGCCCTTCACTTCCAATTTTTCCATCCATTGAGGGAGTTTTTCCTTGACTTCCTTAGCATCCATGCCCTTTAGAGTCGCCAAGTAGCGAACTTGCTCAAGGACTGTCAATTTAGGCATAAGGCTGCGTTCCTCAGGCAGATAGCCAATCCGAGCGTAGGTCTCCTGACGAATCTCCTGCCCATCCAGAATGATCTCTCCTTGATAGTCCAAAAATTTCAACATACTGTGGAAAATCGTTGTTTTCCCAGCACCATTTTTCCCTACCAGTCCCAAAATTCGTCCTGGACTTGCCTGAAAATCGACACCAAACAAGACTTGCTTGGAACCGAAACTTTTCTCTAGATTTCTTACTTCTAGCATTTTCCACCTCCGAAATATGTTGCACTTATTATACTCCTTTTTGATAGCCTTTACAAGGATTTATGTACATTTTTATCTTGTTCATCCTTCCTTAAAAACTAAACTCTCTAAGGATTTTGAGTACCCAAGTGATAGAACAATTATAGCCCATTAAAGTGCATACAGGTGCTCTTACTCCTCAATTGTCCATTTTTGATCCTGAATTGTCATTTTGAAAAGCAAAAATCCACCCCGAAGGATGGATTGATGAGTTAACGTACTTCTGCATTCACTTTTTCTTCGAGTGATGCTTGGATTTTTTCCATGTAGCGTGCGACTTCTTCGTCTGTTAAGCTATCTTCTGGATTTTGGAAGGTCAAGCTATAGGCCATTGACTTCATTCCAAGTCCCAGTTTTTCACCTGAGAAGACGTCAAAGAGTTTGATATCTGTCAAACGTTTCACGCCTGCAGCTTGGATAGCATCTACAACTTCTTGGTGAGTCACTTCTGCCTTGAGGAGTAGGGCCACGTCACGACTGACTGCTGGGAATTTGGTGATTTCCACAAATGGAGCAGCTGGTTGAAGGGCAGCTTCGATGGCTGAAAGATTGAGCTCCGCTACATACGTTTCTGGAATATCATAAGCCTTAGCAGTGACTGGATGCACTTGCCCAAGGAAACCAAGAACTTGGTCACCAAGTGAAATCACAGCTGTACGACCTGGGTGAAGACTAGCAATCTCAGCTGTTGCTGTATAGGTCACTTCTAGCCCCAAGCGAGTAAATAATGCTTCTAGGATTCCCTTAGCATAGAAGAAATCAACTGGAACTGCTGCTGTTTGGAAATCTTTTTCAGCCACCAAGCCTGTCAAGGCAAAGGCAAAGCTGTTGATTTCATTTGGAAGTTCTTCTTTTGGATTACCTATTTGTTCAAAGACTTTTCCAATCTCGTAAAGGGCCAAGTTTTTATTCTTACGAGCCACATTATAAGCCACCGTATCAAGGATACCTGAAATCATATTTTGACGGAGAACTGAACGGTCCACAGTCATTGGCCACATGAGTTCTGTCAGCTTGCTTGGTTGAGCTGTGAACTCAACCGCTTTTTCAGGCGTTGTTAGAGCGTAGGTGATGATTTCTGTCAATCCTGCTCCTTCGGCGATGGTACGAACTTGACGGCGAAGTTTTTGTGTCGCAGTCAATTCACCAGCTGTACCGTCATCTTTCGGAAGACTAGTTGGCAAACGATCGTAACCATAGATACGAGCGATTTCTTCAAAGAGGTCAGCTTCGATGGTGATATCCCAACGACGACGTGGTACGCTGACTGTAAATGATTCTGCATTGCCAGAAAGGCCAAAGCCAAGACGACGGAAGACATCTTCGACATCAGTGTATGAAAGCTCCGTACCAAGGACACGGTTAACATCAGCAAGAGTCGAAGAAACTTCCACATCTGAAGTATCAAGCTGGCCTGCTGAAACGATGCCCTTACGCACCGTCGCACCTGCAAGCTCAGCAATCATGCTAGCTGCCGCATCAAGGGCTTCGTTAACAGTTGCCACATTGATGCCTTTTTCAAAGCGAGAAGATGATTCCGAACGAAGGTTGAGGCGTCCGCTAGTCTTACGAATCGATTTGCCATTGAAGACAGCTGCTTCAAGGACGACACAACTAGATTTTTCAGAGATTTCGGTTTCTTGACCACCCATGACACCTGCAAGAGCTACTGGCTTGTCTGCAACAGTGATGACTAAGTCATTTGTTTCCAACTCGCGTTCTTCACCGTCCAAGGTCACCAATTTTTCACCAGCACGCGCTTCACGTACACGGATGTCAGTCCCTTCAAAGGTATCCAAGTCAAAGGCATGCATAGGTTGACCAAAGTAAAGCAGGATGTAGTTTGTCACGTCGACTACGTTATTGATTGGACGGATGCCTTCGTTCATGAGGAGGTTTTGCAACCATTGCGGACTTGGTGCGATGGTCACATTGTCCAAGATACGGGCTGCATAGTATGGTGCCTTGTCTGTTTCAATCCCTACAGAAAGAGCGTCTGATGCAACTTCATTTGTTTCTGTTAGAGTAAATTCTTTAAAGTTAACGGCCTTGTCATAGATGGCTGCTACTTCATGAGCTACTCCACGCATAGAAAGAGCGTCTGCACGGTTTGGAGTGATAGAAAGTTCGATGATTTCATCATCCAAGTCTAGGTAAGAAAAGACTTCATCCCCAGGAACAGCATCTTCTGGCAAGATTTGGATACCATCTGCGAATTCCTTTGGTACAACTGAGTCAGAAATACCTAATTCACCAAGTGAGCAAATCATTCCTAGAGACTCCAAGCCGCGAATTTTCCCTTTTTTGATCTTGTAATTGTCAGCGATACGAGCTCCCGGAAGTGCCACCATGACCTTGATACCAGCACGCACATTTGGGGCACCACAGACGATTTGACGGGCTTCTTCTTCGCCAACGTTAACCTGACAGACATGCAAGTGAGTTTCTGGCACATCTTCGCAGGACAAGACCTCACCGACGACAATTTTTGAGAGACCAGCAGCTGGTGATTCGACACCTTCGACCTCTATTCCTGTGGTTGACATTTTTTCAGCCAACTCTTGTGATGGCACATCAATGTCCACCAATTCTTTTAACCATTTATAAGATACAAGCATAATTTAGTTCTCCAGAATGACAGTTGCCACTCTAGTTCTTTTCCTTTCCTATCATTTCAATAGAAGAATTCTCTTCTTACCTTAATTTCTTTTTCAGTAACCAATCTGTATCTACTTTTTGACCAACCATAAAACTATGTTGGCTAAATTTTTCAAAACCATATCGGTTATAAAACGCTTGAGCTTTTGTATTATGCTCCCAAACACCTAACCAAGCCCAGGAAAAACTATTTTTTGTAGCAAGTTCAAGAGCGAATTCAAACAGTTGCTTACCTAGTCCAAATCCTTGGAATTTTTGTAGCACATAGAGGCGTTGAATTTCAAAAGCATCCTCTAATTTTCTCTCAGTCTGAGCACTTCCCCAGTTGACTTTGAGAAAACCAGCTATCTCCTCTTCATGCATAATGAAATAGGTTTCGGAATCTGGATTTTCCAACTCAGTTGACAAAACTCTCAGACTATAAGTCTTTTCAAAGTATTCCTGTAACTGCTCTTCCGTATTATCATGAGCAAATGTTTCACGAAAGGTTTGTTTGGCAATTTTGGACAACATCCCAATATCTGCCTTTTCTACTTTTCTAATCATTATTTAAACTGTTCTGAGAAGCGGACATCGCCTTGGTAGAACCCACGGATATCATTGATTCCGTAACGAAGCATGGCTACGCGCTCTTGTCCAAGACCAAAAGCAAATCCAGAGTAAACCGTCGCATCGATTCCACTCATTTCAAGGACACGTGGGTGAACCATACCAGCACCCATGATTTCGATCCAACCTGTTTTCTTACATACGTTACAGCCTTCTCCACCACACTTGAAGCAAGAAACATCCACCTCGACAGATGGCTCTGTGAATGGGAAATAAGATGGGCGCAAACGAATTTGACGCTCTTCACCGAACATTTTTTGGACAATCAACTGAAGGGTTCCTTGAAGATCTGCCATAGAGATGTTTTTCCCAACAACCAAACCTTCGATTTGGTGGAATTGGTGACTGTGGGTCGCATCGTCCGTATCACGACGGAAAACACGCCCTGGTGAGATCATTTTCAAAGGACCTTTTGAAAAATCATGAGCATCCATGGCACGCGCCTGAACTGGAGACGTGTGGGTACGGAGCAAGATTTCTTCTGTGATATAGAAAGTATCCTGCATATCGCGAGCTGGGTGATCTTTTGGGAGGTTCATACGCTCGAAGTTATAGTAGTCTTGCTCCACTTCAAAACCATCCACGACTTGGTAACCCATCCCGATGAAAATATCTTCGATTTCTTCACTGGTTTGTGTCAAAACGTGACGGTGACCTGTCGCAACTGGGCGACCTGGAAGTGTCACATCGATACTCTCGCTAGCCAGTTGAGCTGCGACTTTCTTTTCTTCCAAGAGCTTAGCTGTTTCTTCAAAGGCCGCTGTCAAGATATCACGCGCTTCATTGACGTGTTTCCCGATGATTGGACGCATCTCAGCAGAGACATCTTTCATCCCTTTGAGGATTTCCGTAAGCGACCCTTTTTTACCAAGGACAGAGACACGCAAGTCTTGCATCTCTTTTTCATTTTCAGCAGTAATCTGCTTCAAGCTAGCCAGCGTTTCTTCGCGAAGCGCTTTTAATTGTTCTTCAATAGTTGACATAATTCCTCCATCAGTCTCTTGTAGATAAAAAGAAAACCACATGCCAAAAACTCCACTCGGAGCGTTGACACGCGGTACCATCCGTTTTCATCTGACAAGTCAGACCTTCATTTTCAAATCCATGTGCAAGTGAATTCACCCAGCTTTCATATAGAGAGCTTGCAGTCACGGCTCTCCTCCCTGATATACTTCCCTTGAGTTACTAGTCTTGCGGATTCCTATTCAATTACTACTTAGTTTATCAGATTTTTAGTTAAAAAACAAGTTAGATTAGACTAATTTCAATATAAAAAGGAACAAGACACAATGCACTACCTATTTGTAGGATCTGTTTCACCTGCTTTCCTTTTCAATAAAAGAGTTGCTGCTTGATTAAAATCATCACACCAGTTATACCATTTTGTTTCATACTCATCTTGAGCTAGGATACGGTCTTTTAAATCCAAAACAGAGTAAATCTTCCTTTCCTCGCAAGCTTGCGCATAGAGATGATACAGTTCATCGCCACCATCTCTATCCCACTCAGCAGAAATCGTATCCCGACCTGCCAATAAAGCCTGATAAGCCCTGTGATGCCCGTCTGTAATCAACAAGCAGTCTCCGAATGCAAGAACACTGATTGGAGCAACATTGATTATTTCTACCGACTGATAAAGTATCTGGATATCTTGTAACTTCTTTTCTGATAAGTATAGTTGAGTCGGATGGAGATCTGTTATATTGACTTTCATTTCTTTCTCCTCAAGGGAATTCGATACTCACTTCTGCTTGCCTTTAAATCGCCATTGGAAGCGAAGCTTGTCATAGAAAGGAAATTCGATAAACAGGACTCCCAAGCCCACACAGAAACTGGCAAGAACATCAGATGGATAGTGAACCCCCAGATAGACCCGAGATAGAAGCACACTGACTAGGTAGAAGCCAAGGACAATTTGCACAATTTTTCTCCAGACTGGATCTTTAATCCGCTGACTGAGAATAACAATCAGAGTGCCTACCATCAAAGTTACAGCCAGAGAATGCCCACTTGGAAAAGAAAGCCCCTTCTCCTCTACCAGATGTAAAATAGCTGGCCGTGGGCGCTGGTAGATATTTTTAAAGATCACAATTAAAAAACCGGCTAAGGCTAGATTACCTGCCATGAAGTAGCTTTCTATCTTCCACTTCTTACGATAAAAGATAAAGGCTGCAATGGCAACCCAGGTGATGATTACCGGGATATCAATCAAATGTGTAAGGGCACGGAACAGAACTGTCAAATAATCTGGCAAGTCCCCACGAAGGACAGTCTGAATCGGTTGGTCAAAACCGACCAGCATTTCAGGGTAAAACTTAACCATATAGCCAAGAAGGACGAAAAGTAAAAGGGCAAAACTGCCCTTCATTAAAAATGTTTGTTTATCTCTCATAATGTTTTAAGGTTGGTTTCAAGAGGACGTATAACAACCAGAATGAAACGGCAAAGATTAAACCTTCAATCAGGTTAAAAGGTAAAACCATGGTCATCAAGTAGTTAGAAAGTCCTATAATTTCTCTAATATCAAAGTTGGCAAATTGCGCGTACAAAGGAACCGCATAAACATAGTTGAGAACCAACATAGCAGCAGTCAATCCGATGGTTCCCGCTAGAGATGCTAGTAGGAAACGAAGGGTGTTGCGTTCCTTTTTCCAAATCAAACCAAAGGCGATAACAAAAACTCCTAGAGCTACAATATTCATTGGCAAGCCAATGTAAGTATTCACTCCCTGGCTATTCAGAAGCAACTTCAAGAGTGATCGTAGCAAGAGAATCCCTAGAGCAGCAGGCAAATCCATGACCACCAAGCCCACAAGGACTGGCAAGATACTAAACTCGATCTTGAGGAAGGTCGCCGCTGGCAAGAGCGGAAAGTCAAAGTACATCAGCACAAATGAAATGGCTGATAAAATCGCAATGGTCGAAAGTCGACGTGTGTTTGTCATAACAGGTTCCTCCAATTTTCTATAAAATCAGAAGAAGTTGGAAAGGATCCCTCTATCTATTCTCACTTTTTATATCCCAAAAGTTCCCCCTCACTCTTTTGAGCAAGCGGTTGCAATTATCTATAAACCAATCAGAACAGACAAGGCTATTCTTTCGTCTTCTCCCATCCAGACTATACTGTCGGTTGTGGAATCGCACCACATCAGCTTGCGCTCGCGGACTTCTTTAAGAGAATGGAAATTGAGATTTTTCTTTTAGACTAGGCGACAAGCTGTAGGCATAACTTCTGATTAGGCAAAGCTTGTCAACAAAGTATAAAAGGAAAAGATCATTTCCTAGTTAAAGTCACCGCCGGTCGGGAATTTCACCCAGCCCTGAAGACCCTCTAATCATAACAAAAAACGCTTGCAAGTGCAAGCATTTTGTTTATTTCAATTTATCCACTTCATAGGTGTGAACAAGCTCAAGACCTGCAAAATTCTGCTGACGGAGCGCTTCGTAGACAATCATGCAGACGGTATTAGACACATTGAGGCTGCGAACATGCTCATCATTCATAGGAATACGGAGAGCCTTCTCAGGATGTTCTCTCATAAAATCCTCTGGTAAACCCTTGTCTTCACGTCCGAAGAGAAAATAATGGTCTTCGTCAGTCGATAAATCTGCCTCAGAGTACACCTTCTCAGCAAATTTCGAAATCAGATAGAGTTTTTCCTTCATCTGAGACATGAAATCTGCCAAATTATCATAAAAATGAATCTCTAACTTGTCCCAATAATCCAAACCAGCTCGCTTCATTTTGCGATCATCAATGGGAAAGCCCATTGGCTTGATGATGTGGAGGGGAGAATTGGTCGCAGCGCAAGTACGCGCGATGTTGCCCGTATTTTGTGGAATCTGAGGTTCAAATAAAACAATGTGATTTGTCATAATTGGCTTCCTTTTATCATTGCAAAAAAATAGCCACACTGCCCGGAGTCAAGCTCAGCAAACAGCGTGGTTAAGGCATCGTTAACTTACCTCACAACAGGTTTGAAGTAAATCAGCGAAACTACTTTCTTAGTATAACACTTTCAGAATCATTGTCAATAGAAACGACTTGATTTTTTTACTTTTTTTAATGATATTTTCATGTTTGGTCATCCCCTTTCTGAAAAGGTATAGTAAAAGAGCCAAATCACTTCAAATCGGAAACATCGTCATAGAAGTTAAACAAATGTAGCTTCAAAAACTTGAAAAAGGCCTTTCTTCCCCTAAAAATCGCCTTAGCAAGTGCATTTTTTGATAAAAAAGGGTATGATAGTTACATCATGAAAAAGTAGGTTTTTTATATGAAAATTGTCCTTGTTGGTGGAGGGAAAGTCGGTTTTGCCCTCTGTCGTTCACTAGTTGCGGAAAACCATGACGTTGTCCTCATCGAGCAAAATGAAGCTGTACTTAACCATATTGTCAGTCGCTTTGATATCATGGGACTCCTTGGAAATGGTGCTGACTTTGCCATCCTGGAGCAAGCCGGCGTCCAAGAGTGTGATATCTTTATCGCTCTAACTGAATACGATGAAGTGAATATGATTTCAGCGGTACTTGCTAAAAAAATGGGCGCTAAAGAAACCATCGTTCGGGTGCGAAATCCTGAATACTCTAATGCCTATTTTAAGGAGAAAAATATTCTTGGATTTTCACTTATCGTTAATCCAGAACTCCTAGCAGCCCGTGCCATCTCAAATATCATCGATTTCCCTAACGCCCTCTCCGTTGAGCGTTTTGCTGGAGGTCGGGTCAGCCTGATGGAGTTTGTTATCAAAGATTCTAGTGGTCTTTGTCAAATGCCAATCTCAGACTTCCGTAAAAAATTTGGCAACATCATTGTCTGTGCTATGGAAAGAGACCATCAACTCATGATTCCAAGTGGTGATGTTACTATCCAGGACAAGGATCGGATTTTTGTTACGGGAAATCGTGTAGATATGATGCTTTTCCACAACTATTTCAAATCGCGTGCAGTGAAAAGTTTGCTTATCGTTGGAGCTGGAAAAATTGCTTATTATCTACTTGGCATTTTAAAAGACAGTCGCATCGATACCAAGGTTATCGAGATCAATCCTGAAAGAGCTCATTTCTTTAGTGAAAAATTCCCAAATCTCTATATCGTACAAGGAGATGGAACTGCTAAGGACATCTTACTGGAAGAAAGTGCTCCTAGCTACGATGCGGTCGCAACCTTAACTGGTGTTGATGAGGAAAACATCATCACCTCTATGTTTCTTGACCGTGTTGGCGTCCAGAAAAATATCACCAAGGTCAACCGGACCAGCCTCCTAGAAATTATCCATGCACCTGATTTTTCAAGTATCATCACACCCAAAATCATCGCAGTGGATACCATTATGCACTTTATTCGAGGTCGGGTTAATGCCCAATACTCAGATCTTCAAGCCATGCACCATCTTGCAAATGGTCAAATTGAAACCCTGCAATTCCATATCAAGGAAGCTAATAAAATGACTGCCAAACCACTTTCGCATCTAAAATTAAAAAAAGGTGTTCTCATCGCAGCCATTATCCGAAAAGGAAAAACAATCTTCCCTACTGGAGAGGATATGCTTGAGGTGGGAGACAAGTTACTGGTAACCACCCTGTTGCCAAATATCACCAAGATTTATGATTTGATTGAGAGGTAAAAAATGAATAAAAGTATGATTCGTTATCTCCTCTCAAAACTTCTCTTGATTGAGGCTGTTCTCCTCCTAGTTCCTGTTAGTGTAGCGATCTATTACCAAGAATCCAGTCAAGTATTTATCGCTCTCTTCTCTACGATTGGAATTTTAGTCCTTCTCGGTGGTCTAGGCGTTTTACGGAAACCGAAAAATCAACGGATTTATGCCAAGGAAGGGGTCTTAATTGTTGCCCTCTGTTGGATTCTATGGTCTTTCTTTGGTGGCCTCCCTTTTGTCTTTTCAGGACAAATCCCAAGTATCATCGATGCCTTCTTTGAAATCAGTTCTGGTTTTACAACTACAGGAGCAACTATTCTGAACGATGTTTCAGTTCTCAGTCGCTCCCTCCTCTTCTGGCGAAGTTTTACCCACTTGATTGGAGGGATGGGGGTGCTCGTCTTTGCACTTGCCATTATGGATAATGCCAAAAATAGTCACTTAGAGGTGATGAAGGCTGAGGTTCCTGGACCTGTCTTTGGCAAGGTCGTATCCAAACTAAAAAACACTGCCCAGATCCTCTATCTGCTTTATCTAGCTCTCTTCTCCCTTTTTGTGGTCATCTACTATCTAGCAGGCATGCCTCTCTATGATAGTTTTGTCATCGCTATGGGAACAGCAGGAACTGGGGGCTTTACCGTCTATAACGACGGAATTGCCCACTACGGTAGCTCACTCATCACCTATCTAGTTAGTATCGGTGTTCTGGTTTTTGGGGTTAACTTCAATCTCTACTACTACCTCATGCTCCGCCGAGTTAAGGCTTTCTTTGGAGATGAAGAACTGCGGGCTTATGTGATTATTGTCCTAGTGTCTACAGGCTTGATTACCCTCAACACCCTCCACCTCTACCAAGGTGTCTCTAAGAGTGTTGAAATGGCCTTCTTCCAGGTTTCCAATATCATCACGACAACAGGTTTTGGTTACGGAGATATTACCAACTGGCCTCTCTTCTCCCAGTTTATCCTCCTCTTCCTCATGGGAATCGGTGGATCAGCTGGCTCAACTGCAGGTGGTCTCAAAGTGATCAGAGGACTCATCCTCTCAAAAATTGCTAAAAATCAGATTTTGTCCATCTTATCCCCTCACCGTGTCTTGACTCTACATGTCAACAAAACTGTGATTGACAAGGATACCCAGCACAAGATTCTTAAATATTTTGCCATCTACGTGATGATTATACTCTCTCTCATCTTTATCGTCAGTCTTGATAGTAATGATTTTCTAGTCGTGACCAGTGCTGTCTTCAGCTGTTTTAACAATATCGGACCTATTCTAGGTACAACCTCTAGTTTTGCCATCTTTAGTCCCATCTCTAAAATCCTGCTCTCCTTTGCAATGATTGCAGGCCGCTTAGAGATTTACCCAATTTTACTACTCTTTATGAAACGCACTTGGTCTAAACGCTAATTATAATACAAATCCCCTTTTACAAGCTAGTAGAAGGGGATTTTTCTATTAAAAACGAGAAGACCTTTCGGTCCTCTCCTAATCGGTTTATTTTTTAAGAGCTTCTTTGTATCGAGCAACTTCCGCTTGGTTAGCCCAAACATAGTGACCTGGACGAATTTCTACCATAGATCTCATAGTCATGTTGGTCAGGATCGTAAACTTTCAAGACCTTCTTGCGTTCCAAGATTGGATCTGGAATCGGTACAGCAGATAGAAGCGCTTGAGTGTAGGGGTGGACAGGATTGTTAAACAACTCCTCTGTCTCCGCCACTTCGACGATAACTCCCTTATAAATAACTGCGATACGGTCCGAGATAAAGCGAACAACTGACAAGTCATGCGCGATAAAGAGATAAGTCAAGCCCAACTCTTTTTGGAACTTCTTGAGCAAGTTCAAAACTTGCGCACGCACTGATACGTCCAAGGCTGAAATTGGCTCATCTGCAATGACAAAATCAGGTTCCATCACAAGGGCACGGGCAATCCCGATACGCTGACGTTGACCACCAGAAAACTCGTGTGGATAACGGGTCAAGTGTTCTTTCAAAAGTCCAACTTCATGGATCATCTTTTGAACTTTTTCTTTTCGATCTTCTTCGTCTTTAAACAAGTGGTAGTTGTAAAGACCTTCAGAGATGATATAGTCAACCGTCGCACGCTCATTCAAGCTTGCTGCAGGGTCCTGAAAAATCATCTGGATACGACGAATCAAGTCTGAGGATTCCTTGTGAGATTTTTTGCCATTAATTTTCTGGCCATCAAAGATAATCTCTCCTTTACTGGTATTATTTAAACCAATAATGGCACGACCAATGGTTGTTTTCCCACTACCAGACTCACCTACAAGAGAGAAAGTTTCTCCCTTGTTGATAAAGAAGTTGGCGTTTTTAACCGCGACAAACTTCTTACTTCCTTCACCGAAGGAAATTTCTAAATCTTTAATTTCTACTAATTTTTCAGACATTTCCTTCCTCCTAGTCTTCTAGATGAGCAAAGCCCATTTTATCACGAATCTTGTCATGCAAATCTGCAATGACTCCAGGTTTTTCAACTTTAGGAGCATTCTCATGAAGCAACCAAGTCTTAGCCCAGTGGGTATCAGTGACTGAAAACTTAGGTGCCTTCTCTTCAAAATCAATTTGCATCGCATAATCTGAACGAAGGGCAAAAGCATCACCTTTCAACTCAGTATAAAGAGACGGTGGTGTTCCCGGGATAGAGTACAATTCTCCTTTATCATCAGCAAGCTGAGGCAAGCTAGACAAGAGACTCCAAGTATATGGATGACGTGGATCGTAGAAGACTTCCTCAACAGTACCGTATTCTACAATTTCACCAGCATACATAACCGCTACCTTATCGGCAATACTTGCTACCACACCAAGGTCATGGGTGATAAAGATAATGGTAAAGTGGTACTCATTTTGCAAGGTTTTAAGCAAATCAATGATTTGCGCTTGAATGGTAACGTCAAGGGCCGTTGTTGGCTCGTCACAGATCAAGATATCTGGACGACAGGCAAGGGCAATTGCAATAACGATACGTTGGCGCATCCCTCCAGAATATTGGAAAGGATACTCGTCAAAACGTTTTTCAGCGTCTGGAATTCCGACCTTGTTCATATAGTCGATTGCCATCTCTTTGGCTTCCTTAGCTGTTTTCCCTTGATGTTTAACAATAACTTCAGTGATTTGGCTACCGATTGTATTGATTGGGTCCAAACTTGTCATAGGGTCTTGGAAGATGGTCGCAATTTTAGCACCACGAATCTTCTCCCATTCCTTGTTAGAAGTAAGAGCAGTCAAGTCTTGTCCACGATAGTCGATACTTCCTTGGGCAATACGTCCATTGTCTTCTAACATCCCTGTAAAGGTTTTTGTTAAAACAGATTTACCAGAACCAGACTCACCTACCAATGCAAGAACTTCTCCCTCAATCAGGTCCAGAGAAACTCCTCGGATAGCCGTCAGAACTTTGTCACGAACGTCAAATTCCACGACAATATCACGAGCAGTCAAAATTACATTATTTTCTTTTGTCATGTCTACTCCTATCTATGTGTACGTGGATCACTAGCGTCCGCTAGGTTTTGACCAACAACGAAAAGAGATAGGGATACCAAGATCAAGGTTGTCAACGGAATCCAGAACAAGTAAGCGTTGGTCGTAACGTTTTGTGAGTAATCTGAGATCAAACGTCCCAAACTTGGCACTGTTACAGGTAATCCCAATCCAAAGAAGGAAAGGAAGGCTTCATAAGAGATGAAGCTTGGCAACATCAAGGTCATCGTAGAAACAATAACGGATACCAATTGTGGCATGATGTTTTTAACGATGATTTTAAAGGTTGGTGTTCCAAGTGTTTGAGAAGCAAGGTTGTATTCCAAGTCACGGTAACGCATGATTTGGATACGAATCATATAAGCAATCCCAATCCAAGTTGTCACACTCATGGCAAAAATCAAATTCCAGAAACCAGCACCAATTGAGTAAGTCAAGACAATGACAATCAAGAGAGATGGAATGTTTGAAATAATGTTATAAACTTCCATCATGACGCGGTCAACGGATTTTGAAATTCCCCAAATTCCACCAACAATAACCCCAATCACAAGGTTGATAAAAGTGGCAATGACAGAGATGAGGATAGAGTTACGCGCCCCAAACCAAACCCCGTCAAACAAGGATTTACCATTGCTATCTGTACCAAACCAATGCTCAGCATTGGGCTTGATAAAACGAGCAGAGAAGTCATTGACCTTACTTACATCGTTGAAGTCAAAATCTGAGAACATTGGGTAAATAAAGCTCATCAAGATAATGGCAACCAAAATTCCTAGCATAAAGACTGTTGATTTTTTCTTTAGAAACTGTCTAAATACAGAACCCCAGTATGAATAGGCAGGAGCATCAATTGTTTCAGAGGCAAAATCGTCACGTTTTACGAACTGAAATTTTTCTTTTCCGATTGTTGACATTATTTGCCTCCTTTCTCTGTCAATTTAATACGTGGGTCAAGCATGGTCATCCAGATATCTCCTACAAAGAGTGAGAAGATAGAAATACATGTGAAGATGAAGACGAGACCAACTACCATTGAGTTGTTTGATGCCTTAACAGAGTCAATCAACATTTTACCCATACCTGGGAAGGCGAAGACCGTTTCTGTCAATGTTGCACCACCAATAACTCCGATTACGGCACCAGGAATACCTGAAACCAAAGGAACCATGGCATTTTTAAAGATGTGTTTATTTGAAATTTCTTTTTCAGACAAACCTTTGGCACGAGCAAAACGTACGAAGTCCTGAGATTGCAAGTCGATCATGTAACGACGGATCCAGATAGCTGTACTTGGCGCACCCAATAGACCTAGAATGACTGCTGGCAAGACGTAGGAACGCCAATCTCCAGCCCCCAAGATAGGAAATGAGTCAGGCAGACCAATAGATGATCCAATCAAGCGCACGATGTAAACCAAAGCGATCGTTGGAAGGGCAAGCAAGAAGGTTAGAGCACCTGTCGAGAAGCTATCAATCCAAGTATTCTTGTGGCGAGCCATAGCAGATCCAAGAGGAATGGCAATCGCATAAGAAATAACCAAACCGATCAAACCAGCAACAGCCGAGCTTGCAATCATTGATGGATATTGATAATTGCTTTCTGTAGCTGTATATGGATCGTCTTTACCATAGTTAGCTACCTCACGCGCATCTGCTTGACTTGGTGACTTGTAGGTACGAGAGTAAATATCTACAGAGGAAGTCTTTTTACCCGTAGGGAATTGAACTTCTGATGTCTTGGTTTGTCCTTGCCCCTGCGTGATAACTTGAAGCACTGGTGTGTTTGCATAAGTTGGGTAAGAGTCTCCCAAGTTAATGTTCACAAAGTTTTGGTGTACAAATGGAAATTGATTGTTGAAATACAAAAGATATTTATGTTTTGTACCTGAACCAACCAATGACCAACCGATAGCAGGGTCATTTTCAAAACGAAGATAACGTTCCAAGTTTGGATTTTCAGGGTCTTGAATCTTGTTTGTATGATCAATGTCGAGCAAGTTCGAGTAGAATTTGAAAACACGTTCAAAAATTGGAATTTCACGCGTGGCATAGAATTGACCACTTTCTGAGAATACACCGAGTGTCCAACCATTACCTAGTTGGTTGATGTATTTTTCGTAGATTGCCTTATTTGTATCATTGGCATCTACTGTTACAGATGAGTCCATTGTGCTCGCTTTTTCTTGCAACTCCTTGGTATCGTAGTACTCGATATAGCCCATCCGCTCATAAACGGTATTTTCATAGTTATCCCGTTTATCTGGCGTCGTTGCAATCTTGTTATAGTTGGTATCCTGCTTGAAAATCAGTTTTCGAGGAACCATCGTATAGATAATCGTGTAGGTCAAGGTTGTCACCAAGAAGATAGACACCAATGAACGCAATACACGCATAAAAATATATTTCTTCATATCGTTTCCTTTTAAAATCCCAAAAGAACCTTCTCCTCATGGAGAGAAAGTTCTCTTGAGAGTTATTTATTTAACGTGATTAGCCAATTCTTTTTGAACTTTTTCGTTTGATTCTTTTTTCTCTTTGAGCCATTTTTCACGAGCTTGTTCATAGTCAGCTTTTGTTACAACCTTATCTTGTAACTGAATATACTTGAAGTATACGTCTGAGCCCTTATCTCCAGATTGACTGTATGATGCTGTGAATGGCACAACACGAGAAATGAATGGTGCAGCACCAGTTGATGACATAGCTGGCAAGATGAGTGAGCTATCTGTCAACCAAGCTTGAGCAGCCGCGTATTTTTCATAACGAACATTCAAGTCGCTTGTTTCTTTAGCAGCTTCATCAACTAGCTTATCGTATTCTTTCAAACCAACTTGAGCTGCTGCAGCATTATCTGCACCTTCGTAACCCATGTATGTTTTTGTTTGTTCAGCATTCGTTGTTTTCAAGATATCAAGGTAAGTTGATGGATCTTCATAGTCTGGGTTCCATCCAACGCCACCTGAGAGATCCCAGTCTTCTGCTGCTGCATTCGCCGCATAGTAGGTAATATTAGTAAACTCATCTTTAGAAACTTGTTGGATATCGATGACTACATTGCCTTCACCAAGCACTGTTTCAACGGATTGTTTGAAGGATTGGATACGTGCGATATAGTTTTTAGCAGTTTGGTCTACTGGGATATCCAAGTGGATAGGGAATTTCACACCTTCTGCTTCCAATGCTGTTTTGGCTTTGGCAAATTCGGCTTTGGCTTTATCGGCGTTGAAAAGTCCATCTTGACCATCTGCAAAGTTTACATTCTTCCACTCATCACCGTAAGCAGCCATCTTTTCAGTTACCAAGTCACCGAAAGTTTTTTCACCAGCAGAGACGAAGTCAGGTTTTACAAAGAGGTTACGAACGGCACGAGGAGCACCTTCTTTACCATTGATTTGTGCTGAGTAAGAAGTACGGTCAAAGGCAAAGTTCAAGGCCTGACGGAAGTCTTTGTTAAGAAGGGCCTTCTTAGTAGAAGTCTTCTCTTCATCAGTTGTCTTAGAAGTGTATTTGTAACCTTGACGGTCAATATTCACACCCAAACCACCAATACCAGGTCCTGATGGGGTGTAGAAGATATTTTCCTTGTAGGTTTCTTCTACTTTAGAGTAGTTTGAACTTGTTGGGTAAAGACGGGCATAGCTATAAGCTCCACTTGTAAAGTTACGTTCAATAGACTCTTGGTCTGAACCATCATAGTAAGCAAGTGTTACTTTATCAAGATGAACATTGTCTTTATCCCAGTATTGTTCATTTTTAGCGAACTCGATAGAAGACTTAGCAGTCAAACCTTTCAGCAAGAATGGTCCATTGTAAAGCAATGATGTAGGGTCAGTCGCTTTAGCAAAGTCAGATCCTTTTGATTTTTCAAATTCTTCGTTCAATGGCCAGAAGATTGAATAAGCCATCTTAGAGTTCCAGTATGGTTCAGGTTTGTTCAAAGTATACTCAAGAGTATAATCATCAACTGCCTTTACACCTACTGAAGAAAAGTCTTTATTGTTTCCAGCTTTATAGTCAGCTAGACCTTTAACTGAATCTTCTGCTAGATAAAGTGCTTCAGACTTGTTATCAGCTGCGTGTTTCAAGCCATTTACGAAGTCTTTCGCTGTCACTTCAGCATACTCTTCGCCATCTGATGTCATCCATTTGACACCTTTACGAATCTTGTAGGTATAAGTCAACCCATCTTTTGAGACTGACCAGTCTTCTGCAACTGCAGGAGTCAAATTCCCATATTTATCATTTGTAAAGAGACCATCGATACCATTTGAAGTGGCAATTTTGGTACTTTGTTTCCCTGAAATGAGGTAATCCAATGTTTCTGGGTCAGCTGAATAAACATAACCATAGGATTTTGGAGCTGTTGAATCAGATGATTTTGAAGAACCACAAGCAGCGAGAACGCCAGTTGCCAGCAAAGCAATCCCTGCTGTAACAAATACTCTACTTTTTTTCATGTATGTAACTCCTCTTAAAAAATTTAGGCTTATTGCCAATTATACCATAGATTTCTCAAAAAGTAAACGAATTTTCAGAATATTTAGGCGTGTAACCACAAAAAACTTTCATTTATCAAATTTTTCTATTCTTTGTTTGCTATCTATAGAATCAAAAGGGAAGTTAAGGCTCTATAAAGCCTGATTTTCAGATTTTCTCTCCCCATTTTTCCATCCAATCAGAAAGGGCAATCTTCTAAATTGGATTTTCGATTAAGAAACTATTGACGTAGAATCATTTTCAAGGTATAATATTAAACGTTGAGGCGGTATAGCCAAGTGGTAAGGCACGGCTCTGCAAAAGCTTGATCGTCGGTTCAAATCCGTCTACCGCCTTTCAATACCTGAAATAACAGGAATTAACCGAATGAAAAGCCCGTAAATCGGGCTTTTTTGTTTTTTTCTTCGGACAAATAAGGACAACTTTGAAAATCTTTTGGGACGAATAAAAAACAGTGACGAAAATCACTGTTTTACTCGGTTTCTTCTTCGGGTTCTATTTCGGTGATTTGAACTTTTACCTTGGTAACACGTCCATTTTTCACCTTATCATTGGTCAAGATAACCTGCTTGTTTTGACTGACCAGTTCATAACTGATTTTTTCAGTTGTTGGGATCGTACCAACACCCGTCAAATAATAACCGGCGATAGTATCCACATCGTCGCTTTCTAGTTCAACGCCAAAATAGTCGTTGAAGTCATTAAGATTCATGGTTCCTTGTGCAATATAGGTATCCTCACCGATTTGATGGACTTCGATTTCTGCTCTGTCCGTTTCGTCATCAATTTCGCCGACGATTTCCTCCAGGAGGTCTTCCAAAGTTACCAAACCAGCCATACCACCGTATTCGTCTAGTAAGATAGCCATTTGATTTTGGGTATTTCGAAGCTCTTTAAGGAGATCATCCACAAAGATAGTTTCAGGCACAAATAGTGGCGTTTGGAGGATTCGTTTCCAGACAATATTTTCAAAACCATCCGCATAGGCAGCGTTTAGCAAGCGCTTGGTATGAATCAAACCGATGACATTGTCCTTATCCCCATCATAAACAGGAATACGTGAGAAATTTTGCTTCAAAATACTTTCGATAATCGCCTTACTGTCATCCTGAATATCTACCATAAAGGCGTCTGTACGAGGCACCATTAGCTCACGAGCCATTAGTTCATCTAGAGAAAAGATCCCCTGTAGCATTTCAATCTCATCTGCATCCAGTGTTTCTTCACTATTGGTGAGCATGTACTCTATTTCATCACGTGTCATCTTTTCATCAGCATCATCAAAGGTCATTGGGGTCACACGACTCAACAAATTAGTTGAAGCAGATAGTAGCCAGACAAAGGGACTTACAATCTTTCCAAGACCAATAATAATTGGTGCTGTTCGAATCGCCAAAGCATCTTTCAGATTGAGGGCAATCCGCTTAGGATAGAGCTCACCAAAAACAATGGAGATATAGGTCAAGAATGCCAAAGAGAGGAAACTTGCAATGGCGTAAGCCGTCTCTCCGCTTCCCATCCAAGATGCGATCACTTGTCCAAGGGTATCCGCCAATTTGGCCCCTGACAAGATCGTGATTAAGGTGATACCGACTTGAATCGTTGATAAAAAGTGATTAGGGTTTTCAAGTACCTTTAACAAACGGATATAACGTTTATCTCCTTCTTCTGCTTTTTGCTCTACTCGGGCACGATTTAGTGACACCATAGCCATTTCTGTAGCTGAGAAAAAGGCATTTAAAAAGGTCAATACAACTAAAAGTACAAACTGTAGCAACAAATTCTGACTGCTCGGGTCTTCCATAGTCCTTCTCCTAAAATAGTATCTTGTGTTCCATTATATCACAAATTAGCGTAGGAATCACATTATTTTCCAATTTATACAATCGCTCCCTTATCGTATGATAAACAAAGGAGCGATTTTTGTTCTTTTGTAGATTGTTTCTAGTTTGTCACTGTGACTTGACCTGTTCGGTAATCAAGCTGGATTCCCTTTTGAACATTGGGGATCAGGACATTGAATTCCAATTCACCATCCGAAGACTTGGCTTCGATTTGTGAAGCGGATGGAACTAGATCCTCATTTGTCGCATAGTGAAGCGTCACCCGATAACGGACTCTCTTATTCTGGTCCAAGGCTTTTCTGACCAAACTCTCATAGTAGTTCTGACCTGTCGAATCCTCAGCCTGCGCTTGGTTTGCCCAAGCTGTCTGGACTGCAATGTTCTTGGGATTGCTGGTAGAGGCATCAAAACCATCCAAACCACCTATCAAGGCATAGCCCAGCAGATGTCCTCTATCAACTGCATGTGTATAGGTTCCCTTTAGATTCTTGACCTGATGCCATCCTGGTGGCGTCCAAGAGGTGGATCCATTTCCAGTCTCTTCACGATTCTTATACTGCCGAGTCGCTTTGGATAAGATAGCATTGGCAACAGTCGGGACGGTCTCTTTCCCGACTGGTTTTATTTTATTATCCGCATAGGGTTTGCTAGAAACCTTAGCATCTAGATTGGTTTTATTACCATTAACAATAAAGGCACCTGCCCCATTCCATTCTAGACCACCTTTTATTTGATTCTTGACCGACTCGGTTAAGACACTTTCAGCCAGCTCCTGACTAGGAGCTTCTGAAGCTTGTTTTTTCTGACTAACTTTGGTTTTAGGCGTGTTTGATGTCAACTGCATCTGCTTGATATAATAGCTTCCAGCAGCCAAGAGTAAGAATATAAGTAACCCTATCAGAGCCTGTCTCGTTTTTTTGTTCATTTTTCTCCTTATTTCTTTAGAAAAAGACTGGTCTCCCAGCCTAATTTCCTGTAAATTTGCTAATCAATTCTTGCCACTTCGCCGGAGACAAGATAGCCCACGGATCCTGTCCCTTTCCTAAGATACCATAGCCAATCATCAAGCCGATTCCTAAAGCAACGAATCCCAGCAAGAGTACGATAAAAATCAACAGTAAGCGACGGAGTACATAGCGTATTCTCTTATTTTTATTTCTATTCCTCTTCATCATCAACCTCAATCCGCTGAATCTTCGCTCCTAGATGAGCTAACTTCTCATGGAAGCGGTAGTAACCTCTATCAAGGTGGACTAATTTACCGACAACTGTCTCTCCTTGTGCTACCAAACCTGTCAGAATCAAGGCTGCGCTGGCACGAAGGTCCGTTGATAGAACTTCTGCCCCCTGTAAAGCCTGTCCTCCGACAATACGAGCTGTATCACGGATAATCTCCGAATGCAGGCCCATACGGCGCATTTCCTCTAAGTGTTGGAAGCGATTCTCAAACACCGTTTCCACCATGGTGGATTCCCCTTTTGCGACTGTCATCAGAGCTGTAAATTGCGCCTGCATATCTGTTGGGAAGCCTGGATGTGGTAAAGTTTTTACATGAACAGCCTTGAGGTTTTCAAGTTGAGAACGAACACGGATGCCTTCTGATTCCTCTGTCACTTCAACACCCATTTCAAGTAGTTTTGAGATTAAGGGGCGATTATGTTCCCAGACTGCATCACGAACGAGGACATCTCCGCCAGTCATAGCTGCAGCCACCATAAAGGTTCCAGCTTCGATACGATCTTGTACCACATTATGAGTTGTTCCATGGAGTTCCTCAACACCAGTCACTGTGATTGTTTCTGTACCGGCTCCCTTGACCTTGGCTCCCATTTCATTAAGGAGAATAGCGAGGTCAACAATTTCTGGCTCACGCGCAGCATTTTCAATGACCGTCACACCATCAGCTAGAGTCGCTGCCATCATGAGGTTTTGTGTTGCGCCAACACTAGGAAAGTCCATGTAGATATGAGCTCCATGCAGGCGTTCTGCCTTGGCTTCGATGTAACCAGCTGTCTGGCTAATCTTTGCCCCCATAGCTTCCAAACCTTTGAGGTGGAGGTCGATCGGACGACTCCCAATAGTGCAACCACCTGGCATGGATACCTTGGCGTGGCCTACGCGAGCAAGGATTGGTCCTAAGACAACGATCGATGCCCGCATCTTGCTGACATACTTGTATGGAGCTTCCTCCGTGATATCACCAGTCGCATCGACCTCGACAACATGAACTTCCTCATCAAAATCAACCTTGGCGTTCAGACCACGAACCACTTGATTCATGGTGAAAACATCTGACAAGATTGGGACATTCTGCAAGACTGTCTTCCCCTTGCTTGCTAGAATAGTCGCTGCCAACAAGGGCAAGACTGCATTCTTTGCTCCCTCGATCGTCACACTCCCGACCAGACGATTATCTCCGCCTTGAACCACAATTTTTTCCATAGTTTTTCCTTTACTTTTGATTTTATAACAGTCCTCTAAGTGCTTCTTGCCACAGTTGGTACAAACTGATAAAGAATGAACTCAAGATGTAGCCCATTACAATACTAAAGAAGCCTACCAACAAACGAACTTTTTTTGTGTTAGTAGCGGTCACTTTTAAAACCTTTTCCCATCTCACAAGGTCCTTCAAAAGGTAAAAACTCAAATAAATAAAGAGTATATGACTACTTAGAGTGAATAATAATTGAACCATTTGACTATTATACCATCTTCTCTGCTTGCGCGCTAGTTTTCGATTTTTCTACGAATTAGGGATTCTTTTTGAGGTAATCAATCGCATCTTGTAAGGTTTTTACGGGAACGATTTTCATCTCTGTCTTGATGGTTTTAGCAGCTTCTAAGGCTGTTTCATAGTTGCTTTTCGCATTGGGATCTGCTTTTTTCGCTTCCTCGGTGACTGGATTGTCAGGAGCAAAAAAGATGTTGGCTCCCTGACGAGAGGCTGCAACTACTTTTTTGTCAATTCCACCAATATCGCCAACATTTCCATCGCGATCAATAGTTCCCGTTCCCGCAACGATGCGGCCATTACGAAGTCCTGGATCTGCTATCTGGGTGTAAATAGCTAGGCTAAACATGAGACCTGCACTTGGACCCCCGATACCAGCTGTTGAAAAGCGAATTGGAACATCACTGGTCACTTCCGTACGGTCAATTAAACCAATCCCAATCCCGTTTTTCCCGTTTTCAAGAGTGATAATTTTACCTTCAGCAGTCTTGACTCTTCCGTCTTCTTCGTAGGTTACCTTGACTGGATCCCCTAGTTTTTGAGAGTTGACATAATCAATCAGGTCTTTTGAACTGTCAAATGTTTTGTCATTAACAGCCGTCACTGTATCCGCAATGTTCAGAATGCCCTTAAAAGTTGAATTTTCTGTCACGGTCAAGACATAGACTCCCAGGTACTTGAGTTCTATATCCTTGCCAGCCGTCTTCAAGCCTTGATACTTGGCCATGTTTTGAGAAGTTTGCATGTAGAACTGATTGATCCGCATAAACTCTGCATCAGTAGAGCCACCCGTAGTCTCCTGAGCGCTTCTAATATCCGTGAAAGGTGTTAACCAAGCATAGACAAGATGCGACAGGGTTGCATGTCGAATCCCAACTGTCACAAACTGGTAAGCTCCTGCTTCTGTGTCTTCTGTTTCATTGACTTTTAAAACTTGACGAATATCTTCCGCTCCACCTGGAACTTCTATGTAGTATGGTAAAGGTACTACAAAGGCTAAAAAAGTCAATACTAGTGCTAGGATGACATATAAGGGCCATCTAGTTTTTTTCTTCATGTTCTAATTCCTCCACAACACTGTTTGGGACATATTGCTGAATCTCCTGACAAAACTTCAGGAGCTCTCTCACGGCTGACGAGCTAATATAGAGATGCTCTGGGCGACTATGTAGGTAGACAGTCCCGATTTCTGGAGCCAGTTGATAATTGTAGTAGTCAAAACTAGCCTCATATTGCAAGTCTGTAGCATTCCGCAAACCACGGACAAGAGTTTTAGCTCCCAATCTTCTTGCAACATCAACAACTAATTGGTCGTGAGAAGCTATTACCTCTACATTATCTAAATGCGCCACAGCTTTTTCGACTGCCCGTTTGCGATTTTCAACAGGGAGAAAACCTTGTTTGTGGGGATTGTAGAACACCCCGACATAGAGCTTATCAAAGAGTTTGCTGGCGCGTTCAATGATATCCAGATGTCCATTTGTCATCGGATCAAATGATCCTGTAAATAATCCAATTTTATCTGACATAGACTGTCACCTTACTAATCCCATATATTTTTTCCTTCCAGATGCCTAAGCAGGCGATTTCTTCTGGAAGTTCTACAGACTTATCGGTTTCGCAGACGACCATGACTTCTTCAGAGAAGAGATTTCTTTCCGCCATTTTTTCGATATCTGCAACGATTTGTTCCTTGGCATAGGGAGGATCTAAAAAGACCAGGTCAAAGGGACCTGTAACTTGCTCCAAAGCACGCTCAGCTTCCATCTTTAAGAGCTGAAATTTAGAAACTTCTTTGGTCATTTGGATATTTTCAGCGATGATAGCTTGTGCCTTTCGATCCCGTTCCACTAAGACAGCATGGGACATCCCTCTTGACACAGCTTCAATAGACAGACCGCCACTGCCAGCATAAAGATCCAAGACACGACCACCCTCAAAATAGGGGCCTATCATGTTAAAGATAGCTCCACGCACCTTATCTGATGTCGGCCTCGTCGTCTTGCCTTCTAGCGTCTTGAGGGGACGCCCTCCGTAGATTCCTGATACGATTTTCATACCGTTTATTATACCAAATTATAGGCAAAAAGAGAAAGAAAACCGAACCTTACGGTTCGATTCCCTACAAGATATTTTCATAAGTGTCGCGGACTTCTTGAGGCCAGACACTGGTCTGAACCTCTCCGATGTGTTTCTTACGAAGAAGGAACATGGCCATCCGAGACTGTCCGATACCCCCACCGATTGTCAATGGGAAAAGGCCGTTAAGCAGAGCCTTATGCCATTCCAACTCAAGACGATCTTCGTCTCCTGTAAGGGCAACTTGGCGACGAAGCGTGTCTTCATCTACCCGAATCCCCATTGAGGAAAGTTCAAAGGCACATCCAAGAGATTCATTCCAAACCAGAATATCCCCATTCAGTCCCTTGTAGCCATTCTCAGACTCTGTTGTCCAGTCATCGTAGTCAGGTGCGCGGCCGTCATGAGGTTTCCCGTCAGGCAACTCGCCACCAATACCAATCAAGAAGACTGCACCAAACTCTTTACAGATTGCGTTTTCACGCTCTTTCGGTGTTAGATCTGGATAGCGTTCCACCAACTCTTCCGTATGGATAAAGGTAATCTGTTTTGGCAAGATAGATTCAATATCATAGCGTGCTTCTACTGCCAGCTCTGTCAGACGAATAGCCTTATAAATCTTTTCAACGGTTTCTTTGAGATAGGCGATATTACGTTGTCCATTTGGAATCACTTTTTCCCAGTCCCACTGGTCTACATAAACAGAGTGGGTTGCATCCAGCGAATCTTCGTCTGGACGAAGAGCCTTCATGTGAACAAACAGACCCTCACCTTCACCGAAACCAAAACGAGCCAAGGTGTGGCGTTTCCATTTGGCAAGTGAGTGAACGACTTCATAGGTTTCATCTGGAATCTGCAAAACCTTGACAGATACTGGATGTTCGACACCGGACAGGTTGTCCTGCATACCATCGCCGACCTTGCTCAAGATAGGTCCCTGAACTTCCACGACTTCTAGTTTATCTTTCAAATACTGGGTAAAGGTGTTTTTAACAAAAGAAATTTCTTCTTGCTGATGAATAAAGCTTTTCTTCATAACTACTCCTAAAAAATTAATTAAAAGCATTATACACCTATTTTCAAGAAAAGGAAAGAGTAAATAAGAAAAAGTCAGCGCTCTTTAGAACACTGACTCTGTCATTCATTAATCGTTTCGACCAAAGATTCGTAAGATGCTAAGGAAGAGGTTGATAAAGTCTAGGTAGATGCTGAGCGCCATTGAAATGACCCAACCTGTCGCTACTTGCCCTCGTGACTGCTCATAAACATAGCGAATCTTTTGGTTGTCCCAAGCAATCAAACCTGAGAAGACCAAGACCATGGCAATACTAATCATGTAGTCAAAGAAACCACTAGCTAAGAAAATATTCACAATCATGGCAATGATGAGGCCAACAAGCGCAGCCATCAGAGCACGTCCCATTCCACTCAAATCTTTCTTAGTGAAAATTCCGATTGCTGCCATGACAAAGAAGAGAAGGGCGCTGGATACAAAGGCTGATAAGACGGTCCCAGGTGTATAGAAGGCTACGACAAAGCTAAGTGTGAAGCCATTTAAAACAGAATAAATTAAAAATACTGGGAGAGCTGCTGGACTGTTTTTAGCAGCCATGCTACTCGCAACAAAGACCAGACCAAGTTCTGCAAAAGTTGCAATCATCAACCAGAGACGACCATGCATTAAAAAGTAGACCAATTGAGTCTGAAAGACCGTCAACATCAAAGCTGACACGAGAGCTGACAGACCAATCCCAAGTCCCACAAAGGCATAAACCTTAGCGTAAAATTGATTGAGACCTGAACGTTCTTGAATAATTGTTTGATTCATTCTGATTCTCCTTTTTCTATAAATATGTCTTGATTATAACAAAGATTTTATAAATTAGCTGAAATAAAACATCAAAATGCCTGCTGCAACTGCCACGTTGAGACTTTCTGCTCGACCTTTCATGCTTATATGAACCAGCTGATCAGCACTCTCAGCCATGACAGAACTAATCCCCTGTCCTTCATTTCCCATGACTAAAACAAAGTCTTCTAGGGGAGAAAGCTCACGATAATCCTTTGACTCTCTCGATAAGGTCGTTGCCAGAATGGGCAAGTCACTCTTTTTAGCCCCTTCTACAAAGGTGGCAACAGGCATACGATAGATGGGCAAATGAAAATGACTTCCTTGCATGGAACGCAGGGTCTTGAGGCTGTATATATCTGCTGACTTGTCTGAAACAATGACCCCTGTAAAACCTGCCGCATCCGCAGTCCGAATCATGGTGCCAACATTACCAGGATCTTGAACATCTTCTAAAAATAGAAACTTACCCTGACGAAGATCAGGCAGTCCTACTTCTTCTTTTTGGACGATTGCTACGATTCCCTGTGGTGTTTGAGAATCTGCCAAATCCCGCAAAATCTCCTCTGAAACCCAGACAGTTTGAGGAAAAGCCGCTAGCTGATCTCGGTAACTTTCTAGGGCAAAAATCTTCTCAATCGTCACTCCAGCTTGAACAGCTTCTTCGAATAAGTGCCAACCCTCAATCAAATAAGCAGACTTTCGATATTTTTTTTGATGCAATTTCTTGGCATTTTTTACCACAGAATTGGCTTTTGAGGTTATAATAGTCATAGAAATATTATAACACAATCAAAGGGGTTTGGTATGCAAAAGGTTAGAATGATTGCCCAAGGTAGGGTGCAGGGTGTTGGTTTTCGCTGGGGCGTTTATACTCTAGCGCTTGAAATCGGTGGCATCACTGGTCGTGTCTGGAATAATGACGATGGCACAGTGGAAATTCTTGCTCAGGCAGACTCCTCTGCCACTATGGCAAAATTTATCCAAGAAATCCGTAAAGGTCCAACGCCTTTTTCAAAAGTTACCTATCTAGATGTGCAAATGAGCAACTTTTCATCCTATTCGGACTTCAAAGTCGCAAATTAGGTCTCCAGAACTATTGTATATTTTACAAAAAAACAGTAGAATAGAAAGGTATAATTTTTAAAGAAGGAATGAAAACATTGAAATCTATTAAACGTTTTGCCCTCTCTGCTATGGGAGTGGCTATGCTACTCGTCTTGACAGGTTGCGTTTCTGTTGATAAAACGACTGGAGAACCGACTGGATTTATCTGGAACACCATCGGAGCGCCTATGGCAGAGGCCATCAAATACTTTGCTAATGATATGGGACTTGGTTTTGGGATGGGGATTATCATCGTCACCATTATCGTGCGTTTAATTATCTTGCCGCTCGGTATCTACCAATCGTGGAAGGCGACGCTTCACTCTGAAAAGATGAACGCCCTCAAACACGTGCTTGAACCACATCAAACACGTCTAAAAGAAGCAACAACTCAAGAAGAAAAACTTGAGGCTCAACAAGCTCTCTTTGCCGCCCAAAAAGAACATGGTATCAGCATGCTAGGAGGCGTCGGATGTTTCCCTATCTTGCTCCAAATGCCTTTCTTCTCTGCTATCTACTTTGCAGCCCAACATACTGAAGGGGTCGCAGGATCTAGCTTTCTCGGTATCGAACTAGGCTCACCAAGCATGCTCCTCGTAGCCTTTGCAGGTATTCTTTACTACATCCAATCTCTCCTCTCGCTTCATGGAGTAGAAGATGAGATGCAAAGAGAACAACTTAAGAAAATGATCTACATGAGCCCACTCATGATTGTTATCTTCTCCCTCTTCTCACCAGCCAGTGTAACACTTTACTGGGTTGTCGGTGGTTTCATGATGATTCTCCAACAGTTTATCGTCAACTATGTCGTTCGTCCAAAACTTCGTCAAAAAGTACGTGAAGAATACGAAAAGAACCCTCCGAAAGTCAGCCCTTCTGCAGGTGCAAGAAAAGACGTGACTCCTAAGCAGGCTCAAGCGATCACGACCAATAAGAAAAAGAAAAACCGCAACTCTGGTAAACAACGATCTAGATAAGACTCAAAAGGCTTAGCTGAAAGGCTAAGTCTTTTTGCATCACAAAAGCCCGATGTCTCCATCAGGCTTCTTTTTTATCCATGAACACGTTTCATATAGTCTTGATAACTTTCTGTATCCATAAGCTCCTTGGCATTCTTGACACGATCTGCTGTTGGTGGCTTTACCCCCTCAAGCGAATATGGAATCCCAAGTTCACGCCACTTGAATTCTCCCATCGTATGATAAGGTAGGATTTCAAACTTGTCAACGTTTTTAAGGGTTTTGACGAATTTACCGAGTTCAATCAAATCCTCGTCTCTATCTGTCAATCCTGGAACCAATACGTGGCGAATCCAAACAGGCTTCCCAATATCTGATAGGTACCGGGCACAGGCCAAGATGTTTTTATTGGTTTGGCTGGTTACAATCTTGTGCTGTTCTTCATTGATTTCCTTGATATCCAAGAGAACTAAGTCTGTCACCGCCATGAGTTTATTAAACTTTTCGAGATAACGTGGTGTATTACGGAAAGGAAGGGCACAGGTGTCCAAGGTGCAGTGGATTCCTTTTTCCTTAGCCTTGGTAAAAAAGGCAATCAAGAAATCAATCTGCAAGAGTGCCTCTCCACCACTAACAGTGATTCCTCCCTTGTCTCCCCAGAAACCACGATAACGAAGGGCTTCTGTCAAGACATCGTCTACTGTCCGTTCGCGTGATTTATTGGTCTCCATAGCCCATGTATCAGGGTTATGGCAGTACTGGCAACGCATGTGACAGCCCTGCAAAAAGACAATAAAACGAATCCCAGGGCCATCTACCGCCCCAAAACTCTCTGTCGAATGCACCATTCCTGTCACTTGTCCATAGTCAATTGTTTCTTCAGACATATCGTCACCTTCCTTGAAACCGTTTTATAGTTTTATTATATCACGACTTGAGGGAAAAACAAGATTTTTGTCTATTTTTTAGAAAGCAATCTGTTTTTCACTTTCATTTTCATTTTTTTAATGATCGGGTTCAAAATCAAAGCCATACAAGGTTGCAAAATAGTCCTCAGGGCGCTCTGCACGGCGGATTTGGCGGGCTTTGCCTTCTTCAGTATAGAGGATTTCTGCAGAGCGTAATTTGGCATTGTACTGATAACCCATGGAGAATCCATGTGCACCTGTATCATGAATCACCAGCAAATCACCGATTTCTGTATGAGGTAGTTCGCGGTTCACTGCAAATTTATCATTGTTTTCACAGAGAGATCCAACCACATCTACGACCTCCACTGGGCCATCTGGATGGGTCAGATTGGTAATATGGTGGTAGGCTCCATACATGGCAGGACGCATGAGATTGACTGCTGAGGCATCTACACCAAGATAGGTACGGTAGGTTTTCTTTTTATGAGTGACTTTTGTGACGAGAACTCCGTGAGGCGCCAGCATAAAACGGCCCAATTCAGTGAAAATCTTGACCTGACCAAGACCTGCAGGTGTGAGGACTTCCTCATAAACCTTACGAACTCCCTCACCAATCACAGCAATGTCATTTGGCTCCTGATCTGGGCGGTAGTTGACTCCGATTCCGCCAGAAAGATTGATAAAGTCCAGTGAAATACCTGATTTCTCCTTGATTTCAACGGCCAATTCAAAAAGCTGACGAGCCAACTCTGGATAGTAGAGATGGGTGACGGTATTGGAAGCTAGGAAAGAGTGAATCCCAAAAGTCTTGGCTCCTTTTTCTTTCAAAACAGCAAAGGCTTCAAAAAGCTGAGCCTTGGTCATACCAAACTTGGCTTCCCCAGGATTGTCCATGATGTCTGTTCCCAATTCAAAGACTCCGCCTGGATTATAACGACAAGAGATGATTTCTGGGATGCCTGCTGCACGCTCTAGATGTTCAATATCTTCAATGGCATCCAAGTTAATTGTTGCGCCTAATTCACGCGCATAAGCATATTCCTTGTCTGGCGTGTTGTTCGATGAGAACATCATCTCAGAGCCTGCAAACCCAAGTTTATGGCTCATCAGGAGCTCCACATAACTAGAACAGTCCACACCACAACCTTCCTCTTTGAGAATTTTCAATATGGCTGGTGTTGGGGTAGCCTTGACGGCAAAATATTCTTTAAAACCCTTATTCCAAGAAAAGGCTTTGTTGACTGCTCGGGCTTTTTCACGAATCCCCTTCTCATCATACAAGTGAAAGGGAGTCGGGAACTCTGCAACAATTGTTTCTAAATCTTCACGGCTGATAAATGGTGTTTTCATAAGCTTCTTTCTATTCTGTTTGCAAAGAAAGGCTGGGACAATCGTTCCAACCTTTAGTTCTATCTCTTATTTGTCTTCGTCAAAGATATTTCCAATCTCAACATCGATGGATTGGTTCTTGACATCAATATTGGTTACTTTCAAGAGTGACTTGTAATCGAACTGCTTTTCACGTTCTTCTTGGGCATTGTCTGCAAAGACTGCGACACCAGCTAGTTCAGAATCGAACTCACGCAAGAGACTGATCATTCCGTTGACAGTTCCGCCGCCTTTCAAGAAGTCATCCACGATCAAAACACGACTGCCTGCCTTGAGGCTGCGTTTTGAAAGGAACATTTTCTCAATACGGTCACCACTTGAACCTGAAACATAGTTGACACTGACCGTTGAACCTTCGGTAATTTTCAAGTCACGGCGCACAATGACAAATGGAACATTGAGGACGTTGGCAACTGCATTTGCAAGCGGAACACCTTTAGTTGCTACTGTCATAACGGCATCGATTTTTTGGTCCATAAAGCTCTTGGCAATGATACGCCCAATATTTTTCAAAATGGCAGGTGTACTGAGCAAATCAGACAGGTAGATGTAGCCACCTGGCAAGATACGGTCGCTTTCTGAAAGTTTGTCACGCAAATCTGCGATCATTTCTTTGGCTTCATGGCTTGAGATTGATGGTGTAAAGATAACGCCACCACCTGCTCCAGTCACAGTCTGAATATGACCGATTTCAATTTCCTCAAAGGCGCGCTTAATAATCACGATGTCCTCTGAAATCGATGATTTAGCAGATTCGTACTTTTCTGCAAAGGTATTGAGACTTGTTAGTTTGTATGGATTATTAATCAAATAGTTGGAAATGACAACCATCCGATCACTTCTTCTTAATTTCATTTTTATTTACCATTCCATTTAATTTTGATATTTTATCCATTATACCATATTCACATAAAAAAACGAACATTCTTGCGTAAAAAATGCTCGTTTTTCTTAAATCATTAATCTAAATCTGGTTTATAGAAGGAACGATTGTCCATAGCGAAGATTTTATTGGTCATCTCTCCTTTGTCCACCAAAGCTAGAGCTGTTGACATCATCATCATGCTGGCATCTAGATTGTCAATCATATGGATAATTTCTGCCTCCATAATGCGTGGACGGACTGGACTTCCATACTCCAGCAAGCCATGGTGACTGAGGATGACATGGCGCAGTAGCACCACTTCTTCTCTAGTATCATCGATGCCCAGTTCCATGACAGTCTTGGTAATTTCGCTATCGATGAGGGCTATATGGCCAAGGAGATTGCCTCGCACTGTGTACTCCGTCTGATCCGGACCGCTGAGTTCTAAAACCTTGGCCAAGTCGTGCAGCATAATCCCCGCATAGAGGAGGCTCTTGTTGAGCTGAGGGTAGATGTCGCTAATGGCATCTGCCAAACGCACCATGGTTGCTGTATGATAGGCCAAACCCGTCTCAAAGGCATGGTGGTTGGTCTTGGCAGCTGGATAGGAGTAGAATTCCTTATCGTACTTGGTGTAAAGACTACGAACGATACGCTGCCAGACAGGATTTTCAATCTTGAAAATCATTTGCGACATGTAGTCACGGATTTCCTTGACATCAACTGGCGACTTGACCTTGAAATCAGCTGGATCATTGGGTTCCCCAGGTTGAGGCAGGCGGAGAGTGATTTGATTGACTTGAGGAGTGTTGTTGTAGACTTCTCGACGTCCCTGCATGTGGACGACTTTCCCTGCGGTAAAGGCCTCAACGTTATGAGGTTGGGCATCCCAGAGTTTTCCTTCAATCTCGCCACTATCGTCTTGGAAGGTAAAGGCTAGGTAGTTTTTCCCAGCACGCGTCTGTCTCAGGTCAGCTGACTTGATCAGGTAAAAGCCTTCAAACAGCTCATCTTTTTTCATGTGACTAATCTTCATATTCTTCCTCATCTTCTTGGAAATGGAGTAGATCAAGCGCAGGCTCACCTTCTGATAACTCAATGTGACGGAGCGTCCGCTCGATAGCTGTAGTACGACGGTTTAATAATTCATCAATATTGCCAGAGGCATGTTGGAGATGTTTTTGTGCCTTGACCAGAATGCCTCCGAACTTGCCAAACTCGGTCTTGACACTAGCTAGGGTCTTGCTGATATGGTCAGCACTCTTTTGGATATTGAGAGTTTTGAAGCCAACTGATAGAGAGTTAAGCAGAGCTGATAGGGTACTTGGACCTGCGACAATAATCTGCTCCTCCCGTCTCAAGTCATCAAAGAAGACCGGATTGCGGACGATTTCTGAGTAGAGTCCCTCTGTCGGAACAAACAAAACTCCAAAATTGGTCGTCCGAGGTGGCGCTAGATACTTGCTCTTGATATCCTTGGCAAAGCGCTTGACGCTAGCTAGGAGTGACTTGCGACAACGTTCGATTTCGTCCTTATCGCCTGCTTCATAGGCTTCTTCTAGGCGATAATAATCCGCCAGTGGAAACTTGGAGTCAATCGGTAGGTAGACATATTCTTGGTCGCCTTGGCCAGGTAACTTGATGGCGTACTCTACTCGCTCGCTAGAGTTTTCAACCGTTGCGTATTCTCGTTCGTACTGGGCAGGAGTCATGATGTCTTCGATGATTTGCCCCAGTTGCAATTCGCCCAGAATCCCTCGCGTCTTGGTCCCAGAGAGAACCTTGTTGAGAGCTCCGACATCACGGGCAACTGTCTGCATTTCTCCAAGGCCACGATTGACAGACTCCAGTTGCTTGGAAACTGTCTCGAAGGATGCTTGCAAGCGGGTCTGTAAGGTCTTTTCTAGTTTTTCCTCGACTGTCTGGCGCATTTGTTCTAAACGTTGCTCATTTGATTCCTGCAGGGCTTGGAGGCGTTGGTCGGTCTTATCTCTGGTTTGGAGGAGATTCTCGTTCATCTCCTGTCTAACTTGCGTCAAGCCTTGGTGCAACTCCATTCGCACTTCTTGCAAACGGTCGCTGACAGCCACTTCCAAGTCTTTTTGGTCTAACTGGCTGGCTTGTCTGGCTTGGTCAAAACGATAATCTAACTGATCTGACAAGTGATCTGCCTGATCCTCCAAACTCTTACTTAGATGTTTTTCATGCTTATCCTGCCTTTGCCAAATCAGAAAGAGTCCAGCTAGGTTGACAATTAATAATAGTAATAATACAGTCTCCATCCTACCTCCTGTCCTTGCTATGTAGCACGACGACATAACCATCTGGGCAAGTCACCGAAACTTCCCTATCTATATATTCGTTAGAAGCGTACACTTTTTTAAAGAAAAAAATTTCCTCTGTCAATTCGTACTTGGCTCCGATAATGGTCAGCTGGCTATCCCGAACTGGCATAAAGGCTAGATAATCGTAGTCCGAACGCGGTTCAAGTTGACTGGTCCCTTCTGGACAATAGGCAATCAAGTTTTGCCCATCCTCAATCGCTATCTGGCGCATATAGGGTGCCAACTTTGGATTGCTAGGCAGAAAGACATTAGCCAGCATATGGTCAATTCGACCACCCAAAGCCCCAAAAATAGTCACCTGAGCCTGAGGATTTTGCTCAAAGATGGTCAAGAGAGCCAATTCCAGATCTGTATCATCTTTTTCTGGTCGGGCTTGGATAAAATGCTGGGCACGTTTTTGAATCAACTGACGTTCGTCTGCGGTTACCGAATCAAAATCTCCAACTGCTAGAGTGAGGGGCAGGTCTTCTTCCAAGACCCAGAGCGATCCTCGATCCACACCGACAAAGCTATCAAAATCCGTCCGATAATGCCCACGATCTCCGCCGGCAAAAACGGCAACCCTAGTCCAGTTGTTTTCTGAGAGTTTGCACTCGTTCATTGACATCTCCCTTAAAGACATAGGATCCTGCTACAAAAACGGTCGCACCAGCTTCTTTGGCTTGAGCAATAGTCTGGTCATCAATACCGCCATCGACTTCAATCTCAAAGCTCAAACCTTTTTCCTGACGAAGGGCAACCAACTCACGAACCTTGTCCATGGTTTCAGGTAGAAATGCTTGCCCACCGAAGCCAGGGTTAACTGTCATAACCAAGACTTGGTCAACTAGATGAAGGATGTGCTTGATCGCCTCCACAGGTGTCCCAGGATTGATGACAACCGAAGGTTTGACACCGAGCGAACGAATCTTTTGGAGAGCGCCATGAATATGATGCGTTGCTTCTACATGGATACTGATGATGTCTGCACCTGCACGCGCAAAATCTTCTAAGTGGTGTTCAGGATTCGCCACCATCAAGTGGCAGTCAAAGACCATCTTGCTATGAGGCCGAAGAGCTTCAACCACACCTGCACCAAAACTGATTTGTGGTACAAAGTCCCCATCCATGATATCGATATGGGCATATTCTGCACCAGTTGCTTCTAGGCGCTTGATTTCACGTTCAAAGTTGGCATAATCTGCTGCCAGAATTGACGGAGCAATCTTGTATTGAGACATAGGTTTCTCCTTATTTTGGAATTTTTTTGCTGACTTTTTTATAGGTTTCTCTGCGATTTTCAATTTCGCTGAGGAATTGCAGGTAGTTGTCAAAACGGAAGGTTGCAATGATACCCTCTTCTACAGCTGGCTTGACCGCACAGGACGGCTCATGGGTATGGGTACAAGTACGGAACTTACAGTCTCGACTGACACTGGCAATCTCTGGAAAGGCCTGATTGAGGTCTTCAGCCGTTGACACTTCATAATCCAGCGATGAAAATCCTGGCGTGTCTGCGATTTTACCTCCATTGAGGTTGTAAAAACTAACAGCCCGAGTGGTATGACGACCGCGACCAAGACTGTCTGAGATTTCTCCTGTTTCAAGATTGAGGTCCGGTGCGATTTTATTGAGGAGGGTTGACTTCCCAACACCTGTCTGCCCCATAAAAACTGTCACTTTGCCTGTCAACAAAGGCAATAGCTCTTCCTTACTAGTCACAAAGTCGTAACCAATAGCACGATAGGTTTGTTGGTAAAAACTTAATTCTTCCCTATCTTCTAGCAAATCCATTTTAGAAATATAGACGATGGGATGGATACCCTTGTGCTCCAAAAGAACCAAGAAGCGATCCAGCAAATTGCTATTAAAATCCGGCTCCTTGACCGACATGATAACCACTGCTTGGTCAATATTAACAATAGGCGGACGGACCAGACTATTTTTCCGTTCGTGGATCTTGAGGATATAACCTTCGGAATTTTCCTCAGCAGAAAAATCTACCCAGTCTCCGACGTAGGGTGTGTGACCTTTTTTACGGAAATTCCCACGCGCACGTGTCTGATAGACTTGACCATCACTCTCTACATAGTAGAATCCTGCTAAGGCTTTAATGATTTGTCCCTGCATCTTAGAGTCCCTGTCCTTTAAGCGCATCTGCTAGGCTGGCAAACTCTTCTAAGCTGAGAGCTTCCCCACGCACAGATGGAGATAAGCCTGCCTGGTCCAAAGCCTTGGTCAGTTTGTCCTTGATTTCTTCGGTCTTCCCAAAGTAGCCTGTCAAATTGTTCCATAAGGTCTTGCGACGATGAGTGAAGCTAGCCTTGGAAACCTTAAAGAAAAACTGTTCATCTTCCACTGCTACGGCAGGGTCTGGACGGCGCACCATTTTCAAGATAGCTGAGTCCACGTTTGGTGCTGGTACAAAGACCGTACGAGGCACGATAAAGGCAACCTTTGCTGTCATGTAATATTGAACAGCAATCGACAAACTACCGTAAGCCTTGGTATTGGGCTGTGCTGAGATGCGATCCGCCACTTCTTTTTGCATCATGACGACAAATTCACTAAAAGGAATGCCACTCTCGATTAAATGCATGAGAATAGGCGTTGTGATATAGTAGGGCAAATTGGCAACTACCTTAATCGGCAATTCAGGATTTTTGAAATTCTGGATATGCTGGGCCAAGTCAACTTTGAGAATGTCCTCGTTGACTACTGTTACATTGTCAAAATCACGCAGGGTATCTGCCAAAATCGGTACCAAACGGTGATCGATCTCAAATGCCATGACTTGAGCTGCACGCTCAGCCAAAAATTCTGTCAAGGCACCAATCCCTGGCCCGATTTCGATGACATTAACCTGATCATCAATTTCAGCTGTATCCACGATTTTTTGAAGGATATTGGTATCCGTCAGGAAATTTTGCCCGAAGGACTTTTTAAAGGTAAAACCGTGACGCTCCAGCACTGCCTTGGTCACGCTATAATCTGCAATTCTCATTTATTCTCTTTTCTAATATGAACGATGATATATCCAAACAAAATCATTTCCTCTAGAACCCTGATGAATCAGGTCTTTTAAATAAACATTTGGATTCGTCAGTTCTTTTGTTTCCGTATTATAACTTGTTATTGTCTTTCCACCATGTCGAAGAAGCCATTCCGTATCCAATCCAGACAGATATCTGTCCTTTTGAAGAAAACTACAAAGCTCCTCAACTGTCATATCCTCCGGGATATCAAGATCCATCTGATGAGAAAAAACATCATCCCCCATACACACAGACTCTCTGTCAACTTGTATTTTCATTTCGATCTGTCCTTTAAGTTTCTATTTGAACGCTATCAAAATAAATCTAAGTACCTCTATTGTAACACATTCCCCTTATATTTTCGGGTTATCGGGTTATTGTTATCACTTTTCAGGACTCTGCAAACAGATTTCGATATCTAAATTTCTTTCCACTATTGAAGTAAGCATAAAATTTATTTTTCTAATTCTTTATAGATTGTCTCTTGAAAAAGTCAGGTGCTCAAGCAAAGAATAGAGTTTTACTTGCTCCTCTTCTTCGTAAGCAGATCTATTTGCTTTTACTTCCCTACATTTCTCGTCATACAGAAAACCATCATGGCCATCTTCTGTAGATAAAGCTGTATAGACTTTCGCCATTTTTTCAGGACTAATCGAAAATCTTGACTTGATTTTATACAAATTTTTCATAAAAGCGCTGAGGTGATCATAGCGCCGCATATCAACTTTGACATTGGTCACACGGATTGCCTGAACCTTAATACCTTTCCAATGTTTCCGCATATAAAGCGACAGCATCAACAAGGCTAATTTATTCTGATAATAAGTCTTGGCAGGGCTGTAATGTTTTTGACCAGCTAAATTTTCAAAATCAAGCTTCATGAAGGGATAAAGCATCAGCCCTTGAGAAGAAATATTAATAATTCGACCACTTTTTGACTTTTCCAACAAGCCCCTCAACAAGGTAGAAAGTAAAAAGGGAGCAACCACGTTGGTCACAAATTGCTTTTCTAATCCCTCCCTAGTCAGGATTGGCTTTTTGACCGATAAGTCAAAATCAGCCGCATTGTTAATTAAAACATCTAGAGTCTCTTCCCTTTGGATATACTGTTCTACCGCTTTCTTGATACTCTCCAAATCAGATAGATCAATCAATATATAATCTACATGCGGATTTCCCGTTTGTTGACGGATTTTCTCACAGGCCTGCTCAGCAGCTTCTTTCCGTCTACAAAAGAGAGTTACCGACCAGCCCTTTTCAGCTAACTGTTTAGCAGACTGGTAGCCAATACCACTATTGCCACCCGTAATAATCACTTTTTTCATTTCTGACTCCGTTAGTCTGAATACTTAGCCATCACTTCTTCCACTTCTGCCAAGGTTATCCCAAACAACTCTAAGCGCTTGAGGAGTTGTTTGCCGTTGGAATAGCCGATGCGGAGCTGTTCGCCTAGATACTCTCTGCGCCTACGACTGTCTGCTCCCGCTAAGAAACCTAGGCGAATCAAGTCACCACGACTGATGTCAAACTCGTTCTCGTTTTCAAATTGCTCTGTTACCTGAGCCAGCGCTGTTTTCAGGTCTTCATAGCTGGCGTGTTCAATTCCCAGAGAACGCCCCTTGGTCTTGGATTTGGGAACCGCTTCATCTCGCTTGAGAAAAGCATGCTGGACTGTTGGAATGGCCGTCATAATCATGCGACGAATGCGCTCCCCATTAAAATCTGGATCGGTAAAGACAATCACTCCATGCAATTCATGCAGGCGCTGAATGCGTTCTATATCCTGGTCATTTATTGCGGAACCTCGTGTCTCATAGGTTTCCACGTCAAAGTAACGTTTGAGATTGACCGTATCATCACGACCTTCGACCACGATAACTTGTGAAATTTTTTCTTTCATGATTGTTTTTCCAATCCAAAAATTCGCTCTGCATTGGCAGTCGTTGCCACCGCTAGCTTTTCTGTCGTCATCCCACGCAAGTCGGCAATAAAGTCCACCACATAGCGTGTGTAGGCTGTTTTATTCTCACGGCCACGTTTAGGAACAGGAGCCAGGTAGGGGGCATCCGTCTCTACCAAAATCTTATCCAAAGGAAGCTCTCTAGCAGCTTCTTGGACATCCGTAGCTTTTTTAAAAGTCACCACTCCTGAGAAAGAAATGGTCATACCAAGCTCGACAAATTTCTCAGCCCACTCGAGAGAGCCTGAAAATGAATGCATAATCCCACCACGAGGACCAACGCCCTCGCTCCTGATAATCTCATAAGTATCTTCTAGCGCATCACGAGTGTGGACCACAAAAGGCAAGTTCAAATTCTTAGATAGCTGAATCTGACGACGAAAAACCTGTTCCTGCACTTCCTTAGATGCTGTCATCCAATGGTAGTCCAGACCAATCTCCCCCAAGGCAACAACCTTGGGATGTTTTAGTTTTTCAAGCAAGTAAGCTTCGACCTCATCTGTGTAAGTCCCTGCTTCCGTCGGATGCCAGCCAATAGTTGCGTAGAGTTGCTCATACTCCTCCACCAACTCTAGGGCCCGTTCAATGGTCGGCTTGTCAAAACCAACAATATTCATCTGTGTCACATCCATCTCAGCAGCCAAGGCGATTTCTTCTGCCTCACGTCCTGCAAATTCCTCTACATTTAAATGTGTATGCGTATCAAAAATCATCTTTTCTAACCTCATTTTCTTCCATCTATTATACCAAAAATAGCATCCCCCGGCTTGTAAAAATATTCTAATACCGATCATTCTCCCTTGACTGCCTTTTTTCAAAGCAGTATAATAACACTTATTGAAATTTTCAGCAAAGGAAAAGAAAATGTTTAGAAAATTAAAATATACCTTTATCGGTCGACCACTCAAGTCTCTCACAGATGGTGAAGGGGGATTACTTGGAAAAATGCAGGCCTTGGCCATGTTGTCAAGTGACGCTCTGTCTTCTATTGCCTATGGACCCGAACAAGTCATTCTCGTTTTAGTCAGCCTCTCTCCTCTCGCCATTTGGTGGAGCCTCCCTATCGGTATTTTTGTCCTCTTACTGCTCGCTAGTTTGACCATTTCCTATCGTCAAATCATTCATGCCTATCCTCAAGGCGGAGGAGCTTATATGGTCACTCGGGAAAATCTCTCCCCTGAACTAGGCTTGATTGCAGGGGGCAGCCTCCTTGTTGACTATATGCTGACAGTAGCCGTATCCGTTGCTTCTGGAGCTGATGCAATTACAGCAGCCATCCCTGCCCTCCATCCCTACAATCTTCATATCTCTATTTTCCTAGTCTGCCTGCTCATGCTCTTGAATTTAAGAGGATTAAAAGAATCTGCCAGCTCTCTGATGATTCCCGTCTACCTCTTTATCTTCAGTACCGTCTTTCTCTTGCTTTATGGGTTCTTTCAACTATTTACAGGTTCCCTAAACTATCAGGCGACTTCAACCATTGGACAAACTGTTCCGAGCCTTTCCATCGTTCTCCTATTGAGAGCCTTTACCAGTGGCTCTGCCTCTCTGACAGGGGTTGAAGCTATTTCAAATGCGGTACCATTTTTCAAAACTCCGAAAGAAAAGAATGCTGCTCAGACCTTGACCATCATGTCGCTCATTTTAGGATTTCTTTTTGCAGGCATTACCTTCCTAAACTACTGGATGGGTATCACGCCTCAACACGGAGAAACCATCCTCTCGCAAATGGCCAAGGGCATTCTTGGTGATTCATTCTTTGGTCATGCTAGCTACTATCTCTTCCAGTTCTCAACAGCCTTGATTCTAGCCGTAGCTGCAAATACTGGTTTTTCAGCCTTCCCTATGCTGTCCTACAATATGGCCAAAAACAAGTACATGCCTCATCTCTTTATGGAAAAAGGGGATCGCCTTGGCTACTCCAACGGTATCTTAACTCTGGCCTTTGGGGCTATGATCCTTCTTCTCATTTTTAACGGCAATACTGAACGCTTGATTCCTCTTTATACTATCGGAGTCTTCGTTCCCTTTGCCCTTTCTCAGACTGGGATGATTCGCCATTGGAAAAAGGAAAAAGGAGCAAACTTCTTAAAATCTGCCTTTGCTAATATCCTTGGGGCCATCATTTGTTATGCTATTGTCCTCATTTTACTCCTCTTCAGACTGGGTGATATCTGGCCATTCTTCCCAATTATCCTAGTCTTAACTTTCCTCTTTTTATCCATTCACAGCCATTACCAAAAAGTGGCAAAACAACTACGACTCTACGAAGGAATTGAAAAGCGCACTTATGACGGTAACCTTGTCCTTGTCCTAGTAGGAAATGTTACTCGAGTAAGTGTCGGAGCCATTAACTACGCTCAAAGTATCGGTGACGAAGTGTTGGCCATGCACATTTCTACTAAAGAAACGGCCGAAAAAGACCAAGAAATCCTTCAGGAATTTGCCGACTACTTCCCAAATATCACTCTGAAGAATATCAATACCAGTTACCGCGACATCATCACCCCTAGTGTTAAGTATGTCAAACGAATCGCCCAAGAAGCTAAGCAAAAAAACTACACCGTTACAGTCCTTGTCCCACAGTTTATCCCTAACAAGCCTTGGCAAAATATCCTGCACAATCAGATGAGCCTCAAACTAAAATACGCTCTCAGATGGCATGAAGACGTCGTTGTCGCTAGCTACTCCTATCACTTAAAAGAATAAAGAAAAGGCCCTACCAGAACTAAAAAGCGTCTGGTGGGGCCTTTTTCTGAATCCAGCCACTATGCTTAACTAAAAAGCATGACTAGGAATATTATTGAATGTGGTTAGCTAAATCTTCTTGGGCTTTTTTGTTGGACTCAACTTTTTCTTTTTGCCATTTTTCATAAAGCTCTTGGTACTGTTTCGCAGTCACGGGATCTTTTTGCAACTCAAGGTATTTGTAGTTGTCCGCATCCCCTTTGTGTCCGACAAATGAGAAGGCTCCTGTGAACGGTACAGTCTTACGGAAGATTGGATTAGCTCCTCCACTTTGAACCGGCAGAAAGAGAGCACTATCTGTTAGCCATGCTTGAACTTCGGCAAATTTCTCATAGCGAACCTGAGTGTTTTCAACTTCTTTATCTGCCTCATCCAACAACTTCTTGTAGGTAGAGAGACCGATTTTTTCCTTGACATCATTGTCTTTTCCTGGAGTTAAGCCAAGATTTTTTAACTGAGAACCAGAGTCTGGATCCAAGAGGTCAAGATAGGTTTTCGGATCTGAATAATCTCCACTCCAACCTGAGATGTCGATGTCATAGTCCTTTTGTTCAGCTGTGTCAGCAAAGAAGGTTGCATTGTCTTTCTCGTCTGGAGAAAGTTGAATCACATCGATAACAATATTATCTGATCCAAGTGTCTCCTCAACCGTCTGCTTGAAAGAACTGGCTTGTTGTACGTCCAACTTAGCAGTCTGGTCCACTGGCATGTCTAGATGGATTGGGAAAGTCACACCTTCTGCCTGTAAGCTTTCTTTGGCTTTGGCAAATTCTGCCTTGGCTTTATCAGCATTCAAGAAGGCAGGCTGAGCGTCGTTTAGATTGACATTAGCCCACTCTGTGCCATAGTTGACCATCTTTTCATTGACAGCATCTCCGAAGTTTTTCCCACCAATTTGAACAAAATTGCTTGGTGTGACTGTGTTTCGAAGGATACGGTCAGCTCCATCTTCTCCATTTGTCTGTGCGGCGTAGGCATGACGGTCAAAGGCAAAGTTAATCGCCTGACGGAAGTCCTTGTTTTGCATAGCTGCACGCGAATCGGTTTTTTCTTTATCCGTCTGTTTCATGGTTTGATTGTAACTTTGACGGTTGACATTGAAGAGATAGTAGAAAGTCACAGCATCCTGAGGAGTATAGGTAATCTTATCTTCATTCCCTTTTTTCAACTGGTCAAAGACAGAACTTGTCGGGAAGATACGGCCATCTGTGTAGTTGCCTTCTAAGAATCCTCGAGCCAAACTATCTTGGTCTGAACCATCATAGAAGGAAAGTTTTACCTTCTCAATTTTCACATTGTCCTTATCCCAGTAATTAGGGTTCTTTTCAAACTCAATTAAAGATTTTGATGTGAAAGACTTGAACAAGTATGGCCCATTTGACAGGATACTAGATGGGGTAACACTTCCAAAGTCATCTCCCTTAGATTTCAAAAAGGCTTCATTGACAGGGCTCAAAATTCCCCCTGTTGTCTTTGAATTCCAATAAGACTCCGGCTTGTTCAAGGTGTATTGGAGAGTATAGTCGTCCACTGCCTTGACTCCAACCGTCTCAAAGTCAGATGTTTTCCCTTCGACATAATCTGCCAAACCTTTGATCGAGTCTTGGACCAAGTACAAGTTTTCAGCCTTTTTATCAGCTGCATACTTCAGACCGGTCACAAAGTCATGAGCTGTCACTTCAGCATATTCTTCTCCCTCAGAAGTATACCACTTAGCTCCTTGGCGGATTTTGTAGGTATAAGTCAAACCATCTTTTGATACTGTCCATGACTCTGCCATAGAAGGGACGAGGTTTCCGTACTTATCATTTTCCAACAAACCATCGATCAAGTTTGTTGTAATACTAGAGGTCGAGCCACGTGTCGAAGTGATATAGTCTAATGTATCTGGATTGCTGGCAAATACATATGAGTAGGTTTTATCTGTATTTGATTGTGCCGAACTACAAGCCACCATCAAAAAGCTTGCGCTCAAAATTCCAACTCCTAATAGGAGGGCTTTTGATTTCTTCATAACTGTTCTCCATTTTTTATAGTACGTGAAATATTATACACTATTTCAGAAAAAATATAAAGCATTTACAGACTGATATTATAGGAAAAAGAAAAGCCAGTAGACTCGAGTTCCTACTGACTTCTTTATTGAATTCGTTTGGATTATGCAGCCAAAACTTTGCGTCCTTTACGACGACGAGCTGCCAATACGCGACGACCGTTTTTAGTTGACATACGGTTACGGAATCCGTGTTTGCGCGCACGACGAAGTTTACTTGGTTGATAAGTACGTTTCACGATGAATACCTCCTCATAGATTTTGTATTCGTTTAGCCGGCTATAAAGTGATCAGTTACTAAACATACTTTACTATTCTATCTGATTCTGCCACTTTTGTCAATAGCTCCAAGCAAATGTTTTCGAGCTTTTCCCTATGAAAGCCTTATCTACGATACTGTTTCAAGAAACGTGTCATCTTTTCTTGGATTTGTGCTAATTCGTCCACTCGTGGGAGGTAAACGATACGGAAATGGTCTGGTTCTTGCCAATTAAAGCCGCGACCATGAACCAAGAGAACCTTTTCTTGTTTCAAGAAATCAAGAACGAACTGTTCATCATCATCGATGCGGTACATATTGCGGTCAATTTTAGGGAAGATATAAAGACCCGCCTTCGGCTTGACCGCAGATAAACCTGGGATATCTTGAATGGCATTATAGATAAAGTTTCTTTGCTCATAGATGCGACCACCAGGAAGGAGTAATTCGTCCACTGACTGGTGCCCACCTAGTGATGTTTGTACGACTTGCTGGGCCAAAACGTTAGAGCAAAGGCGCATATTGGACAGCATATTGAGACCTTCGATATAGCCTTTAACATGTGTCTTAGGACCAGACAAGACCATCCAGCCCACACGAAAACCAGCGATACGATGCGATTTTGACAGACCATTCATGCTGACACAGAAGACATCTGGTGCCAAGCTTGCCACAGGCGTGTGTACATGCCCGTCCATCACCATGCGGTCATAAATCTCATCTGCAAAGATGATCAAGTCGTTTTGACGAGCAATCTCAATAATCTCCAGCAAGAGTTCCTTAGGATAAAGGGCTCCAGTTGGGTTATTTGGATTGATAAGGACGATAGCCTTGGTGTTCGAAGTGATTTTTGATTTAATATCGTCAATATCTGGGTACCACTCTGCAGCTTCATCACAGATATAGTGAACGGCATTTCCCCCAGCTAGGCTGACCGCAGCTGTCCAGAGAGGATAATCTGGCATAGGAACCAAGACCTCATCTCCATTGTCTAAAAGCCCCTGCATGGACATAACAATCAGCTCACTGACACCATTTCCAAGGTAGATATCATCAATGTCCACATTGGGGAAGTTCTTCAGTTGACAATACTGCATGATGGCCTTACGGGCTGAGAAAATCCCTTTAGAGTCAGAATATCCCTCACTATCACGCGCATTCATAATCAAGTCATGAATGACTTCATCTGGCGCTGTAAAGCCAAATTCTGCGGGATTTCCTGTATTCAGACGTAAAATCTTTTCTCCGTTTGCTCGCATCCGCATGGCTTCTTCTAAAACAGGACCACGGATATCATAAGCAACATGCTCTAGCTTGCTAGACTTGTTATATTCTTTCATCTTGTTTCCTCAATTCATCGAGATAGTAACATTATACCACTAGAAAGGGATTGCGACAAGTTTCTTGAAATGAGCAAACAAAGAAAAAACTCACAACGACTAGGTTCTCACCGTCTAAATAACTAGAAGGAAGAATCATTTTTCACATACCAAAAGACAAACCTAGGAAGACCAATGCTAAAAAGGAATCATACAAAAGATTAAACATGAGAAAGAGTCACCACGTGACCAAATAGTCCAAGCGACCACTTCTCTTTGCAATCACAAATAAAATGATGTGGTAGACTAAGTGAAAGAGAAGAAAGCCAACAAAATATGGATAGAGAACAGGCATGACTCTTTCCAGCTGCCAAAGCATCACTACTTCTCCTACAAGTGACGCAAGGATAATTCCATGATAAAGAAGAGTTATTTTTTTAGAAGCTTGAACAAAATATTTCATACTTTCTCATCCCTTCACTATGTTTCCTAATATCCCGTTTTCTTTTATTTTAACATATCTCCACCAAATCGAATCTCCGATAATATTTATTTAAATATGATTTTTACTTTACTTCTTTAGTGAAAAGGATTACAATAAAAGTAAGAAAATTTCAGGAGGTTTCATTATGGCACAACGTTACCAAAATGTTATGGTTGCAATTGATGGTTCTAAAGAGGCAGACTTGGCTTTTGTTAAAGGTGTTTACACTGCTCTACGCAATGATTCCAAGCTCACCATTGCCCATGTTATTGACACACGCGCTCTTCAAAGCGTGTCTACCTTTGATGCTGAAGTTTACGAAGAACTCCAAGTCGATGCTGAAAGTTTGATGAAAGAGTACGAAAAGCGTGCAAGAGATGCGGGCGTGACGGATATTCACATCGTCATCGAAATGGGAAATCCGAAAACCCTCCTTGCCCGTACCATTCCAGACGCAGAAAATGTTGACCTGATTCTCGTCGGTGCAACAGGTCTTAATGCCTTTGAACGCCTCTTGGTTGGCTCTTCATCTGAATACATCCTCCGCCACGCAAAAGTTGATTTGCTCGTCGTGAGAGAACAAGAAAAAACATTATAGGAACACAAAAGGAGCCTGCTAGGCTCCCTTTTTTCTTACTTATTTTTCTCTTTATGTCGCTCATAAGCCTTGAGCTGACGCTGCAGTTCCTTTCTGATAGCAGGTTCTGGAGCATATTTTTCGTCCCAGTCATCCGGTTTTAAGATTTTATGTGTAACTGGATCAAAATGGGCTTTTCCATCAGGAAAAACCTTCCCCATGTTTGCCTCATGCACAATATCAAAGATGCGTTCTGGATCCACTCCCATCAAGGCAAAACTGCCGTAAGTAAAATACAGTGTATCGATTAAGGCATCAACCTGCCCGATTAGATCTTTTTGGGCAGGCGTTTTTTGCCTCACCTTTTCGGCTGCCTTATCAAGTGCCTCATGCATGCTTGCAAGTGACTGCTGGAATTCTTCCTCCGAAGAACTTGCTGCGCGAACAAACTCTACTAATTCTTCAATTTTAAAGTCTGCGCGGTGGGTTGCACCTTCAACATCCCATGCCCGAGGCTCTTCTTGAGTCCGTTCATCCATCATGTGATGGAAGGTCTTAACCTTATTAAAATGGTAATCTCGACTGACAAAAACTTTTTCTGAAGCCAAGACCCCAAAATGTTCAAGCGCCTTGTGGATGCCATCTTGCTGGTTACTTGCTGTAATGTGCTTGGCAACTTCTTTGACGCTGCTACTGCCATTTCCCATGGCTACAGACATACCAACACCCGCCAACATTTCCAGGTCATTGTCTGAATCACCGAAAGCCATGACTTGGTTGAGATCAAAACCATACTCTTTCCCGACTCGGCGAATGCCTTCTAGTTTGGAATTCCCTTGGTTGATGATATCTGCTGCAAAAGGATTGCTTCGGGTCAATTTCAAATCTTCAAAATCACTTGCAGCTTTCTCAGATTCTTCAGGAGTCATCAGCATTAACACTTGATAGATTGGCTCATTGATCAAACGAAGTAGGTCATCTTCCTTTTGAGGAACTGCCTTGCTGACCATTCGATTAAAGGAACGGCTAACAGTTCTTGTCAGCACAGTCGGAATAAAACGACTAACCAATTGGGAAAAGGAGCCGAGACCAAATGACATAATTTTCGAACCAACAACAGCATGCTCGGTTCCAAGAGCGATTTCTTTTCGCTCCTTTTTAGCATAGGCAATCAATTGACGCAGGCTGGACTTGGCAATCGGGCTAGCAAATAAGACTTTTTCTTTATTAAAGATATATTGTCCGTTATAAGTTATTGCAAAATCCAGATCTAAATCTTCCATCAATTCCTTGACAAAGAAAGGCCCCCGTCCTGTCGCCACTCCAACAAGCACCCCTTGCTCTTTCACAATCCTAATCGCGTCCTTAGTGGATTTCAAAACACTCTTGCGATCGTTGACTAGCGTTCCATCAATATCAAAAAAAACAGCTTTGACTTCCATCCTATCCCATTCTCCCCTTTTGTGTTACAATGATTATACCACATTTCAGAAAGAGTGAGTAATTCATGCCTAAGAAAATCCTTGTTTTACATACAGGTGGGACTATTTCCATGCAAGCAGACGCCACTGGTGCAGTTGTAACTAGTCAAGACAATCCCATGAACCATGTGTCCAATCCACTTGAAGGGATTGAGGTTCATACCCTAGACTTTTTTAACCTACCGAGTCCCCATATCAAACCCAAGCATATGCTTGCACTCTACCATAAGATTAAAGAAGAAGCAGACCACTACGATGGAATTGTCATCACACATGGAACAGATACGCTAGAGGAAACTGCCTACTTCCTTGATACCATGGAAATCCCACACATGCCCATTGTTCTAACAGGGGCTATGCGTAGTTCAAACGAACTCGGTAGTGATGGAGTTTATAATTATCTGAGTGCTTTACGAGTTGCCAGCGATGATAAAGCAGCCGACAAGGGTGTTTTGGTCGTCATGAACGACGAGATTCACGCAGCCAAGTATGTTACCAAAACCCATACGACCAACGTCGGTACCTTTCAAACTCCTACTCACGGGCCTCTCGGTCTCATCATGAAGCAAGAAATTCTCTACTTCAAAACAGCTGAGCCTCGTGTCCGTTTTGATCTCGAACATATTCAAGGTCTGGTTCCCATCATCTCGGCCTATGCAGGTATGACAGATGAGCTGATTGATATGCTTGACCTAGATCACCTAGATGGATTAGTCGTTCAAGCTTTTGGAGCAGGTAATGTACCCAAAGAAACAGCTCAAAAATTAGAAAGTCTCCTCCAAAAAGGCATTCCAGTCGCCTTGGTTTCACGTTGTTTTAACGGAATTGCAGAGCCCGTTTACGCCTATCCGGGCGGAGGAGTTCAATTACAAGAATCTGGCGTTTTCTTTGTCAAAGAACTCAATGCTCAAAAAGCTCGCCTCAAATTATTGATTGCTATCAACGCGGGACTAAAAGGACAAGAACTTCGCAATTACATGGAGGGTTAAAATTGAAAATCAGGAAATCTTCTTGATTCCCTGATTTTTTCTATTTGCGTTTTCGTGTCGAACGGCGTTCTGTCAAACCGTGAGGCAGGAGAACTTCACGTTCTTCCAACTCTTCCTTATGCATAATCTTGGTCAACATACGCATGCTGATAGCGCCTAGGTCATAAAGAGGTTGGGCAATAGTAGTCAAGTTTGGACGAGTGAATCGTGCAATTTGAGAATCATCTGTCGTAATGATTTCAAACTCTTCCGGTACAGAAATACCGTGATCTGCCAAGCCATTTAACACACCCGCAGCCAATTCATCACCTGTCACAACTGCAGCTGTAGCCTGTGAAGAAACCAAGCGCTCTGCCAAGGCATAGCCATCATTATAGCTGTATTTAGACTCAAATACCAAGCCCTCGCTATAAGGGATTCCTGCCTTTTTCAAAGCTTCCTTGTAACCAATCAATCGAATTTTGCCGTTGATATCATCAACAAGTGGTCCACTGATAAAGGCAATCTTTTCATTTTCCTGAAGCAAATGAGTTACTGCATCAATCGTTGCTTGTTTGTAGTCAATATTAACACTTGGCAACTGGTGTTCGATATCCACCGTTCCTGCAAGGACAACTGGTGTCCGAGAACGAGAAAATTCTGAACGAATCTTTTCAGTCAAGTGATAGCCCATAAAGATAATACCATCAACTTGTTTTGAAAAGAGAGTATTAACTACTGAAACTTCTTTTTCATCGTCTTCATCACTGTTGGCTAGGACGATATTGTACTTATACATCTCTGCAATATCATCAATCCCCTTGGCTAGGGTTGAAAAATAGCCATTGGTGATATTTGGAATCACAACACCAACTGTCGTGGTTTTCTTGCTGGCCAAGCCACGCGCTACCGCATTTGGACGGTAGTCAAGACGATCGATCACCTCTAGAACTTTTTTACGAGTATTCTCTTTGACGTTCTTATTGCCATTCACTACACGGCTAACAGTTGCCATTGAAACCCCAGCTTCACGGGCAACATCATAAATCGTTACTGTATCATCTGTGTTCATTCTATTTCCTTTCTATATTGAAAATTTCGCTTTCATACATCTGCTTACTCCATTTTATCACTTATTGTAAACACTTTCAAGTATTTTTTAGAGAAACTTTGAAAAAATTTCACAACCTATTCCCATTTTGAAAAAGTGAGTACGATTTCTTGATTTTTGGGATGTTTTGCTGTATGATAAGGAAAATAAAAGGAGGGAGGGAAAGTTTATGGCTTTTACAAATACTCAGAGACGTTCGGCCAGTTTTGGCGTTGTGACCAGCTTGCCTGACGATGTTATCGACTCTTTATGGTTTATTATCGATCATTTTTTGAAAAATGTCTTTGAATTAGAAGAGGAACTTGAATTTCAACTGCTAAATAACGAGGGAACCATCACCTTCCATTTCTCTAGTCAGCACCTGCCGACTAGTATCGACTTTGATTTTAATCATCCCTTCGACCCTCTTTACCCTCCTCGGGTTCTTGTTTTAGACATGGACGGGAAAGAAACCATCCTCCTTCCTGAAGAAAATGACCTATTTTAAAAACTCTAGCTTCTCAGCGCAAACTGCTGAGGAACTAGAGTTTTCTTTTTCTAATAAATAGAGCGACTGACAACTAGACCGTTTGGTTTTGTATACTCTAAATCAAGGTAATCCTGATAAGTCCCTGGCACAATGAAACCTTGGGGACTCAATATATCAGTCCCAGCTTTTCCTACGATAGAGTCTGCCAGCAAGACACAATTGGTACTGAGAACAAAGTAGGTCTTAAACTCAGATGAGCTGAATTTATAGAGGGTCGCATCTGCTTCCTCTTTTAGTTGGTAGGAGTAGGTATGCTTGACCTCTCCCTCTCTTCTTTTCATCAACTGCGAACTTGGTTCCCAAGGAATTAACAGGTCTTCTATCTCTGCTAGGCGAGCTTGGATAGCTGTTTTCTGTTGGTCCGTCAAACTCAGACCATAAGCAAACAAGGTCTTCTGACTTTCCCTCTTGCAGAGTTCGATGTATTTTTCCCGATTGGCCTTAAACAAAACACCATCTCCAACCATACCGAATAAACGCTCCGAGTGGGGATCATAGGAACCATAGGAAATAACTGTCCCTTGATAACAAATATCCACATGTCCCATAGCAAGGAAGAAAGAGGTTTCTGAGGTATGGACAAAAATTTCCAGATCAACCGTCTGGTCGTTTTTTCTTTCTGAATGAACTTCCCCTTCTTGACTTTCATGATTTGCCAGCCACTCATTTAGTTTTCGCAAGGTGCTGATAGGGATCAGAGTTGTTACAAAGATTGGCAAGGTCATTCGCACTCGTCGTTTCAGCTTGGGATTGTTTTCTATCCTTTCAAAAAAGAAACCATCCCGGAGGCTACTGACTCCTAGCATGAGCAAGTAAAATCCAAGCAAAAGCAATTCAAAATTCGCTGCATCGTGAAAAGGAGAGAAGCTATAAAGACCGAATCCTATCATCCATACAGCATCGAAGAGATGATGGAGCCGAGGATGGATGGCATTTTTTCGATAGAGAGACCAGGTCACAAGACTAATGACGCCCGTAAACAGCTGATAGCTCGCAATGATAAAAACCAGAAGATAGAGAGCAAGGTCTTGCAAGATGATGGAGTCAAACATGAGAGCCGCAACCACCAGCTTGGCCAAGGATACAAAGATGTTTTCCCTGCGGTTTTTATCCTGAAACCAGCGAGTCAACAAGTGCCAAACTGCTGACAAGAAAAAGTAGCCCATCAACAACTGGTACCCCATCCGTGGGATAACTTGTCCAAAATGAATCAAGAGAATCCCTAAAACAATAGCAAGCAGGCCTTCCCCAATGCTCTTCCACTTGCTATAGGTCTCAGAAAGTTTAGGCATCGCCTTGCTCCAACTGGTCAACCAAGTATCGAATTGGTTGTTTTAGGATCGGATGAATAAAATGGGGAGCTATTTCCACTAACGGCTCAAGAACAAAGAGGCGTTCTGCTATATAAGGATGAGGCAAGATGAGGTCGTCTGTGTAAATGACCTGGTCCTCCACAAAGAGCAAGTCCAAATCAATCAAACGAGGCCCCCAATGCACTTCTCTCACTCGTCCCATTTCTGACTCAATGGCTAATAATGTTTCTAACAAGACTGGTGCTGGTAGCCATGTTTCTACCTCAACCACTTGATTAGCAAAGCTATCCTGCTCCACTCCACCCCAAGGCTCCGTCGTCAAGACACTGGATTCTTTGAGAATATGGATACCTCGAACTCGCAGTTTGTCAATGGCTTGTTCCAAGTTCGCTTGCTTATCCCCCATATTACTTCCCAGGGCGATAAAGGCCCGTTGCTTACGACGGTGAATGGTCACCGAGCAGGTATCCAACGGTAAATGCACTGGAGCCCAAGGTTTTTTGAGTTCCAACTCAATTTCTTGGACAAGAGGATAGGTCTCAAAGGTACGCTCTACTAGTTTGTAGGCTACCGTTTCAATCAAGTCCTCAGTGGTTTCCTGAAACCAAGTCGTCCACTGCTGACAAAGTTCTCCGTAATGGACAGAAGCCGTCAAGTCCAAGTCTGTCGCTGCCTTGGTCATATCATAGGATAAGCTTGCGGAAATAACAAACTTCTGCCCCAATTCTTTCTCACTAGGGAAAAGACCATGATAGGCAAAAATTTCCAAATCTTTAATCTGCAGTTGATCCATAACTTGTCCTTTCTAGAAAAATCCGCTTAAAGCGGATTCTTTTTATAGTCCCATCAGACGATAAGCCTGATCTCGGAGGTCCTTATCTGTTTCAAATAGACCACGAGCGACTGTCGTCAAGGTTACCGTGCCTGGCTTTCTGACACCACGCATGCTCATACACATATGCTCGGCCTCAATGACAACAAAGGCTCCTTTAGCCCCCAGATAGTTCATCAAGGCATCAGCCACTTCAATATTCAACCGTTCTTGAATCTGTGGTTTTTTAGAATAAACTTCAACCGTACGTGCTAGCTTGGACAAGCCTGCCACACGACCATCTGGAATGTAGGCAATGTGCGCTCTCCCATAAAAGGGCAAGAAGTGGTGTTCACACATAGTGTGGAAAAAAATATCCTTTTCTACAACCATATTATCATCAATAATCTCAAAGGATTTTGACAGGTGTTCCTCCGCTGTTTGACCAAGACCTGAAAAAATCTCTTGGTACATACGGGCTACACGAGCAGGTGTTTCCTGCAATCCCTCGCGATTAGCATCCTCACCGACAGCCTCAATAATCATTTTTACAGCCGTTTCAATCTTTTGTGTATCCATTCTCGTTCTTCCTCTCCATCAGATAGGCTCTCACTTGGCTCAAGAAATACAAGGAGCCCGTAACAATCCTAACTGTTTTTTTCTCTTCTTTTCTATCTGTCAATTTCTGCTCTAGAAAATCCTGCCAACTTTGATAGTTGAGATTTCTAGACTCAGCTGCCTCTTTCAATACTCTTTCATCCGTCGCCCGACTATCGTCAAAACAGGTTAAAGTCAGTTGACTATCTGGCACCGTTTCTAGCAAATCCAGCATATCCTCCAAAGCCTTGGTTTTGATACAAGTAAAGAGAATTTCCTTATGATAGTCATCAAAACGTTCTTGCAAAGTATTCAACAAAGCTTTGATAGCATGCGGATTGTGAGCCCCATCCAAAAGCAGCAAAGGGGCACTAGACACGACCTCCAAACGCCCTGGCCATCTGGTTTCCTCCATGGCTTGAGCAACCAAGTCATTGCTAGCTAATTCTCGTCCAACCTCCTGACAATAAGTGTCTAAGAGAGCAAGCGCCATCCCCGCATTTTCTATCTGGTGCAAGCCAAGCAGACCTGTTTGAAAGCGACCTTGTCTGACAGAACTGGTATAATCAAAGATTTCACCCGCTACCACGCTTTCTTGATGACGAACCTGATAATCTTTTCCATAGGCAAGTCTAGGCGCATCTTTCCCTTCCGCAATGCGGTCAATAACAGTCAAGGCTTCAGGAACAATATGACCTGTCACTAATGGAATACCTTGTTTGATAATACCAGCCTTCTGCTCTGCTATGGCTTCCAAGGTGTCACCAAGTAGGGCTACATGATCCAGTCCAATGGTCGTAATTCCTGTTAAAATCGGCTTGCAGACATTGGTACTATCCAAAAGACCACCCATGCCCACTTCCATGATGGCCACATCTACTTTCTCTGAGGCAAAGTAATCATAAGCTAGAGCTGTGATAATCTCAAACTCAGTCGTTCCTTGTAAAGCAGCGACCTTCTCCCCCTCAAGCAAAGACTGATAGTCTGCCATGAGGGCTTCTAGCCTAGCCTCGGGAATGGATTCCCCATTGATGCTAATCTGGTCTGTGTAATGAATGAGATAAGGCGAGCTAAAAACTCCAACTTTCAACCCCATCTTTTCCAGCATACTTTTCAAAAAAGCAATGGTCGAACCCTTTCCATTGGTTCCACCGATATGGATAACCCTGAGCTTGAGATGGGGATTGCCACGCAAAGCTAATAGTTCCACCATTCGTTCCAAACCAAAATGCGGTTGGTCCGTCCGGTAGTGAGCAATCCACTGATTGTTTTGAATTTCTTTCATCTTATTTATATTGTTTTAAATCTAGATTTTCTGCATCATCTGCCAAACGAATGGCTGACGCAATTTCAACTGCCATCTTATGACTGGCTACATCGTGCACGCGCACCACTTCGACACCCTGTCTCGCAGCGATACTAGTCACATGAGCCGAAGCGGTGTCCCGATTTCGGAAACCGACTTCCGTTTCAGGATTGACTTCAAAGCCATTTCCCTCCAAGATATTGAGGACAAATCGCTTGCGCGAAACTCCAAGAAAGATTGGATAGCCTTTCTGATGCAGTTTATCCAGATCACGTAGAAGGAGTAGATTTTCTTTCTTAGTCAGACCAAAGCCAATTCCTGGATCCAGCAGAATATTTTCTTGTGCAATCCCAGCTTCTTCTGCTCTTGCTAAGGCTCGTTCGAAGAAAGACTTCATCAAATCTTCGATTGGCATTTTTTCAAAGTCAGCTAACTCTTCCTCTGTAAAAGCTTGCCCAAAGCCAAAATGAGGAAATATGAGCGAACTAGGGTGCTGAGGTCGAGTCATGACTGGATTAAACATGATAACTACTTGCGCTCCCGCTTTGGCAACCACATGAGACATTTTCTCATCACCCATGAGACCAGTGATATCATTTACCAGATTGGCACCAGCTTCCAAAGCAGCTTCTGCCACCTGACTTTTCCAAGTATCGATGGAAATAAGGACATCACTTTCCTTACGGATAGCTTTGATTACTGGAACAACACGCTGGATTTCCTCTTCTATCTCAACATAGCTGCCACCCGGCCGAGTTGATTCTCCACCAATATCTAGCATGCTAGCTCCTTCAGCTATCAATTTACGGGCTTGCTGAAGAGCCTGGTCAACAGCAAAAAACTGCCCACCATCCGAAAAGGAATCTGGGGTTACATTGATAATTCCGCAAATGGCTGTTTTTGCCTGACTAGCTTTATTGGACATACGGTCACTCCTCAAGGTTTTTCACCACATTATTTCTCTATTTTACCATAAAAAGAAAAAGATGGATACGCTAGCATTTATCTTTTCCAAGTAAGGAAATGGTTTAGAAAGGTAAGCCTACATTTCGACTAATCAAAACCAGTAAAGCCAGCAAACAAAAGGCGATACCATTGACAATCATATGAAGCAAGATTGACATCTCTAAACGTTCTGTTCTGTAGGCTGTCCAAGTTAAAACTGTCGACATTCCTCCATAGATAAGGAGAGAAGGCAGATTGGTCGGTGTGTGGAGCAAGGCAAAGACGACTGCACCTACAAGATAACCCAACTTCTCCTTCCCACGGAAGATCTTTTTAGGGATAATTCCACGACACAATATTTCCTCACAAATGGGAGCAATCAGAACCAGTAAGAAAAAACTGGAAATCAGCGAGCTATTCTGAACCAGATTATTAATAGTTGATTGGTTGCTGGTCGTAGATTCATTCATCAGACGAAGCAAGGCAGATCCGAATAAATTACTTGTGAAAATAACCAAATAACTCAAAACCAAGCGGGCCAGATCTTTTGCCTTGAAAAAAGAAAGATTGAAGGTCGCAATCTCTGTTTTTCGCGCACTAAAGATAAAAACCGCTAGAATAGCAACCGACAGCAAAGCCACCAAGAGTCCTGACTGGAGGAGTGGGAATTGTCTAGCAGATAAAAGGGCAGATAAAATTAAAGGAAGTTGGGATAACACCAATCCTATTAAAAAAATCAACACCCATATTCCTCTATCCAGAATTTCTTGCCAGATACCTTTTTTCTTCATGATGTACCTCCTTATAATAAAAAGGGGAGACTCCCCTTTTTCTATTATACCATTTATAGCTTATAGCGCCATGCTAATATAGTTCAGGATGAACAAGGCATCCAAAATCCAAATCATCACGTGCACATCCTTGGCTTGACCTTTGACAACTTTTGTCAAGGTATAAGTCAAGAAACCAACAGCAATACCTTGTGTGATAGAGTAGCTGAATCCCATAAAGATAGATGTGAAGAAGGCAGGAACCGCTTCAGCCATATCATCCCAAGGAATGTTTTTCAAGTTAGAAAGCATCATGATTCCGACGATGATCAAAATTGGCGCTGTTGCAGCTGTCGGAACAATCGCTAGAAGTGGGCTAAAGAAGCTAGAGAGAGCAAAACAGATTGCAACAACTAGGGCCGTCAAACCAGTACGTCCACCAGCACCGATACCCGCCGCAGACTCAACATAAGTCGTAACGTTTGAAGTACCTGCAATGGCACCTACTGAAGTCGCCACCAAGTCAGAGTAAAGAGCCTTGTCCAATTTAACTGACTCATGGTTTTCCCCACTTGTCGCAACGATACCAACTTTTTCACCAGTACCGATAAGAGTACCAATTGTATCAAAAATATCCGTTAGTGAGAAGGCAAGAATAGCCATCAAGGTTTCTGGTAAACGTGAAGTGTTTGAAATCAAAGATCCTAAACCTTCTGAGCCCAGAGCGGCACCAAACAAAGTCCCAAGATCATTAACTGCTGATGAAAGATTGTTGCTAGCGAAGTCAATCCCTGATAATTTCACAACACCAACAGCAATGGCAAGCACAGTCGTTGTTAAAATAGAAAGAATGATTCCACCTTTGATGCCTTTAACAACAAAGAAGATGGTAATAGCCAGACCAGCAAGAGCCACCAATACTGCTGGAGTATTGAAGTCTACCAATCCTGGAACGGCTGCTGAGTTTGCAGTAAGTGCAGCTTGAGCCTTGTCTGCTCCTTCACCTGCTACAGTATAAGTACCTGGGTCAATTGAGAATTTCAAGAGACCAGCATTCTTAATCCCAACATAGGCAAGGAAAACACCAATACCAGCTGAAATAGCTGAACGAAGTGTTGTAGGAATAGATTCGATGATCATTTTACGAACATTTGTCAAGGTAATAATCAGTGAAATAATTCCACAAATGAAGACCATACCAAGAGCTTCTTTCCAAGTATAGCCCATCCCAAACACAACTGTAAATGTGAAGAAGGCATTGAGTCCCATACCTGGTGCTTGTGCGTATGGCAAATTAGCATAGAAAGCCATCATCAAAGTACCAACTACAGAACCGATAATTGTTGCCAAGAACACACCTTGAACAGGCATCCCTGTTTGTGAAAGCATTTGAGGGTTTACAAAGAGAATATAACTCATTGCAAAGAATGTTGTTAAACCAGCAAGCACCTCTGTACGGACATCTGTCCCGTGCTCTTTTAGTTTAAATAGTTTGTCCATGTTTAATCTCCTTTTGTTTTTTTACGAACAATGAGAGTATTATATCATTTATCATTCACCTTTTCAATATGTTTGTTTGATTTATTTAACAAAATGAAATTTCTATTTTTGTTTTGAGTCTGTTTTTCTTCTTTCTTTTTGATATAATAGTAGACATCTTATCTGGAATGTACTAGGAAGGTTTATATGACTAAAAAAATTATCGCCGTCGATTTGGACGGAACTCTGCTAAACGCAGAAAGCAAACTCTCCGATTTTACCAAAAAGACAATCAAGAAAATCACAGAAAAAGGACACCATGTCATTATTACTACAGGACGTCCTTATCGTATGGCAAAAGAATTTTATCAGGAATTAGAGTTGCACACACCTATGATCAACTTCAACGGTTCCCTTACCCATCTACCAGGACAGGCTTGGGAGCATGAAAAGTGCCTGACCTTGGACAAAAAATATCTCTTAGATATGGTTAAGCGTAAAGAAGATATCCAAGCTGACTTTATTGCAGGAGAATATCGTAAGAAATTTTATATCACGGCTCCTAATGAAGAAATTGCCAATCCCAAACTATTTGGTGTAGAAAATTTCCAACCAGAAAATCAATTCAAATCTGAATTGGTGACCAAGGACCCTAACTGTATCCTCTTGCAAACAAGAGTCGATGATAAATACGCGCTAGCAGATGAGATGAATCGTTTTTACCAACACCAACTAGCAATCAATACCTGGGGAGGGCCCCTCAACATTCTCGAATGTACACCAAAAGGGGTCAACAAAGCCTTTGCTTTAGAATACTTGCTCAATGTTATGAACCGTGACAGACAAGATTTGATTGCCTTCGGTGATGAGCACAATGACACCGAAATGTTGGCATTTGCAGGCAAGGGATATGCTATGAAGAATGCCAATCCCGATTTGCTACCATATGCAGATGAGCAACTCTCTCTGACAAATGATGAAGATGGTGTTGCCCATACCCTACAAGATTTGTTCCTATGACACTCAAAAAGTTAGCTTGTGCTAGCTTTTTTGATTTTCACAATTTTTCAATTAATCGGCCTGTTTTCATTTTTTTATATTAAATTACTCCCTTATCTTTTTAAATATTTCTACAAAATATCTATATATTAACATTTTGTAAGCGAGTTTTCATTGAAGACCAATACATATTTATAAGAAATGGTTGATTTTTGTTTGAAAACGGTTTATACTTAAAGTTAGGCTTAAAGTTTTCTTAAACAAATAGTCAAACATTTTAAAGGAGGAATGACAATAATGAGTATCGGAATCATTATTGCGAGCCACGGCGAATTTGCTGCGGGTATTCATCAGTCCGGATCTATGATCTTTGGTGAACAAGAGAAGGTTCAAGTTGTAACCTTTATGCCAAACGAAGGTCCTGATGATTTATACGCTAAGATCAATAACGCTGTTGCTGCATTTGACGCAGAAGATGAGGTTCTAGTTTTGGCTGACCTTTGGAGTGGATCTCCATTCAACCAAGCTAGCCGCGTGATGGGAGAAAATCCAGAGCGTAAGTTTGCCATCATCACAGGACTGAACTTGCCGATGTTGATCCAAGCCTACACAGAGCGCCTGATGGACGCTACTGCAGGTGTGGATAAAGTCGCTGCGAATATCATTAAAGAAGCCAAAGAAGGCATCAAAGCTCTTCCAGAAGAGCTTAACCCAGTTGAGGAAGTTGCAACTGCTGCAGCTGCTCCTACTGCCCAAGCTGCTATTCCAGAAGGAACAGTTATCGGTGACGGTAAACTGAAGATCAACCTTGCTCGTCTAGACACTCGTCTCCTTCACGGTCAGGTTGCAACTGCTTGGACTCCAGATTCAAAAGCAGATCGTATCATCGTTGCTTCAGACAACGTTGCAAACGACGAATTGCGTAAAGAATTGATCAAACAAGCAGCTCCTAACGGAGTAAAAGCCAACGTTGTACCAATCAAAAAATTGATTGAGGTTGCAAAAGATCCTCGTTTTGGTAACACACATGCTCTTATCTTGTTTGAAACTCCACAAGATGCACTCCGTGCCATCGAAGGTGGCGTGCCAATCAAGACTCTTAACGTTGGTTCTATGGCTCACTCAACAGGTAAAACAATGATTAACAACGTTTTGTCTATGGACAAAGACGATGTTGCAACCTTTGAAAAAATGCGTGACCTCGGTGTTGAATTTGATGTACGTAAAGTACCAAACGACACGAAAAAAGATTTGTTTGACTTGATTAACAAAGCAAACGTTCAATAATTTTAATCTGTTTCTATCATTTTTGAAAACAGGATTAAGTACTTTATTAAAACTAAATAGAAAAGGAATAAAACCATGTCAGATATTTCAATCATTTCTGCTATCTTGGTTGTAGTTGTTGCCTTCCTTGCAGGTCTTGAAGGTATCCTCGACCAATTCCAATTCCATCAACCAATCGTCGCATGTACCCTTATCGGACTTGCAACTGGTAACCTCGAAGCAGGTGTTATGCTTGGTGGATCTCTTCAAATGATCGCCCTTGGTTGGGCAAACATCGGAGCTGCCGTAGCTCCTGACGCTGCTCTTGCATCTGTTGCTGCAGCGATCATCTTGATTAAAGGTGGTAACTTTACTACTGAAGGTATCGCCGTTGCAACTGCAACAGCTATCCCTCTTGCCGTAGCTGGACTTTTCTTGACAATGATTGTTCGTACAATCTCAGTTGGTTTGGTTCACACTGCTGATGCTGCTGCTAAAGACGGAAACATTGCGGCTGTTGAGCGTGCTCACTACTTTGCGCTTGTTCTTCAAGGTCTTCGTATTGCAATCCCTGCTGCCTTCCTTATCGCTATCCCAGCTTCTGCCGTTCAAGATGCTCTTAAATTGATGCCAGACTGGTTGAACGGTGGTATGGCTGTCGGTGGTGCTATGGTCGTTGCCGTTGGTTATGCTATGGTTATCAACATGATGGCAACTCGTGAAGTATGGCCATTCTTCGCTATCGGTTTTGCTCTTGCAGCAATCTCTCAATTGACTTTGATTGCCCTTGGTGTCATCGGTGTTGCCCTTGCCTTCATCTACCTTAACCTTACAAAACAAGGTGGAAACGGTGGCGGCGGAGCTGCGACTTCTAACGACCCAATCGGTGATATCCTAGAAGACTACTAGAAAGGGGATCAATCATGGCTGAAAAAATTCAATTATCAAAATCAGATCGTCAAAAAGTTTGGTGGCGTTCACAATTCCTTCAAGGTTCTTGGAACTATGAACGTATGCAAAACTTGGGTTGGGCTTACTCTTTAATCCCAGCTATCAAAAAATTGTACACTAAAAAAGAAGACCAAGCGGCTGCTCTTGAGCGTCACCTTGAATTCTTCAACACTCACCCATACGTCGCTGCTCCAATCATGGGGGTTACTCTTGCACTTGAAGAAGAGCGCGCTAACGGTGTTGAAATCGACGACGCGGCTATCCAAGGGGTTAAGATCGGTATGATGGGACCTCTTGCTGGTATCGGTGACCCAGTATTCTGGTTTACAGTTCGTCCTATCCTTGGAGCCCTTGGTGCATCACTTGCTGCGTCTGGTAACATTGTTGGTCCTCTTCTCTTCTTCTTTGGATGGAATGCTATCCGTATGGCCTTCCTATGGTATACACAAGAGTTCGGTTACAAAGCTGGATCTGAAATCACTAAAGACATGTCTGGTGGTATCTTGAAAGACATCACCAAAGGAGCATCTATCCTTGGTATGTTCATCCTTGCCGTTCTTGTACAACGTTGGGTATCTATCAACTTTACTGTGAACCTTCCAGGTAAACAATTGGCAGAAGGTGCTTATATCAACTTCCCAGAAGGCGCTGTAACAGGTGGAGAATTGAAGGGAATCCTTGGTCAAGCACTCAGCGGATTGAGCTTGGATAGCGTTCAACCACAAACTCTTCAAGGTCAGTTGGACTCATTGATTCCAGGATTGATGGGACTTCTCCTTACTTTCCTTTGCATGTGGTTGCTTAAGAAAAAAGTATCACCAATCGCAATCATCCTTGCTCTCTTTGCAGTAGGTATTGCAGCTCGTTTCTTCGGTATCATGTAATCCAAGCAATTGAGAATATAGATAAAAAAGAATCAGGATTAAACCTGATTCTTTTTGTGTATCAACTTTTTCTTCTAGTCAGATAATGCAAGCCCCCAATCACCACTGCTAGGATGGCTACATAGACAACTTGGCTGGTTTCTAAAGGCACATACGCTCCTTGCAGGATAAAGGTATTGACAAGCACTCCAACAAGGGCTGCAAGGCTCAAAAGTATGAGCAAGACTAGTTTGTATCGATTAAATGGCAGACTGACCTTGGCAACCAGACACAGACCATTGAACAAAGCAAGGAGGAAGCAAATAAATTTGACCTGACCTGGGACAGTGATAAAGAAGTTCGTCAGGAGAACACTAGCAACCAGAATGCCTCCACCAATCGCCGCGTTGGTTAGGATATCTCTCATAAAGTGAGTGCTAACCTTTTCTTTATTGGACTCAAAAGTTAGGAAGAAAGATGGAATCCCAATCGTAATAGCTGAAATGATTGTAAACTGAATAGGGATAAAGGCGAATTCCAAACCAAATACCACACTCAAAATGGCAAACACGACGGAGAAGAAGGTCTTTGTTAGAAAAAGAGAGGCTACCTTTTGGATGTTATTGATGACACGGCGTCCTTCCATCAAGATATCATAAAATACTGCAAAGTCATCTGTGAGAAAAACAATATTGGATACACTTTTGGCTGCGCTAGTAGCACCATTCATAGCAAAACTGATATCTGCTTTCTTGAGAGCCAGAACATCATTGACCCCGTCACCGCTCATTGCAACTGTTTTACCAGCATTTTGCAAAATAGATACCATCTTTTGCTTCTGTTCAGGTGTCACACGACCAAATATTTCGTGTTCCAAGACCACTCTTTCAAAGTCATCATCGCTCACCTTGGTCATATCAATCGCACGGGCTTCTTCCTTAAAACCTGCCTTACGAGCCACCCCATATACAGCCACATGATTATCACCACTGATAATCTTCACTTCAACACCTTGAGATTCGAAATAGTCAAAGGTTTCCTTGGTATTGTCCTTAATCTCATCTGACAAAACGACGTGCCCTAATAGTTCCATTTCGGATGGGCTTGTAATGTGGTCCTTACTATGGGCAAGTGTCAAGATTCGAAAACCTTGCTGTTTCAGATGCTCATAGTAGGCATCCATCGGCTGGGTAAAGCCTAAAAACTCATAGGCTCCGAAGAAATAGGTCCCACTGTCTTTTACTTGGACAAAGGAATACTTGTTTTTACTTGAAAAGGCACCGACTTCTTGAACTTCCCACTTTTTCTCACAGGTTAAGTAAGTCTTCAGAGCTCGGGAAGTTGCATTTTCATCTTCGAAATAAGCCAAATAAGAAGACAGTTTCTCTGCTACATTAGCATCCATTTCTTGGACCTTCATATTCCCCGTCGTGATGGTTCCAGTCTTATCAAAACAAAGAACATCTACTCGCGCCAAGGTCTCTACACAGTATAGCTCCTGCACTAGAACCTTCTTTTTAGCCAACTTCATGGCTGCTACCGCTAGGGAGACGCTAACCAAGAGAATCAAACCCTCTGGAATCATGCCGACCAAGGCACCTGAACTTCCCAAGACAATTTCAACATAAGACCGTCCTAGACTAAAACCTCTGACATAAAGCAGAATCGCAACTGGCACTAGCAAGATAGAGACGATTTTTAAAATCTTATCCATATAATCGCGCAGTTGAGAAGGGTATTTTTTGAATTCCTTGCTGGATTTTGCAAGTTTGTTGATATAACTATCGGGTCCGACCGCCGTCGCCGTGACCAGACACGTACCGCTGACAACATTGCTTCCGCTCATCAGCTTGTCACCAACCGTTTTAAAGACCGAATCACTCTCACCAGTCAGCAAGGACTCATCAACTTCAATATTCCCTTCAAGCACTTCTGCATCTACAGGCACCTGATCTCCCAGATTGAGATGCAGATATTCCCCCAGTACGATGTCTTCTGGATCAATCTCAATCGTTTGACCATCTCGATTGACCCTGTACTTACTCTTACCAAGCAAACTCAGCTTTTCCAAAGCATTTTTTGAACGCACTTCTTGGAAAATACCGATGGCTGTATTGATGGCAATCACACCTAAAAAGAGCATATTTTCAAATCGCAAGGTTGTGGCTACCAGAACTGCCAGAGCCAAGTTCATGGCATTAAAGAAGGTAAAGATATTTGAAACGACGATTTCCTTGGTTGTTTTATAGGGTTTAATGTCGCTGATATTTCGTTGACGACCCTTGATGTCTTGACTACTTAAATACTTCATTTCTACTCCGATATCCTTTTGTACTACTATAGTAACACATATCTTTTTCTCTGTCACTTAAAGACTCAAAATAAGGAGAACTCACTTAGCAAGCAGCATCTATCGCCACTTCAAGAAGAACTTAAAAAGAGGCTAGGATTTCCCTAACCTCTTTTCTTTATGCTTTATTCTGCCAAGGCTCCCATTGGATCCCATGGTGCGAGTACGATTGGTTCTGCTTCATAAGCAGCTTGTTCTTCTGCTGTCAGCAATTCCTTACGGACAACGATTTGGTAAGTGTATTCATCCATCCAAGCGTCTGAGGCAACAAAGTAACCATCTGCGCCGACCTTATCTCCCCATGAGTTTTCAACCTTCCACTTAGTTGACTTGCCATTTTCATCCAAATCAACACCTGTCAAGACCATGGCGTGGGTCATCAAGCTTTCGCTGTAGTCCAAACGTCCAGCTTTGTCTTGAGTGAGTTGAATATCCATGCTTGATTCAAAGTCATAAACATCTGTCGCAAGAATTCCTGCTTTGCGGTTGCTGAGCTGGCCGACATCTGAACCAAACCAAACAGTCTCACCTGTTTGCATTTGGGCAATCGCCAATTCTTTCAAGCGCTCCATTGGAACGTTGATATAGCGAACTGCACGGCTACCAACCACATTTCCTAACATCTCAACTGTGTAAGATTTGCCGTAAGGCTTGTCAGCAGTTGGAGCATTGATAACAGAAACGTAGTCTTCTAGAGGAAGATTGACATATTTCTTGTAAAATTCCTGTGGTGTGATTCCTTTTTCGCTTTGGTAGTTGTCATCCTTATCGCGATAAGCAAAGTCAAATTGACGTGGTGGAAGTCCTAGTGACATAGCAAGGAAGTTAAAGATTTCTTGTAAGAGGTCTTCTTTCTTAGCTTGAACAGTCACTTGGTCTGCACCAGAAGCGAGCAAGTCACGCAAGATTTGGGCATCTTGACGGAGCAATTTATTGAGGATGGCATTGAGCTCACGGCTGCTGCTAGATGAAACAGACTCAGGATAAACAGACTTAGGAACGACACCGTATTTTTCAAAGAGGGCAACGACCATATCCCATTGACCTCCATCTTGTTGAGGGGTTTGGAGTAGGAAGCTAACCTTGCGGCTCGTCAAGTCTTGGTCTGCAGTCGCAATCACTTGCTCCAAGAACCAGTTTGATTTCTCATACTTGTCCCAGAAGAAAGTGTGGGCTTGTGACAATTCAAAGTTTTCCAATTTGTATTGAGAGATGAGTTTGTGGCGGAAGGTGTTGAGAGCTGCAAACATCCAGCAACGACCAGAGGCCTTCTGGTTAGTAACCTTGTCCTTGGTCAAATCCAATGAGAAAACAGGTGTATTGTCTACATGGCTTTGACGACGTTCTAGGGCTGCAAAAATTCCGTTGTGGCTGGCAGCATTTTCGATCGCTTGGTATTTGACATTTGCTTCATAGTTGGCAAATAATTTATCTGTAAATGATTCTTGAATCGCGTTCATAGATTCCTCCTTTTATTCTACTGTCTATTATAACTCTTTTCACAAAGGAAGCAACTGAAAAACGAAAAAGGAAGGGACATTCTCCCTACCTTTTTACTAAAATACATTGACTTAATCAATACTAGCAAGAAGCTCCTCTAACTCCTCCTTGGTCAGGCGACGCCATTCACCCCGTTTCAGCTTCTCGTCTAAAATCAGTGCTCCCATAGTCAAACGTTGCAGGTCTACCACTTCCTTACCACAGTAGGCTACCATGCGTTTAACTTGGTGAAATTTTCCTTCGGCAATGGTCACCCGAACCAAACTTTGATTTTTTTCTGGATCTACCGATACAAGCTCCAGTCTAGCTGGCTGGCAGGTAAAGTCCTTGAGAGGAATGCCCTCAGCAAATGTCTCCACATCTTCTTGGGTCATGATGCCCTCGACTTGCGCCAGATAGGTCTTATCCACATGACGTTTTGGTGAAAGCAAAGCATGAGCCAACTGGCCGTCATTGGTCAAAAGTAGGAGACCATGCGTATCAATATCCAAGCGCCCTACTGGGAAAACTTCCTTACTTCGAGCCACATCATCCAACAAGTCTAGAACCGTTCTATGCTTGGAATCTTCAGTCGCTGAAATAACTCCTTGGGGCTTGTTCATCATGTAGTAGACAAACTCCTCATACTCCAGCACTTGGCCATCAAAGCGAATCTCATCTCTTTCTTCATTAATCTGCAATTTAGCTGACTTTTCTTTTTTACCATTTACTGTCACGCGCCCAGCCTTGAGCAAGTTTTTGACTTCTGTCCGACTCCCCACAGCACAGGCAACTAAAAATTTATCTAATCTCATAGAACTATTATATCATACTCAAAAGGAGGCTGGTTCAATGACCAACCTCCTTTTCTTTTCAGATTTAGGAACTTAACTTCCTCGTCTCCAGAAAATAGCTAAGACAAGCATAGCTCCTAAAATAGCAGGAATAACAGCTGTTCCCGCTAGAATTGGTCCCCAAGTCCCAAAGAGCAGGTGGCCCAGAAAGGCTCCAATCCAGCCGAGAAACATTTTTCCAAAGCATCCCATGCTCTCTCCCCGATTGGTCAAAGCACCTGCCAAGAGTCCCACTAGGAGACCAACAAACATACTTCCAATCATAGCTTCTCCTTAATTTGCCCAGTCTCCATTACGGAAGAGAGGTACGCGCGTTCCATCCTCACGGATACCGTCAATATCCATTTGATTCGAACCAATCATAAAGTCCACATGAACATCTGAACGGTTCAGGCCTGCAGCTTCAAGTTCTTCTTCGCTCATCTCTGCTCCACCAACAACGCTGGTCGCATAGGCAGCACCGATAGCCAAGTGATTTGAAGCATTTTCATCAAAAAGGGTGTTGAAGAAGGTAATGCCTGACTGTGAAATTGGACTTGGATCTGGTACCAAGGCACATTCACCCAAGGCACGCGCACCAGCATTTTCAAAGACAAGGTCTTTCATGACCTGATCACCCTTTTCAGCAGTAATGTCAACGATTTGTCCATCCTTAAAGGTCACCTTAATACCTTCGATGATATTGCCATTGTAGCTAAGTGGTTTTGTAGAGGTTACATAGCCATCTGCACGACGGAAGTCAGGAGCCGTAAAGACTTCTTCTGTCGGCATATTTGGCAAGAATCCTTCTCCCTGTGCATTGATAGCGCCAGCTGATTCCCAAACGTGATTCTTAGGCAAGCCAAGTGTCAAATCTGTCCCTGGCGCTGTGTAGTGAAGGGCTGAAAATTGTTCTTTATTAAGCATTTCCGCCTTACTCTTAAGAATGGCTGCATGTTCTTCCCAAGCCTTAACTGGATCTTCTTCATAGACACGACAAGTTTTGAAGATTTGGTCCCAAAGGAGATCGACTGCTTCTTCATCGCTCGCAGCATTTGGAAAGACCTTCTTAGCCCACTCAAGCCCTGCTGCAGCTGCTACAGTCCAGCTAACCTTGTTGGATTGAGTTGCGATGCGCATCGGCTTCATAGCGAGTCCCATCGCTTTTGCAGAAGCTGAAAGCTTGTCCGCATCCACTCCGTTCAAGGCACCTGGATCAGATGAACGGACACCGAGACGGCTAGCCTTGTTTTCCAAGAGATAGTTCATCTCAGCAATCTTGTATTCTGGCACATTGTCCAAACGCTCCATCGGCGCGTGGAGGAATTTCTCACGGTTGATCACATCATCTGTCCACTGAACGATGACCTCATGCGCACCCAAGGCATAGGCTTCTTTCACGATCAAATGCGCCAACTCACGTTGCTCCACATCGATAGAAAGAGCCAAGGTGTGACCAGGTTGCACGTTGATTCCATTCGCAACCAATAATTTCGCATATTTTTCTAGATTTTCTTTAAAATTTGGTAAAACCATTTTATTCTTCCTTTTCTATTCTTCTTTCAAAGCAGTAAACAATCCTGCTAAAGCAATGGCACCAGACAAGAGTGCTGTCGATAGAATAATTGTTTCATCTGCAAGCTCTAGCTGATAGTCAAAAACCTTTTCAGCAGGTTTATCTTCCGCAAAAATCCTAAGTTTCATGAAATGTCCTCCGTTACTAGTATATCACATATGATGTAAATTTAAAAACAAGCCTAATAAAGCTTTTTTTAATTAACTATCCAAGAATTGAAAACGCAATATACAGCTATATTGACACTCTTCTTTTAGTTATATTGACATAAAAAAGATGAGGTGATATTCTATAGATATACACTAAAAAATACATAGGAGCAAAAAATGATGGACGAAATCTTTAACAATGAAATTGCAAGACAATTTACTAGTGCTATTCTGGATAAATACTTTTCACCTATTATTTCCAAAACAACTGACAAATTTAAAACGCTCTACAATGAGGCAAAAATTAATCTAGAGATTCCTTTCCAAGATTATTTAACAAATTCTTATAAAAAATATAGTAAAATCAAAACGATTATCTACGGAATTGAGCCCAAAAGACTGTATGATTTTTTTGAAGTTCCTTTTTTAGAAAAAGGCTCAGACATCATCAAGCCCACCACAACAAGAGTACTAACTGATATCTCAAAATTTTTAATCATTGAAGGTACTGGTGGAATTGGTAAATCCACTCTCATGAAACACCTTTTTCTAAGTGAATTAGAATTAAAAGACTATATTCCTATTTTTATTGAATTAAAAGATTTCAACGAAGAGGAGCATTTAGACCTTGAGCAGTTACTATTAAAAAAACTAAATCAATTTCACAATACATTCAAAGAAGAATATTTAGATTATGCACTTCAATCGGGATGCTTTTTATTCCTATTGGATGGCTATGATGAATTGTATAGCGAAAACCAAAAAGAATTTTTCAAGAAGTTAAATGATTTTTGTGACAAATATCCTGAAAATCATTATATCCTTTCTTCAAGACCTTATACTGAATCTGAGTTCATTGAATTTCAGCGATTTACAGTTCTAAAATCTACTCCCTTTACTAAAGCACAAGCTATAAGTCTTATTACAAAAATTGAATATCCAGATGAGGAACTCAAAAATAAATTTATTCGCGACCTAGAGAGCGGTTTATATGATAGACATGAATCCTTCGCTTCAAATCCTCTGTTACTAAATATTATGCTCTCCACTTACAACGACTATGCAGAAATTCCTCAAAAATTACACCTTTTCTACTACCAGGCTTTTGATACAATGCTCTCGAAACACGATGCTACAAAAAGTTATCGACGAAAGCTGCTTTCAAACTTAAGTTCAGATACTTTTAAAGAATGTTTTGCAATCTTCTGTTTTCTAACATACCAAAAGGCAAAAACGGAGTTGACATTTCCAGAGATTGAAGAAATTTTTAAAAAATTTCCTCCTCGAATTAAAAACGTTCTCAATATAGACAATTTTATCTACGATTTAGAAAACTGTCTGTGCGTACTCTACAAAGAAGGAAACAGATACAAGTTCTCCCATCGTTCCTTCCAAGAATATTTTGTTGCTTATTTTCTAAATATACAAACGGATAGTAAGATGCGTGACTATAGCTTTCATCTAATAGGCTCAGGAAAATTTAGCACTAGTGCAGATTCAGTATTTTTTATGTTAGAGGATATGAATACCCAACGCTTCAATAGCAACATATTAATTCCGTTATTAGATAAATTTGAAGAATCTAAAACTAGTGATGAAAACTGGTTGGAATACTACATCCTCAACCTTCCTGTAGTGATTGAAGTTAATACAAAGTCTAGGAGCACTAGAGATTTTGAAATAAGGTTATATTTACCAACAGATGGATCTCATAGTTTTATTTATAATTTTTTCGAAAAACTATCACCTTCAATATATACAAAAATATATACAAATCACTAGAGCATTCTAATAGTCAGCTAATTTCATTCTGCAAAGCTAATAACTTAGTATTCACAAAAATAGATCCTAGGGAACTTATAAAGAATAAAAATTTATTTAAATTATTTAAAAATTCCTGGATTGGCCAACATGTACTTTCTCTAACTCATTACAAACAGAAACTGATAGATTCCCTAAAAGAAGATGATATAGTATTAGAGGATTAGTAATCTAGCCGTTATATATTTATGTTCACAATTAAAAAATAACAGGACTGTTTAATAGCCTGTTATTTTTTAATTATCAAACATCTCTGTAAAATTGGGGATAATCTGCCTTCTTAAAACAAATCATCAAACAAACTCAACTGGTTATCCTCTGGCATATTGCCGAGAATGCCCATTTCATCCATTTTTTCAACCAAGGTCGATGACAGTCCGCCACGCTTGCGAAGTTCTGTCTTAGAGAGGAACTCACCCTCTTCACGCGCTCGCACCAACTGCTTAGCAACGTTCTCTCCCAGACCATCCATTGCTACAAATGGCGGGATGAGAGTGTCCCCGTCAATGAGGAATTCTGTCGCCTGACTACGGTAGAGATCGAGTTTACCAAACTTGAAACCACGTTCCCACATTTCATTGACAATCTCAAGAGTTGTGTAGAGATCGATTTCCACATTAGAAGCTTCGTTGTTTTTCCGTTTTTCAGCGATTTCTTCCATTCTGCGCTTGATGGCATCCAAGCCCGCACCCATGGTCTTGATATCAAAAGCCTTAGCACGGATGGAGAAGTAAGCACAGTAGTAATAAATGGGATGGTGAACCTTGAAGTAGGCTACACGCAGGGCCATCATAACGTAGGCTGCCGCATGGGCTTTAGGGAACATGTACTTGATTTTCCCACAGGACTCGATATACCACTCAGGCACCTTATTGGCCTTCATAGCTTCGATATAGCCATTCCGCTCCTCTTCGGAAATCTTCAGCCACAAGCCCTTACGCACCCGTTCCATGATGGTAAAGGCCATCTTAGGTTCGAGACCAGCATGCATGAGGTAAACCATGATGTCATCCCGACAACCAATAACGGTTGATAGGTCTGCAATTCCTTGCTTGATCAAATCTTGTGCATTTCCTAACCACACATCGGTACCGTGAGACAATCCAGATAACTGTAGCAACTCCGCAAAAGTCGTCGGATGCGTCTCATCTACCATTCCACGTACGAAGTTGGTTCCAAATTCTGGAATCCCCAGCATGCCCGTTGGCGTTCCGATTTGTTCAGGAGTCACCCCTAGCACATCAGTCCCAGAAAAGAGGGCCATCACGCCTTCGTCATCCATAGGGATTTCATTAGGGTCAATACCAGACAAGTCCTGAAGTTTCCGAATCATGGTCGGATCATCATGCCCCAGCACATCAAGTTTGAGGACATTCTCATCAATATCATGGAAGTTAAAGTGAGTCGTCTGCCATTCAGCCGTCACATCATCTGCTGGATACTGGACAGGCGTAAAGTCGTAAACATCCATGTAGTTCGGAATAACAACGATTCCTCCCGGGTGTTGTCCTGTTGTCCGCTTGACACCAGCAGCACCTTGAGCGAGGCGTTCCACCTCTGCATCACGATAAAACTTCCCATAGTCCCTCTCGTAGCCCTTTACAAATCCATAGGCAGTCTTGGCAGCTACCGTACCAACCGTTCCTGCACGGAAGGCATATTCTTCACCAAAGATATCACGCACATCCAAGTGAGCGCTAGGCTGGTCTTCTCCCGAGAAGTTCAAGTCAATATCGGGAACCTTGTCCCCATCAAAACCAAGGAAGGTCTCAAACGGAATATCCTGCCCATTTTTGCTGAGTTTATGACCACAGTTTGGACAATCCTTATTGGGCATATCAAAACCTGAACCGTAAGAACCATCGGTGATAAATTCGCTATACTGACACTGACCACAGACATAGTGTGGAGAGAGAGGATTAACCTCTGTGATCCCGATCATAGTCGCAACGAAACTGGAACCAACAGAACCACGAGAACCAACCAAATAGCCTCGTTCATTGGAACGTTGCACCAGCATCTGCGATGCCAGATAAATCACGGCAAATCCATTCCCCAGAATGGACGTTAATTCCTTTTCAATCCGCAAATCAACGATATCTGGCAGCGGATTTCCATAAATCTCAAAAGCTTTCTTGTAGGTCAGCTCAGCGACCGTTTCTTCAGCCTTATCGATGAAAGGTGTGTACAAGTCACCCTTAACGACCTCAACAGGCTCAAAGATTTCTGCCAAGGCATTGGTATTCTCAATAACTAGCCTGTGTGCTAGCTCCTCTCCTAAGAAAGCAAATTCATCCAACATCTCATTAGTTGTTCGAAAATGAGCCTTGGGAAGTGGAGCTGGTTGGGCATGTTCGCCGTGACCGATGGTTCGGTTAATCATAGCCCCCTGTCCCAAACTACGGACGATAATTTCGCGATAAATCTCCTCTTCTGGTTCGATATAATGAACATTACCCGTAGCCAGAACAGGTTTGCCAAGACGGTCTCCGACCTCTATCAAACTCTTGATAATGGTCTGGAGTTCCTCCATATCCTTGACCTGCTCCTTAGCAATCAAGGGAGCATAGATAGCTGGTGGCATGACCTCGATAAAGTCATAATACTTGGCCACTTCAACCGCCGCATCCACACCTTGGGAAACAACTGCATCAAAAACTTCACCTTCTGAACAGGCTGAACCTAAAATCAAGCCCTCCCGATGGGCATCTAGAACCGTTCTCGGAATCCGTGGTACCCCTTCAAAATACTTGGTATTAGACAAAGAAACCAGTTTAAAGATATTTTTCAGCCCCACCTGATTCTTGACATAAATGGTCGCATGCTTGATCCGAGCTTTTTTATAAGAGTCTGGACTAATCAAATCAATGTTTAGTCTAGCCAAGTCGGTCACACCATGTTTTTCTGCTACCTCTTTGATAAAGATGAAAAGCAGACGACCAGTAGCTTCCGCATCGTAATTGGCCATGTGATGGTGTTCCAGTGCTACACCAAAACGCTTAGTCAAAGGACCCAAACCATGACGTTTATACTCAGGATAGAGATTTCTAGCAAACTCAAGCGTATCGATAACTGGCTGGCTAATCTTAGGCAGACCATGACGCTCATAGTTGGCATTCATAAAGCCAACGTCAAAGGTTGCATTGTGGGCAACTAGGACGGTATCCTTACAGAATTCTTGGAATTCTTGCAAAACTTGTTCCAGTGGTTTGGCATTTTTGACATGATCATCTGTAATACCAGTCAACTCTGTAGTAAAGGCTGACAAGGGATGACCTGGGTTGATAAATTCATCAAATTCAGCAATGACATTTCCCTTGTACATCTTAGAGGCCGCAACCTGAATCAAGTCATTATAAATAGCTGAAAGTCCCGTCGTTTCCACGTCAAAGACCACATAGGTCGCTTCTGACAAGTCCATCTCTACTTCGTTATAAACGATAGGAACGCGGTCTTCAACGATATTGGCTTCCATTCCATATATCAGCTGGATTCCAGCTTTCTTAGCTGCCTTATAGCCGTGTGGGAAGGACTGGACATTCCCGTGGTCCGTGATGGCAACCGCCTTGTGTCCCCACTTAGCAGCTGTCTCAACGATTTTTTCTACCTCTGGCAGAGCATCCATGGTCGACATATTAGTATGAGCATGAAACTCAACCCGACGCTCACCTTCTGGCATCAAATCCTTCCGCTCATAGTGAACAACTTCCTGCACATCCTGCACGTTCATTGTCAAATCGCGTGTGAAGTTATTCATCTCCACATTTCCACGAACACGAAGCCAAGAATTTTTCTTGATGATGTCAAACTTCTGAGCTTCTTCTTCATTCTTAACCCATTTTTGCATTGAGAAGCTTGAACTATAGTCCGTCATTTTAAAGTTGATCAAAACACGACCCGTTCTGGTCACTTTATGTTCCACATCAAAAACGACCCCTTCAAAGACCAAACGATTTTCCTCAGTCGTCACATCAATCATCTGGGTCACTTCTGCCTTATCTAACTTTGGCTTAGCAGCAGCCTTTTTAGCCTGAAAATCAAAGGCTGGTTTCTCTTCTACCGGTGGAGGAGCCATTTGTTCCAGTTGCTCCATAGCCCGCAGGGCTTCTTCGTTGGCAGCCTGAATAATTTGTTCATTCTCCGTATGGAAGGCTTCCTCCTGCTCCTGTGTAAGAGCATCATTCTTTTCGATTTGGCAGACAAAGGCTGGGAAACCAAACTTTTCAAGTTGCTTCGCTAGATTAGGAAGATGATTCTTCTTAAAGTGTTCCTTATCAATCGTCTCTGAACCTTCAATAAAGAGCTGATTTCCCTCCGCACGAACTTGCAAATTCTGATAAAGAGATTTAAATCCTTGGCTTGCACATGGACCTTCAGAAAAAGCCTCCTTGTAGTAGGCCTGCAAGAGTTCATTAGAAAATTCTTGAGAAAGAGCCTTGATTTCAAAAACAGCTTGATTCCCTGTCTTAGAAAATTCTTCACTCAACCCTTTCTTTAACTCCAGAAAGATTTCAATCGGTAAAATTCTAGAAAAAACAAAATGAAATTCCCAAACCTTACTAATTTTATGAACCACAACACGCTCAATGCTAGCGTCAATAAGAGCAGGATCCTGTTTCAGTTGTTCAGAGATTCCTAATTGATTCATTAAAATTTCAAACTTACTTGACATTCAATTTCCTCACATTATTCTCTTACTATTTTACCATAATTAAAGAAAATATATAGCTAGTACCATTTCCCTTGCGATTTAGATGGATAGATTTTATCATACTTGTAGTGGTTAAAACTGTACTGATTAGTCGTTACATATTAAAAAATGAGATGAACACCATCTCACTCTTTTTATTCTTAAAATCCATTATTGTCGCTGAGTTCTTTGAACCAGTGGCCTGATTTCTTCAGGTGGCGTTCCTGCGTTTCCAAGTCAAGCTCAACCAAACCATAGCGGTTTTTATAGCTATTGAGCCATGACCAGCAATCGATAAAGGTCCAAATCAAGTAACCCTTACAGTTGGCCCCGTCTTCAATGGCACGGTGGAGTTCACGAAGATGACCTTTGACAAAGTCAATACGATAGTCGTCCTGAATCATGTCATTCTCACGGAACTTGTCTTCACCTTCAACCCCCATACCATTCTCTGTCAGCATCCACTCAATATTACCATAGTTTTCCTTGATATTTTGAGCGATATCATAAATCCCTTGCTCGTAGATTTCCCAACCGCGGTGAGGATTGATTTTACGTCCAGGCATAACATAAGGCTCGTAAAAATGTTCTGGCAAGAGCGGACTGTCTGGATGCTTGGCAAAACGTGGCGCCATGACACGCAAAGGTTGGTAATAGTTGACTCCAAGAAAGTCCACTGTATGGTCACGAATGAGCTCCAACTCTTCAGCTGTAGAATCCGGCAGCAAATCATGCTCTGCTAAAATCTCTACTAACTCTTCTGGATAAGCTCCCAAGACAGACGGATCTAGGAAAGATTGAGCTTGAAAGAGGTCCGCAATGCGAGCAGCCTTGACATCCGCAGGATGCTGACTACGTGGATAGGCTGGTGTCAAATTAAGGACAATCCCAATCTTAGAATCCGGCAAGACCTCATGACAGGCCTTCACCGCAAGACTACTAGCCAATTGTGTGTGATAGGCAACCTTAACCGCTGCTTGGGCATCTACCTTATGAGGATAATGGGCATCATAGAAATAGCCAAACTCTACAGGAACGATGGGCTCATTAAAGGTAATCCATTGGTCCACCAAGTCACCGTAAATCTCAAAACAAAAACGAGCATAGTCTTCATAAGCCTTGACAGTTGCCTTATTTTCCCAGCCATCCCCGTCTGCTTGAAGAGCAAAAGGAAGGTCAAAGTGATAGAGATTGACTAAGAGACGAATCCCCTTGGCCTTAATAGCTTCAAAGACCTGACGGTAGAAAGCCACCCCTTGCGGATTGACCTCTCCACGCCCCTGTGGGAAAATACGAGACCACTGGATAGAAGTTCGGAAGGCTGTATGGCCAGTCTCTACCAAAAGCTCAATATCCTTTTCCCAGTTTTCATAGAAGGTCGATGTTTTGTCAGGTCCAATCCCATTGTAGTAGCGATTGGGTTCCACCTGATACCAATAATCCCAGAGATTATCTCCTTTACCATCACCAAGCACTCGTCCTTCTGTCTGTGGTCCAGAAGTGGAGGAACCCCAGACAAAATCCTTTGGAAATTTTAGCATTGTTATACCTCTTCGTTTACTCATTTTCCCCATTATATAGAAAAAACAAGGTAAAAACTAGTTACATTTTTGCCTTGTTTTTCTTCTGATTATAGTTTTTATTTCTTGCTGAGGATTTCAAGCGTTTCAAGCAAGTTGTCTGCGTGAACTTCGATGGTGTCACCAGTCGCTTTGATTTTAACTTCTACGATACCGTCAGCTGCTTTCTTCCCAACAGTGATACGGATTGGAAGACCAATCAAGTCGCTATCACTAAACTTCACTCCGACACGTTCGTTACGGTCGTCTGTCAAGACTTCGTAACCAGCCTCCATCAAGTTGGCTTCCAGTTTTTCTGTCAAGGCTTGCGCTTCTTCGTCTTTGACATTGACAGTAATCAAGTGCACATCAAATGGTGCCAATTCTTTAGGGAAGTTAACTCCCCAAGCGTAACGGTATTCACCTTTTGGCGTTTTGTTAACAAAGAGGCGAGCGTGTTGTTCCATAACTGCTGAGAGAAGACGGCTAACACCAATACCGTAACATCCCATGATGATTGGCACAGCACGGCCATTTTCATCCAAAACATCTGCACCCATGCTTGCTGAATAACGAGTTCCGAGTTTGAAAATATGACCGATCTCGATACCACGCGCAAAGTTAAGGACACCTTGTCCGTCTGGTGAAATTTCACCCTCACGAACTTCACGTATATCCACATATTCTGCGGTAAAGTCACGACCTGGATTCACACCCGTCAAGTGGTAGCCATCTTCATTAGCCCCTACAACAGCATTGCGAACATCTTGCACCTTACGGTCTGCAATGATTTTCACATTTTCTGGCAAACCAACTGGGCCAAGTGAACCAAAGCCGGCTTGAACAGCACTTGCTACTTCTTCCTCGCTCGCAACATCAAAGAAATCTGCACCCAAGTGGTTTTTCAACTTGACTTCATTGAGTTGGTCATTTCCAACTAGAAGGGCTACAACAAGCTCACCATCTGCCATGTAGAAGAGGGTTTTGATTGTTTGTTCTTCTGGGACATTTAGGAAGGCTGCGACTTCGTCAATAGATTTAACACCTGGTGTTTCCACGCGAGTCACTTCTTCTTCCGCAACGACACGGTTGCTTGGTTTGTACTCGTTTGTTGCCATTTCTAAGTTAGCCGCATAGCTAGACTCACTTGAGTAGGCAATGGTGTCTTCACCAGAAACCATCCATTTGAGCAATTCTGCCTTGATTTCTTCTTGCACTTCTGCAGGAATTTCATCAAATGAGGCAACTGACTTGTCCAAGACAACCCAGCGGTCAAGGTCTGTACGAGCTGGTGTAATGGCCATAAACTCTTGGCTATCCTTACCACCCATAGCGCCACCATCACCAATGATGGCCTTGAAGTCCAAGCCACTACGAGTGAAAATTCGTTCATAGGCCGCCTTGTACTCGTCATAAGTCAGATCCAAACTATCGTAATTAGCATGGAAACTATAACCGTCTTTCATGATAAATTCACGCGTACGGAGAAGTCCGTTACGTGGACGTTTTTCATCACGGTATTTCGGTTGGATTTGGTAAAGGTTGAGTGGCAATTGCTTGTAAGATTTCACAGAGTCACGAACAATAGCTGTAAAAGTTTCTTCGTGTGTCGGACCTAGGATAAAGTCTGACTTTTCACGGTTTTTCAATTTATAAAGGTCTTCACCATAGGTTTCATAACGACCTGATTCACGCCAAAGATCGGCACTGAGAAGGGCAGGAGCCAACATCTCCACCGCACCAATCTTGTCAAACTCTTGGCGCATGATATTCTTAGCCTTTTCAATCACACGGTTAGCGAGTGGTAGGTAAGAATAAACACCAGCAGAAACTTGACGAACATAACCAGCACGCAACATAAGGGCGTGGCTGATAACTTGAGCATCGCTTGGCATTTCGCGAAGCGTTGGGATTAGCATTTTACTTTGTTTCATAATATTCCTCGATTATCTAAAAGAAGAGTCGCATAATGTCATTCCATGTCACAGCTAGCATCAAGACAACCATGATAACTACACCAGCCATGGTGACATAGGTTTCAATTTCTTGTTTAAGGGGTTTCCGGCGGACAGCCTCTAGGATATTGAGCACAATCTTTCCACCATCCAAAGCCGGGATTGGAATCAAGTTAAAAATCCCGATATTGATGGAAATCATAGCTAGGAAGTAGAGGACATTCTCAATTCCATTTTTAGCAGCATCGCTACTTGCCTTAAAGATGGCAACGGGACCACCAAGTTTGTTCAAATCTGGATGAAAAATCAAGTTTTTCAGAGCCGAAAGGATACGGAGCCCTGAGTCAGCAGCGGTTGTAAAGCCACCAACAAACATGGATAGAAAGTCTGACTTGACTCCCGGTTGAACCCCAAGAATATAACGTCCTTGATTCTCTTCTGGAGTCACCGTTACTTGTTTTTCACTACCATTTTCGGAAATGGTCACATCCAAGGTCGGAGCGGTCTTGTCTTTGGTATCTGCCTCCACAGCCTGGGTTAAGTCTTGCCAATTCTTAACCTCATGCGAGCCAACCTTGGTAATTTGAGCGGTCTCAGCTACGCCCACCTTAGCCAAAGCTCCCTCTGGCATGACATGAAAGAGATTGGTCTGAGTATCTCTAACACCGCCTTGCAAAAAGATCAAGATCCAAAAAACAACAACACCTAAGATAAAGTTATTCATAGGACCTGCAAAGTTGGTGATGAGCTTGCCCCAGATAGAAGCATTTTGATACTGTACATCCAGAGGAGCGATGCGCACTTCGGTTCCGTCTTCTTCAACAACCGTTGCATCATGATTCACTGCAAAAGTCTTTTCTTCTTCCAGGACCAAACCCTTGATAAAGAGCTTGTCTTCAAAGTCAAACTGAGTTACCTGCATAGGAAGAGCCGTTTGATCCAGTTTCTTCCCTGAGAGGTTAATCCGTTTGACCTTACCATCATCAGCAAGTGTTAAACTGACCGGAGTTCCTGTCTTGATCTCTGTCGCATCATCACCCCAGCCTGCCATACGAACATAGCCTCCTAGAGGAAGGATTCGAATGGTATAAGCAGTGCCATCCTTACCGATATGGGAAAAAATCTTGGGCCCCATACCAATGGCAAATTCACGAACTAGAATGCCTGATTTCTTGGCAAAATAAAAATGTCCAAACTCATGCACCACCACGATAATCCCAAAAACGAGGATAAAGGTTAGCAATCCAATCATTCAATATTCCTTTCTTTAAAACAGGCCAAATAAGTGCATCATTGGAAACACAATCAGCATGCTGTCAAAGCGATCCAACACACCGCCATGTCCAGGGATAAATTTTCCAGAATCCTTGACACCGAAATGGCGTTTCATGGCACTCTCAATCAAGTCACCAAACTGACCTGCCACACTGAAGAAGGCTGCAAAGAGACTCATTCTATAAATCCCATAAGGAAGAGCAACTGTGCTATCCACTAACATGAAGATTACTGTTATCAGTACCGCTCCTAGAACCCCCCCGACAAAGCCCTCAATACTCTTATTAGGAGAAACTCTCGGCGCCAACTTATGTTTACCAAAATTCATCCCTGTCAGGTAGGCTGCGCTATCTGTCGCCCAAACGATAAAAAGGGCCAAAAGTACCTTGTCAAAACCTGCCACCCGAGCATCTAGTAAGGCATTAAAGCCAAAACCAACATAAAAGCTCACAGCAATTGGAAAAGCGGCATCTTCAATCGTATAGCTTTTACTGAAAACGGTGGTCCCTAGCATAATCATAATTAAAACGCTGTAGGCAACCACATTCCCATCAACTGGCAAAAAAGTTAGGTAATTTTCTAAGGGGATTGTGAGAGCAAAGGTCGCAAAGAGGGTCAAGGCACCCTCGATGGTCATGGTCTTTAACCCCTTCATGTGCAAGAGTTCATGGACTCCTAGCATCGCTAACAAGCCAATCCCTATCTGCAACAAGAGGCCTCCTGCAAACAAGACTGGAAGGAAAATCGCCAGGGCCAATACCGCAAACAATGTTCTCTTTTGTAAATCCTTGGTCATATCTTCTCCTAAACTCCTCCAAAACGGCGATTGCGATGGTTAAAAGCAGCAATAGCTTCCTGCAAAGCGGCTTCATCAAAATCAGGCCACAAGGTATCCGTAAAGTAAAGCTCACTATAGGCTGCTTGCCATGGCAAGAAATTACTTAAACGCAACTCACCACTCGTACGGATAATCAAATCAGGATCCCGCAAATCCTTTGGCAGGTGTTGCGTGAAAAGATAGTCCCCAATCATATCTTCTGTGATGTCACCAGGGTTGATTTTAGCATCTAGAACATCTTGAGCCAAGCCCTTAAGAGCCTGCGTAATTTCAGCACGGCCACCATAGTTAAGCGCAAAATTGAGAATCAAGCCCGTATTGTTCTGGGTCAATTCCTCTGCTTTTTTCAAAGCTTCAAAAGTCGGCTTAGGCAGACGGTCTGTCTCCCCAATCATCTGAATCTTAACGTTATTTGCATGCAATTCAGGGACGTAGTTATCATAAAATTCGACTGGCAAGTTCATGATAAACTTGACTTCTTGATCTGGGCGCGTCCAATTTTCTGTTGAAAAGGCATAAACCGTGATGACCTTAACTCCCATCTTGTTCGCTGCCTTGGTCACTTTTTGGAGGGCTTCCATCCCTGCTTTATGACCAAAAACCCGTGGTTGCATCCGTTTTTTAGCCCAACGACCATTCCCATCCATGATGATGCCAATATGAGCAGGAACCTGTGTTGGAACCTCGACTTCTACAGCTTTATCTTTCTTAAAAAATCCAAACATGTTCTTATTCCTATTCAAAAATCTATCGTTTCATTATACCATATTTCCCTATTTTCTTCTATTGCTAAGTTATTAGCTCTCCGTACAGACAAAAAATAAGCCGCCTGATTGGGCGACTTAGTTTTATAGGGAGATTATTATGAAAAAGTTTTAGGAGTTTAAGTTAAGTTCCTCTTAACTTATGAACCTAGTATACCGTCCCTAACTTAAATTTTTCTTAAGTTTTTTGAGAAATGAAAAATCTAAAATAAGATTGCCCACTTGGGTGTACGAAAAGTACCTCAAATCATCTCAAATAGCCAATCTGAGTCTAAAACCTAGCTTTTTCTGAAAATCATTTCAAGCTGACACCTTTTTCCATAGTTTATAGATTGAAACTTTGCCTCATAAGTTACTTTTATAATGCACTTATCTATCAAATCATATATTCTACACTATAGGTGGCATCTGATAAGATACGAGCCAGAAACTGCTTGGTTCGTTCTTCTTGTGGACGACTAAAGAAATCATGTGGATTATTCTCCTCTACGATACGGCCTCCGTCCATGAAAATAACGTGGTTAGCGACATCTCTAGCAAATCCCATCTCATGCGTGACGACCACCATGGTCACACCTTCTCCCGCCAACTGTTTCAGAACATCCAAAACATCTCCAACCAACTCAGGGTCTAGTGCAGATGTTGGTTCATCCAACAAAATCACCTCGGGCTTGACGGCAATAGCACGCGCAATTCCTATTCGTTGTTGTTGCCCCCCAGAAAGCTGGGAAGGGTAGTAGTCCTTATAGGCAAGTAAACCAACTTTTTCCAAGGCAGATTCTGCACGCTTGAGTGCTTCTTCCTTGGAAATTTTACGAGCCACGATTAGCCCTTCTAGAATATTTTCCAGGGCAGTTTTGTTTGTAAAGAGATTGTAGTGTTGGAAAACAAAAGCTGTTTTTTGACGGATTTCTAAAATGTCTTTCTTGCTTAATTTGGCTAAGTCATAGGTCTTTCCTGCCAAGGTCAAACGGCCACTGTCAGCTTTTTCTAAGTGGTTGAGACAACGGAGAAAGGTCGTTTTCCCCGAACCTGATGGTCCTAAGATAACGACGACATCCCCTTGGTTGACCTGGAGATTGACATCCTCCAGTACTTGCCTCTCACCAAATGTTTTTGCGATATGTTCTACTTGTAACATCCTGTCCTCCTATACAAAACGTGCGCTAGATGCTTTTGCACTCTTTTCTTTTTTCACATAGCCTTTCTCCAGTAGGGAGAAGCCCCACTGAATCAAACCACAGATCAAAATATACTGCAAAAAGATCACAAAATAAGACTCAAAATACTGGTAACCGTAGGACGCTTCCACACGAGCAATAGCGGTGATATCCTTGATAGTCATAACAAAGACCAGAGAGGTTCCTTTGACGATATTGATCACCAGATTGGCCAAGTTAGGCAAGGCTGAGCGCAAGGCTTGAGGAAAAACAATCCTTAGATAGGCCTGGGTCGTAGTCAAGCCAATCGCATGCGCTGCCTCTAGTTGTCCCTTGTCCACCGTCAAGATAGCTGAACGCAAAATCTCCGATAAACTCCCGACTGTCATCAAACTATAAATGATAAAGGCATAGTAGAGAGGATCAAGCTTGAAAATATCAAAGTCACTTCCTATACTTTTGAGAAATTGATTCAGCAGGCTTGGAAACAAACTATAAAAGAAGAGAATCAATAAAATCGGAGGAGTCGCTCGGATAAAGGCCAGATAGACTAGAGAAAAACTCCTCACACCTCGAACCTTGTAAATCTGCCCCAAGGCTAAAAATAGAGCCGGTAAAAAGCTTAAGACCATAGCCACAATCATGATAATCAAGGTGATTGGCACACCCTTCAAGGTCTCCAGAAAGGTCTTTACGATATAGTCTATATCCATTTCTTACCTCCCTTTTGTTTCCAAAGACTTCTCAAGCAAACGACTCAAGCTAGAAATAACCAAGGCAATGCCCCAGTAAAGAAGCGCAACTGCCGTATAGGTTTCCAGAGAGTAGTTCCCCAAATTGCGACTGATCAAGAGATTGCCTGCCCCCATAACATCAACGAAACCAATCGTATAAGCCAAGGCAGCATCCCGCATGAGATTGAGAATAGCAGTCGTTATATTGGGAAGAGCAACTTGAAAAGCTTGAGGAAAAATAATTCTCCAAAAAGTCTGACTTGGAGTCAAACCAATACTAAGCCCGGCCTCTGTCTGTCCCTTTGGAATAGCTTGATAGGCCGCCTTGAAAACCTCGGCAACAATAGCCGAAAACAAGAGAATCATCGTCAAGAGAACAAAAATAGTTTTAGACCAGTTGTTGATATCCAAACCAAGCCACCATTTCAGAAATTCTGGCAAACCATAAAAGACTAGAAAAAGCAATACAATCGGCGGTGTACAACGAAGGGTAAAGATATAGCCTTTAGAAATCGTTGCAAAACTCTTGTCTTCTCCTACTTGCGCCCATGCCAAGAGACCTCCAAAAAGGAAACCAAGAAGAGTGGTAAAAAAGAGAATGGACAAGGTCATAGGAAGTGCCTGCCATAAGGTCGGCAAAAACTGAAAGACCTTGGAAAAATCATAAGAAACCATGCAAAACCCTTTCTAGTCTTGGAATTTCTGATCTAGTCTTTGTCTACATAGCTAAAGACATCTTCTTTAAAGTATTGCTGAGATAGCTTAGCAAGCGTGCCATCTTCTTTCAACTCTTTGATTGCTTTTTCATATTCTTTAGCGAATTTCTCCCCCTTTTCATCACGGTGAATCAAGGGATAAGTTGGAATACCTTTATATGGGAACCAGCTGAGTTTATCCGCATATTGGTGGTAAGGGCCATCTTCTGCGGTAACTGCTTTTTCAAAGGACAGTTTGATATCAAAGAAGGCGTCATAACGTCCTTCTAAGACCCAGGCATAGGCATCTGCCACTTTAAAGGATTCAGCTGCTGTTAGCTCAATCGGTGCGTCCTGATGTTTTTCATTGTAGCTGGTGATGACATTCCATTGAGCATTCTGTGGAGAGATGGGAACCAATTTTCCTTTATTCTTAGCAAAGTCATCAATGGTTTTGTATTTCTGTTCATCTTCTTTTCTGACAGTAAATCCGATGATGCTCGCTCCGACTGGTTCAGATGGAATGACAAACTTTTTAGCTCGTTCATCTGTGTACCAAGCTCCCTTTGTTCCGATGTCATACTTGCCTGATTCCAGACCGATTAAGAGATCGTCATCACTGGTACCCGTATATTCAAATTGATAGTTTACCAACTTCTCATCAACAGCCTTCAAAACAGCTACTTCATAACCATCTGATTCCCCTTTTTCATTGACAAAGTCATAAGGTACATAGTTTTGTGTATGGGCAACCTTCAAGGTTATGACTTCAGCAGACGAAGCCGTTTCTCCCTCCTTGGCTGGAGCACCAGCTAAACTTCTCCCGATAATCGTTGCCCCAATTACTGCAACAACTGCTACACCACCGATAATCCATGCTTTTTTACTCATCTTTTTCTCCTTTAGTTTTCAAGCGCTTCTCTCACCCACTGGATACGTTCAACTGCAATATCACTTGGAATGGTACAATCTGCTCCAAGTACCAAGCCCTGTTCCCCAGCTTCTGCAACTAGTTTCTTTGCTTCAGCCTGAATGGCATCCTTGCTACCAGTATACAGCAAGCCTGTCTTGCCATTTTCAAATCCTCCAAGAACCGTACGTCCCTTGAAAATCTCACGACCTTCCTTGAGAGTGATTCCCTCTGGTCCTACAGCCCAGTTAAAGACTTGGGCTGGATAGTCTGCAAAAAGGTGAATATCATTTCGCGCCCCCTCGTAACCACAGATATGAAGAACAGTGACGCCACCAACAGCACTCGCTACTTCCAGAACAGTTATCTCGCTTGGTGCAATGACGGCTTGATAATCTGCTGCCGACACTCGTTGATCTTGGATACTTTGCACGCTGAGGTAGATTCCATCTGCACCAGCCTCTTTGATGACAGCTCGGCTAAGACTCGCAATATCCTCTGCAATCACATCCAACACCTTCTTAAGGGCTTTAGGATCTTCCATCAGAAAATCTGCAATGAGGTCATCTCCACCAGACACTTCCCCTAGTAGCCACTTGAGATAGGTCACAGGAGCAAAAATATTATAAATCGCAACGATATCTTCTGTAAACTCTTGCTTGATTTTCTTAACCAAGTCAACCTGCTCTTTTATCCAAGCGTGATCTGGTCCGAGTGGTTGAATGGTCGCCAATTCTTGAAGTGATTTTCCTTTGGCAATCGCTGGATTTGGATAAGCAAAGTAGCCATCGCTCATGAGTTTGATAAAGTCCGGCTGAACTTCTCGGATAAAGCGCTTATGGCCCTCGATATTCTTCTCGATAATGACTGGATTTGAGAAACCGTGTAGCCATTCGTCTTCGGATGTGAAATGGTGCCAAAAGCCAACTGGCACACGATCAACCTTTTCACCTTTAAATGCTTTTAAAACCCATTCTCTTTTTTCTGACATTCTTATTCTCCATTTCTTACTTTTTTAACTAATAAACTGCTTGCAATATCATTCGAGCGTAGAAAGGGGAGACTGGACTTGGAAAAATCCTGAACTCCACGACATCTCTCTCCATTTTTGCAGTGCCCATTTTTTACGACACTTATGGTGACCAAGGCCAGCAAACCGACAACTGCAATGAAGATACCCCATCTTTTACTTTTCATAGCTCCTCCTTTTAGAAAACAGCTGCCTGACGAATCCAGTCCAACCTCTCTAAGTCAAAGTCATCTGGAACAGTACAGTCAGCTCCCAGAAGAACGCCTTTACTACCAGCTTCAGCCAGTAACCGTCTTGTTTCATCTTGCAATTCCGCCTTGGAACCTTGATAAAGCAAGCTTTTCTTGCCATTTTCAAATCCACCTAAAACGGCCTTGCCTGGAAACAACTCTTGCCCCTGTGTCAAACTAACACCCTCATGGTGGGTCGCCCAGTTGACCACTTGAGCTGGATAGTCCTTAAATATCGTCACATCATTGCTCGCACCTTCAAAACCACAGATATGGAGGATATTGGTCCCACCAACCTGATTAGCCGCCTCCAAAATCGCTATATTGCTCGGTTCGATATAGGTTTGGTAGAGTGCTGGTGTGATGCGCTCATCTTGAATTTCCTGGGTGCTGAGGTAAATCCCGTCAACACCGCCTTGCTGGATGATTTTCTGAGTTAGGATAGCAATATCTCCTGCAATAACGTCTAGAATCGCTCTGAATTGCTCAGGATTTTCAAGCAATAGATCAGCTACTTCCCTATCTCCTCGAGAAATTTCTGTACGGAACCAGCGCTTGAGGTAGGAGATAGGCGAAAAGATATTGTAGAAAGAGGCAATCTCTTCGGTAAAGGTCTCTCGAATCTCTTGTACCACTTCCACCTGTTGCTGAATCCATGGGTGTTCCTCACCAATCGACTCAATAGAAGTCAGCTCCTGAATGCTTGCGATCTTAGGACTATAGACATTACTTGGATAAAGGAAAAAACCGTCGCTCATAATTTTGACAAAATCAGGGCGAATCCTTTCCACATAGTTGCGATGCCCATCAACACTCTTTTGAAAGATACGTGGATTATTTAATCCCTGCCCCTTTTCTTCGAGTGTTACAAAATGAAACCAAAATCCTACAGGAACTCTCTCCACTTCGTCGCCTCGAATCGCTCTAAAAACTAGATCTCTTTTACTTGCCATACCTTTCTCCTTCCATTTGGATTGAAACCATCTTACCACTCCTTTTCCCCTTTTCCCAATATATATTGACTATCAACTCGATTAGAAATTTTTATATCTATAAAGAAAAACACCTTAGAAATCCCTTTAAATCAGGGTTTCCAAGGTGTTTATACTCATTGTTTTCAAATGATGTTCTCTACGATATGAAATTTTTATAAGCTTGATAAGAATTATTTATACTCAGTCTTATTCCACAGTTACTGACTTAGCAAGGTTACGTGGTTTGTCCACATCAAGGCCACGGTGGAGTGTTGCAAAGTAAGCGACTAATTGCGTTGGTACGACCATTGAGATTGGTGAGAGGTAAGGGTGGACGGTCGTTAGGACGATATCGTCTGTATCTTTGGCAACATTCTCTTCTGCAATAGTGAGAACCTTGGCACCACGGGCTGCGACCTCTTGGATATTTCCACGAGTATGGTTGGCAAGGACCGGATCTGACAAGAGGGCCAAGACAGGCGTTCCTTCTTCAATCAAGGCAATGGTTCCGTGCTTGAGTTCTCCAGCCGCAAAACCTTCACACTGGATGTAAGAAATCTCTTTGAGCTTGAGACTAGCTTCCATGGCTACATAGTAGTCTTGACCACGTCCGATGTAAAAAGCGTTGCGAGTGGTTTCAAGAAGCTCACGAACTTTAGTATCAATCGTTTCTTTCTCAGAAAGAGTTGCTTCGATAGACTGAGCCACGATAGACAACTCACGAATCAGATCAAAAGCTTGTGCTTTAGCATTGCCATTTGCTTCTCCAACTGCTTTTGCAAGAAAGGCAAGGGCTGCAATTTGCGCTGTATAAGCCTTAGTTGAAGCCACCGCGATTTCAGGACCCGCGTGAAGGAGCATGGTATGGTTGGCTTCACGTGAAAGAGTTGATCCTGGCACGTTTGTAACTGTCAAGCTTGGAATCCCCATTTCATTGGCCTTGACCAAAACCTGACGGCTATCCGCTGTTTCACCAGACTGGCTGATGAAGATGAAGAGAGGTTTCTTGCTGAGAAGTGGCATACCGTAGCCCCACTCAGATGAGATTCCAAGCTCCACTGGTGTATCCGTCAATTCTTCCAGCATCTTCTTAGAAGCAAATCCTGCGTGGTAAGAAGTTCCAGCCGCAAGGATGTAGATGCGATCCGCCTCTTGAACAGCCTTGATGATAGCTGGGTCTACCACTACTTGACCCACCTCATCCGTGTAGGCTTGAATGAGTTTACGCATCACCGTTGGTTGCTCATCGATTTCCTTGAGCATATAGTAAGGGTAAGTTCCCTTACCGATATCAGACAAATCAAGTTCAGCAGTGTAGCTAGCACGCTCACGGCTATTGCCATCATAGTCTTGCACTTCAACACTGTCAGCCTTGACAATTACCAACTCTTGGTCATGAATTTCCATGTATTGGTTGGTCTCACGAATCATTGCCATAGCATCTGAGCAGACCATATTGTAGCCATCTCCAAGACCAATCAAAAGTGGTGATTTGTTCTTAGCGACATAGATGACATCTGGATTTTCAGAGTCAATCAAGGCGAAGGCATAAGAACCACGGATGATGTGAAGGGCTTTTTTGAAGGCTTCAAGAACTGAGAGACCATCTTCTTCCGCAAATTTTCCAATCAAGTGAACGGCGATTTCCGTATCTGTTTGCCCCTTGAAGTGGTGACCTGCAAGGTATTCTTCCTTGATTTCGAGGTAGTTCTCAATCACTCCATTGTGCACCAAGACAAAACGTTCAGTCTCAGAGCGATGTGGGTGAGCATTGTCCTCGGTTGGTTTCCCATGAGTCGCCCAACGCGTATGTCCGATACCAGTTGTTCCCTCAACGCCAGTAGTTTTAGCAGACAATTCTGCGATACGCCCTACAGCCTTGACTAGGTGATTTTCAGCACCACCTAGGACAAAAATTCCCGCAGAATCATAGCCACGGTATTCGAGCTTTTCAAGTCCTTGAATCAAAATATCAGTTGCATTTGTGTTTCCAACAACACCGACAATTCCACACATAGTATATACGACACAGACCAGCTGTGCTTTCTCCTTAAATTGGTATAGTCTGATTTTCCTTTTACAGAACCAGCAAAGACAGTATATACTTGTTTTTCTTTCTTGTCAAGCATAAAAATTGGTATAGTTTTTTTGAAATACCAGTAGAGCGCGATTTCACTTGAGAACTGACAAGTAGGATTCGATTACTTATAATAGAGAGAGGAGGTGGTTACCATGTGGTTTTTCTTCGCACTTTTATCTGCTGTCTTTGCAGCCTTAACTTCTATTTTAGCCAAAATTGGGATTGAGGGAGTGCCGTCCAATCTAGCAACAGCCATTCGTACGGTCGTCGTCATTCTTATGGCTTGGTCTATGGTTTTCCTGACCAATAGTCAGACTGAAATTGTCAACATCAGTAGAAAAAGTTGGCTCTTTCTCATCCTATCTGAATTGGCAACAGGTGCCTCCTGGCTCTGCTACTACAAGGCCTTGCAGATGGGTAATGCGACTGAGGTATCTGCTGTCGATAAGTTTAGTCTCGTCATTACACTCGTTTTAGCCTTTTTCTTGCTACAGGATGTCCTGACGTTTAAAACAATCATTGGCTGTATCCTGATTACGATTGGAACCTTGGTGATGATTTTGTAATCCTCTCCCCCTCCATATATGACCTTCCCCAAAAAAGTTAGATAGTTTTTGGGGGATTTTGTTACGTCTAAATTTATAAGTACAGGAAATCAGCTTCAAGCGTCTAGCAAAAAGGAGAGAACCAAATTGGTTCCCTCCATGTGGTTTTTCATCACCCCACTACACAGTTGACAAAAAACTAATTATCTCAGGCGGCTAACTTCGACTTGAAATTTTGCCTTTCTAAATCTGAATATGGTAAACTGATGACCGACTTTTGACTAATCTAAGAGCATCATGGAATCAATAAACAATTTCTTTGTGAAATAACCATTTTTAATTAAGTAAGCTGTGTATTTTGCTCTTGTGACCATTTGATCATACTCTTCTTCCGTACATTCCTGAACCACGCGGCTAGCTTCTTCCAAGCTGGACACGACAAAGCCCAAACCTTTCTCACGGATATAGTCCACATTAGAAAGATAGTCTGGCACAACCACAGGAATACCCGCGGCCAGATAAGTTGTCAACTTATAAGAAACATTTTCTTTGTAGTAGTCACGCTCTTCCGCAGGATTTTCGGAATTTCCCCATACTAGGCCAAAACCTCCTCCTTTAGACAACTCCAACAATAATTCCTGCTGAGTTCGCCACCCCTCAAGATGGACTTTGGAATAATCTACTCCCTCTGCTCTCGTAGCATAAACATGAAGGGGGGTACTGTGTTTCCAGTCAACAATATGTGGAAAACGAGATGGATCCCCTGAGAAGATTAATTTTTTCTCAAATTTTGGAGTATAGAGTTCCAAACCATGGGGAAGATCCCAGAGTGTTTGAACAACGTAGTTCTTGACGGTTAATCCTTCTGAAACGAGTTTCTGGTACATTTGTTCGGATGGTACTACCACCACATCACATTTATTATACATGTCAATGTGGGCCTTCATAAGATAATAATTGCTCTCAAACATTAGTGGCTGAACATCATGGATAAACATCACCATTTTTACATGAGAAAGCTTTAACTTTTCTATCAAGTGATTGTCCCATTCAACACTATTCCATGAAGGAGATTGGAAAAAAACGACATCTCCATAAGATACCCCCGCGACAATTCCATCCATCCGCGAGTTCAGTTCTTCCCACGGTTCATGGCTTGCATCATAAAAATATATCCCCAGTTCGTTAACTCCAAAGTCTCGAACAATTTTCATGACATTGTTCTGCGCCATCAAGGCAACACTCGTTGATGCTTGCCCAAATAAATTTGTGAAATGTACTTTCATTGTTTTCTAAATCCTCGTCTCAGTAATTTCTCTAAACATTGTATCATAATTTACGACTTTTCAAAAGCGTTTACATGCCAATTTTCAAGCTCAAGTTAGTTACTTGGGATAATTTTCCAGGAGTCTTGTCTTCCAAGAACAATAAGGATAGCCTTAATAGATGTTTTTCTCACTCAATCTCACAAATTCGGTACCTTTGTTAGCTATGATAGATTGAATGAGTTGTTCCTGTTGACTATATAATTTTTTGCATCTTTAGATTTCTCTGTTTATCTTGTGATGACTACAAGCTCACATATAGAATTTTTATGTAATCAAGTCACTAACTTCTTTTCAAAGATTCGAGAAAGTGAGATTTTTCCATTTTTCTTGCCAATTTTTCTTGGATAATCGTGTTTGATAGAGTTTCATTCGGTCTTCATTTTCTAAGAAGTGAGGAGTCGGATGAACTTGAAAGTTCAAGATATCCTCGAGTCCATAGGGGGCAAAAAGCTCTAAAGTGGAATCTTCATTCAAGCGAAGTCCTACCGCCGTACAGCGCTCCGGATATTTACTCATGGCATCACGAGAACTCGTATAGGGCACAGTGTGGGGACTGTGCTGATGCATATAGACCTGATTTTTCAACTCCCACTGATACTGAGGGAAATCTTCTCTCAGCTTTTTCTCTAGGGATACTGTTTCCTCATAAGAAATATCTGGATCAAAGAAAATCACATCCACATCCGTCTCACGGTCAAAAGGCGATTTATCTGACAAGAGATTCCAAATGAAATTTCTGATGGAACCTGCTGCTAACCAAGAGTCTTTCAGACCAAGGTTACGGATGATGATTAAGATTTTCATCAAATCTGTGTTTAATTGGATCGCTTGTAAAAGATCTTGTCTGATAAGCATAATTACTCCGTTTTCATCGATAAACTACATGGGCTGTAAAAGTAACTGGCTCGTTACCTACATTAGTAAGGGTAATATCAAATGGTTCGCTACTAGTCACATCAAATACATTCTCTCCCTTATACCTTGCTATCAAACCCTTTTCACTAATATATAAATCATTTGAAAATCTATTATCAACATATTCCTTTACAATTTCTCTATCTTCATTAACTTTACTACGAGAGATACGCTGTTCCTCAACATCATACCACAAGTCACTGTCTCTAAGTGTCCAGATTTTTTGTCCAGTTAAAAGTAGTTCATTTGTATCTTTTTTTACTAGATAGAGTTCGGTCCGAGGATCTAGTGCTTCGTTTGCTATACCTATATGTATTTTGACACTTTGTCCTGACTGTAGAGTATAATAACTATTATAAATATAGAATACGAGTCCTATAAAAAGCAAGAAAAGCAAGCTAAATCCGATTTTTTTATTCTTTATAAATGCGAATAGGATTAATAATAGAAATATTAAAGGTAAGGCTATAAGAAGTAGCAAAAATATCAGTATCATTAGTATTCCTTTCTTTCGACTAGAATGGATTATTTCTCACTGTATTCATAGCCCAAATGCTCGTAGGCCTTAGCCGTTGCAACCCGTCCAGACCGTGTCCGCATGATAAAACCTTTCTGGATGAGGTAGGGTTCGTACATGTCCTCTACCGTCTCACGCTCCTCGGCAATATTAACAGAGAGGGTTCCTAGACCGACAGGACCACCACCGTACATCTCAATCATGGTACGAAGGATTTTCTGGTCCACATAGTCTAACCCTTCGTGGTCTACATCCAGCATAGTCAAGGCCTTATCGGTAATAACATCATCGATAACCCCATTCCCCATAATCTGGGCAAAGTCGCGCACGCGCTTGAGGAGACGATTGGCGATACGAGGAGTTCCACGACTGCGTAAGGCCAACTCCGAAGCTGCCTCATGAGTGATTTCCATCTCAAAAATATCTGCCGTCCGTTCAACAATTTCCGTCAAGTCAGCGTGGGCATAGTATTCCATATGACCTGTAATCCCAAAACGTGCCCGTAGCGGATTTGAGAGCATCCCCGCACGTGTCGTTGCACCAATCAAGGTGAATGGTGGCAAATCCAAATGGACACTGCGACTGCCCTCTCCAGCCCCAATCATGATATCAATGTAGAAGTCCTCCATGGCACTATAAAGCACCTCTTCCACCGACATGGGCAAGCGATGGATCTCGTCAATAAAGAGGACGTCCCCGGGCTCCAAATCATTCAAAATCGCTACCAGATCACCCGCTTTTTCAATGACAGGGCCAGACGTTTGCTTGAGATTGACTCCTAGTTCATTAGCAATGACAAAGGCCATGGTCGTTTTCCCCAAACCTGGAGGCCCAAATAAGAGCACATGATCCAGTGCTTCATCCCGCATTTTGGCAGCTTCGATAAAGATTTGCAGCTGGTCCTTGACCTTATCCTGCCCAATATATTCACGTAAATACTGAGGACGGAGCGTACGTTCTACTAACTCCTCGTCCCCCATTATCTCATTGTCTAAAATTCTACTCATGTTCCTATTATAGCAAAAATCCAAGCCACAAACAAAAAAGCCACCTGATTGGGTGGCCTCTTTAGGGAGATTATTATGAAAAAGAAAGGATTAGGATTTCATTAAATAAAGTTAGGAGGTCTTTATCTAATGGCTATATGATACACGAGGAGACTTAAAATTCCCTTAATTTTTAAATCAATCACTAACAATTTTCTTTAACAGCTGTTTGACCTGCAATACGTCCAAAAGTAAAGATATCCGTAAGCGAATTTCCTCCTAGACGGTTACCTGCATGGAGTCCACCTGCGACTTCTCCAGCAGCATACAAACCAGGGATAATCTGCCCGTTTTCATTCAAAACGTGTGTTGAAGTATCAATCTTGAGTCCACCCATTGTATGGTGAACGGCTGGTTTTCTCGGTGTTGCGTAAAATGGTGCAACCTCACACTTGAGATCAAAACTACCTTTATTGAATTCAGGGTCAAATCCTGCATCAACATAAGAATTGTACTTCTTGATTGTATCTGCTAACACCTGTGGATCCATACCAATCTGAACCGCTAACTCTTCTATCGTATCTGCACGATAGAGAGTGCCTGCTTTGACTTGGGCATCGATTTTTTCTTGGCTAGTGTTGTAGGCTGTTGCCTTGATACGTTCATCTGCGATTAGATAGAACAAGCCTCCATTATCAATCGCTGCTTGAGATAGCTTGTCTCGGCTACCGTACTCATCTACAAAGCGCTTCCCTTCAGTATTTACCATGATGAAGTTAGCTGGAGGAACTTGAAGTCCTGAGAAGAGGGCACCTGTTACTGGATCGGATACTGGCATCATTTGACTAAAGCCCATACCCACCAAATCTGCACCTACACTTTGCCCTAAAAGAATACCATCTCCTGTTACAGCTGGTGTATTAGATGTGGCAATATCATCTGCAATTTCAGTCCAGTAGGTATTGTATTTTTGTAGCATCTTTGTATTGGCACCAAATCCTCCAGAAGCTAGAACAACAGCATCTGCATTGACAATGATGGTTTGACCATTTCGACCTTCTGCTTTGACACCCTTGACAGCCCCGTCTTTTACAAGCAATTCTTTAACTGGAGAATCTGTCAAAATCTTGCCACCATGTTCTAGAACATATTTTTGTAGGACAGATATAAAGGCATACCCCATTGGTTGAACCGGCTTATGGCCACGACGCCAAAGGGCTCCAACTGGCATTGTCACTTCACTACGAACAAATTCAACGCCGATGTCTTCCAACCAGCGAACAGACTCTAGGGCTCGTTCGGTTAATACAGAAACCAAATCATACTGGCCATGAATTTCATTTCCTTGTAAATCTTTTCGTTTCCCACCGATATAGGTTTGGATACGATAGAGCAAGATAGAATCGAACAAATAGCTCGGATCCTGCAAATACTGTTCAACCTCAACTTTCAAGGCTCTAAAGTCCTCTAGATATTCTGGGTCAATCGTTGATTCATCTGTCGCAATCAATTCTTGAAGCGTATGAGCCTCACCTGGATGAGCTGCGAAGGTTCCTTGCCATGCTGGATCTGGTGCATTCATTGGACCACCTGCACGAACAGTATTTCCTCCAATTGCAGGGAATTTCTCAACAATAATCGGCTTCTTACCCGCTTGTAAGACTGCAGCAGCCGCAGCTAAACCAGCTCCTCCACCTCCAACGATGACAACGTCTGCCTGATAGGTCTTATCTTCTTTATCTAGGGCAGATGGCGCTTTTGAACGCTTGCGTAAAACATCTGGATTTGCACCAGCTTGTTTGACTGCGCGAGCAACTCCGTCCAAGACACCATTTGAAGTCACAGAAGCTCCTGACACCGCATCAACATTTAATGTTTGCCCCTCAATGATTTCTGCTGGAATACGGGTAAAGACGACATCTGCGATTCCTGAAGATTCTCCAGAAGAATCGATTTCAATTTTTTCAATACGGTCCTCAGAAACCGTTACATCCATCGGCAATTTACCATTATGGCCTTCAGTTGTAACATGGTAAGTCCCCGGTTCAAAGCGGACTTCTTCAGGAAGGTTTAGTTGGTTTGCAACAGATACAAAGCGAAGGAAGCGATAAAAACAACTATCTAGGAAATCAACGGTTCGCTCCTCAATCAAATCTCCATTATCATCAAACGCTCGATGCGCTCGACCAAGTAAAAACTCACTACCTGGCATGACTGTTGCATTTACCCCAGGAGCATCCAAAATCTGACGAAGATGAAGTTGGGCACGTGAAGAACCTTGAATATCGTAAGAAGCTCCGACAATCATTGTCGGCTTTCCGTCTAGTGGATGAATGTTAAAAGACAACCACTCGAGCAAGCTATTCAAACTTGATGGAATCGTATGATTGTGCTCGGGTGTCGAGATAATGACACCATCAGCTTCTGAAATAGCTTGATTAAACTTCTGAATAATAGGTGTATCTGTTTGATCATCTGTTTCATTGAACATTGGTACATCTGTTATTTCTAAAATCTCAATATCCGCTTTCTGAGCAAAATGTCTTTTCATAAATTGCAACAGGTTGCGATTATAGGATTTTTTTGCATTAGTCCCAACAATAGCTACTAATTTCATGGATTGTTCTCCTTTCTTGAAATACCTATGCTTTCAACCATTCTTCCCAGATGAATGATTTTTTTCGATTTGTATCTTCAGGTTTTACTAAAGCTTTTGTTAGTTCAACAAAATTTTGAAATTCTGAAAAATGTTCTTCCAGTTCTGCAACCTTTTCTGGATTGTTCAAATGACACTCATCATCTAGAACTTGCTCAGAATGACCTAGAAAGAACTCTGTACCAGGCATAACTCTTGCTTTAAGCTCCGGCGCATCTAAAATCTGACGTAAATGTGCCTGCGCTCTAGATGTTCCTAGCAAACCGAGAGAAGCTCCGACAATCATCGTTGGTTTGTTAACCAAGGCACGACTGGTATAAGCAATCCACTCTAAAGCAGAGGCCAAAGGTGCTGGTATCGTGTGGTCGTACTCAGGTGTTGAAATAATCACACCATCTGCGGCAAGAATTTTTTCTGAAAAAGCTTGAACTTCAGCTGGCGCTTGCTTGTCCTCAGGTTCGTTAAATGCTGGCAATTGTTTGATTTCCAATACCTCAATGTCGGCTTTATCCGAAAAGTGCTTTTGCATAAATTTCAAGAGTTTCCGATTGGTCGAGCGATCCGAATTGGTTCCAACGATAGCAACTAGTTTCATCTTGGTACCCCTTTCATTTATTTAATCTACTTTCATTATACTACTTTAGAAAATCTTGTAAATCCTTGATAATAAAGACCGTGTTATTCTATCAGATTATCGTACTTTAGTACAAGTTCGTGAAAAAATTAACAAAATATCTTCGTTAACTATTGACCGGCTTCCTTAACTATGATATAGTCTTGGTGAAAAAATATACATTTACGGAGGATGTTTTTATGAAAGAGACATTCAATCGTTGGCGGATTTTAGTCGCGTCTACAGCCATTCTTCTTTGCACAGGTGCCGTCTATTCCTTTTCTGTTTTTTCTGGACCACTTAGCAGTTCAACAGGCTGGTCCATGTCTGATATTATGTTAGCATTTGCTATCAACTCTGCAATTGGCCCTATCCCCATGATTCTAGGAGGTTATTTAGTTGATAAAGGATATGTAAAATGGACCATTGCCCTCGGCGCTCTCCTATTTGCTAGCGGATTTTACTTAACCGGCTATGCCAATTCACCAGCCATGCTTTATTTGACCTATGGATTAATGGCTGGACTTGGTCAAGGTTTTGCCTATTCAGGAGCCCTCTCCAATTCACTTCGCCTCTTCCCTGATAAACGTGGCTTAGCCTCTGGAATTCTGACAGGCGGCATGGGATTTGCTGCGGTTATTGCTTCTCCAGTCGCGAGCAATCTCATTCAACAACAAGATGCCTTCTTCGCCTTTCGGACAATCGGATTGGTTTATATAATCGTCATTATTTGTGCAATTTTCTTTATCAAGGCAGCTCCAAGCGGCTACCAACCAGCAGGTTGGAAAGCTCCAGTACAAACTAAGCAAGAGCCTACTAATAAAACCTGGAAACAAATGCTACAAAGTCCTCTGTTTTACATTATCATTAGCATGTTCTTTGTCGGCGCCTTTTCTGGTTTGATGATTGCCTCTCAGGCATCACCAATCGGTCAATCAATGTTTGGACTCTCTGCTGGTACTGCAGCTCTCTATGTCTCTCTTTATTCAATCGCAAACTCTAGTGGTCGTTTTATCTGGGGATCACTTTCTGATAAAATTGGTCGTTCTCAGACCTTATTGATTATCTATTCTGTCATTGTCCTAGCTTTATTCTCCCTAACTATCGTCCCTGATCAATTCGGGTTTACCTTAGGAATTATAGGGCTTGGTATCTGCTTTGGTGGTGTTATGGGGGTCTTCCCATCTATCGTCATGGAAAATTATGGTCCTGCAAATCAGGGAGTCAACTACGGTATCGTCTTCACTGGATATTCTTTAGCAGCATTTTTCGCTCCCAGAGTCGCTGTTCAAATGGCAATGGCTAATAATGGAAATTATAGTGTAGCTTTTTATGTTGCTATCGCTTTGGCCTTTATTGGACTTATGCTTACTATTTTTTATATGAAAAAGAAAGCTTAAAGCTAGAAAACTTCCTAGATAAGGAAGTTTTTTTGGTATAATAAAAGTAGTAATAGTATATTGGGAGGATATACCATGGCAGATCGTTCACGTTTCTTACGAGATAACCCATCTGACTTCCCATATGATTTTGAAAAACAAATCTTATCCAAAAAGTCTCCTGACACAATCTATCATTGTCATCCTGAACTAGAGATTATTTACGTTACAAAGGGTTCTGCCATCGTTCATATCAACTCAGAACGCTTTGAAAGTCGTGAAGGAGATATTTTTCTTATCCAACCGACCTCTCTCCATGCTATCTATTCTCATAAAGATCAAGAACTACTTTCTACCAGCTTTCGGATTCATCTAGATTATCTTGGTAGAAGTCAAATTGACAGCTTTAGCCAACGCTATATCCAACCCCTCCACTCTGGCCACTTTTGCCTCACTCCTCGAATATCATCAGTCGATAAGGCCTATGATCAAATTCAATCCTGCCTTCTTTCCCTCTTTTCTATCCTTGAAGAAAAAGGCATATACTACGATCTACTCATAAAGTCTAAACTATACGAATTGCTTCATCTTCTCTTTAAGTATAGATACGTCAATCGACACTATACAGATGATACCTACCAAAAATACCAAAAACTAAAAGAAGTGATTTGCTACCTTGAACAGCACTATGCAGAACCCATTCATATCGAACAACTAGCTGCAACATTTGGATATAGTAGAAATCACTTTATGAGTATTTTCAAGCAACATACTGGAGCCAGTTGTATGGACTACCTGCTCCAGTTACGTCTTGAAAAATCCTGTGAGAAACTCGTCCAAACCAACCTCAGCATTCAAGAAATTGCCTGTCAGGTCGGTTTCACCAACCTTTCTAACTTTAATCGTCAATTTAAGCAACACTATCACTTAACACCTAGACAGTATCGAAATCAACAACTTAGAAAGAAAACATGATTCTTTCTCCTTAGTCTTTTCTAAGGAGTTTTTTCAAACAAAAAAGCCACCTGATTGGGTGGCCTCTTTAGGGAGATTATTATGAAAAAGAAAGGATTAGGATTTCATTAAATAAAGTTAGGAGGTCTTTACTTAATGACTTATGATACACGAGGAGACTTAAAATTACCTTAACTTTTTTCTGATTTATCATTTTTTTAGAAAAATTTTTTCCAAATGAAATTTCCTTTCTCAAGCAACAAAAAAGCCACCTGATTGGGTGACTTCTTTAGGAGATTATGATGAAAAAGAAAAGTTTGGGATTTCATTAAATAAAGTTAGGAGGTCTTTATCTAATAACTATATAATACACGAGGATGCTTAAACTTTACTTAAGAAAAAACAAAATTTTTTATTTTTTTCGATCCACCCAAATCATTCCCGTACAATCATAAGTAGATAAGGTTTCAAAACCCAGAGAACGATAGAATCCCAAATTTTTTTCTGTCTGTTCGGTCACTAGTTGGACTTGATAGGCATCTTTAAAATCCTCTAAAGCCTCTTTCATCAAGTCGCTACCAATCCCTTGGCGCTGATAGCTAGGCAAAACGATCAAATCCTGAACAAAAACCGATGAAAAACCATCTCCGACCAAACGGACCAAGCCCACCACGGCATCACCATCAAGTGCCAGATAAATTGCTAATGAGTGAGACAAGGCCTTCTCCAGCATCTGAGGTTGATGTGTATAATTTGTCCAGCCGACTGCCTGATAGAGATGCAAAACATCATTTATATTTACTAATTCTTGCTTTCTAACGGTAATCATGTCATCACCTCTTAGATTTCTCTCAAACTCTTGTACTGCCGTCCATCTTTATCAAAGTTTTCAGGAGCCAGCCACATTTCCAAGCGAGTTTTGGATTGGGGCCAGTCCTTATCAATCATAGACAACCAATCCGTATCTCGAGTGCGCCCCTTATAAACGACGGCCTGGCGGAAGGTTCCTTCATAGACAAAACCCAAACGCTCTGCTGCTCGTCTTGATGGCAAATTTAAGGCATCGCATTTCCACTCATAGCGACGATAGTTCAGTTCCTCGAAAACATAGCGAGCCAAGAGATACTGGGCTTCTGTCCCTATCCTCGTCCCCTTAAGAGCCGGTGAAAAGGTGACAGCACCCACTTCTATTACTCGGTTATTCTGGTCAATGCGCATAAGCGAAAATGTTCCCAAGGCCTTACCCGTCTCCCTATCCAAGATAGCATAGAAAAAACGGTCCTTACGAGCCAACATCTGATTTAAAACGGCAACCAGTTCCTCCATATCTGCCACTGGCTCCTGAAAAAGGTAGGTCCACATCTCCCGAGGAGTATCTGGACCATAAACAGCTAGCAAATCCTCCGCATGCTTTTCCACAGAAAGAGCCTCTATCCGAGCATAACGTCCTTCTAAGAAATCAATCGAAGGTAATTCACCTGGAGTATAACCTTCCATTGACTCACCAATCATCTGATCATATTCATTTACTGGCATAGCTTTCTCCTTGTTTTGCTTTTCAAACTTTATAATTGCACATAGTATATCATACTTTCATGAAAAAATTCAAAAATCCTCCAGATTCTACCTCTGAAGGATTCCTATCTTATTTCACAACGATATTAACGAGTTTAGTTGGCTCAAACAGTTTGGGAAACTGTTTGAGGTTGCAAATGAGCAAATAAATTGGTTATTTCACAACAATATTAACCAATTTATTTGGTACACTAATCACCTTCACGATTTCCTTACCGTCAATTTCCGCTTTGACTTTTTCATCCGCTAGAGCGATTTCTTGCAATTCTTCGCGTGATAGGTCTTTAGCGACCATGAGTTTAGCACGAACTTTACCTTTGATTTGGACGACGATTTCGATTTCATCTTCAACCAATTTGCTTTCGTCCCATGTTGGCCAAGCTACATAAGAGATGGATTCACCTGTTGCAGCAACAGTTTGCCAGAGTTCTTCTGCCAAGTGAGGTGCAAATGGGGCAATCAATTGGATAAAGCCTTTGGCATAGTCCACATAGAGTTTGTCTTCCTTGTTAGCAGCGTTGACAAAGACCATGAGTTGAGCAATAGCTGTATTGAATTTCATGGACTCGATTTGCTCAGTGACAGATTTGACTGTTTCATTGTAAACCTTGTCGAGAGCGCCATTGTTTTCCGCAGCGATTTCTTTACTTGTAATCAAACGGTAAACACGGTCAAGGAACTTACGACTTCCTTCCAGACCTTCTTCTGACCAAGCGATGGAAGCATCAAGTGGCCCCATGAACATTTCATAGACACGAAGGGTATCGGCACCGTATTGTTCCACCACATCGTCTGGGTTGACAACGTTCTTGAGCGATTTAGACATCTTGGCTGGTGCCTGCTCCAGTTCTTCTCCTGTTTCCACATGGAAGAAGGAACCGTCACGTTTTTCAACCTTGTCAGTCGCCACAAGAGCGCCACGGTGGTCACGGTAGCTGGTTCCCAAAATCATCCCTTGGTTAAAGAGTTTTTGGAATGGCTCTTTAGTAGGTACAACACCGATATCGTAGAGGAATTTGTGCCAGAAACGAGCATAGAGCAAGTGAAGTACAGCGTGCTCTGCACCGCCCACGTAGATATCTACTGGCAACCATTGTTTGAGGAGATCCTCATCGGCCAATTTTTCTGTGTTATGTGGGTCGATATAGCGGAGGTAGTACCAACTTGAACCTGCCCATTGTGGCATAGTGTTTGTTTCACGACGACCTTTGACACCATCTTCACGAGTCACTTCAAGCCAGTCTGTCAAGTTAGCCAATGGGCTTTCCCCTGTACCTGAAGGACGGATATCCTTGGTGACTGGCAAGACAAGTGGCAATTCACTTTCAGGAACAGCTGTTGAAGTCCCATCTTCCCAATGAATGATTGGAATTGGCTCACCCCAGTAACGTTGACGACTAAAGAGCCAGTCACGGAGACGGTAGGTCACCTTCTCTTGACCACAGCCTGCTTCTTCCAACCAAGCTACAATTTTAGTAATAGCGTCTTCTTTGTTCAGCCCATCTAAGAAGCCTGAATTGACATGAAGACCGTCTTCAGTATAGGCAGCTTCTGCTACATTTCCACCTTCAAGCACTTCTACGATTGGTAGGTCAAATTGTTTGGCAAATTCCCAGTCACGTTGGTCGTGGGCAGGTACAGCCATTACCGCACCTGTACCATAGCTAGCAAGAACATAGTCTGCAATCCAGATTGGAATTTCCTTGCCGTTTACAGGGTTAATGGCATAAGCACCTGTCCAAACACCAGTTTTTTCCTTGGCAAGGTCAGTACGAGCCAAGTCTGACTTGAGGCTAGCTTGGTGTTTATAGTCCGCAACTGCATCAGCTTGCTCTGGGCTTGTGATGACATCTACCAGTTCATGCTCAGGAGCTAAGACAGTGAAAGTCGCACCGAAAAGAGTGTCAGGACGAGTGGTAAAGACGGTGAATTCCTTGTCTGTTCCTTTCACTTTGAAGGTGACATTGGCACCAGTTGATTTCCCGATCCAGTTGCGTTGCATGTCCTTGATAGACTCTGGCCAATCAAGTTCATCCAAGTCATTGAGCAAGCGCTCCGCATAGGCAGTGATTTTGAGCATCCATTGGCGCATCGGTTTGCGGACAACTGGATAACCCCCACGCTCAGATGTTCCATCTGGAAGGACTTCTTCGTTGGCAATGGCCGTTCCCAATTCTTCCACCCAGTTTACTGGCACTTCCGCTTCATAGGCCAAGCCTTTTTCGTAAAGCTTGGTGAAGATCCACTGAGTCCATTTGTAGTAGTTTGGATCTGTTGTGTTGACTTCACGATCCCAGTCGTAAGAGAATCCAAGCGCATTGATTTGACGTTTGAAGTTAGCAATGTTCTCCGCTGTGAATTCCGCTGGGTCATTTCCTGTGTCCATAGCGTACTGCTCAGCTGGCAAACCAAAGGCATCCCATCCCATTGGGTGAAGGACATTGTAGCCTTGCGCACGTTTGTAACGACTGAGAATATCCGTTGCTGTATAACCTTCTGGGTGTCCTACGTGCAGACCCGCTCCAGACGGATATGGGAACATATCGAGAGCATAGAACTTCGGTTTTGAGGCATCTGTTCCTGTCTTAAATGTGTGATGTTGAGCCCAGTATTTTTGCCACTTAGGCTCAATTTCCTTATGATTGTAAAAACTCATGCTATTTCTCCAATTTTATGATGTTACTATTATACCATTTTTGAGGGAATTTGAAAGACGAGAAAGAATCTTTTCCCCTCCATTATCAAGAAAGATTGGCTCTGAAAACACTCTTGCTAAGCTGAATAAAAAATAGCTCCTATGCGGAGCTACCTTGATCAATGCTTATTTTCTTCCATCTTCTCACGTCCCAGCTCCCGATAGCTACGGTCACCAACAATTTGGACCGTAAACTGACCGTTCTCGTATTCAAGAATGGTCACGCTACCATTATCGAGACCATGCGGATGCATGCCATTGATCAGATATACAATGGTACCAATCGTCATTCCATGGCTCACAACGAGAGCATTGCCCCCACCTTGTTCTTCCATTTCTTTGGCAATCGCTTCAAAGCCTTCCTTGATTCGACTACTGAGTTTTTCCCAACCTTCTGCCCAGCCAGCTGTATCAACCTCTACCAAACCTTCTGCTAGCTCTGCATAGGACAACTGATGAACATGGTCTACATTGAAAATTCTCGGAATCAACCCCATAAAGAGGTCCCCATCATAGGCTCCATCAAAACTACCAAAACACCACTCACGGATTCGCTTATCCATTCGATAAGGAATTTTCCCCTGCAAGCCAAGTTCTTCCAGGATAATTCCCATGGTTTGAATAGTGCGCCCTGAATCACTGGAATAAGCTCGGTCAAACTGCAAGCCAGACTCTCTCAAGCCAATTCCTAGCTCATGGATTCCCAACTCACCTTCTGTTGTCAGAGGTGTATCACTCCATCCTTGAGCACGTCCAATCGTGTTAAACATCGTTTTTCCATGACGGACCAAGTACAATCTTACTTTAGACATTTTCTATCCTCCATTTTCTTCTATTATATCATGGATCAAAGAAATATTCGGCTTTCAACAGTAAAGCCCGCTCTCGTAATTTTTCCACAAGAAAAGCTACCCTCATGGTAGCTTTTCTAGGAGATTATTATGAAAAAGTTTAGGATTCTAATTAAATAAAGTTAGGAGATCTTTATTTAATGATTATAGTATACACAGTCATCCTTAAACTCAACTTAAATTCTCTCCCTTTTTTATTAATTTTTAAAACTATGGATTGGCGCAGGAATTTGGCCACCGCGAGAGATGAAATCAACAGACGAAGCCTCGTTGACCTTCATAACTGGAGCAGTTCCTAGCAAGCCACCAAACTCAATCATATCGCCTTCTTTGCCCTTTGGAATAATACGGACAGCCGTTGTTTTCATGTTAATAACACCAATTGCCGCCTCATCCGCAATCATAGCTGCAATGGTTTCAGCAGGCGTATCTTCCGGAATGGCAATCATATCCAGTCCAACAGAACAGATAGCTGTCATGGCCTCTAGTTTCTCTAAATTCAGAGAGCCATTTTGAACCGCAGCAATCATCCCCTCATCTTCAGAAACAGGGATAAAAGCACCTGACAAGCCACCGACTTGGTTACAAGCCATCACTCCGCCCTTCTTAACTTGGTCATTCAAAAGAGCAAGGGCAGCCGTCGTCCCATGCGTACCAACTGTTTCTAGTCCCATTTCCTCAAGGACACGAGCCACAGAATCACCAACCGCAGGGGTAGGCGCCAAGCTTAGGTCGACAATTCCAAAATCAACACCCAGTCTCTCGCTAGCCATCTGACCAACTAATTGACCGATACGAGTTATCTTGAATGCCGTTTTCTTGACTGTTTCCGCTACTACATCAAAGCTCTGTCCACGAACTTTTTCCAAAGCACGCTTGACAACTCCAGGACCCGAAACCCCGACATTAATGATAACATCTGCTTCACCGACACCGTGGAAGGCTCCCGCCATAAAAGGATTATCCTCAACGGCGTTAGCAAATACGACCAACTTGGCAGCTCCCATATCCGATAAGCTCGCTGTTTCCTTGATAATACGTCCCATATCTGCGACCGCAGTCATGTTGATGCCTGACTTGGTTGAGCCGATATTGACAGACGAACAAACCTTGTCTGTCTCAGCTAGAGCTCGCGGGATAGAATTGATGAGGATTTCATCTCCTTTTTGGTAGCCTTTTTGTACCAAGGCCGAAAAACCACCGATAAAGTCAACACCAATCTCCTTGGCAGCCTTGTCAAGTGCCTTTGCCAAAACGACATAGTCCGTCGCATCAGTCGCTGCCCCAATCAGAGAAATCGGAGTCACCGATACTCGTTTATTGACAATAGGAATCCCAAGTTCTGCAGCAATTTCATCTCCTACAGCCACTAGATTTGCAGCTTTAGTGGTGATTTTTTGGTAAATTTTTTCAGCAGCACGTTCGATGTCTGGATCAATACAGTCCAAAAGGGAAATTCCCATGGTAATGGTTCTGATATCAAAGTTCTGCTCCTCAATCATGGCAATGGTTTCAGTAACTTGTCTAATATCCATGGCTACCTCCTAGATATTGTACATAGCATCAAAAATCGCTGCACTTTGAATATTGATTTTGACATTCAAGGTCTGACCGAAAGTTTCAAACTCATTTCTGAGAGAAGTAAAATCTTGTTTTTCATCACTTGATACGACTGCCATCATGGTAAAGTATTCATCCAAGACCGTCTGAGAAATATCATCAATATTCAAACCCAACTCTGCAATCTTCGTAGACACGCCTGCAACAATACCAGCCTTGTCCTTGCCAACCACTGTAATAATAGCCTTCATCCTTATACCCCATTTCTACGATTATGAGAAAACCTGAACGTTTTTGATTTTCTTTTTTCCTAGTATAGCATATTTCCATAGAAAATACTAAAAAACGCCTGCTTACGAAGTTGTTCTTAAACAAAAAACAATTTCGTAAACAAGCGTCTACCCTATCAAATGATGATGAGTGTTCCCGCTAGGACCGAAGTCCCAGCGGTAGACCAGAGCTAGACTAAGAGCACAAGACTCCATCATCATAACACTCAACAAAATTGATGATTTTATACTAATTCGATGATCGCCATTGGCGCTGCATCACCACGACGTGGTTCAGTTTTAAGGATACGAGTGTATCCACCGTTACGTTCAGCATAACGAGGTGCGATTTCTGAGAACAATTTTTGAAGTGCTGTAGTAGAAGTGTACTTATCAGTTGCTTCATCATAGTTTTCAGATGCGATTTCATTACGTACGAAAGCAGCTGCTTGACGACGTGCATGCAAATCACCACGTTTACCTAGAGTAATCATTTTTTCAACAGTTTTACGGATTTCTTTAGCACGAGCTTCAGTTGTCACGATTGATTCGTTGATCAAAAGGTCAGTTGTCAAATCGCGAAGCATTGCTTTACGTTGTGAGCTAGTGCGTCCTAGTTTACGGTAAGCCATGTATTCCTCCTTTATTTATCTTTTAATCCCAGACCCAAGTCAATGAGTTTGAGTTTCACTTCTTCCAAACTCTTGCGTCCAAGATTTCGTACTTTCATCATCTCTGCTTCAGATTTTTCTGTCAAATCATGCACAGTATTGATACCGGCACGTTTCAAACAGTTGTATGAACGCACAGACAAGTCCAGTTCCTCAATCGTACGATCCAAAATACGATCGTCAGATTCAGTATCAGCTTCTTTCATCACTTCAGTTGACTTAGCAATCTCAGTAAGATTTGTAAACAAATCAAGATGTTCTGTCAAGATTCGTGCTGAAAGCCCTAAAGCATCTTCTGGAATAATTGTTCCATTAGTCAAGATTTCAAGGGTTAATTTGTCAAAACCATCGTTGCTACCTACACGAGCAGGCTCTACTTGATAGTTGACTTTTGTAACTGGTGTATAAATAGAATCTACAGCAAGTGTTCCAACTGGTGCATTATCTTTTTTGTTTTCATCAGCAGGTACATATCCACGACCACTGTTAACAGTCATTGTCGCTTTTAGAGAAGAACCTTCACCGATTGTAAAGAGATAATGATCTGGATTTACAATCTCAATATCACTGTCAGTCAAAATGTCTCCAGCTGTAATTTCAGCAGGACCTTCAACGTCAAGCTCAATGATTTTTTCGTCTTCAACGTATGATTTCACTGCAATCCCTTTAATGTTCAGAATGATTTGCATCACGTCTTCACGAACACCTGGAACTGTGTCGAACTCATGCAAGACACCTTCAATGTTGATAGATGTCACTGCTGCTCCTGGTAGAGAAGCTAGTAGTACACGACGAAGAGAGTTACCAAGAGTTGTACCGTAGCCACGTTCAAGCGGTTCGATTACAAACTTGCCATAATCTTTATTTTCATCAATTTTTGTTATATTTGGTTTTTCAAACTCGATCATTTAGTTACTCCCTCTTAAACGAAAAGCAGTGTAATGCAATGATTATACACGGCGACGTTTTGGAGGACGAGCACCATTGTGTGGCACTGGAGTCACATCACGAATTGCTGTTACTTCAAGACCAGCGGCAGCAAGCGCACGAATAGCTGACTCACGACCAGAACCTGGACCTTTTACAGTAACTTCAACTGATTTAAGACCGTGTTCTTGTGCAGATTTAGCAGCAGCTTCAGAAGCCATTTGAGCAGCGAACGGTGTAGATTTACGAGAACCTTTGAAACCAAGAGCACCTGCTGATGACCAAGCAATTGCATTACCATGCACATCAGTAATCATAACAATAGTGTTATTAAATGTAGCGTGAATATGAGCAATACCAGATTCGATATTCTTTTTCACACGACGTTTACGTGTTGGTTTAGCCAAGACTTTTACCTCCTATATTATTTTTTCTTACCAGCAATCGCAACAGCTTTACCTTTACGAGTGCGAGCGTTGTTTTTAGTGTTTTGTCCACGGACAGGAAGTCCACGACGGTGACGAATACCACGGTAAGAACCGATTTCCATCAAACGTTTGATGTTCAAGTTTACTTCACGACGAAGGTCACCTTCAACTTTGATTGCATCCACTTCACGACGGATAGCATCTTCTTGATCTGATGTAAGGTCACGTACACGAACATCTTCTGAGATTCCAGCAGCAGCCAAAATTTTCTTAGATGTTGCAAGTCCGATACCATAAACGTAAGTCAATGAGATTACTACGCGTTTGTCATTTGGAATGTCAACTCCAGCAATACGAGCCATGTTTTCTCCTTTCTATCTTATCCTTGACGTTGTTTGTGTTTTGGATTTGCTGGGCAAATTACCATAACACGACCATTACGACGAATTACTTTACAGTATTCGCAAATTGGTTTGACCGATGGTCTTACTTTCATTTCTTATCCCTCCAAGTTTTTCGATTATTTAAAGCGGTAAGTGATACGTCCACGTGTCAAGTCATATGGACTCATCTCGACAGTAACACGATCTCCCGCTAAAATACGAATATAGTTTTTACGAATTTTACCAGAAACTGTTGCTAAAATCTGATGTCCATTTTCAAGTTCAACCGTAAACATTGCGTTAGGCATCGTATCGACTACTTTGCCTTCAACTTCAATCACATCGTCTTTTGCCACGCAAAAGCACCTCCATAAATTTCGATTCGATGCCTCTAAACACAGAGACAACAATTATAAGTCAGACTATTTCAGTATAACATTTGTAGCGATTTTTTGCAAGTGTGAAAAACGCTTTATTTCAAATTTGTCAATACTTTTTCGATGTCTTTGAACACATCATTGATATCTTGATTTCCTTCGATATCGTGAACCAAACCTTTGGCACGATAGTGAGCAATGATTGGTTCTCCTTGTGCGATATTGACATCCAAACGACGCTTAACAGTTTCAGGTTTGTCATCTTCACGTTGGTAATAATCTTCCTCTTTATAGTCAACTGGTGGGTTGAAAACTTTGTGGAAGGTTTCACCTGTTTGGCGGTGGATGATACGGCCACTCAGACGTTCCAAGAGACAGTCTGGATTCACTTCGATATTGATCACACCTTCCAATTCAATACCAAGTTCAGCCAATGTTTTGTCCAAGGCATAAGCTTGTTCAATCGTACGTGGGTAACCATCTAACAAGAAACCTGTTTCTTTGATATCATCCTGTGAAAGGCGTTCTTTAACAATTCCATTTGTAACTTCATCTGGAACCAACTCACCTTTGTCAATGTATGACTTTGCAAGTACACCCATTTCAGTTTGATTTGCCATAGCAGCACGGAACATATCTCCAGTTGAAATGTGTGCCACGTGGAATTGTTCCACAATTTTAGTTGCTTGCGTTCCCTTACCTGCTCCAGGTAAGCCCATAATCAAAAGATTCATGATCTGATCTCCTTATTTTGTATTTAAATAGAAGCAAAAAGCTAGTTTCAACTCCTATTTAAAAACAAAATAGAAGAGGGGAGACGAAAGTCTCTCTTATAGATAGACCTTCATACTCCACTCTCTAAGCAAAAGTAGTCTTGCTTTTATTCTGTTTTGTCCATGAAACCAACATACTTACGTTTCAATAGGTAACCTTCTAGCTGTTTGATTCCTTCGATACCTGTCGAAATAATGATCAAAAGACTAGTTCCCCCAAAAGCAACCGCTTCTGAGAGCCCAAAGACATCTTTTGCTACAATCGGCAAGATTGAAATAACACCAAGGAAAAGGGAACCGACGGTTGCAAGGCGACGAAGAAGTTTTGACATAAACTCTTCCGTTCCTTTACCTGGACGGACACCATGGATATAGGCTCCGCTCTTTTGCAAGTTTTCTGCTGCTTTCTCTGGATTGATCTGTACAAATGTATAGAAGAATGTAAAGAGAATAATCAGCAGTGCATACATGGCAACACCTGTTGGAGATGTTGTCGCAAGCATTTCTTGTGCTGTACGTACCCAAGCCCAATCATGACCTGTAGCGCTCAAAAACTGAAGAATGGCTGCAGGTGCTGCTGTAATGGAACTTGCAAAGATAACTGGGATAACACCAGCAGGATTGACCTTCAAAGGAAGGTAAGAACTGGATGGAGCACCTTGAGCAACTTTTGTATATTGGATCGGAATTTTATATTCTGCCTGTTGTACATATGTTGTAAAGTAAACAATCAACAAGACAGCGATAATGAGAATAACGACAAATATAATAGATGACGTCAACCGATCACTTGGAATATTGACAAAATAGTCCACGTAGATGCCATGAATCATCTCTGGAATTGAAGCCACAATCCCAGCAAAGATAATCATAGACACCCCGTTACCATATCCCTTATCAGTGATTTGCTCCCCGAGCCAAGTAACAATCATAGTACCTGCAGTCAGGATAATACCAATTGTAACAAAGACTTGAGGGGTTAGATCTGTCGTTAATAATTTTGCACCAGATAGAGTATTAAAACCAGCAGTGATTCCGATTGATTGCACAAACGCAAGTACAAGCGCAATATAACGAGTCGCTTGGTTTATCTTTCTCCGTCCTACTTCCCCCTGCTTGCCCCACTCTACAAACTTTGGAACAATATCCATTTGTAGCAATTGAACAACGATGGAAGCCGTGATATACGGACTCACACCGAGTGCAAAAACTGAGAAGTTCTTCATGGCATTCCCTGAAACTAAACTAAGCATGTTTAAGAAGGATAATCCACTCAAAGCTTCCAGACTTTTTGCATTCACACCTGGTACAGTAATACTAGTCCCGATACGGAAGACAAGTATGATAAAAACCGTAAAGAGAATTTTTGATCGTACTTTCTTAACCTTGAGGGCCTCTTTTAATAATTTAAAAAACATAGGTCACCTCTCTAGATGACTTCTACTGAACCACCTTTAGCAGTGATAGCTTCTTCAGCTGTTTTTGAGAATTTAGCTGCTTTCACAGTCAACTTCTTAGTCAGCTCACCGTTACCAAGAATTTTAACGCCTGATTTTTCAGCCTTTACAATTCCTGCTTCGATAAGAACAACTGGAGTAACTTCAGTACCATCTTCAAAAACGTTCAATTGATCAAGATTTACAATTGCGTATTCTTTAGCGTTGATGTTAGTGAATCCACGTTTTGGAAGACGACGGAACAATGGAGTTTGTCCACCTTCAAAACCAAGGCGAACTCCGCCACCGCTACGAGCTTTTTGACCTTTTTGACCGCGACCTGATGTTTTACCGTTACCTGATGAAGTACCACGACCAACACGGTTACGTACTTTACGAGAACCTTCTGCAGGTTTCAATTCATGAAGTTTCATTATTTTTTCTCCTCTTTTGTAAAATGCTAGCGCCGATAAGAGAGAAAAGGTTGTCCCCCATATCAACTCGCCTATACGATTGTCATCTTTGATGACCATATCTAGTTTTAGGGGATGGTATACTGCACATCCCCTAAAAATCATTAGTTTACTTCTTCAACTGTTACCAAGTGAGATACTGCTGTGATCATACCACGAATAGCAGCGTTGTCTTCTTTGATAACAGAGCTGTTTAATTTGCCAAGTCCAAGTGCTACAACAGTTTTACGTTGTGATGGAATGCGTCCGATTGGAGACTTAGTCAAAGTAATTTTAATTTGAGCCATTTTATCCCCTTTCTTATGCCAAATCAGAAACTGAGATACCACGAAGGGCAGCAACTTCTTCAGCGCGTTTCAATTGTTTCAAACCTTCAACAGTTGCGCGAACAATGTTGATTGGAGTGTTAGAACCAAGTGATTTAGATGTAATATCTGCCACACCTGCCAATTCCACAACGGCACGAACTGCACCACCAGCGGCAACTCCAGAACCTTCTACAGCAGGTTTCAACAATACTTTAGCTCCGCCAAATTCTGAAAGTACTTCGTGTGGGATTGTTGTTCCAACCATAGGAACTTCAATCAAGTTTTTCTTAGCATCTTCTACTGCTTTGCGGATTGCTTCTGGAACTTCTTGAGCTTTACCAGTACCAAATCCTACGCGACCGTTGTGGTCACCAACAACAACAAGAGCTGCGAAACGAAGACGACGTCCACCTTTAACAACTTTTGTAACACGGTTGACAGCAACTACGCGTTCTTCTAATTCAACTGCATTGTCTTTAAATGCCATTTTCTAGTGTCCTCCTATTAGAATTTCAATCCGTTTTCACGAGCTGCATCAGCCAAAGCTTTCACACGTCCGTGATATAGATATCCACCGCGGTCGAACACCACTTCTGAAATACCTTTAGCGTTTGCACGTTCTGCAACGAGTTTACCGACAGCAACGGCTTGTTCAGTTTTAGTTCCTTTTGAAACTTCTTTGTCAAGAGTTGAAGCACTTGCGAGCGTTACACCCGCTACGTCATCAATCACTTGAGCGTAGATGCCTGTATTAGAACGGAATACGTTCAAACGTGGGCGATCAGCAGTTCCAGAGAGTTTTCCGCGAACGCGACGGTGGCGTTTTTGGCGGAGTTTGTTTTTATCTGGTTTAGAAATCACAGTTTTCACCTCTTTAGTTTTAAATCGTGTGCTATGCACAAAGTTGGAAAATAGGTCGGTGCTTGAAGATCAACCACTCAACATTATTTACCTGTTTTACCTTCTTTAAGACGAACGTATTCGCCAACGTAACGGATACCTTTACCTTTATATGGTTCAGGTGAGCGAAGGCTACGTACGTAAGCAGCTGTTTGACCAACTACTTCTTTTGAAATTCCGCTGATAGCAATTGTTGTTGGGTTTGGAAGTTCAAAAGTAATTCCTTCTGGAGCTTCAACTTCGTCTGGATGAGATTTACCTACAGCCAAAACAAGTTTGTTTCCTTGAAGTTGTGCACGGTAACCAACCCCACGCATTTCAAGTACTTTCTTGAATCCTTCTGATACACCAACAACCATGTTGTTCAAAAGGGCACGAGTAGTTCCGTGGATTGTTTTCATTTCTTTTGAATCGTTTGGACGGTGAAGAGTTACTTCAGTACCTTCCACACGAATTTCAATATCTTTTGAGAACTCACGAGTAAGTTCTCCTTTAGGTCCTTTTACAGTTACAACGTTGTCATTGTTAGTGATTTCAACACCAGCAGGCAACACGATAACTTTATTACCAATACGTGACATGTTTATTTTCTCCTGTTAGATTGTCAGACCATGACGGTCAGTTTTCACGGGGTTAAAGATACTTACTAAGTTCAATAGCTAAATTGAACACGCTCTAAGAACTGTGCAAAATAGATAAGTTGGCTTGTTTGTAAACAAACTCCTCCAACTTCCTAATTTTGCTTTGTTCTTTACGAGCTTTGTATCTTGATTTTACCAAACGTAAGCGATAACCTCACCACCAACATTCTTTTGGCGCGCTTCTTTATCAGTAAGCAAACCTTCAGAAGTTGAAAGGATAGCAATTCCAAGTCCGTTAAGAACTTTTGGAAGATCTTCACGTTTTTTGTAGACACGAAGTCCTGGTTTAGAAACACGTTTCAAGTTAGTGATAACTTTTTCACCGTTTGGTCCGTATTTAAGGAATACACGGATGATGCCTTGTTTGTCATCTTCGATGATCTCTACGTTCTTAACAAAACCTTCGCGTTTAAGGATTTCAGCAATCCCTTTTTTGATGTTTGATGCAGGTACTTCAAGTACTTCGTGTTTCGCTTGGTTAGCGTTACGAATACGAGTTAGGAAGTCTGCGATTGGGTCAGTCATAACCATTTTGTTTTTCTCCTCTTACTAGTAGTTTGCAAGTTGCACTTGCTAGTTAATGATTGAGCTGGGCTCAGATAGTATTGACACATTCAAATGAGAGAACTCTTATTTGAACACGAGCTACAACCTGTGCAAAAAAGATAAATTTGTTTTGGAGCATCGCTCCTTCACCAAATTTTCTATTTTTGCTGTGGTTGTTACGCTCTTTGTATCATGATATTACCAAGATGCTTTTGTTACACCAGGAATTTGTCCTTTGTAAGCTAATTCACGGAAGCAAACACGGCAAAGTTTAAATTTGCGGTAAACTGAATGTGGACGACCACATTTTTCACAACGAGTATAAGCTTGAGTAGAGAACTTCGCTGGACGTTTGTTCTTAGCAATCATTGATTTTTTAGCCATTAGATTTACCTCCTATATTATTTTGCAAAAGGCATTCCAAGGCCTGTAAGCAATGCACGTGACTCTTCGTCAGTGTTAGCAGTTGTTACGATAACGATGTCAAGACCACGAGTTTTGTCAACGTCATCGAAGTTGATTTCTGGGAAGATCAATTGTTCTTTCACACCAAGTGTGTAATTCCCGCGTCCGTCAAATGATTTTGTTGGAACACCGTGGAAGTCACGCACACGTGGAAGTGAAACTGAAACCAATTTGTCCAAGAATTCGTACATACGTTCACCACGAAGGGTAACTTTTGCACCGATCGCAACACCTTCACGAAGACGGAAGCCGGCGATTGATTTTTTAGCTTTAGTGATAAGTGGTTTTTGACCTGAGATAAGTGCCAATTCTTCAGCAGCTTTTTCAAGACTTTTAGCGTTTGATACAGCTTCACCAACACCCATGTTCAAAACGATCTTATCTACTTTAGGCACAGCCATCACTGATGAGTAGTTGAATTGTTCTGTCAAAGCAGGAACTACTTCATTAAGATATTTTTCTTTTAAACGATTTGCCATTATACTTCTCCTTTCCTTCGTGATTAATCAAGCACTTCGCCTGATTTTTTGTTGTAGCGAACTTTCTTACCGTCTACAAATTTGTAACCAACACGACCAGCCACACCATTTTTGTCCAATACTTGAACGTTTGATACGTGGATAGCTGCTTCTTTCTCGATGATACCACCTTGAGGAAGATCATTAGTTGGACGTTGGTGTTTCTTAACGATGTTTACACCTTCAACGATAACTTTGTTTACTTTTGGAAGGGCAGTAAGGACAACAGCTTCTGTTCCCTTATCTTTACCAGCGATTACGCGAACTTTGTCGCCTTTTTTTACAAACATTAGGTTTCTCCTTGATTTTTCTTACGCCCATAAGGGCACCCTAGCTTGAAGCTAGGGGACTAGTTTGTTTTTTTAAAATTAAAGTACTTCTGGAGCAAGTGACACGATCTTCATGAAGCCACCTTCACGCAATTCACGTGCAACTGGGCCAAAGATACGTGTTCCGCGAGGAGTTTTGTCTTCACGGATGATAACTGCTGCGTTTTCGTCAAATTTGATGTATGAACCATCAGCACGACGAGCACCTGATTTAGTACGAACGATAACAGCTTTTACAACGTCACCTTTTTTAACCGCACCACCAGGAGTAGCTTGTTTTACAGATGCCACAATGACATCACCGATGTTCGCAAATTTACGTTTAGAACCACCAAGAACTTTGATAGTCAAGATTTCGCGTGCACCGCTGTTGTCTGCGACTTTCAAACGAGTTTCTGTTTGAATCATTTCAGTTTTCTCCTTTCAGGCTTGATTAGATGATGACCGCTTCTTCAACAACTTCTACAAGACGGAAACGTTTTGTAGCTGAAAGCGGACGAGTTTCCATGATACGTACGATATCGCCTTCTTTGGCAACATTGTTTTCATCATGTGCTTTGTATTTTTTAGAGTAGTTAATACGTTTACCATAGACTGGGTGGTTACGTTTTGTTTCAACTACAACTGTGATTGTCTTGTCCATTTTGTCAGATACAACACGTCCAACAAGAACTTTACGATTATTGCGTTCCATTGAAATTTCTCCTTCCCTAGTCTATTATTTCGCTTCAGATTGAACTGTTTTGATACGAGCGATTTGTTTTTTAACTTCTTTCAAGCGAGCTGTTTGTTCCAATTGACCAGTAGCAGCTTGGAAACGAAGTTCAAACAATTCTTTTTTCAATTCGTTTTCGCGCTTCGCGAGTTCTTCTTGAGAAAGACCACGAAGTTCTTTAACAAATTCTTTTACTTCATTAAGTTTCATGCCTTCTCCTTATTCTGCTTCACGTTTTACGAATTTACATTTAACTGGCAATTTGTGGCTAGCAAGACGAAGCGCTTCGCGAGCGATCTCTTCAGATACACCAGCAACTTCAAACATCACTTTACCACGTTTAACTGGTGCTACCCAACCTTCAGGTGCCCCTTTACCAGATCCCATACGCACACCGATAGCTTTAGCAGTGTATGATTTGTGTGGGAAGATTTTAATCCAAACTTTACCACCACGTTTCATGTAACGAGTCATGGCGATACGAGCAGCTTCGATTTGGCGGTTAGTGATCCAGTGGCTAGTTGTAGCTTGAAGACCGTATTCACCGAAAGCTACTTCTTTTCCACCTTTTGCTTCACCGCGCATTTTTCCACGGAATTCACGACGGTGTTTAACACGTTTAGGTACTAACATTGGTTATTTACCTCCTTTAGTGTTTTTACGAGCTGGAAGAACTTCACCACGGTAGATCCATACTTTAACACCAAGTTTACCGTATGTAGTATCTGCTTCTTCCCAAGCGTAATCGATATCTGCACGAAGTGTGTGAAGTGGAACAGTTCCTTCAGAGTATCCTTCAGCACGGGCGATATCTGCACCGTTCAAACGACCTGATACTTGAGTTTTGATTCCTTTAGCTCCAGCACGCATTGCACGTTGGATTGCTTGTTTTTGTGCACGACGGAAAGCAACACGTTGCTCCAATTGACGAGCAATTCCTTCACCTACAAGATGAGCATCCAAATCAGGTTGTTTGATTTCGATGATGTTGATGTGTACTTGTTTTCCAGTCAATTTGTTAAGTTTTGCACGGAGTGCATCAACGTTAGCACCACCTTTACCGATAACCATACCTGGTTTAGCAGTGTGAAGTGAAACGTTAACTTTGTTTACTGCGCGTTCGATTTCGATAGTTGAAACTGCTGCGTCAGCAAGTTCTTTTTGAACGAATTTACGGATTGCAAGATCTTCATGAAGGTAATCCGCGTATTCTTTTTCAGCATACCATTTGGCATCCCAATCACGGATGATGCCGACACGCATACCAATTGGATGTACTTTTTGACCCACGATTTTACCTCCTTATTTTTCTGCAACAGCTACAGTGATGTGAGCTGTACGTTTGTTGATCGGTGAAGCTGAACCTTTCGCACGTGGACGGAAACGTTTCATAGTTGGTCCTTCGTTTGCGAATGCTTCAGATACTACCAAGTTAGCTTTGTCCAAACCAAAGTTGTTTTCAGCGTTAGCTACAGCTGAGTTCAAAACTTTCAAGATGATTTCAGCAGCTTTGTTTGGTGTGAATGTCAAGATTGCAATAGCATCGGCTACGCTTTTACCACGGATGTTGTCAAGAACAAGACGTGATTTACGAGGTGAAACACGTACTGTACGAGCCATTGCTTTAGCTGAAGTAATTTCTGCCATTTATGTTCTCCTTATTTTCTACGTGTTTTCTTGTCGTCTGCAGCGTGACCTTTGTAAGTACGAGTTGGTGCAAATTCACCAAGTTTGTGACCTACCATGTCTTCTTGGATGTAAACAGGTACGTGTTTACGTCCGTCATAAACTGCGATAGTGTAACCAATGAAACTTGGGAAGATCGTTGAACGACGTGACCAAGTTTTGATAACTTTTTTCTTTTCGTCGTTAGCTTGAGCTTCAACTTTTTTCATCAAATGCTCATCGACGAAAGGTCCTTTTTTAAGACTGCGTCCCATTTTTATATTTTCTCCTTTAAATGTTGTACCACAGCGGCTTGCGCTCACATGGAGCGCTACCGAGCTGGCGGATTTCCTAGTTGCTTAGGCGACTAGTTTACTATTATTTCTCGTTGCGACGACGAACGATAAGTTTGTCAGATTTCGCTTTCTTGTTACGAGTTTTAAGACCAAGAGCAGGTTTGCCCCATGGAGTAGATGGCGCTTTACGACCAACTGGTGCTTTACCTTCACCACCACCGTGTGGGTGATCGTTAGGGTTCATTACAGAACCACGAACTGTTGGGCGGATACCTTTCCAACGGCTACGTCCTGCTTTACCAAGGTTTACAAGTCCATGTTGTTCGTTTCCGACAACACCAACTGTAGCACGACAAGTTCCAAGAATCATACGAACTTCGCCAGATTGAAGACGAACAAGAACATATTTACCTTCTTGACCCAATACTTGAGCAGAAGCTCCAGCAGCACGTACCAATTCTCCACCACGACCTGGTTTCAACTCGATGTTGTGGATCAAAGTACCAACTGGGATGTTAGCAAGTGGAAGAGCGTTTCCGACTTTGATATCTGCTTCTGGACCTGAAACGATGCGTTGACCAACTTCAAGACCTTTTGGAGCGATGATATATGCTTTCACACCGTCAGTGTAGTGTACAAGAGCGATGTTTGCAGAACGGTTTGGATCGTACTCGATTGTTTTAACAACTGCTTCAACGTTGTCTTTGTTACGTTTGAAGTCAACCAAACGGTAGAAACGTTTGTGTCCACCACCTTGGTGACGAACAGTGATACGACCGTTGTTGTTACGACCAGCCTTGTTCTTCAAAGCAACAAGCAATGATTTTTCAGGAGTGCTTGTTGTGATTTCAGCGAAATCCAAAGAAGTCATATTACGGCGACCGTTTGTTGTTGGTTTATAAACACGAATTCCCACGATATTTCCTCCTTAGATTATTCAGCTTCAGCAGCAAACAACTCGATTGCTTTTGAATCAGCTGTAAGTGTGATGATAGCTTTTTTAGTTTTGTTAGTAAAACCAGTATAACGTCCAACACGTTTAGCTTTTGGTTTTACGTTGATTGTGTTAACGTTGGCAACTTTAACACCTTCGAAAGCAGCTTCAACAGCTTGCTTGATCAAAAGCTTGTGTGCACGAGTGTCAACTTCAAATACATATTTACCTGCTTCAAGTTGAGCCATTGAGCTTTCAGTGATGACAGGTTTTTTGATAACATCATACAAATTCATTATGCAAGAACCTCCTCGATTTTAGAGATAGCTGCTTGTGTGACAAGAAGTTTGTCGCTATTTGCGATGTCAAGAACACTTGCAGTTGTAGCAGTTGCAACTTTCACATTTGGAAGGTTACGAGCTGAAAGAGCTGCGAATTCATTTCCTTCTTCAAGGATAACAAGAACTTTTGAATCGATGCTCAATGCTGCAAGAACTTTTGCAAATTCAGCAGTTTTTGGAGCTGTAAATGAAAGAGCGTCTACAGCTACGAATTTGTTTTCAGCAACTTTTTCAGAGTAAACTGATTTAAGAGCTAGGCGACGAACTTTTTGTGGAAGTTTGTAGCCATATGAACGTGGAGTTGGTCCGAAGACAACACCACCACCACGCCATTGTGGTGAGCGGATAGAACCTTGACGAGCACGTCCAGTTCCTTTTTGACGCCATGGTTTGCGTCCACCACCTGATACTGCAGAGCGGTTTTTAACAGCGTGTGTTCCTTGACGAAGGCTTGCGCGTTGGCTGATGATCACATCAAACACAACTGATTCATTTGGTTCGATACCAAATACTGCATCGTTAAGAACAACTTGGCCAGCTTCTTTACCAGTTTGGTCAAATAATGTTACGTTTGCCATTGTGACTGATTTCCCCTTTCTTTATTATTTACCAGCTTTAACTGCTGATTTGATAGTGATAAGAGATTTCTTAGCACCTGGTACGTTACCTTTGATAAGGATAACGTTCTTTTCTGGAACAACTTGTACAACTTCAAGGTTTTGAATTGTTACGCGGTCGCCACCCATACGTCCTGCAAGGTTTTTACCTTTGAATACGCGGTTAGGTGCAACAGGTCCCATAGAACCTGGACGACGGTGGTAACGAGAACCGTGAGCCATTGGTCCACGTGATTGTCCGTGACGTTTAATAACACCTTGGAAACCTTTACCTTTAGAAGTACCAGTTACGTCAACAACGTCTCCAGCTGCGAATGTTTCAACTGTGATTTCAGCACCAACTTCCAAGCCTTCAACGTTTTTGAATTCACGAATGAAGCGCTTAGGAGCCGTGTTAGCTTTCGCTACATGTCCTTTAGCAGGTTTGTTGCTCAATACTTCGCGTTTGTCATCGAAACCAACTTGGATAGCGTTGTATCCGTCTGTTTCAACAGTTTTAACTTGAAGAACAACGTTTGGAGTTGCTTCAATAACTGTTACAGGGATCAATTCGCCAGCTTCAGTGAAGATTTGAGTCATTCCCACTTTTTTCCCTAAGATTCCTTTTGTCATGAGAAAATAGTTCCTTTTCTATATTTTTTATTCAAAAAGTTTTTAACGAGCGTTTTTTATGCTCAAGGTTTCAAACTTTGGATTAAAGCTTGATTTCTACGTTTACACCACTTGGAAGATCCAATTTCATCAAAGCATCAACTGTTTTTTGAGTTGGGTTAACGATATCGATCAAACGTTTGTGTGTACGCATTTCAAATTGTTCGCGAGAGTCTTTGTATTTGTGAGTCGCACGAATGATTGTGTAGAGGCTACGCTCAGTTGGAAGTGGGATTGGACCCGCAACTTGTGCACCTGTACGAGTAGCTGATTCTACGATTTTTGCAGCCGCTGTGTCAAGCGTACGGTGTTCGTAAGCTTTCAAACGGATACGGATTTTTTTGTTTGCCATCTTTTTCTCCTTTTCGTCTATTTAAGATAATAGGCTAGCTCCACAAGAAAACCGACGCGCGTTGCGTGGCAATGCAACCGAGCGTGTCGCAACCTCTTGCATCAAAGCTAAGGCTGTAATTTACAGCACCATAATAGAATAACACAAAGCCCCTGCGATTGCAAGGGATTTGTGAGCTTTTTTTCGTTTTTTTAGGATGAAACTGTTTTCCTTTTTCATCTTTCCAAAATTACGGATTTATATCTATAAAAAACCGTCTTTTCGTGTGTCATTTTGACCTTGAATGTATCTTCTGATTGATCTACTAAAATGTCCGCTTTAGACTCGGTTTCTCTATAGTATCGCAGATATTGCTCCCGTCTCATCTGATGGCTAGCCAATATAAAGGAAGCATCGCGATTTCTCATAGTCGTATCTCTAGCTAGACGCCTCTTTAATTCTGTTTCTTCATCCGTGTAAAAACAGATGGTTTTATCAAAGAGTTCCTTGGGTAGAAAGCCCACAGACATCCCTTCAACAATCAGAATTGGTTTTGAGCCAGTTAAGACTTCGCTTGGCTTCCAAGGTTCATCAATCGTCAAGATGTCCATGCCAGCCTTTAAGGCGAGAATATCTCTCTGTAAACTTGCCAGTTCATGTGCCACTGGCAGACAAGCTGTCACCTTTTGATTTGGTGCTTGCTTTGGTACTACCAGGTGACGTTCTGAAGTGATATAGGGATCTGTTTCTAGTAAATTTACTGTAGTAGAATCTAAAGCTTGGTACAATTCCTGTGCAAAGGTTGATTTACCTGAAGCCCCATGACCGCAGATCCCTAGCGTCCTAATTCTTCCCGTTTCGATCTCTGAAACCAGTTGTTCTATCAGGTCTTTTTTCTTCATTCTCTCTTCACCTGCTCATAGCTTTCTTTTCCGTCATTAAGCTTGTCCCAAATCACTACTTGCCCACTTTTGAGGGATTTTTGCACATCGATAATTCGTTGATTGGACGAACCTCGAAACTGGAGCATGAGATTGCGCTTGCTTTTATCATACCGTCCATCGACAAGGATGTCAATCAATGATAAGAGTTCCAGTTTATCTGGAGTCTCCAGCATCATTTCTTCCCAAGTGTAGCCCGTCCAGGACCAGATGTCTTTGTCTGGCAATTCCTTTCGAATGCGTTTAACGAGTGGTAAGAGAATGCCTGTATTAAGAAAAGGTTCTCCTCCCAGCAAGGTCAATCCTTGAACATAAGGTTGGGCGAGATCTTCCATGATCTGTTCTTCTAATTCTGCTGTATAGGGAATGCCTGCGTTGAATGACCAAGTCGCAACATTATAGCACCCCTCGCAGTGAAACATGCAACCTGATACATAGAGAGAGTTGCGCACACCTTCTCCATCGACAAAGTTAAAGGCCTTATAATCAATGATCCGTCCTTTACTAAGTTCCTCACTTTTCCATTCACCTGGTTTTGGTGTATTCCATGTCATGCTGTCTACTCCAAGTCTATCCAGTAACGTTCTACGCCATTGCGAACATCTTCAAACACCCCGCCATTTGATACAATCACCGCTCTACTAACAGAGTTTCCCACACTACAGGTCACAAGTGCTTTTTTGATGTTCTTTTCCTTGGCAACTTGCAGACCTTGTCTGAGGGCTTCTTTGGCATAACCTTTACCTCTTTCAGAGGGGCGGATGGAATAGCCGATATGGCCAGCATAATTCAGTAAACCCTCATTCAGTCTCAATCGCAGATTCAAAAATCCTAGAGCACGACCTACATCATCAAATGATACAAATTGAATAGAAGGAACACGATTTTCAGGCAAGTTTATTCCCATCTCTTTTTGCATATTTATTTCCAACCACTCTTCATACACAAAGTTCTCTGTATCCCAGAAACCACCATCATGAGGTGACTGTACTTGTTCAAACTCCGCAATCATCTCTAAAATCGCGTCTTTATCTTCCAAAGTTGGTCGTCGTAATTCCATAAACTCTCCTCAATCTATATCAATCCAGTAACGCTCCGTTCCGTTTCGAACATCCTCCAACTCCCCTCCATTAGCTAAGATAACAGCTCGGCTTGCTGGATTTTCTGTGCTACAAGTCACTAAAGCTCGTTTAATATTCTTTCCCTTAGCAACTTGTAGACCTTGTCGGAGGGATTCTTTCGCATAACCCTTACCTCTTTCAGATGGACGAATGGAGTAGCCAATATGGCCCCCATTTTCTAGTAAGTAGTCATTTAATCGGAGACGAAGGTTGAGAAAGCCAAGAGCCTGGCCTGCTACGTCAAAACTAACCAGCTGGATAGCAGGAACCCAGTTTTCAGGAATATTGAGTCCCGCTTCCGCTTGAAGATTTTCTTCTAGCCACTCTTCATAAACAAAATTGTTGGCGTTCCAAAACCCACCATCGTGGGCTGATTGAGTCTGTTCAAACTCTGCCACCATCTCTAAAATCGCTTCTTTATCTGCCAATATCGGTCTGCGTAGTTCCATATTCCCCTCCCACCTAAGAGAAAAGCGAGAGCGGACTCTCACTTTTATTTTTTCTTGTTCTTGTTTAAAAACTGTTCTCTGAGGTTGAGCAAGCGTTCTTTTTTACCTGTTCCACCTTTCGAGTGTTTCTCGTGATAACGGGTCACTTGTGCGCGTCCCTTATCGTCTAATTGGTATTTCCCCATTCCACTTCCTTCTAATTTGTTACTTCATGTCCGGCTGTTTTAATGGTTGAACCGTTCATGTGTTTGACACGCGCAGCGATTTCCTTGTGGCGTCCGTTAACCATCGGACGCGCTTGAGGATTTCCCAGATAACCACACGTACGTTTGACCACATCTACTGTTTTAGGGTCGCTATTGCCACAGTTGGGACAAGCAAATCCTCGCTCAGTTGGTTCAAAATCCCCCTCAAAGTCACACTTGTAGCAACGATCAATCGGAGTATTGGTCCCTAGATAGCCGACACGGTCATAGGCATAGTCCCAAACAGCTTCCAAGGCTTTAGGATTTTGTTGAAGAACTGGATACTCACAATAATGAATGAAACCACCTGACGCACCTGCTTCTGGGTAAACTTTCTCAAAGTCTAATTTTTCAAACGGTGTTGGATTTTTACGAACATCGTAGTGGAAAGAGTTGGTGTAGTATTCCTTGTCCGTGATGTCCGGAATAGAGCCGAACTTCTCTGTATCCAAGCGACAGAAGCGGTCTGTCAGACTTTCAGACGGTGTAGAGTAGATAGAGAAATGGTAACCATATTGGTCAGACCACTCTTCCACACGACGTTTCATATCGCGAATGATATCCAATGTGAATTCCTTGGCTTCAGGATTGCTTTCCCAGCTGTTTCCAAAGAAGACTGTCGCTACCTCGTACAAACCGATGTAGCCCAGCGAAACTGTCGCACGGCGATTCTTAAAGAGTTGGTCAACACTTTCTTCTTTTCCGAGACGGCGACCGAAGGCTCCGTACTGATAGAGGATAGGGGCATTCGCTGGTGTTGCTTCCTTAGTTCTTTCCACACGGTAAACCAAGGCATCTTCCGCGATATTCATCCGCTCATTGAAGATTTCCCAAAACTTATTCAGATCTCCTTCAGACTCGAGGGCAATGCGAGGCAGATTGACCGTCACAACTCCTAGATTCATCCGACCTGAATTGACCTCGACACCATTCTCATCCTTCCATCCTTGGAGGAAAGAACGGCAGCCCATAGGAACCTTGAAGGAGCCTGTCAACTCAATAATCTTATCGTAGGACAAGACATCTGGGTACATCCGCTTGGTTGCACACTCGAGGGCCAACCGTTTGATGTCGTAGTTAGGTGAACCTTCCTCTAAGTTGAGTCCTCTTTTCAACGTAAAGATGAGTTTAGGGAAGATAGCTGTACGGTGTTCTGAACCAAGTCCCTTGATTCGGATGGTCAAGATAGCTTTTTGAATTTCCCGTTCAAAACGACTAGTTCCTAGACCAAAACCTAGTGAAGTAAAAGGTGTTTGTCCATTTGAAGTGAAGAGAGTGTTGATTTCATACTCAAGAGATTGCATGGCATCGTAGATGTCTTTTTGGGTTTTCTTCCAAGCATAATCTTCCCGTTTTTCAGGCAAGACCCACTCTTCCGCATCCTTGAGGTGTTTTTGGTAATTCTTCTCCGCATACGGAGCCAAGACTTCATCGATACGGTCAGCTGAGCAGCCCCCGTACTGGCTAGAAGCAACGTTAGCAATGATTTGTGAAATCTGAGCGGTCGCAGTCTGGATAGACTTGGGACTCTCTACCTCTGCATTTCCAATCTTAAAACCATTTTCCAGCATGCCTTTAAAATCAATCAAACAGCAGTTGGTCATCGGAGTGTAGGGGCTGTAGTCCAAGTCATGATAGTGGATATCCCCTTTTTGGTGAGCATTAGCTACGTGCTTAGGAAGCATTTGCAGCCCGATTGATTTCCCAACAATCCCTGCTGTCAAATCACGCTGGGTATTAAAGACATCACTGTCTTTATTGGCATTTTCATTGACAACTGCTTGATCTTTATTGAGAAGTTTATGGATACTAAAGTTTATATCTGTCGCTTTTGAGCGCTCAAAATCCCTTTGTGTCCGATAAGTGATATACTCCTCAGCCAGCGCATATTCTTTAGCTTCAAGGAGTTCATGTTCTACGACATTTTGAATTTCGTAAATCTTGACACCTTGAGGGAAGCGACTGTGAATTTCCGCAACAATACGCTCAAGCAGCCCATTTAGACGTTTTTCGACCAAGGGTGTCACATCCATGACTTTGTCAGCCGCCTTGTGGAGAGCTTTGTCAATCTTGTCTACATCAAACACTACACGTCTACCATCTCGTTTTTCAACGAACAAAGTGGGAACGGTTGCAAGGTTTTCTTCTAATACAATCATATCCAGGCTCTTTTCTATTTTTCTTCTTAAATGATATTATACCACTCTAAAAAGAAAAATCAATATCTTGTGTTAAAATTTCGAAAATTTTTAAAAATACACAAGATATTGATTTGTTATTTAGATTTATAAAGCTTGAATTCCTTACTATCCGTCTGAACAAGCTCGTATTTTTCACTAAGTAGGCTCTCTACATCCGACCACAAGGCAACCTTTTGATTGACCAAAATCATCTTCGGTTGATTTTCTTTCAAGTCATTGACTAGTTTCGTTTTATTCTCGTCGCTTGCAGTATAGAGTGTTGGTGTCACTAGAGAGCTTGGTGCCAAGCGTTCACTTGCGCGGTAGAAATCTGGCCGATTATCCCAAGCATAGACACGATCCTCGGAACTCGTTTGCTGTTTGACCAAGCTAGCAAGCTGCTCACGTTCCTGATAAGTACTTGGATGCGAAATATAGCGACTCAAAACAGGTAGGAAAAGTAAATAGACTATCGCAACTAATGGTAGATAGAAATTTCCCTTGAGGTAGCGACCAAAGAGTGATGAAGAGCGAACTCTTCGTCTACTACGACTGATACGATCAGAGCTTCCTTCTTTGATGTTGGTTAACAATAACAATGTCAGAAAGGGCAAAATCGCTGCCAAACGTGAGCCATGCAAAGGTTCCTTTGAAAGAATTAACAGAGCAAGAGTCACCAGTAAACCTAAACTAGCGCCTATTGAGATAGCAAATTGTTTGGCTGACTTGGTCTGAAACAATCCTGAAAAGATTACTGTCAGAATCCCAACACCGATGGATAGCAAGCCATAGAAAGCAGCATTCTCCATAAGATTGGCATTTGAAAATAGGCTAAGTGTATCTATTGGATACAAGGTATGGCTGATCGCATCACCAAATGTTCCTGTTAAGACTGTATAATAGCCAATTGGATAAAAAAGGAGAGAAAATCCTAGAGCTGATGCGAAAAATTGATACAATCCATGAGCAAATCGATGCTGGGCAATATTAAATCCAAACAAACTCAAGGCAAGTGTGGCTGCAAACAAAGCTGTGGGAATAGGTGATAGGAAGAAAGCTAATGCTAAACTCATCCCAACTCGCAAGAAACCTTTATCGTTACTTGGATCATCCAGATAGTCAGCCACTAGGCTAAAACTATAAAATAGAAAAGGCAAGGCCACAGCAACTGCATAGCTACCACCAAATCCCAGACTGCCCACAAGCAGATAGAAAACCAACAAAAGCTGTCTAGCCTGCTCTCCCTGACCTGTCAAGGTATCTGCGGATTTAAATAGAAAAACACCAGCTCCGAACAAGGCCAACCACTCCACCAAAGCAAAAAGAATACTCCCTTGAGAGAGATAGATTAGTACGTAATAAAGCAGTCCATTTGAACCATAATAATCCGTGTAAATCTGCCCACTCTGATGTAGCGCCCAACCAGTATAAAGATCTTGCATCTGTTGGGGGCTCACCAAACCAAAGATCAGAGGCAACATGACAGAAACAGCTGTAGCAGCCAGACTCCAAATTGCCACACTAAAAAACGGAAGTGGAGTTCGTTTCTTCTTACCTCGCTCCAGCCCAAATTCAGACTCTTGATCCAGCCGTTCCCGATACTGGTATCGAAATTCTTCTAGCTGTTCGTCTTTTTCCTCGTATACGTTCATTCAATTTCTCCTAGTAAGTTTATCTGTTTTAGTATATCAAAATCTTACAGGAATGTCAGCTAAGGATTGATATTTCCTTAACTTCTTATCTAGCTCAGCATAGCGTTCAATCTCTCGAAAACGGTGTAAACTGCTTGTTTGAAACTCTAGGATAAAATCATGTTCTTCTTGATTTAGCATTTTCATCCTCCTGCTTATCTATTCGCAAAAAGACAAAAATAAGATCCAGCCTTGGGCTAGATCTTGGTGGATAGTTAGAGCATGGGTGCAAACAACTGAACAATTTCCTTGATCAGGCTTTGATACCAGCTTGTTTTGATTGTGTGGGGATAGATTTCTTGAGAAACTTTAAAAATCTCTTTGAAGTCCCTCTCAATATCTATGATAGATTGCGTTCTATAAAGCAAAACGCCATTTTCATAGTGGTGAAGCAAGCTCCGATAGTCAAAATTGATGGTTCCCACAGTAGCTGCCTCTCCATCGACAAGCATTTGCTTACTATGAAGAAATCCGGGGCTGTACTCATAAATACGAACTCCAGCAGATAGCAAGTCTGGATAGGCTCCGCGAGTAACTAACTGAATAACCTTCTTATCTGGGATACATGGCGTCATAATTCGCACATCTACCCCTCTCAATGCTGCATTTTTGATACTCTCGGTTAGATCATAGTCAGCGATCAGATAAGGAGTCGTGATATAGACATAATCTGTAGCCTGATTGATAAGGTTTTGATAGACCGTTTTTCCAACCTGGGCTCGGTAGATAGGCTTTGGCCCACTACTGTAAGGAATGCAAAGCCCCATCCCATCTCTAGGTTGATTTTCGAGATGGTATTGGTCAAAGTCACTAATTTCCCCACGGTTGATATACCAAGTGGATAAGAAGAGTCTGGTAAAAGCCTTAACAGCCGGTCCATCTAGGCGAATACCGCTATCCTTCCAATAGCCAAAACGTTCGATATGGTTGATATACTCATCTGCCAGATTGACACCACCTGTATAGGCAATTTGACCATCGATAATCATGATTTTACGGTGATCACGGTTGTTATAAGCAACGGTCAAGCGTGGAATCACCTTGTTAAATTTGTGGGCTTCAATCCCTCGACCACGAAGCTCGATGGTGTAATCTCCAGGCAAGGTTGCCATACATCCAATATCGTCATAGAGAAGCTTCACCTCTACTCCTTGAGCTGCCTTTTCTTCCAAAATCTCCAAAATACTATTCCACATCAAACCTTCTTCGATGATATAGTATTCGAGAAAGATAAATTTCTCGGCTTTTTTGAGATCCTCTAGCATCTGGCGCCACATGCTTTCCCCTGAAGGGAAAAAATGGGTATCCGTTCGATTATAGACATCCGCATTCGTATCCATGCTAAGGAGAGATTTGATGACACCGTAAGCCGACTTATCCTCTTCCTTTAACTCCAAACGGAGAGCTCTGCTATTGTCCTCTCGGTCAACCATTGATTGGAGTTGCTTTAGCTGTTTCATTTCTTTTTTAGATAAACGGCGTTCTCCAAACATGATATAGAGCAATGGCCCAAACACTGGCACAAAGGCTACTAACAGCCATGTTACCTTACTCTCAGGATTCATGGACCGATTGACAATTGATACAATGGTCGCTAAGCTCACTAAAATGACTAGGATAATCCAGATAATTGGAGCCATTTGCCCTAGATAGAGAAATAAACCAAAGACGATAAACAACTCTGCCAACATGATGGTAATACTAAAACCATATTTGGACATGAGTAGCTGCATTTTTCTAGCTGTCATACATCCCCTTCCTTTTCTATCATTCTCCCTCACCGATTGATGAACTAATGTTTCTACTAGTATACCTCAGTTCAGGGGTAGATGGCAACCTTTTACCTTTGCTCAAGTTCCAGTCGTTCCGTGTTTAGATGATTATTACAATTTCAGAGCTAACATATTGACCGTCATACCAGCTGCAGTCCCCATAAGGTAGACGACATCTCCCTCCTTGATAAGCCCATGATCCAAAGAATAAGCCAAGCCAAACGGTACAGAGACTGACACCATATTTCCATAGTCAGTGACGAGATTGAGGTACTGACCCTCGGCCACACCTAGTTTTTCCATGATCAAAGGAAGAGCACGACTTGCTTGGTGAGGAATGATATAGTCCACGTCTGCCAAGACTAGCTGTGTTTTTTCTTGAAACTCTTCAAACATGACTGGGATTTTGCGAGCAGATAAGAGGAGGATTTTCTTCCCCTTCATGTCAAACATATAGTTGGTCTTAGTCGCTTCAGAGTACTCTTTTGGTTGAAAAGAAGTCAGACCTCCACGAATCTCCGTATCGTGAGCCCCTTCTGACCAAGTACGTTGGAGACTAGCAATGACCCCTTTTTCCTGATGACTTTTTTGGAAAATAAAGGCTGCCGCCCCATCACTAAAGAGTTCAAAACTTTCTTTTTGCTTGGGATTGAGCCCTAAACTACCAACCTCACTAGACACAATCAAGACACGATTGTATTCGCCCGCCTCAATCAAGTGGGACATGGTCGATAGAGCAGTAATAAAGCTGGTACAAGTTGTATTGATGTCCATTGCTGGAATTGAGAGTCCTTTTGCCACGCGCTCATGAATCAAAGCAGCCGTACAAGGAATGGGCTGAACACCCACCGCACTAGCTGATACAAGGCAATCGATATCTTTAATATCCAAATTTGCATGTTCAAGTGCACGCTGGATAGCTCCCTCTGCCAAGTCGAGTTGCGATTCTTCATTTTCAACTACACGATAACGTGTCTGGTCTTTAAATTGCACTGTATGCTTTGGAAGGCAAATGCCATAACCTGCGATTTCTACATGTCTTTTTACTTCTGTCATTGTCTTTTTTCCTTTCATAAACGTTGGATACGTTTGAGTTTACGGCTAGTATCCCAGTGATAATCTGAAAATTGTATTCGAGGAACTATGAACTCTTTTTGCTGGGCCAAGAGTTGGAACTGTGCTAAAATTGCTGTCTCTACGTCCTCATCTCGTTGGCTTAGACAAACTTCCACTAATTTCTCGGAATGTTGCTTAACTTGGTAATCTCCTACATTCTCCACAAAGAGGATGCAACGTCTGATAAAGTCTGGATAAATCGTTACCTGCCCCCCATTCTGCCCTTCAAAGTAGAAGATATCATCAGAACGTCCTTCGACCTTGTCAATCCGTGTATAGCAGGAGCCACAGGGACAAGGCTCCAGATTTTCAACCAAGATATCATTGAGCTGGTAGCGATAAACAGGCTGACTGCTTCGTTTAAAGTCCGTAATCACTGGATAAAAACGGCGGTCGTCTAGATACTGCTTTTCCACAAAGATAATGTCTTCGTTGAGATGCAGATTGCCAGCTGAGCAAGTGCAGGCTAGGAAGCCTTCAGTTGCCTGATAAACTTGGTCAATGATGGATAGTGAAAAGGTTTCAGCAATCCGTTCCCTATCACTATCTTCCAAGATTTCCGCCACCGAAACGATTTTTTGTGGGTGAATAGCTAACTCTCCATCCTTGAGACGCTTGCTCAATTCAATCAACATCGAGGCTGGCGCCACAATAATCGTTGGTTGATAGTTGTTGAGTCGCTCGATATGCTCATCTGTATGTTTGAAAATATCAAAATACTCTAGACGAATGAGCGCTGTATTGATGGTCTGATAGAGTTCATTATCAGCTCTCAGGAAAAAGGCGATGCGGTGTCCAAAAAGCTGCCCCTTGGGCAACATCTTTGCCAAGATAGCCGCAGCCCACATACTTCGCTCTTTCTCTGTTGTGATAAAGAGCCCCCGATGTCCAGACGTCCCCGAAGACAGACCGACGGCCACTTCCCCTTTAAGTTCAGTGAAGTCACGGGTCTTCTCACTTTCAATAGCCAAGCTCAAGGCTTCATCACGATCCACTCCTTGGGTGTTGAGCTCATTGAAATGTTCCATCATAAAAGCCTTGTCCATATGGTCAAAGTCGCTAGGAACCCCATTTTTAAAGTAAGGAGACTCTCGCTTTAAAAAGTCCATATAGTTGGTTAATTGCTTTTTCTGATAGTTTTCTAAAGCTTCTCGAGATTTGAAATGATGAAGCCATCGAGTTTGGATAAAGGTTTTAAGAAAGGTTATTTTTTTCATGTAAGATTGACTCTATCCTTTCTACAGGATCATGGCTAACAACTACCTCAATACCGTCCTTTAAGACATCCTCCAGAAACTCTGTCCCCCTGATATAGTCGGCCTTATTATCTTGAACCAAGGAAGGAATCAGGTGCATCTGCTTGGTATAAGGTAAGAGGTCAATTCCCCAACAAAGATCTGCTGCAATGAGGAGATTAAGGTCTGGAAAATATAGACAGGCTTGCCCCCTAGCATGCCCGTCAACAGAAGCAACTAGGATACTACCATCTCCGAAAAGATCACAAATCGGACGATAGGGAAATGCCGGGTGTTGCTGGTTAGCTCTGATAATGGTTAGATTTTTCTCAAAAGAAGCTAATAAAAACTCCTTGAAAATCAAGTCTTTCAACTTGGGTTTTTGGTATACCTCATATACTTCTTTTGTCAAGATAAAGGTTGCATGAGGAAAGAAACTAGCTCCTCCCAGATGATCTGGATGTAAATGAGATAGGATGACATAGTTAATTTCTTCTGGCTTGATTCCCTTCGCTTTCAGTAAATGTGAAATCTGGTCCTTCTCCGTCATTTGAACTGGCGTTCCCAAACGATAGAAACCATAGCGAAACCGGGTTTTAATATCATAGTGATAGCCAGTATCATATAGCAAATAGCCCTTGTCTCTGTGTTTAATCAGAAAGACACCTGCTGGGAAGGTCATCTTTTGATTCTTGACTCCCTTAAATAGCAAACCTGTGTAGCAGGTACAGTAGCCTGCTGGGAAATAATCAATGCTTTCGATAATCTTGGACATATTGTTCAATCCCTTCCGAAATACTGATTTGAGGGCGATACCCCAAGTCTCGCTCCGCCTTGCTGATGTCCAGCGTCTGACTATAACGGAGCAGATAATAGGTATAGCGTGTTAGAGCCGGTTCCCCTTTGAGTTTCAAGACCTTATACAGAAACTCTAAACTACTGGCAATAACTGAAAGAAGAGGAGCTGACACTTTTCTGTATGTTATTGGATAGCCCAACCCTCTCAAGGTTTCTTCTATCAAATCCTTAAAGGCTCTTGGTTCCCCATTAGTAATATTATAAACTTCGCCACTAGCTTGAGGGGCCTCTAATGCCAAGCGAATTGCCAGAGCGACATTTTCCACACAGGTCATATCCATGAGCTGACGACCGTCCCCTATCAAGGGAATGCCAACCTTCTGACTGAGTTTGAGAACACGGGGTAAAATACTTGTATCTCCAATCCCAAAAAGCCCACGAGGTCGTAAGATAATACTCGGAACATCGGGATAATCCTTAAACAGCTTCTCTGAAGCCAGCTTACTGCGAATGTAGTTGTTCAGATTATTTTCCTGAGGCGCATCGCTTTCTTTGATAGCTAGCTGGTCTCGAGGCGCAGCATAGATGCTAGGCGAGGACACATAAACCAAACGCTGAATACCAGCCTCTCGGCAAGCATCCAGAACATACTTGGTTCCCAAGACATTTGTCTGGTAGAAATCCTCCCAAGGCCCCCAAACGGTAGAAAGAGCACCCGCATGCACAACCATGTCCATCTCTTGACAAGCCTGAGCTAAGTCCTCTTGTTTGGTCAAATCTCCCTGAAAAAATGCCACAGTAGAAGTTTCTAAAGACTGACCCACCTTGCGATTCCGTCCAAAAGCGCGTACCTGATAACCCGACTGACTGAGCTCTTCAACAACATACTTGCCTAGAAAGCCCGTAGCACCTGTTACCAATACTTTCTTCATTTTTTACTTCTCCTTGTCCCCTAAGAGCCGATGTATTTCGCTCTTCAGAATCTCTGTTGGCTGATAGATTTGAGCTGCACGACTAAGTTTGTTCAAGTATGCCCAGTCATCTCTAGCCAACAACTCATCAAAGGCACGTCCAATCGCTTCCGTATCCTCTCGTTTAGCAGTCAAGGCAATCCCTGCCTCTAATCCACGAACTGCATAGTCATACTGATCATAGTCATGGGGGAGAATCAAGGCAGGCTTACCATAGATGATACACTGGTAAAAAATACCTGCACCACCATGATGAATCACATAATCCATCTGAGGAATGTACTCCTTATAGGGAAGATAGGATACCACAGAAACATTGTCCATGAGCTCTTCACATTGGAAGTCTTGTTCGCCAAATCCCAGAGTCACAAAGAAGTGACAGTCCGGATGTGCTTCTGCCAATTGTTGTGTCTGATAGAGGAGATTGTCTTTGGCCCATGCTAGCTGAGTGCCACAGGAGACAAGGACCTTCTTATAACCTGCATAAGGAGACAAATCGAGGGGATAATTTTCTGCCCTCTCAATCGAAGAGCCAAAAGGTCCCACCCAAAGATAGTGCTCTGGAAAACCACTTTTCAGCTCCAACTCTTTCATCCCAATTCCCAAGATGGAATAGGGTGAATAGATGGTTTCCTGACCTTTCTGATTATAAGGCTTAAAATCGTAACGTTTCAATCGTTCTCTCAATAAAAAGCTTACGATTCGTTTCCCTAAACGAGTCCCTTTTCTTCCTGTCCATTGCAGACCAGATTGGAAAGATGTTTTTGGACTGCCCATTCCTCCAAAGAAACAAGGCGGTCCATCTGTCGTTTCAATGGCAAACTGTGTCGCCATAGTGGTAATCCAAGGGATTCCCAACTGTTCCGCAACTAGTCCTCCAGAGAGGGTTATAAAATCCGCAATCACAATATCAGGTCTATTCTGCTGCCACTCTTGGACTAGTTGGTCAGACACCACATTGATCAAATCAAGACTAGCTGATAACTGTCGATAAGCAGAAATAAGGTTTAATTGTCCTTCATTGTTGGCTACACGCTCAAACTCATCTACACAATTTTCTAAAATAGGGATCACCTGGAATCCCATCTCCTCTGCAACAACTTTTCGTTGTGGTCCTGTAAATAATCGAATCTCATACAAGGGATCCTTCAACAAGGGTGCGAGCAGATTCAGGGTCGGGAAGAGATGCCCACTTAAGGGCACTACAACCACATCAATTTTGATTTTTCTCATATGTCTAGAATAGCAAATTTTTAAAAAAAGAACTACCAAAATGATAGTTCTTTCCAGCATTATTTAGCTTCTTTTTCACTTTATGAATCAGAAGAGTTCTTTGTAGAGAGCTATAGTTTCTTCCAAAGTCGGCATAAATGGATTTCCTGGTGCACAAGCATCAATCAAGGCATTCTTAGAAAGGTAGTCAAAGTCAAATTCCTTTTCTTCTATACCGAGTTCAGTGAGTTTCTTCGGAATGCCTACTGTTTCAGACAGTTTTTCAATCTCAGCGATGGCGTAGGCTGCACATTCTTGGTCTGTTTTCCCTTCAACATGAAGTCCCAAAGCCTTGGCTACATTGCGGAAAGCTTCTGGTACACGTTTGGCATTTTCACGTTCAACAACTGGGAGCAGCATGGCACAGCAAACGCCATGTGGCAAATTATATACTGCACCGAGTTGGTGAGCCATAGAGTGAACGTAGCCCAAACCAGCATTGTTAAAGCTCATACCACCGAGGAAGATGGCATTGACCATAGCCTCACGCGCTTCGATATCTTGTCCATTAGCTACAGCACGAGGAAGATACTCCTTGATGAGTTCAATGGCCCCGATAGAGAGTTTCTTGGTCACATCATAAGCACCCAGTGTTACCAAGGCCTCGACAGCGTGGGTCAGAGCATCCATACCTGTCGCTGCTGTCAAGCCTTTCGGTTTTGAAAGCATGAGTTCCGGATCATTGACAGAGATGAGGGCGAGGCTGTTTTTATCAACCATTACCATCTTGACCTTGCGTTCTTCGTCAGTAATGACATAGTTAATCGTGATTTCTGCTGAAGTTCCAGCTGTTGTATTGATCGCAACCACTGGCAACCCTTTTTTAGCAGACTTGTGAAGACCCTCGTAGTCTTGAGGTTTTCCACCATTTGTCGCAATGATAGAGATACAACTAGCCGCATCCTGTGGAGACCCTCCCCCAAGACTGATGATGAAATCACATCCATGCTCTTTCAGGGCAGCCACTCCATCTGTAACGTTCTTGCAAGTCGGATTTGGCTCCACATCGCTAAAGATCACATATTCAATCCCTTCAGCATCTAATGGTTTTAGGATCTTAGGTAAAATATCACTTTCCTCGATGAACTTGTCTGTCACCAAAAGGGCTTTCTTATACCCCAGTTCCTTGATATACGGACCTACTTCATTTACAACACCTTTACCAATAAGGTTAACTGATGGAACATAAAATGTAGCCATATGCTTTTCCTCCTGCGCCTTTGCGCTATTTGATTATTTACCATAAGTATACGACCTTATCCTTCATTTTATAAATGTTTGTAAGCGCTTTAAGTAAAAAAATAGTAAAGAACCACTGGTAACGTTTTTAAACAAAAAAGCTCCAAAAAGATAGCTTTCATCTCATTGGAACTTTTACTTAATCATTATTGTTTCGTTAATACTACTCGGTCAGATGCCTCTCGATCCATATCGTCAATAGTCATTTGATTACCATTAACTGCGTAAATCTTGACATCATCACCGATGATGACACGTTGATTTTCTGGCTCAAAGGTGACTTGCTTGATTTCCTTATCTCCATCTGGCTCGACCTCAGTCCATGTACCAGTTTTACCTGTTACAACAAGAGTGATCTGGTCATTCTCATCTTTTCCAGTATAGGTACCATCGATGTTCGTAGGTTGAGCTACAGTAGTGTCCTGACTTGAGGAGGCTTGTGGTTGACTAGTACTTGTTGCGGAACTAGAAGATGATTCTTGTTGAGTGGATGGTTGCTGAGCAGGGGCTTGTGCCTTAGGTTCACAAGCTGCTAAAAGACTAAGAATTGCTAGGGAAGCAATAGAAAGTGTGAATGTTTTCGTTTTCATAGCGACTTCCTTTCTTTTGTGCCAATATTTTGCTGGAAGAGTTTCCAGATGTACCTCCTACCTCCAGTATAGCAACTTAAACCTAGACGGTCAACTAATCCCATCGCTTCCTACTAAACTCGCTCGTACTTCCGAGATAAAGTAGAGGGATCCCGTCACGAAAAGCAGATCCTGGTCATTGGCTCTTTCTTCAAATTCTCTGATAAAATCGCCATAGGAAGGAATCAAATCGTAACCCGCCACATCCTTTTCATCCAGAGAGCCTTGGTAGTCAAAGCCTGTTACCTTAAGTTCCACCTGAGGCAACTGCTCAGATAGATAGCCTAACATTCCTTGATAATCCTTGCGTTTAAGGGCACCAAAAAGAATGCGAACTTGATAGCCTTGCTGGATTTTCCCTTGAATAAACTCGACCAGACGAATTAAGGCTGGAAGATTGTGAGCCCCGTCTAGGTAGATATGCGGACGAATCCGTTCCAATCGACCTGCCCAGCGAGTTTCTTTGAAGGCCTGTCTGACAAGTTCTTCTTCGACCCTTTCACCTCCTGACGCCATAAACAGAAGAAAAGTTTCTAAAGCCAAGGCGGCATTTTCTTGCTGATAAGCACCTTCCAAACCAATTTCAAGCTGTGAAAAACTTGCTAGGCTACTTGAAAAATCTCCTGCATTCAAGGTGAAGTCTTGCCCAGCTTGATAAAGGTCTACATCTAACTCTCTTGCTCTTTTGTGACAGACAAGCTCCGCTTCTGGAGCAAGCTTGGCAATGACCGCCTTCTTTCCAGCCTTGAAAATACCAGCTTTCTGCTCGGCTATTTCCTCTAGACTATCGCCCAAGGTCTCCTGATGATCTAGGCCAATGGAAGTAATAACTGCAATCTCTCCTATTACGACATTCGTTGTGTCAAGCAAACCACCAATCCCCACTTCTAGCAGGACTAGATCCACTCCCTGCTCTTTAAAGTAAAGCAAGGCAATCAAGGTCAACAACTCAAAGAAAGACAATTGATCATGTGTTTCCAAAAGAGTTTTCTCCATCTCCTTAACTTGTTCTGCCAAACGGATAAAATCTGCATCAGCTATTGCTTGCCCATTGATACAGATTCGATCATGGATACTGATGATATGAGGAGAGGTAAAAGTACCAACTTTTTTACCATGAGCAACAAACAACTCCCTCATAAAGGCAATAGTTGACCCTTTACCGTTAGTCCCTGTTACGTGGATAATAGGATAAGTCTTCTCAGGATTCCCCAGCAAATCCACCGCTTGCTGCATTCGTCCAAGACCAGATCTAAAGTTTAAACCAATCCGACTATGCAGCCATTCTTCTACTTCAAACATACATGTCTCCTTAACAAAAGTCCAATCAACTACTGCATCAAAGTATGATTACAAATAAAAAGCGAGGTCGAGACAAAAATCCCAACCTCTTACCTGGTTAGCTAATCACTAGCTACTATGAATTTCAACGTGGGCTAAAAACATCCACTGGACGTTCCAACTCTTCCAATTTCTAGGAGTTGGGCTGATACAGTCTCCCAGACTGTATCACTCCTCCATAAAGTTGTTGAAGACTTCTTCAATCATGTTCCATTCGTCTTCTGATTCTTCTGGGATTGGTTGCAATTCGCCTTCTGTTCCGTCTTCATTTTCGATGAATGAGTAAGCTTGGATTTCAACTTCACCGTTTTCATCTTCTTCTGCGTTAACTGGCACTAGAAGAACATAGTTCTTACCAAATTCTTCTTTCCCGTCGATGGTCAAAAGAATTTCAAACAAAGTTTCATTTCCTTGCTCATCTACTAGTGTAATCAATTCACGTTCTTCGTGATCGTGGTTGTGATCGTGTGACATAGTTTCTCCTCTGTCTTAAAATTTTCTATCTAAATAATTTTGCAAAATCAGCTGAGCAGCCAACTTATCAATAACTTTCTTGCGTTTGTTACGGCTGATATCTGCTTGTTCAATCAACATACGTTCCGCAGCAACGGTCGTCAAGCGCTCATCCTGATAGTCTACTGGCAAACCAAAGAGTTCTTCTAGCTTGGCACCATAGGCTTGACTGGCTTCTACTCGCGGACCGCTGGTATTGTTCATGTTTTTTGGCAAACCTACTACAAAGCGTTCTACCTTGTAGCTGTCAACCAATTCCTTGATACGGTCAAAACCAAACTGGCCCTGATCCTCATTAATCTGGATGATTTCAAGTCCCTGAGCAGTGAAGCCTAGTGGATCGCTAATAGCCACCCCTACTGTTTTTGAACCAACGTCCAATCCCATAATTCTCATAGATTATAGATCGACTCCTTGTCCCTTAAGGTAGTAGCGTACCAGTTCTTCAACAATTTCATCACGCTCATACTTACGGATTTGATTTCGTGCATTGTTGTAACGAGGAACGTAGGCAGGGTCTCCACTCAATACATAACCGACGATTTGATTTATCGGATTATAACCCTTTTCATTCAGAGAAGCATAGACATCTGTCAACGTTTCACTGATTTCCTTCTTGTTGGAATCATCCAATTTAAAACGTACAGTTTCTTCAGTAAATCCCATTCTAACACCCTCTTTCCTTAGAATAGTACTATTATAGCATATTTCCTTACGTTCTACAATTAAGTCAATCCATTTATTTGGATTTTCTTACTGTTCTGTCGCACCATTTGCCACTCTGTCTGCGATATATTGGCTTGGTTCATTTTTCAAAAGAGTCTCTAAGCCAAGATTTTTCAAATAATCTGTCTGTGACGCCTTTTTGACATCCAAGACTTGTAAATCATAGGTCGTTGTGGTCTGGATTTCAGTCTCACTGAGCAGTTTGGTTTCAAGTGTAAAACCTGCCAATTTGCGCGCTTCCTGAAGCATTTCATCCTTTTCTTCTGCTTCTAAAAGAGCTTTTTGAGTTTCTTCAAGACCGTGGTCAGCGATAAAGGATTTCAATTCCTCACTTAAGGGCCGTATCTGCCGAATAACCAATTTTAGAAATTGTTTCCCTTTATAGGTGATGGTTTGCGTTTGCTTGACGCCATCTCCTGACTCAGGGAAAATCAAAGTCTTGGTCACAACCGTATTCTTTTCCGCATTTTCCAAAACGGGCAGAGTAGACTGGAGCGTTTCGGATTCATGTTTTGAACTGGATGTCGTTTCCTTCTTTTGGCCACATCCTGCAAGTAGCAGGAGGAGAGTAGCTGCGCCAATTACTATCTTTTTCATAATTCCTCACATAATTTTTTGATAAAAAATGAACAAGGCTAGGAGATACCCCAGCCTCGATGTTTATAGAGCTGCACGCAAACGTGCTTCTGCATTTTCTACATTACGGACAGAGCGTGGTAAAAAGGCACGGATATCATCTTCTTTGTAACCGACCTGCAAACGCTTCTCGTCAACTAGAATAGGACTTTTTAAGATCCGTGGTGTTTCCATGATTAAGTTGAGTACTTCATTGACACTCAAATCTTCGATGTCAACTCCTAAAGCTTTCGCATAGCGGTTTTTTGATGATACAATGCTGGCAATTCCATTATCTGTCTTTGTCAGAATATCAAGTAGTTCTTCTCTCGTAATCCCTTCTTTACCAAGGTTTTGTTCTTTATAACTTAACTGGTGTGCGTTGAGCCAAGTCTTCGCTTTCTTACAGCTTGTGCAACTGGAGACGGTATAAATCTTAATCATGTGCCTACCCCTTTCGCTACATGTTACTATCAGTTTAATCTATTATACCATAAAAAACATCCGACTTGCGACCTATTTTTAAAAAAATTTAACTTTTTTAGCGATTTCCGTACTTTTTTCTTGACAAAATCAATTTATAGCCAACTTTTAAATTTTTTGATATAGATTCGTTTCACTACTGTAACACTGATCATATAGAAAACGATGATCAAAAGCAAAAAGAGGAAATAAATTGGTTCTAAAGGGGTTAAATGAAGCAGGCTAGCAATTGAAGAGTAGGGAAGGAAGGTCACAAAGCTAGCTGCTAGCAAGGTTGTTCCAAGAACAAACCATGATGGACGACTTTGTAAGAAAGGAAGCTTTGCTGAACGAAGCATATGGATAACCATGGTTTGGGACCACATGGATTCAATGAACCAACCAGTCTGGAACAAGATGATAAAGCCCCTTGCAGAATCTGCTCCATGAACATAAGCATGACCTGTCGCCATTGGGACAATGACAAAATAGAGCAAGATAAAGGTCAAAATATCAAAGGCAGAAGAAATCGGACCCATCCAAATCATAAAGCGAGTAATAGACTTGGCCTCCCACTTATGAGGCTTCTTCAAGAAGTCTTCATCCACATTATCAAATGGCAAGGCAATGCAAGAAAGATCATAGACTAGATTTAACACAATCAAGTGAATCGGAGCCATAGGAAGGAAAGGTAAAAAGATACCAGACACTAACAGAGAGAAAATGTTCCCGAAATTAGAGCTGACCGTCATCTTGATATATTTGGTCATATTAGCATAGACTTTCCGTCCTTCAACCAGCCCTTTTTCAAGCACCATCAAATCCTTATCTAGCAAAATGACATCAGCCGTTTCTTTGGCAATATCTACTGCTGTATCAACAGAAATCCCCACATCTGCCACTTTCATAGAAGGGGCATCATTGATTCCATCTCCCATATAGCCGACACAATGTCCATTCGATTTGATTTGTAAAATGATTCGTGCTTTTTGATCAGGAGAGAGTTTGGCAAAGACAGTCACCTTCTCAACTGCTTGGGCCAATTCCTCATCTGTCATGGCATCAATATCAGAACCCAACAAGATTTGATCAACGTCTAAACCAACTTTTTCGCATACTGCTTGGGTTACCTTCTCATTGTCCCCCGTCAAGATCTTTGTTTGAACACCGTGTTCTAACAAAGCTTGGATAGCAGGTGCTGCTGATGGTTTTGGTGGATCTAGAAAGGCAAGATATCCTGTTAGAATCATCTCTTTTTCATCTTCAACGGAGTAAGCAAAACCTTCTTTTAGACCTGTTTTATAAGCGACTCCCAAGACTCGCAATCCCTGTTGATTAAGTTGATCTACTTCTTTTAAGATTTCCACTCGGATATCATCCGTCAGAGGGCTAATCTGACCTTGATATTCCACATGGGTTGAAATCGCAAGCATTTCCTCTAGGGCACCCTTGGTTACCAAACTAACAACTTCGTTCTCATCCTTGACGATGACACTCATGCGTCTGCGTTCAAAATCAAATGGCAATTCATCTATTTTTTGGAAGCTAGTATCCAAATTTTGTAGAATAGCGTGTTCTTTAGCTTCTTTTTCAGTTCTACTGATAATGGCACGGTCCATCAAGTTTTTTAAACCGGTTTGAAAATAGGAATTGAGATAGGCACGTCTCAACACAGACAAATCCAAATCTCCATGTATATCCAAAGGATATTCAAGGACAATTTCGTCTTGGGTAAGGGTTCCCGTTTTATCCGTGCATAGGATATCAATAGCACCTAGATCTTGTATGGCATTGAGTTTTTTGATGACGACTTTTTCCTTGGCCATGATAATGGAGCCTTTTGCTAGACTGGCCGTGATGATCATGGGAAGCATCTCAGGTGTAAGCCCGACACCCACACTCAAGGCAAATACGCCTGCTTCTAACCAATCTCCATCTGTCAAGCCATTGGAGAGAAACACGATGGGAACCATGACTAACATCAAACGGATTAAGAGCCAAGAGATGCTGTTCATCTCCCGCTCAAAAGAGGTCGGTTCGTCATAGGTATTGAGGGTCTGCTCGATTTCTCCCATCATGGTGTCATCACCGACCGCTAGAATCAAAGCCTTAGCACTTCCTGATATCACGTTGGTTCCCATAAAGGCGAGCGCTTCTGCTTCTAGCAGACTATCAAAATTTGACTGACTCATTTTGGATAAGGCCAGTTTTTCAACCGAATCACTTTCACCTGTCAAACCAGACTGTTGGACAAAGAAATCTCGTGATTCAATTAAAATAAGGTCTGCTGGAATCATATCCCCAGCACTTAATTTGACTATATCTCCAACGACCAAATCTTCAATTGCGACCTCTAAACTCTGGCCTTCGCGAATAACTGTGGCTGTGTTCACAATCATTTTTGATAGATTGGTCGCGGCCTTGTCGCTTCGCAGTTCTTGGACAAATCGAATGCCACCAGAGATTAGAACGAGAACGACGATGATGATAGAGGTCGTCGGATCTTCTTGTCCAGGCTTCGCCAACCAGACATTGGTCACCATGGAGATCATAGCGATGACCAGCAGGATGATTGTAAATGGATTGATAATAGATTCGTAAATCTTTTTAAGGATACTGTCTTCTTGACCCTTGGTGATGGTGTTTTCACCATATAGGTCACGATTTTTCTCCACCTGCTCCTCAGTCAAGCCTGTTAGACTTGTCTTATAAAAAGATAGAGTTTCGTTTAAAGGTGTGTGAATAGCTACTGCTAATCTTTCTTTTGTAGTTTTCATTGGTTTCTCCTATCTGTATGAATGATGTGTTTCATACACAGAGACCAATCACTTTATAAGGGCAGAATGACACAAATCAGCGATTGGCTGTGTATGTGCGGTTCTGGATGATCGTCAATTTGCATCGTTTGTCTCCTTTCCTTGTTCTAAAACAGTAGAAAATCCCACCATAAAATGGCAGGATTAAAAAACTAATTATCTGTTTTTTCGTTCAAGCTTTAACTCCATAGGGCGATGAAATGAGCTTAGTCTTGGCCTTCGCGACCAGGACTGTTGACCAACGAGTAGTGTCTCCACTGCTTTGCGGTAGTCATCCGTATCCCTATGGTAGCCTCACCTACCGTTTTCGTTTATCAGTATAAACCTTTAAAATATAAAAGTCAATGATTTATCTTAATTTTCTTAAATAACAATTAATTCCTTCGGCGCTAGAGTCAACAATTCGCAACCGTTATCTGTAATTAAGATATCATCTTCAATACGAACGCCGTATTTCCCTTCAATATAAATACCTGGTTCATCAGTCAAGACCATACCAGATTTAATGACTTCTTTCGAAGTTTGGCTAAAATAAGGTTCTTCGTGGATATCCAGTCCGATACCGTGTCCAATACCGTGGGTAAAGTAGTCACCATAGCCTGCCTCGATGATAATATCACGAGGGATTTTGTCAAAGTCGCGGAAACCTAATCCTGCCTTAGCTTGATCAATCAGAGCTTGGTTGGCTTTCAGAACCGTATTGTAAATCTCTGCCTGCTCGTCACTGACATGACCTAAATAAATGGTCCGTGTCATATCACTGACATAGTGGTCGTAGAGGCAGCCGAAGTCCATGGTAATGGCTTCTCCAACTTCAACTGGTTTGTGCATCGGATGAGCATGGGGTTTTGAAGAGTTGATACCACTTGCTAAAATGGTATCAAAAGACAAGCCTGCCGCTCCTAGCTCACGCATGCGGAAATCAAGGAAGTTGGCAATTTCGATCTCAGTTTTTCCAGGTTTGATAAAGTCAAGCGCATCGCGAAAAGCTTGGTCTGAGATAGAACAAGCCTTGCGAATAGTCGCAATCTCTTTCTCATCCTTAATCATACGAAGTGCTTCTACAAACTGAGTCTGTGGAAGCAAGTCGATCCCTGCAAAAGCTGCCTGCATACGATGGTAATAAGAGACCGAAATCTCGTCCTCAAAACCGACGCGAGACAAGCCCATATCCTTAACAATGCCTGCAATGACAGCCAATTCATCACGGTCAGCCACAATCTCAAAACCTGTTACTTCTTGCTTAGCCGCAATGATATAACGAGAGTCTGTCACCAAGACTTGACGGTCACGGCTGATAAAGACTGTTCCATTTGAACCCCAAAAACCAGTCAAATAATAGACGTTTTTAAGGTTGTTGATGATGATACCATCTAGTTCTTTTTCTTGCATTTTAGCTAGAAATGCTTGCACACGTTTATTCATGATGTAACTTTCCTTTCAAATAGTGTCCTGTGTAGCTGGCTTCATTGGCCGCTACTTCTTCTGGGGTTCCTGTTGCAATGATGGTTCCACCACCGACACCGCCCTCAGGTCCTAAGTCAATAATATGGTCTGCCGTCTTGATGACATCCAGATTGTGCTCAATGATGAGGACTGTATTTCCATCGTCGACAAAGCGAGCTAAGACTTTAAGCAAGCGAGCGATGTCCTCAGTATGAAGCCCTGTCGTCGGCTCATCCAGAATATAGAAGGATTTACCTGTCGAGCGTTTGTGGAGTTCACTAGCCAACTTCATACGCTGGGCTTCTCCCCCAGAAAGGGTGGTAGCTGGTTGCCCTAGCGTTACATAGCCCAGCCCCACATCCTTGATGGTCTGAAGTTTGCGTTGAATTTTCGGAATATGTTGGAAGAATTCCACCGCATCGTTGACGGTCATGTCCAAAACCTGCGAGATATTTTTTTCCTTGTAGTGAACTTCAAGGGTTTCACTGTTGTAGCGAGTCCCATGGCAAACTTCACAGGCAACATAAACATCTGGCAAGAAGTGCATCTCAATCTTGATAATCCCGTCACCTGAGCAGGCTTCGCAACGACCACCCTTGACGTTGAAACTGAAACGCCCCTTCTTGTAGCCTCGAATCTTGGCCTCATTTGTCTGGGCAAAGAGGTCACGGATGTCGTCAAAAACTCCCGTATAGGTAGCTGGGTTGGACCTCGGCGTCCGTCCGATAGGGCTCTGGTCAATGTCAATCAAGCGGTCTACACGCTCAATCCCTGTGATAGTTTTAAACTTACCAGGCTTGTCTGAGTTGCGATTGAGTTTTTGAGCAATGGCTTTTTTGAGGATACTGTTGATTAAGGTCGATTTCCCTGAACCTGACACACCTGTCACCGCAATGAATTTTCCTAATGGGAAACGAGCGGTGATATTTTTCAAGTTGTTCTCACGCGCTCCTGTCACTTCGATAAAACGACCATTTCCGGAACGGCGCTCTGCTGGCACTGGAATCGCTCGTTTTCCTGATAAGTACTGGCCTGTGATAGATTTGCTGTTGCGAGCCACCTGTTTTGGCGTTCCTGCAGCAACAATCTCCCCACCAAAAACACCAGCACCAGGGCCGACATCAATCAGATAATCCGCCTCGCGCATGGTATCTTCGTCGTGTTCCACCACGATGAGAGTATTTCCTAAATCGCGCATCTTCTTCAGACTGGCAATCAGTCGGTCATTATCCCTCTGGTGAAGACCGATTGAAGGCTCATCCAGAATATAGAGCACACCTGAGAGGTTGGAACCAATCTGGGTTGCCAAGCGAATACGCTGACTCTCCCCACCTGAAAGAGTTCCTGCCGAACGTGACAGAGTCAGATAGTTGAGACCTACGTTATTGAGGAAGGTCAAGCGATCCTTTATTTCCTTGAGAATGGGACGGGCAATGATGGCTTCATTTTCAGACAAGGTCAGCTGACTCACCAACTCCAAATGGTCTGCGATAGACAGGTCCGATATTTCACCGATATGCGGCCCTTGCTCGCCACCTACACGAACAGACAAGGCCTGGTCATTGAGACGGTAGCCATGGCAAGTTCCGCAGGTCAGCTCATTCATGTAGAGACGCATCTGGGTGCGAGTGTAATCACTGTTAGTCTCATGATAACGACGCTTGATATTATTGACAACCCCCTCAAAAGGAATGTCAATATCGCGCACACCGCCAAATTCATTTTCATAGTGGAAATGGAATTCCTTGCCATCTGAGCCGTAGAGAATCAAGTTTTTATCTTCTTCTGACAAGTCCTCAAAAGGCTTATCCATATCCACTCCAAATGCTGTCATGGCCTGCTCGAGCATGTTTGGATAGTAGTTAGATGAGATAGGATTCCAAGGTGCCAAGGCTCCCTCGCGCAAAGTTTTGCTGGCATCAGGAACCACCAAGTCAACATCCACCTCCAGCTTGATGCCCAAACCATCACACTCACTACAAGAGCCAAAAGGAGCATTAAAGGAGAAGAGACGAGGCTCTAACTCTGGTACGGTAAATCCACAAACCGGGCAGGCATAGTGCTCAGAAAAGAGCAACTCCGAATCGTCCATAGTGTCGATAATCACATAGCCTTCTGCGATACGAAGGGCAGCCTCGATTGAATCAAAGAGACGGCTACGGATGCCCTCCTTGATGACAATGCGGTCAACCACGACATCGATATTGTGTTGCTTGCTCTTAGACAGCTCTGGTACTCCGGTCACATCGTAGACCTCCCCATCCACTCGGACGTGGACATACCCATCTTTCTGAATCTTCTCGATAACACTCTTATGTTGGCCTTTTTTCTTGCGGATGACAGGGGCCAAAATCTGCAAGCGTTGGCGTTCTGGCAATTCCAAAACCTTATCCACGATTTGTTCTACAGAAGAAGCCTTGATAGCCCCATGCCCGTTGATACAGTAAGGCGTCCCCACACGTGCGTAGAGGAGACGCAGATAATCATTGATTTCAGTCGTGGTTCCCACGGTCGAACGAGGGTTTTTGCTGGTGGTTTTCTGGTCAATGGAAATAGCTGGGCTGAGGCCATCAATGGCATCCACATCTGGTTTTTCCATATTGCCCAAAAACTGGCGAGCATAGGCTGATAGACTCTCTACATAGCGACGTTGGCCCTCAGCATAGAGGGTATCAAAGGCCAGACTGGATTTCCCAGAACCTGACAAACCAGTCACAACAACCAGCTTGTCTCTTGGAATCTCCACATCTATATTTTTTAAGTTATGGGCACGAGCCCCATGAATGACAATTTTATCTTGCATCTTTGTTCTTTCTAGTCCATTATTGCTTTCCATTATACCAAAAAATGTGAAATTCTATTACCCAAAAAGCTGTTTTTATAGTATAATAGTACGGTGCAAAAAATGAATCATTGAATAGTAGGAAAGGATAGGGGATATGAAACAAGTTTTTCTCTCAACAACAACTGAATTTAAAGAGATCGACACGCTTGAACCGGGTACTTGGATCAACCTCGTCAATCCTACACAAAATGAATCGTTGGAAATCGCTAACGCCTTCGACATTGACATTGCCGACCTTCGAGCACCACTCGATGCGGAAGAAATGTCCCGTATTACCATCGAAGATGAGTATACTTTGATCATCGTGGACGTTCCCATCACAGAGGAAAGAAACAATCGTACCTACTACGTTACGATTCCGCTGGGGATTATCATCACCGAGGAAACCATTATCACCACCTGCTTGGAATCCCTCCCCGTTCTCGATGTCTTTATCAACCGTAGACTGCGTAACTTTTACACCTTCATGCGTTCACGCTTTATCTTCCAGATTCTCTACCGCAACGCCGAACTTTACCTTACGGCCCTTCGTTCGATCGACCGTAAGAGTGAACAAATCGAAAGTCAACTTCACAAGTCTACTCGAAACGAAGAGCTGATCGAGCTCATGGAATTGGAAAAGACCATCGTCTATTTCAAGGCCTCACTTAAGACGAACGAGCGCGTGATTAAGAAATTGACTAGCGCAACTAGCAATATCAAGAAATACCTAGAAGACGAAGACCTACTCGAAGACACTCTGATTGAAACCCAACAGGCCATCGAGATGGCAGATATCTATGGAAATGTCCTTCACTCTATGACAGAGACCTTTGCCTCTATCATTTCCAACAACCAGAACAACATCATGAAAACCCTGGCTCTCGTGACCATTGTCATGTCTGTCCCAACCATGATCTTCTCAGCCTACGGGATGAACTTTAAGGATAATGAAATCCCTCTAAACGGTGAACCACACGCCTTCTGGTTAATCGTCTTTATCGCCTTTGCTATGAGTGTTTCGCTCACTCTCTATCTCATCCATAAAAAATGGTTCTAAGAGGAATCCCTATGTCTCAGATTGATTTACAGAAACTAACCAAGAAAAACCAAGAATTTATCCACATCGCTACCCAACAATTTATCAAAGATGGTAAAACAGACGCTGAAATCAAGGCTGTCTTTGAGGAAGTCATTCCTAAAATCCTTGAAGAGCAAGCCAAAGGAACGACTGCACGTTCCCTCTACGGGGCTCCAACCCACTGGGCTCATAGCTTCACTGTCAAGGAGCAATACGAAAAAGAGCATCCAAAAGAAAATGACGATCCAAAACTCATGATTATGGACTCAGCCCTTTTTATCACCAGTCTCTTTGCATTGGTTAGCGCTCTGACTACCTTCTTCTCTACAGATCAGGCTATTGGCTATGGGTTGATTACCCTCTTGTTGGTTGGACTTGTAGGAGGACTTGCCTTCTACTTGATGTACTACTTTGTCTACCAGTACTATGGACCAGACACAGACCGTAGCCAACGTCCTCCATTCTGGAAATCAATCCTCGTTATCCTGGCTTCTATGGTCCTTTGGTTGGTTGTCTTCTTTGCAACAAGCTTCCTACCAGCAAACCTCAATCCAGTCCTTGCTCCATTGCCTTTGGCTATCCTGGGAGCTACCCTTCTCGCTCTTCGCTTCTATCTCAAGAAACGTTTCAATATCCGAAGTGCAAGTGCGGGCCCATCACGTTATTAAGAAAAGTGAAAAGCTATGGCATATAGTCAATCTTTAGCTCAGCAGATTCGAAAAATTCTAGCACTCAAACTTCCTCCCCAAATTTTCGAAGAAGAGTTAGAAGAAAAGAAACTGTTTGGTGGCCTGGCCTTTATGATTCGTGGGAAAATGGTCCTTACAGTCAGTTCCAGAAAAGACGAGCTGGTTATGGTGAGAATTGGCAAAGAAATGGAAAAGCAAGTTCTACCCCGAACAGGAGCTCATACTACATTGATGAGAGGGCGACCTTATCATGGCTATATAGACCTAGATATCGAAGGCCAAAAAGAACTTCCTTACTGGATTGATTTAGCCCTCTCCTATAATCAAGAGTTGACCAAGTAACTCACACCTATCGAGATTAGAAAAACGGAAAGCAACTGCACAGGCGGTTGCTTTTTCACTTGCTTTCTTGAAATTCAATAGAACTTCTGAGTCTCATTCTTGTAGTTTTCTCTCATCTTTTGTGATAGAATAGGCTCATACTCAATGAAAATCAAAGAGCAAACTAGGAAGCTAGCCGCAGGCTGCTCAAAACACTGTTTTGAGGTTGCAGATGGAAGCTGACGTGGTTTGAATTTGATTTTCGAAGAGTATCAATCTATTTCTAGGAGGATGAGATATGGTTTCTACTATTGGTATTGTTAGTTTGTCTAGCGGTGTTATTGGAGAGGATTTTGTCAAACACGAAGTCGATTTGGGTCTCCAACGTCTCAAAGATTTGGGACTCAATCCTGTCTTTCTGCCCCATTCGCTAAAAGGGTTAGACTTTATCAAGGACCATCCTGAAGCACGTGCAGAGGATTTGATGCAGGCCTTTTCGGACGATAGCATCGACATGATCCTATGCGCCATCGGTGGGGATGATACCTATCGTTTGCTACCTTATCTTTTTGAAAATGACCAACTCCAAAAGGTTATCAAGCCAAAGATTTTTCTTGGCTTCTCGGATACCACTATGAACCACCTTATGTTGCACAAACTACGGATTAAGACTTTTTATGGGCAATCCTTTCTAGCAGACATTTGTGAATTGGACAAGGAGATGTTGCCCTATAGCTTTCACTACTTTAAAGAATTGATAAAGACGGGAAGAATCTCAGAAATTCGACCTAGTGACGTTTGGTATGAGGAAAGAACTGACTTCAGTCCCAAAGCTTTGGGAACAGCTCGTGTCAGTCATGTAAATACTGGTTTTGACTTGTTACAAGGAAATGCCCAGTTTGAGGGAGAAATTCTCGGAGGTTGCCTTGAATCTCTCTATGATATCTTTGACAACTTTCGATACGCAGACAGCACGGATCTCTGCCAAAAGTATACACTTTTCCCTGACTTATCCGACTGGGAAGGAAAGATTCTCTTGTTAGAAACAAGCGAAGAAAAGCCTGAGCCGGAAAACTTCAAAAAAATGGTGCAGACTTTAAAGGAAACTGGAATATTCGAGGTCATCAGCGGACTCTTGGTCGGAAAGCCAATGGATGAAACCTTCTATGACGACTATAAAGAGGCACTAATGAGCATCGTTGACAGCAATATCCCAATTGTCTATAATCTGAATGTCGGCCACGCCACACCAAGAGCCATTGTACCCTTTGGCGTTCACGCTTATGTGGATGCAAAAGAGCAAGTCATTCGCTTTGACTATAATAAAAAATAAACAATTTCTCCATTTTTATGCTTTTGTATTGATTTTCGCTAATTTCTATGATATCTTTTTGAAGGAGGTGTATATGACTAAACAAAAAATAAATCAAATTGTCGGTTCAATCGGGGCCTTTATCGGGATTATTGTATTTATCGCCTACATCCCACAAATTTTTGCCAATTTACAAGGCAACAAAGCTCAACCATTCCAGCCTTTATCCGCAGCAGTATCTTGTTTAATTTGGGTTATTTACGGGTGGACAAAAGAACCTAAGAAGGATTGGATACTAATTATTCCAAACTCAGCTGGCGTTGTCTTAGGTGGACTGACATTTCTCACTGCACTATAAAAATTACTAGCATATAATCAAAAAGCTGAGAGGAATTTCTCAGCTTTTTCTCTTGTATAACTACTAAAACGTCACATACTACTGATAACTAAAATAATCAAGGGAAGGCTATTGCCTAACATATGAACAACTAGAGGATAATAAATATTCTCTTTTTCTTTCACATAGATGATAGAAAAGGCAATGCCTCCACCTAGATAACCGACTGCACTGACCCACTCTGATAAAGCCAAACTGTGCATATGAGTCAGAGCAAAAACAAGTCCTACCAGAAGAATGCTTAACCAACTTGGCAGACTTTTCTGCAAGTGATGTAACAAGAGCTGACGGAAAAATAGTTCTTCCACCAAAGGTCCTATGATACAGGCGAAAACTGCTATCAGTATTGGTTGTTCTTGAAAGGTACTTTGAATATTCGACTGGTTTAGACCTTGTCCGTCTAGCCCCAAAAACTGTCTCAATATTCCTAAGATAAAGCCAAAGAAAGCAGTCATCAGAATGAGAAATAGCCAGCCTGTTAAGACGCCAAAGAAGAATTTTCTCTTAGTTTTTCTAATCTCATTCCATTGTTGGATTAATCTATCCTTAAATAAAAAAGAACCATACAGAGCTAATACTACATAAACTAGATAATTCGCAATAGCAGATGGCATCAAGAAAGCCAGCAATTTAACGCCATCAAACACAAAAAGAACTGTATAGAGAATCGAAAAAATCAGAATTCCCTTATATTTGTTAGACATCATTTAATTCCCCTTCCACTCACAATCATTCTCGTGGTCGTCAATCAGACCTGCCGCTTGTAAAAAAGCTAAAACTGCGACTGGACCTGTGAATTTGAATCCTTTTTTTTTGAGATCTTGAGATAACTTTTCAGACAAGGCTGTTTTAGCAGGTGCCTGGCGATAGTCAGGGACATCATTGATGATGGTTTTCCCCTCAACAAAAGACCAGAGATAGCTATCAAAAGAACCATGCACCTTCTGAACTTGTAGAAATGCTTGGGCATTGGCACGCGTCGCAAAAATCTTGGCTCGATTTCGGATGATGGCTGGATTATCTAACAGGGATTCCAACTCCCCATCTGCCATCTCTGCGACCGCTTGAATTTGATAGTCATGAAATGCTTCTCGGAAAGCCTGCCGTTTGTTTAGTACCGTTTCCCAAGACAGACCAGCCTGATAGGTCTCCATACAGAGCAGTTCAAAAAGAGCGCGGTCATCATGAAGGGGCTGTCCCCACTCCTGATCGTGGTAGGCGATATAGAGAGGATTGGTCATCTTGACCCACGAACAACGTTTTGGCATATTATTCTCCTATTTTACCAACATCTTAAGAGCTGACTTGATATAGTTCTCAGCTGTATCTGTCGTTCCTTCAAAGAATTTCTTGATTTTCTTGAGCTCCGTCGCCTTGTAGCCTAGTGCCAACATGGCCTCCATGGCTTCTTCCAGTTCTTGGTTTTCAGCACTGGCTTGTACTGCGACTTTGGCAGGAAGGTCATCACTAGCCACGACTACCTTGCCTTCCAAGTCCAGCACCATCTGTTGGGCTGTTTTCTTGCCAATTTTGGGGAACTTGGTCAAGTAGGTGATGTTCTTAGTCTCGATGGCTTGAACCAAGCCAGCATTGTCATCGGCAGCGATAATAGCAAGAGCTGATACAGGTCCAATCCCTGAGACCGAAATCAGACTGAGGAAGAGTTTTTTCTCATCTTCTGAGCGAAAGCCGTAAAGCAGATGGGCATCCTCGCGGACAACTTGGTGCACATAAATTTGAGTTTCTTGATTGACCTGACCTGAGTAAGCATAGGGATTAGATACATGCAAGATATAACCGATACCATTCGCCTCTAGGACTATGTATTTAGCAGTGATTTTGGTAATGATTCCTTTTAAATATTCGTACATAGTTTTTCTCCATTATTTTGCTTATCTAGTATACCATATTTCCCCAAGACAGATGGCAACAAAAGGTGCAACCTCTGGTTGACAAATAGTACAGGAGATTGTATTCTCATTATAAGTAAAAATTGTTAGGATAGAAGTAGAAAAAGGAGGATAGAATAATGAAACTCGCAGAAAAACTATTTGAGCTCAGAAAGGAAAAAGGTTGGTCCCAAGAAAAGCTAGCTGAACAAATCAATGTTTCTCGGCAAAGCATCTCCAAATGGGAGTCTGGACAAGTTCTTCCTGAAATCGAAAAAATCATTGAATTAAGCAAGATTTTTCAAGTGACAACTGACTATCTACTACTAGATGAAAACTCTGAAAAAGCTTCCACAGCAGTGATCTTGGAGGAAGACAAGGACAAATACTATAAAGAGGTTAAATCCTATGGTCTCTGGCAAATGATTTATATTTTCGTCTTGGCTCTGGCTATCTATCTCTTTTTAGCTGGTTCTAGTTTCCCAGCCGAATTCACCGCCTGGATCTGGCTGACCTTCGTTCTCTTGATTGCTTCAGCGATTGCTATCAACAAGGCTCTCAAAACCAAACAACGTTATCTTGATAAGGTGATTGGTCTTGAGACTCCTTCAAACCAAGACAACTCTACGAAACCTTGAGTCAATTGATTCATATTTTTCAGTACTTTTATAGGACTAGTCTTATCAAGCAAGTGTAAACCTCGTGTCAAGTTGCCATGTCCAATCAAAATTCCCACCATAGAAAAACTAAAAAGCCTTGTTCAAAAGGAACAAAGGCTTTTTGTGTTCTTAATACTTCCCCAACTCACGGAGGCTGGTATGATTTTCCTGAATGCGTCGGAACATTTTTTCCATATCCGACTTGGTAAAATGCACCAAAACGGGACGTCCGTGGGGACAGTTATATGGATTGTCACATTGAGAGAGCTGATAAAGGAGCTGTCTGGCTGAGTGGTCATCGATACGATGGTTGGCCTTGATAGACCGCTTGCAGGACATCATGATAGCCAGCTCTGCTCGGTATTTCTTGATCGAAACTTCCTTGGTCAAGAGTAGCATGTCGCACATTTCATAGATACCAGACTCGATTTCTTCCTCTGCCATCCAAATTGGATGTTCACGTAGGATAAATTGATTTTCTCCATACTCTGCTAGAAAGACGCCCACTTCCTCCAAAAGTGGCATTCTTTCCTTGAGACGAAGGGCATCATCCGCTGGAAATTCAAAGATGTAGGGCACTAGGAGTTGCTGCTGGCTCTGGTCAACATTGCCGATGCTTTCACGGTATTCCTCATACTTGACCCGTTCCTGAGCAGCGTGCTGGTCTATGATGTAGAGCCCATCTCGTCCCTGAGCAAAAAGATAAGTCCCGTGCATTTGTCCGAAAAACTCCAACTCTGGGAAACTTGATGATTCCTCTCGCTCCAGCTTGTCATAGGCTTTATCGAGGCTAGCTAGGTCTAACTCTGGATGATCTAGTTGGTCGTAGTTAGCAGGCTTTCTCTCTGCAAAATGTAATTTTGCGGGCTTGGTTAGCTGGTCCAAGGTTTCCTTGGCAAACAGGGTTAAATCCTGTCCTTCATCAGTTAATTCAACCTGATGATCAGCCACCTCAGCTTGACTAGGTTTTGAGAGTTCTGTTTTTTCATAGTAAAGCGTATTTTCTTTTAGTGGGAGAATGGTCTGCTCTACCTTTTGACGATTGCGCACAGTAGATTTGGCAAGATTTTCCAAGGCATCAGGGATCAAGGCTTGCTCTCTGAGACTGTTAGAAATAGCTTCTGAGACTAGCGCCATCAGTTCTTTTTCCTTGGAAATCCGCACTTCTTGTTTGGTTGGATGTACATTGACATCAGCCAGATAAGGATCGATATGGATGTGAATGACAGCCAGTGGAAAACGTCCCACCATGAGCTTGCTTCCGTAACCGTCAAGAATAGCGCGATTGAGCAAGAAGTTCTTGATATAACGCCCGTTGATGAAGAGGCTGATATAGTTACGGTTGGCTCGGGTCAACTCAGGCAAGGACACAAAACCTGAAATTTCGAAATCTAGGTCAGAATTCTCAATTTCAATCATCTTCTTAGCACTCGCCAAACCGTAAATCCCTGCAATAGCTTGGCGGAGTTGACCCGTACCAGCTGTTCGTGTCATTTCCTTGCCATCACTAATCAAGCTAAAAGAAATCTCAGGATGGGCCAACCCTAGACGGTTGACAATATCAATGATATGAGACAATTCCGCTTGCTGGCTCTTCATATACTTGAGGCGGGCAGGCGTGTTGAAAAAGAGGTCCTCCACACAAACTTTGGTCCCCACAGGACTAGTCGCTGGGATGACTTCCTCAACTTCACCCCCACGCGCAACGAGCTTGGTCCCATGACTCGCACCATCCACCGCCGTCAACAGAGTCAGCACACTAACAGAAGCGATAGAGGGCAGAGCTTCACCACGAAAACCAAGCGTCCGAATCCGAAAGAGATCAGCCTGATTTTTTATCTTACTGGTCGCATGACGACGGAGAGCCAATTCCACCTCATCGTGGGCAATTCCATGGCCATTATCTGTGATTTGGATTTTCTTGAGACCAGCTTCTTCAATCTCAATGATAATCTGGCTAGAACCAGCGTCAATGGCATTTTCTACCAACTCTTTAACTACACTGGCAGGACGTTCGATGACTTCTCCTGCCGCTATCTGGTTTGCCAGCACCTCTGGCAATTCAATAATATGAGACATCTTTCAGCCCCTTTCTGTATCTATTTTCCTAGAAATTGATCAGTGCTATTATACCATATTTCAGATGCTATCAGAAAAAGCAAATACCACATAGACTCCAAATCCCTCCACATAGACAAAAGCTCTTGCCAGAGGTCGTAAAATAGTGTTTAATAAAGGTGTACAGGAAGTGATCACAACCTTGTATAACTGAAAAGGAGGGAATTTATGAAAGTAGAACTACAGATTAAGGAGACGTACAAGGAAGAAAAGCTGATTGTCCAAGCACCTCAAGAAACTAAAAAAGTCCAAAAAGTCATCGAGTTCGCTAAAAATCTTGACCAAAAAGAAACAATCAAAGGTAAGATTGATGATCAGGTCTATCTAGTTGAAATTGGCAAGATTCAGCGTTTTTATACAGAGAATCGAAAGGTTCTTGCAGAAACTACCAGTCAGACCTACAGCATTGATTTGCGACTCTATCAAGTCCTTGAAATCTTACCGACCACTTTTATCCAAATTTCCCAATCTGAAATCGTCAATATCGACTCCATCTCTCATCTCAAGCTCACGCCCAACGGTCTGGTTGAAATTTTCTTGAAAAACGAAAGCTTCACCTACTCTTCACGCCGTTACCTAAAAACCATCAAGGAGAAATTAGAACTATGAAAAAACAGGTATTTCACGATGCAGCTGCTGGTGTTCTTATCGGCCTCATCCTCTCTATCCTCTTTTCACTCATGTATGCACCAAATACCTATGCCCCACTGAGTCCCGATTCTCTAGTCGGACAAGTGATGGTGGAACATCAGGTTCACGGTGCCTTGGTCTTGCTCTACTGTATGATCATCTGGTCAGCTATCGGCGTTCTCTTTAGCTTTGGCAGTCGCTTATTCAGCCGTGACTGGAGCTTGCTCCGTGCCACACTTTCCCATTTCTTCCTCATGCTGGCTGGCTTTGTTCCACTAGCAACTCTGGCTGGTTGGTTCCCCTTCCACTGGACCTTTTATCTCCAACTCATTCCAGAGTTTGCGATCGTCTACCTCATCATCTGGGTTATTCTCTATAAAAGAGAAGCAAAAAAAGTAGACCACATCAATCAACTCTTGGCTCATAAAAAGTAATAGAAAAATCCCACTCACAAAAATGTGAGTGGGCTCTTTTTATAACTTTTGTTTGAACTCAACTAAGACATTCATAGCCTGCATAGGTGTCATGTTGTACACATCCAGTTGAGCTAATTCTGCTAGGATAGGATGTTCTGCTGGCGTATCAAAGAGAGAAATCTGTTCCGTGACGGCGCTAGTTTGCCTCATCGGAGCTGGACTTTCTCCCCCTTGACTCTCCAGTTGCGTTAAAATCTTATCCGCTCTTGCTAAAAGTTCTCCTGGTAAGCCAGCAATCTTAGCAACATGGATACCATAGGATTTATCAGCAGGTCCTGGTTCGATCTTGTGAAGGAAGGTGACATGCCCACCCTGTTCTAAGGTTGCCACATGGACATTGACCAAGTGTTCCAAACTGGACTCCAGACTGGTCAACTCATGGTAGTGGGTCGCAAAGAGGGTTTTGGCTCCGATATGTTCATGAATGTATTCGATGATGGACTGGGCAAGAGCCATCCCGTCATAAGTCGCAGTTCCGCGTCCCAATTCATCGAAGAGAATGAGTGAGTTCTTGGTCGCATGCGAAATGGCATTATTGGCCTCCATCATCTCTACCATGAAGGTTGATTGACCTGAAACCAAATCATCTGCTGCTCCGATACGGGTAAAGATGGCATCGAAGATAGGCAAATGGGCGCTCTCTGCCGGCACATAAGAACCCAGCTGGGCCATAACCGCAGTCATGGCTAGCTGGCGCATGTAGGTAGACTTCCCGCTCATGTTGGGTCCTGTAATCAGTTGAATGCTGGTATCTTCTGACATCTGGATACTGTTTGGAATATAGGACTGCGCTCCCATAACCTTTTCGACGACAGCATGGCGCCCTTTCTGGATATCAATTTGTGAATTGTCTCCAAACTCAGGTCGGATCAAATGCTGGGTTTCAGCCACAACCGCCAGACTTTGCAAGACATCAACGGTTGCAATTCCTTGGGCTAGAGCCTGCAAACGCTGGATGTACTTGCTGACTTCCTCACGGATACGCATAAAGATTTCATACTCTAGGTTGGCTGACTTCTCACGCGCCTCCAGCATATCTCCCTCGATACGGGCTAATTCCTCGGTGCCAAAGCGTTCTGAGTTTTTCAGCGTTGCCTTGCGGAAAAAGTGGGCTGGCACATTTCCCAGTTGCGAATTGGTCACATGGAAATAGTAACCGTCCTTTTTATTGTAGTCAATCTTAAGCGTGCTGATGCCTGAGTTTTCTCTCTCCTTAGCCTCAATCTCAGCAATCCAACTAGTCCCTTCTCTGAGCACTCGGCGGTATTTATCCAAGGTCTCATCAAATCCCGTACGGATAATGCCGCCTTCCGTAATCACATGAGGAGCTTCAGGAGCAATCGCTGCGCTAATCAAGCTCTCCAACTCAGGAATGGCATCTAACTGTGCGATGAGATAGGCCAGAGCAGGTTGCTCCATCCCCTCTAAAATCGCTCGAATCCGTGGCACACTGGATAAGGTAGTCGCCAACTGCAAGAGATCCTTGGGATTGGTCTTGCCAAAAGAAACCCGACTAGCCAAACGTTCGATGTCATAAACACCCTTGAGGCTGTCCGTTAAATCACTGCGCTCAAAGAAGTGATCAAGAAAGACCTGCACCACCTCTTGACGCTGAACGATTCTCTCCTTATCAATCAAGGGACGATGGATCCAAGAACGCAAAAGGCGCATGCCCATAGCTGTTTTAGTTTCATCCAAAAGCCAGAAAAGACTGCCTTGCTTTTTGCCTGAACGAGCATTCTCAACCAAATCCAAACTAGCCTTGGTCGCATAGTCCATCTGTAAGAAATCTTTGATTTCATAGCGGATAACTGGTTTGAGGTGATTCAATTCCCGCATCTGAGTCCGGTGAACGTACTGGAGCAACTTACTAGCTGCCGCTTGCTCCACAGCAGCCAAACGTGAATCCAGTAAATGGACATCCTCAAAACCTTCTTTCTCGTAGGAAAGTACCAGATTCATCTGACGGCTGAGGATTTGTTCTTCTTCCTCAGATAAGTCATATCCTAGCACCACTTCTCGGGCCTTGAGATTACGGATTTCCCCACAAACGAGGGTAAAGTCCAATAGACCCGTCACATAAAAATCACCCGTCACCAGGTCCATATAAGCTAGACCAAATTGATTGCCATCACGATCTAGAGCAACCAGAAAGTTATTCTGACTATCGGGCTTACTGCTATCGACGACCGTTCCAGGTGTGATGACCTGAACCACCTCGCGCTTAACCACCCCAACTGCTTGTTTGGGATCTTCCATCTGCTCAGCAATGGCAACTTTATAGCCCTGCTCAATCAGAACATCGATATACTGCTGGGCAGAATGATAGGGAACACCAGCCATGGGTATCGGATTTTCTGCATTTTTATTACGACTGGTCAGTGAAATCTCTAAAATCTGCGCCGCATTGACCGCATCTTCGTAAAACAGCTCATAAAAATCACCCATCCGAAAGAGCAGAAAAGCATCTGGATATTGCTTTTTAATATCCACATACTGCTGCATACCAGGTGATAGTTTTTCTGTCGTCATATTGGCTCTCTCCTTGTCAAAAATAAGGCTTGGGAACAAGTCCCAAAACCCTATTTATCCTTCATCAAATCTAGCAGACGCTCTTCCATGAGCTTGGCAACATGCTGGTCTCGACAAATAACCAGTAAGGTATTGGCACCAGCAACCGTCCCTAAAATCGCCTCGTCCTTATTTTCATCAACAATATTTGCTAACACGGCCGCTTCTCCCAGCTTGGTATGAAGTACCAAAGTAAACTCTGCTCTCGCAACCCCTTCTAAATGATGCGACAAAAACTCTACCAAATCAATCTTTTCTGTTTCATTCGCTAGCACATAATATACCATACCATTTTTCTTAACCTTGATCAAGCCGATTTCGCGCAAATCGCGAGACAAGGTCGTTTGCGTCACAAAGACATTCCGAACTTCTAGGCGATCTTGGATATCCTTTTGTGTAGCTAGTTTTTCCTCAGTGATCATCTTTTTAATCAACTGGTGTCGTTCTTTTTTTCTCATATCAACCTCTTACATGAATATTTATAACCGATTTCGGGTTTATTTTTAGATATAATTATACCAAAAAAACTGAATAATTCAAAAAAATCTTTCTTCTTTCACTAAATTTATGATAAAATAGAATAAAAGTCCAAAAGGAGCCTACTTATGAGTACAAAAAAACTGATTGCTAGTGAATTGGCTAGCGTCATCGATAGCCTAGATCAAGAGGCTATTTTAAATTTACTAGAACAACCAAAAAACTCTGACATGGGAGATATCGCTTTCCCTGCTTTCTCACTTGCAAAAGTCGAACGCAAAGCCCCTCAAATGATTGCTGCTGAAATCGCTGAAAAAATCAACAGCCAAGCCTTTGAAAAAGTTGTTGCAACTGGCCCTTACGTCAACTTCTTCCTTGATAAATCTGCCATTTCTGGAGCAGTTATCAAAGAGATCATCGAAAAAGGATCTGACTACGCTCAACAAACGGAAGGCAAAGAGCAAAATATCACGATTGACCTATCAAGTCCAAACATCGCAAAACCTTTCTCAGTAGGTCACTTACGTTCAACTGTTATCGGAGATGCTCTTTCTAATATCTTTAAGAAAATGGGCTACAACACTATTAAAATCAACCACCTTGGAGACTGGGGTAAACAGTTTGGTCTTCTCATGGTTGCTTATAAAAAATGGGGAAGTAAGGAAGCCGTAGAAGCTAATCCAATTGACGAATTGTTAAAATTGTACGTTCGCATCAATGCTGAAATCGAAAACGACCCAGCTCTTGATGAGGAAGGACGTCTTTGGTTTAAAAAATTGGAAGACGGTGATCCAGAAGCAACTCAACTCTGGCAATGGTTCCGTGACGAAAGTTTGGTTGAGTTCAACCGCATTTACAAACTGTTGAACGTTGAATTTGACAGCTTAAACGGGGAAGCCTTCTATAATGACAAGATGGACGAAGCCGTGCAAATCCTTGAAGAAAAAGGTTTGCTAGAAGAATCACGCGGCGCTAGCATTGTCAACCTAGATGATGTCGAACTGCCACCTGCTATGATTAAAAAATCTGACGGTGCAACCCTCTACATCACACGTGATATTGCGACAGCTATCTACCGTGCACGTACTTACAATTTTGTTAAGAATATCTATGCGGTTGGTCAAGAGCAGTCTAACCACTTTAAACAGTTAAAAGCCGTCTTGAAAAAAATGGGATTTGACTGGAGCGATGATATGATTCATGTAGACTTCGGTTTGGTAACCAAGAACCGTCAAAAGCTCTCTACTCGTAAGGGAAATATTATCCTGCTCGAACCTACTCTTCAAGAAGCTATCAGCCGTGCTAAAGCACAAATTGAAGCGAAAAATCCTGATCTCGAAAACAAAGAGCAGGTTGCCCAAGCTGTCGGAGTAGGAGCTGTTAAATTCTACGACCTCAAGACTGACCGCCGAAATGGTTACGACTTTGACCTCGAAGCTATGGTTTCCTTTGAAGGAGAAACTGGTCCATACATCCAATACGCTTACGCTCGTATCCAATCTCTCCTTAGAAAAGCAGACTTCCAACCAAATGCTCAAGCAAATTACAGTCTAAATGATGCTGAAAGCTGGGAAATTATCAAACTTCTCCAAGACTTTGCCCGTGTCATCAAACGCGCATCTGTTAACTATGATCCATCGCTCATTGCCAAGTATGCAATCAGCTTAGCTCAAGCTTTCAATAAATACTATGCCCACACTCGTATTCTGGATGAAAGCCCAGAGCGCGACAGCCGTCTAGCCCTCAGCTACGCAACAGCTGTTGTTCTCAAAGAAGCCCTTCGTTTGCTTGGAGTAGAAGCACCAGAGAAGATGTGATTCAGTACTAACAATTGGAACTAAAGTTCCTAATTGTTAGACGCTAGCCGCTTATGCTTATATGCGAACTAGCTAACTGCTTCACTAGTCATGACCCCTAAATATAATCGATTTAGAGGCCATGACGTCGTAACTATGGTGATTTGGCTAGGCGCTTCACTAATTCACATAAATAAACAGCGATTTGTTTATGTCATAATAATAAAAAACTAGACCTTTCAAGTATATCATCGAATTATCTAGTCTCTTGTGCGGGATGCCTGCCATGCAATTCTAGTCACCTAATAGAAAAGCGAAATGTTTCTTTCGCTTTTCTTATGTCATCAACTTTTTTATCAAATCAGGAGAAATTTTATGAGCCAGTATGCTTATATCTTAGTTCTTATCAGTCTTGTCGTTCTTTTTCTCATCAATAAGTACGAAAAAGAAAAACTTCAACAACTCCTTCAGGAACAGCTTCTGAAGGACGAAGCTTTCAAAACAGACATACGCGAAAGGATCCAAACAACGGAAAATATCAATGATGTGATTGACTACATCAATAAAGGTTACCGTTTGGGACTCCTGCTTTCTAAGGAAATCACTGAGCAACTGAAATAAGGGAATCCGAGAAGCTTTCTTCTCGGATTTTTTACTCCCATCAATACCATTTCCTTGTGATAATCATATCTTTCATATGATTTTTCTGAAATTTTCTAAATTTTTCAAAAATTCTCTTGCATTTTTCATAAGTTTCTTGTAGAATAGTAGCTATCTATTCAGATTATTCTGAAAATTCAAAAATAGGAGTGTTTATTATGTCACAAGTTACTTCATCACACCAGTCTACCTGGGCAAGCAAACTAAAGGCAATGGGGCCAGGAATCCTAATGGCTTCTGCTGCCGTTGGAGGTTCTCACATTGTATCCTCTACTCAAGCTGGTGGTTCTTATGGTTGGTCACTACTCCTCTTGGTTATCTTGGCCAATGTTTTTAAATATCCATTTTTCCGTTTTGGTGCCGAATATACTGCCGACACTGGCAAAACCTTGGTGGAAGGCTATGCTGAAAAAGGAAAACTCTATCTCTGGATTTTCTTTATCCTCAATGTCTTTTCAGCTATGGTCAACACAGCTGGTGTTGCCATTCTGTGCTCAGCTATCATCGCCAGTGCCTTCCCAATGATCGGTCTTAGCATCACTCAATGGTCCCTCATCCTTGTTGCGGTCATTTGGGCTATGTTACTCTTTGGTGGCTACAAACTATTGGACGGTATGGCAAAATGGATCATGTCTGCCTTGACTATTGCAACTGTTCTTGCCGTCATCATTGCTGCCGTTAAGCACCCAGAATACAGCTCTGATTTTATCGAGAAAACACCTTGGCAAATGGCAGCCCTACCCTTTATCGTTTCCCTTCTAGGTTGGATGCCTGCCCCTATTGAAATCTCAGCTATCAACTCACTCTGGTCTGCTGAAAAGAAAAAGACCGTCAACTTTAATACAGAGGATGCTCTTTTCGACTTTAACGTTGGTTACATTGGAACTGCTATCCTAGCTGTATTCTTTGTGGCACTAGGAGCACTTATTCAATATCCTACAGGGCAAGCGGTTGAAGCTGCTTCTGCCAAATACATCTCGCAATTTGTGGGCATGTACGCCTCTGTCCTTGGTGAATGGTCTCGTTATTTGATTACCTTCATCGCTTTCCTCTGTATCTTTGGGACAGTCATTACTGTCATCGATGGATATTCACGTGTCAATCAGGCCTCCCTTCAACTCTTGGCAAATCAAAAAGAGGATAATCGTAAATCTTTGAACATCTGGATGACCATCACAGCTATCATTGGTATCGTCATCATCAAGTTCTTTGCCGGTCAAGTTTCAACCATGCTCCGCTTTGCCATGATTGGATCTTTTCTTACAACACCATTCTTTGCCCTTTTGAACTATGTGTTGGTCACAGGTGAAAATAAAAATCTTCCTTCTTGGTTGAAACTCCTCGCCATTGCAGGATTGATTTTCCTCTTTGGCTTTGCTATTTTCTTTATCTATGCACTTGCCATCGGAAAAGCAGGTTAATTCCAAAGCAGCACCCTCGTCTGGGTGCCTTTTTCTGCATTCAAAAGGCAGTTGAGAAAATCCAACTGCCTACTTGAACGATTCTAACTTTCTGAACCCAATCCATATAAGTCCGCGATAATCGCTGCGACCTTTTTAATATCTCCCAGCATTCCACGCATTTCAAAGTCTGCTAGGACCGGGAAGCCAAAGCGCTGGCTATACTGCTTGGCTGTCAGGCAGTATTGATTGTTAAAATTGCGATTACCAGATCCCACTACCCCAAAACACTTACTAGCATTGTCTCCATAGGCGATAAAGTCGCCCACTGGAGTCGTAAGAATCTCAACATCGCCGTTATCGACACCATTTCCACCTTCCAGATAGGTCGGCAAGAAAGCGACATAGGGATGCTCCATTTCAAAGAATTCTTGGCCTTCCTTGACCAAATCCTTGATATGAATCTTTTGGACCTCAATCCCTTCGTACTGGGACAAGAGATAGTCCTTAAGTCGAGTTACAAAACTCTCTGTATTCCCGCTCAAACTGATATAAACTAAGGATATTTTTTTCATGCTGACCTCTATCTTTTATGTTTACGATATAAAAAGAACTAACAAGATTGTAACTTGATAGTTCCCTTTTGTCAATACTTAGGCAGCCTCTTCTGTTTCGACTTCCTCAGACAAATCTTTTTGTTGACGCCACATCTTGTAAAAGACAATGGCAAGGAAGAGGACATTGATAACAACAAATAAAATCGTTGTTCCCTTTCCAAGGACTTCTGTCCCTAGTCGCAAAGTTTCATCACGGATAGCTTGTACAGCATCTTGCATACCCATATAAGTATAAATCGAACCAACAATGGCAAGCAAAACATAAGCAATGTAAGCATAATTTGCATATTGCAAATGATTACGAACCAAGAGCACAATACCTGCGACTACTAAAATCGCAGATAAAATAATCAAAACGATGTTAACAGTCGAATGCGATAATTCAGCTGTCTTATGTAGATAATTAATCGTATCCTCTAGTTGCTGGGCGCTAGCACCTTGAACTTGAGCTTGACTGGCACCTAGTGTTTCTTTACTAGGAACTGGACTTAGTATTCCAAACAAAGACATAGCTGAAATCAATGCTGATAGAACTAATAAAACCCAAAGATAAATTGGTTTCTTTTTCATAATTTTTCCTCCTTAAGGTATTTTGAACATTATAGCATTTTTTGTATGTAAATACAAGTTTTACAGGGAACTTTCGACTTGTTTGCGATAAGCTTTTGGTGATTTTCCGCACAATTTACGGAAGACCTTGTAGAAATATCCAACATTGCTGTAACCAACAGCATAGCAAACATCTTCAATACTATCATTAGTTGAAAGCAAAAGCTGTTGCGCTGCCTTAATCCGCTGTTTGTTGAGCAATTCTGCGAAGGTTGAGTTGGTTTCTCGCTTGATTAACTGACCGAGGTAGACAGGATTGATAAAGAGATCCTTGCTGATATCCTTAAGCGAGAGCTCTTTCTGATAATCACGCCCAATCACCTCCAGAACACTCACCACATTTTCATTCATGCGGTACTGGCCAAAGAACTTGGTCAAGGTTTCTTTGATATAGGCAACCAATTCTTCAAAGGTGTTAATGGCATGGATAGCTTTGACAATCTCGGTCATATCATCTGCTTTTAGGTGTTCAAACAAATGAAAGACATCCATGACAAACTGGGTGAAGAGCTGTTTGGTGATAGCCACGCGCGGTGTGTTCTCTAAGACAACCTTCTCCAGTAGGGTTAATTCTTCAATGATTTGATTGATATTTCCTTGGATAATCACGCGATAAATCGGTTCGTAATAAGCAAATAGACTCTCGGATTTTTCTAGATTGACAGAACCGTAAAAGAGGGCTTTTTCTGCGTTGATCTTCCATTTTTCAAAGGCTTGTTGGTAGGGCGCTACAAAAGGCGTTACTACAATTCCATCTAGTGGTTGATCAGAGATAAAAATCTGCCAGTCTTGACCTAAAACATAGTAAGGAATAGTGAAGGATCCTTGCTTTTCCTTGGAAAGGCCTATCCACCAGTTGTCTTTACTTGCTAAGGAGTTGACAAAGCCTTCCTCATCCAATTCTTGACTGAGGGTCTGACTTTGCTCCACCTTTTCCTGAAGCTGTCGCGCAATTTTTTCTAATAGATGACTCAACTCCACCTTATCCACTGGCTTCACCAGATAATCCACGACACTAAGATTCATGGCTTTTTTGACGTACTCAAACTCCTGATAACCTGACAGCAAGATATAATAGGTATCTGGAAGCAGCTCCTTCATTTCCTTAATCATCTCCAGCCCTGTCTTATCTGGCATATTGACATCGGAAATGATCACATCTACTGGATTTTCCTTGACATAATCTAAAGCATCATCAGCATGATTGGCTGTTGCGACGACTTGCATATCCCATTTTTCAAAGGGGATTAATCGCTTGAGCCCCTCTGTCACCATATACTCGTCGTCTACTAATAAAACTTTATACATTTCCCTTCCTTTCTATTCATTTTGAATAGTAATACGGTAACGAACACCTTCTTGCTCAGCTGACTCTACACTGATTTGGTAGCGATCCCCAAAATAGAGGACAAAGCGTTCGTGTACATTGACTATTCCAATTGATTGTCGCTCTCCGCTATAGCTTGCCTCGTGCTCAAAACTTCTCTGAGTTAGTTTTTCTTGCAAGCTAGCTAGTTTCTCAGCAGTCATCCCGCGACCATTGTCTACCACTAGGATTTCAACAAAACCTTGGCCCTTCAAAACCTTGATACTGATCACATTGTCTGTTCGGCGATGGTCAATACCGTGGGCAAAGTAGTTTTCTACCAATGGTTGGAGTGTAAACTTGGGAATCTTCATATTTTCTAATTCTGGCGCGATCTTAAAGCCATAGGCAACTGACTTTGGATAACGCACCATACAGAGATAGCTGTATTTGCGACAAAATTCTAATTCTTGTTTCAGCGTCGTTTCCCGCTCGTTGGAGATATTATTGCGTAGTAAACTGCTAAATTCATAGATAATATCCGCCAGTTCATCTTGGCTTTCCATGACGGCATACATGCGCAGAAACTCTAAGGTATTGTACATAAAGTGAGGATTGATTTGAGCTTGCAGGGCTCGCATATTGGCATCTTTTTGACTGAGCTCTAGCTGGTAAATATCGTGGATATTTTTTTCCAGGCGATCCAACATATCATTGGTGGTTTCTGCGATGAGGAGCAATTCCTGATCTTTTTCAGAAGTATCGATGCGAAGTCCCTCTTCTCCTTGAGCAATCACCTCGATAGAATCTACTAAATCTACGACCTGCCTTTGGTAATTGGAGAAGGTCTGCCTCAAGGTCACATATAAAATAATAATAAAGAGAACACTCAAACCAACAATGACAGCAGAACTGGTCAAAGTGCCCTTAAGAACAAAATCCTTAGGAACTGCTGATTGGACTTGATAGCCATGTGATGTCAAACCAACAATCCAATTTTCCCGTTCAGCTACTACATTTTCCCCTATATGAAACAATTCAGTATCAAAAGGGGAGGTGATCGTCACGGCCACAGGAATCAGACCGCGAGTATTATCAATTGCTTGGTAAAGTACATCTTGCGATAAAGAAATGTAAATAACACCTAGAGACTGATCGGAGTTAGGATCGAGTACTGGTATGGCAAAACTATTGGCTGCTGGTTTGAAATCCTCAGCAAGAATTTTCTCCCCGCTACGTTTCTCTCTAGTAGAAACGTAGACTTCCTTGTAGTCTTGCAAAACAATTGCAACACCTGTCACAAAGTCATTTCTTACATACAAATCATCAATGTTTTCATACAAGGATACTGAGACATAGGGAGACGCTTTACGTTGCAACAGCCAGTAAAAATAATCCGATGTACTCAAACTAAAATACTTATAAATCCCTTCAATCCGTGCTCGATTTTCAACCAGTTCCTGCGCTAGCTGAGTCGACTCCCTGTGGTAATATTCAATCTCACTCACTGTTCGAGTCGTTACACGTTGAGCTACTCGCTGGGCTTCTTTTTCACGCGAATCCCAGTCAGCATAGGAGAGCATAACCGCAAAGCTTGCAATGATGACAATCATCACCAAGGTATAGATACGCAAGAGGGAGTGGAGCCAGAACGGCTTCATTTTATTTTGTCGCCAATTTTTCATGGATACTTTCATATACGGGTTCCAACATATCACTGATAAAGAAATGCCATACACCAATTCCTACGAAAAAGAGGAGGGCAGGCATATAGTAACCAATTCCTACAAGCATGACCGTACCAAATAAAATCTTGGCGATTGCCGGCAAATTCATAAAAATTCCGATAAGAGCGAGTTTTACAGTATTTCGATAAGAGAGCTCATAGTGAACTTGGAGTTTCAATGAAACGGTATAAGCCAAAAAAACAAAGGCAACAACAAGGATATTGAGAAAGGTTGCCAAGAGATGGAAGATAGTCTGATGAGGCAATTGAACCAAAAGGTACAAACCATAGACTAAGACTAGATCTACAAGTACAAAACTATAGAAAGCTAGGTTGCTCTTGACAAAGTTACTCTTATACAATTCCCAAGCTTCTTTCAAACTATAAGCTCGATAAATATAACCGTGCTCCGCATATAAACTCATAAGAGTTGCACTAGCTGGTGCCAAACCAAAGACCACACCTCCTGCTAGTGTCAATAACCAGAAAAAAGCCGTCGCAATCATTCCTAAAAAGAAACGATTAAAGACGAATTCTAGAAACTTTCCCATGATATCCTCCTTAAAACAACTATGTAACTATTATATCATATTTCAAACGTTTTCAAAAACATAGAGCACCCATTTACAATCCTCTAAAAGCGTGATACAATTGATTTTGACAGTTTTATATAAGGAGATTCTCATGAAGAAAAATATCTTAACTACCCTCTTAGCCGTCGTCCTCTACTTCCTCTGTCTAGGGATTGGAGTAGTACTTGGACACTTGGTGGATTCAACGGGCAATATGTTCTATGCGCCTGCCTTTTCTGCCCTTGTCGGGGGTAGCGTCTACATGTTTCTTTTGGCAAAGGTTCCTCGTTTTGGAGCGATTACCACTCTCGGACTCTTTATGGCTCTCTTTTTTCTAGCTAGTAAACACGGCGCTGGCGCTTTTCTACCAGCTATCGCCTGTGGTCTTGCAGCAGATGCCATCGCTCATCTCGGCAATTACAAAGATCGAATCAAAAACACCCTCTCCTTCCTCGTCTTTGCTTTTAGTACAAGTGGCCCTATCTTCCTCATGTGGATCCGTCCCAAAGCTTACGTGGCTACCTTACTCGCTCGTGGAAAGTCCCAGGAATACATTGACCGTATCATGGTCGCTCCAGAGTTAGACAAAATCCTTCTCTTTGTCGCAAGTATTCTCCTTGGTGCCTTGATTGGTGCTATGATTGGGCAGTTTCTAAGTCAAAAAATAGCCGATAAACTATAAGGTAAAAGCCCTGAAGACTAGTAACACCTAGCTCCAGGGCCTTTTTGTATACAATCTTAAAATTCACTATAGATAAATTCTTGGATGTTCGAAAAATCTGTCACAAAACAATAAATCACGATACTTAAGATAACTGTATAGAAAAATAGTGTCCACAAGATTAAACGATGTGTGTTAGTCAGCTTGGTTTGCAAATTTGTAAAGTTCTTTTTCAACTTCCATCCATCCTTTCACTCCAACGTGCATCACGTCAAATAAAAAGTAATCATCATACTCTCTGTTTCCATAGTTTAATACGGTTGCACCATGGCTTTTTGCGACATTTTCTATTTTTTTATAAGTTTTTTCCCGCATCTCTCTTGAGACACCAGTGTAGTCATTCCATTTCCCGTTTACTGGGAAAATAATAACCTCAACTTCAATGCCCAATTCCTTAGCAACTGTCAAGAAGAGTTCCATATCTGAATACTCTGGTGACTCCAGGTAGCTCAAATCTTTATTGGAATCTTTCAACGATGCATAGCGATCTTTTAAGTAAGTATTGTAGTAGTTATTATCAACAGCATAGTCATTGTTGTCTGTTTTCTTTTTGACCTCTTCCACAAACTGATCCGTCAACTTCTGCCAATCATAGTCTGGGGTTTTATCTCCTAGTGAAGGATAATCTGATTTGGCATGTTTTTGATAAAAAGTCTGTTTGAGCTTAAAGGAATACATCGCGTTCTCGAACTCTAATAGTTTTTTATCAACAATGGTTCCTTTTCCATCTATGAAATAACTTTTATATTTTTTGTAGATGTCATTTTGTTGCTTGTTCCCTTTGGTAATCTCGATAATGCGATTGATTATTTTTTCTTTCGTTTCTTTGCTAATCTTGTCATTATCTAGCATGTGGAAAATATGTTCCTGAGAAGCCTTGTTCAAAAAGGCATCTTGATGAGTCCCATCTTTTTCAAACCACTGAACAGACTCTACTATAGCTACTTTTCGCTTAGTCATAGATCCTTCAATAGAACCCAAGGTCGTAGCCTGAATGATGTTTTGAGAATAACTGGTCCCAATCTGCATGATATTAAAATCGTTGTAGTTAAAAATTTTATTGGGATGATAGTCTTCATTTATCGTCGCAACCAACTCAGATGACCCCAATAAAACCAGTGTATTGGGAGTGATATTGCTTGTTAAAATATCTCTACTTTTATACTTTTCATACGAAGTGCTATAACGAATACTGTTATCCTTGACTTTATAATAATCATCAATCTTCTTGACATACGTCACATTTAAAAGGGCAAGCGTCGCAATTACGAGCACAAGCGATAGTAAAAATGCTTTTAATTTAATCATTTCGTTTTATCCTATCCCTTCGATCTGTCCGATCTCTTTTCAATCTCTTATCTCTTTAAAATCGTCAGTAAGATTTTATAGGGTTCACCTGAAAAGATAAAGAAACCAACCATAACCAGATTCATGGTCACAAACCAACTTAATAGCTTATACCATTTTTTGTTTTTATTTTTCTTATAAAAATTGCTTTTCTTTTGATACACTTCAAATCCAGCCATCAAGACGCCATGGTAAAAACCATAGACAATGTAGCTAACACTAAGACCATGCCAAAAACCCATGACCAACATATTGACCATATAGGCATAGGTTGCATTGTGTAGCCTATTTTTAAACCATTTTTTCCTGATAACCTGCATCAATACTCTTGAAAATACAAAATCTCTCAACCAGGTCGACAAGGTGATATGCCATCTGGTCCAGAAATCCTTGATATCGACACTCAAGAAAGGTTTGTTAAAGTTCATTGGTGTCTGAATACCTAGAATATTACTACTTCCAACGGCCATTAGACTATAGCCCGCAAAGTCGAAGAACAGATACAAGGTATAGAGGTACATATATTTAATTGAGTAAACGACTGTGCCAGTATTATTTAGAGTGAGTAATATCTGGTAAACATAGGTTGATAAAACAACCTTGTAAAGAAGGCCTAGAACGATACGATAAATACCGTCCCCAGCTAACTCTAGATACTCTTTCCGAGGCATGACCTCGTTTATCTCTTTTAAAAATCTCCTACTCCGATCAATCGGACCAGCACTAACTGTTGGGAAAAAGAGCAAAAACTGTAGATAATCTTTTACACTGATTTTTTCTTTGATCAAGCCATCCGATATTTCTAGCATGATCTGAATGGTCTTAAAGGACATGTAGGAAATTCCAATAAAGGCCAACAAATGTAGAGAAGTCAGGGCAAAGACTTTATTGATCACCAAAGGAAGAATGGAAAGGAAAACCAGTGGTTTCAGCCACCTTGCTTCTATCCTCTGTGCTAGAAAAACCAGAAAATATTGGTAAACGATAAAGGCGAGCAAATAGACTATCATCGCTCGACTCTTGCCATAAATAGCTCCTGCGAATAAGAGGGAGAGCGCCAAAATATAGTAGTCCTTACGTTTTTCAAAAAAGTTTACCACAAAACCAATCAGTAAAACTACAAACAAGAGAAGGAAAAACTCATTCCCCTCGAAATAATTCATATCAACCGAACTCCTTTTTCATTTTCTTATCTTGCTTCAGAACTTATCTTTCTAGTTTTTTCCTATCCTATCACTAGAGAGAATTAGCTTTATCTATTATACCATAATTTAAAAACTTTAAATGCCCCTGTTGGCAGCTACCTAGAACAAAAAAGAGCCCTTCGGCTCTTTTTATTTATGACTTAGTTTCTTGGTCAAGAAATCTCCCAAAAACTGGATCGTAAAGATAATCAAGATGATAATGATGGTTGCTAAAACTGTCACATCGTGATTGAAACGGTTAAATCCATAAGCGATGGCTACGTTACCGATACCACCAGCTCCGACCGCACCAGCCATGGCTGTTTCCCCAACAAGGGAAATCAAGGTCACAGTCGTCACACGAATCAAATCTGGAAGACCTTCCGATAGATAAACACCCACGATATCCCAGAAGGTCGCTCCACTAGCCTGCGCCGCTTCAATCACACCGCCATCCAGCTCAGCCAAGACAACCTGCACCTGACGTGCAAAGAAGGCAAATACCGCAAAAGAGAGTGGGACAAGGGCTGCATTTGGCCCGATACTAGTCTTAACAATCAAGTGAGAAAGTGGTGACAAGATGGCCAAAAGGATGATAAAGGGAACCGCACGGAAAATAGAGGTAATCTTGTCTAAAATCCAGAAAACGACCTTGTTCTCCAAGACACCACCTGGTGCTGTCAAGACAAGGAAAAGACCTGCCACCAGCCCCAAGAACCCTCCGATAATGAAGGAAAGAACTGTCATATAAAGAGTTAGGTAAATGGCTGTTCCCCAGCCTGCCTGACCAGACCAGCCCATTTTATAGACATTTGGTAAGTATGTTTGAATAAACTCTGTCATTTTACTGTCCTCCCTTCAATACTTTTAACTGCACACCAGCTTGACGGATAGCTTCTTGAGCACCTACTAGCGCTGCTTTTTCACCTGATAAGACCACCACTAATTCTCCAACAGGAATGCCATCGAGAATTTCTATATTCCCATAGAGGATATTAGCCGTTACTTGGTAATGTTTGTACAATTCATTCAAAAGTGGCTCGTCTGTCGAAGCCCCTGCATACTTGAGCTGCACTAAGATACTGTTCTCGGATAAATGCTCTACGATTTCTTGCTTCTCAATCTTAACCATGGCTTCATCAATACCTGTGGCTGTTGAGATAAAGTCTTGGGTCAAAGGTTGTTTAGGATCTGAGAAGATTTCAAGAACACTGCCCTCTTCAATCAAACGGCCATCCTGCATAACTGCCACACGGTTGGCAATGTCTTTGACAATCTGCATTTCATGTGTAATCAAAACAACCGTCAAACCTAATTTTTGGTTCAAATCTTGCAACAATGCCAGAATCTGCTTAGTTGTCTTAGGGTCAAGGGCAGACGTTGACTCATCTGAAATCAAGATTTTTGGATCATTGGCCAAGGCACGCGCGATAGCCACACGCTGTTTTTGTCCTCCAGAAAGTTGAGAAGGGTAGTTTTCAGCGCGATCTGCCAAACCAACCAAGTCTAACAACTTAGCTACCTTGGCTTTCTTTTCTTCCTTGCTGAGTCCAGAATGCTTAAGGGCAAAGGCTACATTCTCCTCTGCTGTCTTTTGGCTCATGAGGTTGAAATGCTGGAAAATCATCCCAATGTCTTGACGCTTACGACGTAACTGCTCTGCTGTCAAGGTCACCTTGTCGTCAAAAATGACGTCATCATCAATGGTAATTTTCCCTGCAGATGGCTTTTGCAAGAGATTAATCACCCGTACAAGAGTGGATTTCCCTGCTCCAGAATATCCAACGATACCGTAGATATCCCCTTCTTGGATGTGAATGGTCACATCCTTGACCGCTGTGATGGTTCTCTTCTTTTGGTGAAAGGTCACATCGATCTGATCTAACTTGATAATATCTCTACTCATAGCTTCTAATCAGCTCCTCTACTAATTCAATATGGGTGTAGTAATCGGCGATTCGCACATTTTCATCTCCACCGTGGTCTCGGCTATTGGCATTCCCTAGACCGAATGCCACCATGGATACTTCTAGGGCATCAAAGACCGTATGCATAGGTCCTGTCCCCGCTGTTGTTGGCAAGACTGAAACGCCCTGTGGATAGAATTTCTTGGCCAACTCGATTACATTGAGAATAGCTGGCGCACTCATATCGCTTCGATAGCTCATCTCTCCCAAGGTATAGTATAATTCTACCTTATCAAAGCCATTTTTGTCTAGCTGTTTCCGAATTTTTTCCAGAACATCATGCGGTTCTAAGCCAGGAACCAAACGAACCTCTAGCTTGGCACTAGCTTCTGCTGGCAAAATCGTTTTAACCCCTTGCCCCTGATACCCTGACTGAATCCCTTCGATATTGAGGGCTGGCTCGAAAAAGAACCGTTTTAGAAAGGCTGCACGATCCTCTTGTAAGAGAGGCAATTCCAAGCCATAAATGCGACTGATTTCCTCAGGATTACGTTGAGCGTAGGTATCTACCAAGGCTATCTCCCGTTCATTTGGCTCTTGAACATCCTCGTACAAGCCTTCTACCAAGATACGGCCATCTGCAGATCGCAGGCTACTTAAGGCCTGGATGAGATACCACGGTGCTGACTCCACGACACCACCATAACTCGAGTGGATATCCACATCAGCACTTTTCACATTAGCATCAAAGGTTACAATTCCCTTATTACCACCCGAAATTTCTAGCTGTTCCAAGGCGTTCTTGGTACCTTGTTCCCAGACTAGCAAGTCCGCCCCACGAAGTTTGTCTGCGTGTTTCTCTAAATACTTATCTAGATCCATGGAAGCAGACTCCTCCGCTCCCTCCATGATAAAACTGATATTGACAGGCAGGTCATCATGGTGTTGCATATACTTTCTCAGAGCACTCAACCGAGCTGTGATATGACCCTTGTCGTCGTCAACTCCACGCCCATACATGAAGCCATTTCGCACCGAAAGAGTAAAAGGATCCTCTGTCCACACCTGATCCCCATCCGCTGGCACAGTGTCATAGTGATTATAGAAGATCAAAGTCTTAGCATCTGGACGCGAACTCTTGAAATGCGCCATGACAAAAGGCGCCGTGTGGCTCTCATCAATCTCCACTTCAGCTCCTACACGCTTGAAAATCTCACCCAGATAGTTTGCGACTTCTTTGAGTCCAACCTGCTGGGCAAAGACTGATTTCTTGGAAATCAAGGTGCGCAAGACTTCAAAATAATGTTGGGCCACATGATCCTTCTCAAATTTTTCAATCTGTTCTTGTTCGCTAGGAAAAACCATTTTCTCTCTCTTTCTACTATGTACTTGTGTCCTTGGAACGACTGCAAGTGCTCCTTTAAATTCAACTCTCTATACAAAAGCAAGAGGTGGAAACTCTCTCCCACCTCCCTGTGTCTTATTACCAAACTGGTTGGTCCAAACCGTCTGATGTTTCTTCGATAACTTTTTTCACTTCATCAGTGTGGTAAGCTGCGATAATTTTCTTGATGGCATCAGCTTTAGGTGATGATTCCCAATCTTTTTTCGCAACGATGATGTTGTACCATTGTTTTGAGTTTTCATCAGCTTGTTCTTTGAAGAGTGCTTTCTTGTAGTCCAATTTTGCTTCTGTAACGAAGGTATTGTTTACAACGGCAGCATCAACTGATGACAATGAACGAGCTGTTTGGCTAGCGTCCAATTCAGTAATCTTCAAGTTCTTTGGATTTTCTTTGATGTTTGCGATAGTAGCAAGTTCAGTTCCTGAAACATCCAATTTGATCAAACCAGCTGATTGAAGCAAGTAAAGTGCGCGACTTTCGTTTGTTGCATCGTTTGGTACGGCGATTTCACCCTTATCTGGGATTTCTTCTACTTTAGTGTACTTGTTTTCTTCCCCATTTTTACCTGAGTAAAGGCGGATTGGTGAGATGTACGTATCTGCAATCGCTACAAGGTCTTTCCCATTTTCCTTGTTCCAGTTGTTCAAGAAGTTGTAATGTTGGAAGGCGTTCAAGTCTACTTCGCCATCAGCAGTTGCCTTGTTTGGTTGAGAGTAGTCAGTGAACTCTGTGAATGCCAATTTAATACCATCTTTTTTAACCAATTCTTGGATTTTATCCCAACGTTTTTCTTCAGAACCACTGCGGTTAACTGTTGCAATTTTAACAACTGTTTCGTTATCTGCTTTCTTTTCTGAATTTCCGCAAGCTGCAAGAGCCAAACCTGCGACTGTAGCAAGAGCTGCTACACTGAGCCATTTTTTGATTTTCATGATTCTATCTCCTTTAAAAATAATACCGTAATAGTATCTCATACTTTATTTGATTTCGCAAATTGTTATTAGATAGGCAGACATATAGTTTAAAACTATATGTCTGAAAATTGAGAAATCATCCGCCTTTCTCAGACTGGATGATTTCATAAGACTATTTAATGTCAGCTTCTGCTGGAAGGTAAGTATCTCCGAAGAATTGTTTAGACAACTTTTCAAGAGTTCCGTCTTTATAGAGTTCTTGGATACGTTTGTCTACAAATGATTTCAACTCATCTTGACCTTTAGCAAGAAGTGGGTAAACATAAGGTTGTTGGTCGCTTGGAAGTTCAATCACTTTCAAGTTGTCCAAACCTTGGTTCTTGATAACTGTTTCAACACCGATTTTATCAAAAATCTTATAGTCAAACTGACCATCGCTCAAACGAGTCAGGATTTGTTGAAAGTCAGCTTTTGTATAGTTAAGAACAGTCGGGTTATCTGTGTGTTGTTTGTTGTATTCTTCCAACTGTTTAGCTGTTGTTGTTCCTTGCACGATTTCAGTAGATTTTCCACCGATATCATCAAGCGATTTGATGCTGTTGTCATCTTTCTTAACTACGAGAACGTTAGGATTTTGGGCAATTGGTGCTGCATAGAGGTATTTATCCGCACGTTCCTTAGTATAGCTAAGATTGTTAACAGCCATATTGTAGCGTTCAGCATCAAGTCCCGCAAAAACACCTGACCACTCTGTCTTTTCAAACTTGACATCGTATTTGTCAGAGTCTTTAAAGATAGCACGGACTACTTCAATCTCGTAACCAGTCAATTCACCATTTTCTTCATAGATAAATGGTTTTGGTGATCCGTTAGTTGCAACGATAATTTCTTTTTTACCAGATGTTGCTTCACCAGATGCAGCATCTTTCTTCTCACCACCTGAGCAAGCTGCTAGTACACCTGCGGCAACAAGTCCTAGAGCAGCAAGAGATGAATATTTGACGATTTTTTTCATGTCATTTCCTCCAAAATAGAATACTGTACTATCTTAACAGAAAATATTTTTTTTCGCCATTATATGATATCTATCTCGGTGATAGGTTTTTTTTATGGCTGACTAAAAGACTAGACGCAAGACTGCAATCAAGACCACTCCAAAAAGAACCGTACCCACTAGATTGCGGTAGCGAAAGGCTATCCAAGCCGTTGGAAAGACTGCTAAAAAGTCCAGCCATTTGATCTGGGGAAGGCTGCCAACCTTTCCAGTCACTACGCTTGAAAGGATCAAGGCAAAGATAATGGAAACAGGTAAGAACTTCAAAAAACGCTCGACGATAGCTGGCAACCCCTTGTACTTAACCAAGATGAAAGGAATCATACGAGGAATCCAAGTTACCAATCCAGAAAAGACGATTGCCATTAAAATATACTTACTGACCATCTAAGACCACCCCCATGGTACAACCTAGCAAGGTCGCAAACAAAACAGCTAGCGACTGAGACACTACTATCAAGAGCAAAAAGAAAGACACCGCAACAACGGCTAGGATTAGCAGCAGATTGCGGACAGGAACCCGTCTTTGCATAATCTGAAATTGCGAAGTAAAAATCCCGATAAACATCCCAACAAGGGCAAAGTCCAAGCCAAAGACCTCAGGATTTGGAAGAAGCCCACCTAAAGCTGTCCCCGCAACTGTCCCAATAAACCAGGCTACATAACTATTGAGATTATTCCCGTGCATCCACATGGGATGGACCTTGTCTGTATGGGCTAATTCTCCCATCAAAACCCCATAGGTTTCATCTGTCAGGAGACTGGACATGCCGATATTTTGCCAGAGACTAGTATGACGAAAATAGGTCGATGCATGCAAGCTCAGCAAAAAGAGTCGCAAGTTGATCAAGAAGACCGTCATAGCAATAGCTGCCACAGGCGCTTGTACTGCAATCAATGCCAACATGGCAAACTGGGCGCTCCCAGCATAAACAAAGAGGCTCATCAAACCCATCTCAACAGGTGTCACATAGGGCGCGCCGATAATTCCACAAGCCAGACCAATGCTGACATAGCCAAGGGCAGTCGGCATGGCCGCCTGAACACCTTCCCAAAATCCTTTTTCTTTCATCTCTCTCCTCTTATTCTCTTCGTTTGAGGCTGTTCAAGGTCACAGCCACAGCAAGGAATATTATAACACATTCAAAGAAGAGAAAAAAGTTTAGAGTTTGAAACTAGTAGCTAGCAAAAAATGCTGAAATCCCATGAGTGTTATTAATGCATCCTAAACTGATCCACCCGAATAGTATACTTTTTATCTTCAATTTCTTTAGCATCTTCGTCTTCTGTCGGATAAACATCGATCCAAAATTCTCTCCTTTGTCCTTTCAACTTGACTTTATAGCGATAGCCGTCATCATAAAGTCCTACCATATCGGTTGTCATGGACTGGTAATCTGGAAGAGCTTCAATTTCTTTTTTTATAGTCTGGGATAGATTGTTGAGCACTACTTGTTGTTCCACCTTTGAAGTTACAGGAATATGAACTGTCGCTTTTTCCAAGCGATGTGATTTTGAAAATGTGAATCTTGCTCGACCTGTATAACCATTCAAAGCAATATTTTCGTAATCATAGAAAAGGCGGCCTGTTTTATAGAAGTAGGGGTCTTCTGCACGCCAAGTGTCCCGATAGGCCATCTCTGTTTCCTCCTCCACTTCGCTAGCCTCACCAAATACTTCTTCAAAAGATTTAGGAGACATGCCGAACGAAAGGGAATCAAACAAGACCAGTTGTGTCTGTTTAACATTCTGGCAAGCTGATAAAAGCATGAGGAAAGCTCCAAGAGCAAGCAAACTACTGATTATTTTTGTAAATTTCATATTTCTACTATACAAAAAAACTCTAGAATTGACAAACTTTGATAGAGTCGGATTCCGTGATTAGATTTTAAAATTACTTTTTCATTTAAGGTAACAAAGAATTGAGCAAGGACTATTATTAGATATTTTAGATAAAGAAAAAGACTGGGAAGCCAGCCTTATCTATGTGATGTAAAAATTTCTGCCAAGCCTAACACCCAAACACCAATAAGCTGACGATGATTAAAAAGCTATTCCACAAGATGTGGAGTGCCATTGACCAATAAATTGAACGTGTATAGCGAAAGAGCATACAGAGTAGCAGACCTGCTCCTGCATAAATGATGAAGTCTGTTAACACCCATCCATACTGCAAAACATGGATAAGACTGAAGAAAGTTGAGGAAACAATTATATCAACATAGCGCTTTTTAAATTTAGATAGGGCTGTCATCAGAAGGCCACGGAAGACTAACTCCTCAGCTATCGGAGCAATAAGACTGCCATAGAGAAAACGCGTTATAAAGTAACTAATTCCTGTCAAATTAGCTGCTTCTTTCACTATTGCACTCCCATTTTGCGTGCTGGGAAAGATCCGAGTCGTTATATTTACCCACAAAAACATCAATATAAAGGAAAGAAAGAAGATACCCAGATAGGACCAACGAAACTGGAAGCGACCGTACTCTTTCCAACGTTGACTCTTGACAAGAACCACAGTAGCAGCAATTCCCTCAATTACTATCAATAAAATTTGAATCCCATAAAATCCAAAGTCGGATAACTGGTTCACTGAATCTAATTTTGCTACAAGATTAAAAATTGAGTAATAGGACACAAGCACCAAAATGGTCCCTAGATAAAATTTCGTTTCTTTCCCTTTCATAGTTGATCCTTTTAAGTTTTATTTACGTCGTCTTTCAGCCAAACCTACCCAGAGTCCTTTCATCCAATCAAAAGCTCCGTAAGGGCTTGGTCCAGCACTACAAACTGACTCTATTAGAACTTACTCATGAATTTTTTATGTTACAGCTAGTATTTTCTTTATCTAATTAGGATTCTTGAAAAATTCTAAAACAACAAGGGGAGAATTTGACCAATGCCATTGTAGACTATATGCAGTCCAATAGGCCAATAAATAGACCTGGTTACTCTAAATAAGACTGCAAATATGAGACCACCACCCATATAGAAAAAAAAGTCTGTCAATACCCAACCGTGGTTACTAATATGCAAGATCCCGAATAAAGCAGCCGAACCAAGCACATCCAGTCCCCATTTCTTAACTTTTTCCAGAGCGGTCATCACCAATCCACGATAGATTATCTCTTCAAAAATGGGACCTGCAATTACAGGATAGAAAAAATACATCAAAAATGCCGTTGCTCCTGTAAAAGTCGGAATGGCGAGTTGATAAGAAATTTCATTTTTGGCAGGGGGGAAAATAAAAAATGTGACGAAATTCCAAATAACGAAAGCAAGAAGAGCTAAAAAGGAATAAAAAAGATAGGAACCCTTAAATTTTCTGCTGTTGATTTTCTGCCATTTCCCTGACCAAACCATAACAATAATAGCAAGCAGAACCACAAGAAAATTCAACATCATATCCGACAAATAATAGGCAAAGTCAGATAGACCAGCAGCAAGGTCGCTATGTAAAAGCAAACGAATGAAGAGCTGGTCAGCAATGACAAGCAGAATAGCTATAAAAAAGTAATAGCGTGAAATTATCTTTTTCATTCTATTTTCTCCTATACTATGAAATAAGGACAGTATAACACGGAAATTAGCTCATTTTAGAAAATCGCATATTTGATATTTTTTCTCATGGAAATTTCACATTCGCGATAGTAGATTAATCGATAAGTTCTTTATATTGCTGTAAGCGTAGTTCAAAAAGGGCTGTTAATTGTGGATTTTCTAATATTTGCAGAGATTGGATAAAGTGTTCAATCTCTTTTTGATTGCTTCCCTTGGTCTGAAGGAAAACACTCAATTTCTTTAAAAATTGCCACAATAATTTCTCAAAAAAATCATACGGACGAAGCATGCTCTCCAACTCAGACTCAAAGATTGGGATGTAAGAGAAAAGCTTACGCTCCATGAGCTCTAATACGATATTCAGATAGCCACTTTTCATATACAGTCTATTGTGTGCCAATTCTTTAAATTCCTTGGATTTTTCAAGTAAAGAGGTTGATAAAAAAATCAGATCTTGATTGCTCAAGAAGGGCATGGTGTTACAAAATATATAGAGTTCAAACCAGGTCCAAGACTCGATAGCATAAAGGTAGGTGGTCAAAAACTCACGATCCTCCTCTTCGAGCAGATAGCTTTTATCCAAGGAATGGATAGCATTTTTAATCACAATAGCGTTTAAACGACGATAGGTCTGTGCCATCTGTTCCTGCTCGACTTCCTCTAATAGTTTCTCTAAGCCAGCTATATCTTGATGGGCAAAACGATCTACAACCTTTCGTCCAAATCGCATATGTGGGATTCCTGATAATTATTAAGCTTGTGTCCAAACTCATCGAAGGTCACATTTATCCCTTGGATAGCTAGTATCAGTTTATCCGCAGACAGCATAGACTGCCCTAGTTCAAACTTGGATAGCTGGGATGCTGTTAGTCCATCACAAGCCACATCTGACTGCTTGAGTTTTCTCGCCATGCGCAGTTCCTTGTAAAATTCTCCCAATTCTTGTTTTTCAATCATGACCAAACTCCCCTTTAAAGATTCCCTTTACTATTCTATTCGTAAAAAATTTTACTTTTTTACATATTATAAAATATTTTAGCAAAAAAGCCAGCCTCAAGCTGACTCTTTATTCTATGGTATCAAAGGCGAGACTCGGTTTGGCGTTGAGGTCCAAACCTGCGAAGTTTTCTTTGTTCCACTCGCTGACACTAGCATAGGCAATCATACCTGCATTGTCTCCGCAAAGGCGCAGAGGCGGGATGATGACCTTGACATCTGTGATTTCGTCTGCCAATCGTTCTCTGAGACCTTTATTGGCTGCCACGCCACCGGCTACGACTAGGGTTTTAACAGGGTATTTTTCTATGGCTTTCTTGGTTTTGGCCATAAGAATATCCATGACTGCTGCTTGGAAGGACGCTGACAGGTCTTCCTTGGACAAGCTTTCTCCCTTTTGCTCGGCATTGTGGTGAAGATTGATAAAGGCAGACTTCAAACCTGAGAATGAAAACTCTAGATTGTCCTCCTTAATCATGGCACGAGGAAAGTCATAAATATCCTGCCCCTGATGAGCTAGCTCATCAATCTCGCGACCTGCAGGATAGGTCAAGCCCATGACACGGCCAACCTTATCATAGGCCTCACCAACCGCATCGTCTCGTGTCTCCCCAACAATCTTATAATCACCAGCCTCGGAAACATAGACCAACTCCGTGTGCCCACCACTGACCAAGAGAGCTAGCAAGGGAAACTCCAAAGGCTCAACGCTCTGAGCCGCCATGAGGTGACCAGCCATGTGATTCACGGGGATCAGCGGAAGTCCATGTGCCCAAGCAAAGGCCTTAGCAGCTGATAAACCAACTAGTAAGGCTCCAACCAAGCCCGGTCCATAAGTAACGGCAACGGCTGTTACGTCCTCTTCGGTAATTCCTGCTTCTGCTAGAGCCTCCTCGATACAGGCTGTAATGACCTCTACATGGTGACGACTAGCTACTTCTGGCACTACGCCCCCAAAACGTTTGTGACTCTCAATTTGACTAGCAATGACATTGGACAAGAGCTCATCATCGTTTTTCAGTACGGCGACACTGGTCTCATCACAGGATGTCTCAAATGCTAAAATATATCTATCCTTCATCTATTTCTCTCTTCATGATGATGGCGTCCTCGACTGGATCATGATAGTAGGCCTTGCGCTCAGCGATGACCGCCATCTTTTCTTTCTTGTAAAATGCTTGCGCTCGTCCATTTGACTTTCTGACTTCGAGGAAAATCTCCTTATCTGTCGGCAATGTTGCAAACAAGACTGACGCAATTCCCTGACCCTGATAGGCTCCTTTGACAGCAATTTGCAGGACTTCTGCTTCAAAGAGATTCTCCTGCACGGCTAGAAAACCAATCACTTCTGCCCCATCATAAGCCAGAGCATACCATGTCTGGTCTTGGGATAGGTCTGCTTGGATTTGTTTCAGCGTCCAAGGACTGACTGGGTAAACAGCTGCCATGACAGCATAGATGGCTTGAGCTAGTTCAGGCTGTCCTTGAATTCGTTTGATTTCAATCATAAGCGTTTAATGTAAGACTCGCCAGACTCGGTGTGGTTCTTGAGCCAGTTTTCCTCAGCCTCAACTCGTTTGAGGTAATTTGGCACAAAGTCGTGCAAGGAGTCTGCTTTCTTGTCCCAAGCCCACAAAGCTAAATTAGCTGCATTTGGCAAGGTTTCTTGGTAGCTAGCTTGTGGTAGCTGTTCTTGGATCTGCTCCACAAAGGCACCAACTTCTCCGACAAAGGTCACCTGTTCAGCATCCTTGACTTTTTCTAGCACTTCCGCAAAGGATAGGTGTGCTTCTGGCGTGACAGGTTTGGCATTTTCATAAAATCCTGCATAAACATTGTTGCGACGCGCATCCATCAAAGGAACAAACAAGCCTTCTTGTTGGCGTGGCACCAGAGCCAAGAGACTAGACATGCCAACCAACTCAATGTTCAGAGTGTGAGCCAAGGTCTTAGCAGTCGCTACTGCAATTCGCAAACCTGTGTAGCTACCTGGTCCTTCAGCCACCACGATTCGATCCAAATCCTTGGGTGTCAAATCCAGACTGGCCATCAAAAAATCAATGGCAGGCATGAGGGTAATACTGTGATTTTTCTTGATATTAATCGTCGTCTCGGCAAGAACCTGCTTGTCCTCTAAAATGGCTAGAGAAAGAGCCTTGCTGGACGTATCAAAAGCTAATACTTTCATAACACATTCCTATCTTTTTGTCTGTTTACTATTATACTACAAAAGCTGACGCATGGGAATTTTCTTTGTTTTGAAACAAAAGAGCCTGTCACTTAGACAAGCAATTAAGCACAAAAAATTCAAAAAAATTTTACATTTTTCCTATCTTTTCCGAATATATGAGTGAACAAGGAAATTGAAAGGATCTTCGTAAAAAATTTGGATCAGTCATGCTAGATAAAAGGCACATTTTTAGAAGGGTAAATTTTATTCTCTTCATCTCTTACAGTTTGCTCATCATTTTCAATGATTTAAACATAATCGTTACACCCTTACCAGTTGATTCATCTGTTTACATTGTTTTCTTTTTATGTTTCAACTCGATTTTCGATGCGAGAAATCATCATCGTAAACATAAGGATATCACCTGAAAATAGAAAAATCCGCCCCATCTATCAAGACGAGGTGGTTTTTCTGTATATTTAGATGAATAATTGAGCTCAAACATTTAAACCAAAATGAAAAACGAGCCAGACAACATAGGTGACAAGAAGGAGAAAAATTGAATAGAGTGTCACAAAAGCAAGCTTCCAAAGGAATTTTGTTTTGCGGTGTTCTAGATACGTAAAAATAAGATTTCCACCGTATACACAGGCTACAAAGACTATAAACATCAAGAGGCGAACCCCAATCGCAAATTCAAACAAACTAAACATCCTTAATCCTCCTTGTTTTAAAAGCTATAGGGAATATTCCCATCCATAAACTTCCCTTTCTCTTTCCATTATAACACCTAAGCGCTCTCCAACCAAATTCTACCTGTCTTTTTGCTCCTTCTTCCCCTCCCGACTTTCTCTATTTCCGTCTTTTACTAATTTTTCATTTTGTGGTATAATTGAAATAATTGTAACGAATCAAGGTCAATCTAGACACAAAATGGAATGAAATCAAGCAAATCTCTACTAAAAGTTTGGAATAAGCTGACCTGTAAATAGAAAGGAACTATATGATTTACAAAGTTTTTTATCAAGAAACAAAAGAACGTAGCCCACGCCGTGAAACAACACGCGCACTTTACCTAGACATTGATGCCAGCTCAGAACTTGAGGGCCGCATCGCTGCTCGCCAACTTGTCGAAGAAAATCGCCCAGAGTACAATATCGAGTATATCGAACTCTTGTCTGACAAATTGCTAGATTACGAAAAAGAAACTGGCGCTTTCGAGATCACGGAGTTCTAATATGGCCTACACTCTTAAACCTGAAGAAGTCGGCGTTTTTGCCATCGGTGGTCTGGGAGAAATCGGGAAAAACACTTACGGAATTGAATACCAAGACGAAATTATCATCGTCGATGCTGGGATTAAATTCCCAGAAGATGACTTGCTGGGTATCGACTACGTTATCCCTGACTACTCTTACATCGTGGACAATATCGACCGCGTCAAGGCTGTTTTGATTACACACGGACACGAGGACCACATCGGTGGGATTCCTTTCCTGCTCAAGCAAGCAAATGTCCCTATCTACGCTGGACCACTTGCCTTGGCTTTGATCCGTGGAAAACTCGAAGAACACGGTCTCTTGCGCAATGCCAAACTTTACGAAATCAACCACAACACTGAGTTGACCTTTAAAAATCTCAAGGCAACTTTCTTTAGAACTACTCACTCCATTCCAGAGCCTTTGGGGATTGTCATTCATACTCCTCAAGGGAAAATCGTTTGTACGGGTGACTTTAAGTTTGACTTTACTCCAGTTGGAGAGCCTGCAGACTTGCACCGTATGGCTGCCCTTGGTGAAGAAGGTGTGCTCTGTCTCCTCTCTGACTCGACAAATGCGGAAGTGCCAACCTTTACCAACTCTGAAAAAGTCGTTGGCCAGTCCATCATGAAGATCATCCAAGGCATTGAAGGACGTATCATCTTTGCATCCTTTGCCTCAAATATCTTCCGTCTCCAACAAGCAACGGATGCCGCTGTTAAGACTGGACGCAAGATTGCGGTCTTTGGTCGTTCTATGGAAAAAGCCATTGTCAACGGAATCGAACTTGGCTACATCAAAGCTCCTAAGGGAACCTTTATCGAGCCAAATGAAATCAAAGACTACCCTGCAGGCGAGGTTCTTATCCTCTGTACAGGTAGTCAAGGGGAGCCGATGGCAGCCCTCTCTCGTATCGCTAACGGAACCCACCGTCAGGTGCAACTCCAACCCGGCGATACCGTTATCTTCTCTTCTAGCCCAATCCCTGGAAATACTACTAGCGTCAACAAGCTGATTAACATCATCTCAGAAGCTGGTGTCGAAGTCATCCATGGTAAGATCAACAATATCCACACCTCTGGACACGGTGGTCAGCAAGAGCAAAAACTCATGCTCCGCTTGATCAAGCCCAAATACTTCATGCCTGTTCATGGTGAATACCGTATGCAGAAAGTCCATGCTGGACTAGCGGTGGATACCGGTGTCGAGAAGGACAATATCTTTATCATGAGCAATGGTGATGTGCTTGCCCTTACTGCTAATTCTGCTCGTATCGCAGGTCATTTCAATGCTCAAGATATCTATGTCGATGGAAATCGTATCGGTGAAATCGGTGCTGCTGTCCTCAAAGACCGTAGAGATTTATCCGAAGACGGTGTCGTTCTAGCAGTCGCAACTGTTGACTTCAAGTCTAAAATGATCTTGTCTGGTCCAGATATCCTCAGCCGAGGCTTTGTCTACATGAGAGAGTCTGGCGACTTGATTCGCCAAAGCCAGCGCATCCTCTTCAATGCCATTCGTATCGCATTGAAAAATAAGGACGCTAGCGTGCAATCTGTCAATGGCGCCATTGTCAACGCCATTCGTCCTTTCCTCTATGAAAATACGGAACGTGAACCGATTATCATCCCGATGATCCTCACACCAGACGAAGAAGAATAAATCAACAAAACAGCCCCGTCTTCGGAGCTGTTTTTCTCTATGCTTTCTTTTCTTGATTTTTAGAAATACTACGATTTTTACCTTCAAGATACACCATCAAAATTGAAATATCTGCTGGATTTACTCCCGAAATACGGCTGGCTTGGCCGATAGTTTCTGGATTGATAAGTTTGAACTTCTGACGGGCTTCTGTTGCGATAGAATCAATATCATCCCAGTCAATATTGGCTGGAATGCGTTTTTCTTCCATGCGTTTCATCTTGGCAACCTGATCCATGGCTTTGGAAATATAGCCTTCGTACTTGATTTCTGTTTCAATCAATTCGATAATCTTGTCATCCAAGTCCTCAGCAGCTGGCCCGATGAAGGCCACCACATCTTGGTAAGACACTTCTGGACGGCGAAGGAATTCCTTAGCTGTCACGGCATCTGTCAACGGCTTGAAGCCCATCTCCTCAACCTTGGCATTGGTTTCCTTGACTGGCTTAAGTTTGATGCTGTCGAGACGCTTCATCTCATTGTCAAATTGATTTTTCTTGATTTCAAAACGAGCCCAGCGTTCATCATCCACAAGTCCAATCTCACGTCCCATCTCTGTCAAACGCATATCGGCATTGTCATGACGGAGGATGAGACGGTATTCAGCACGACTGGTCAAGAGACGGTAAGGTTCAATGGTTCCCTTGGTCACCAAGTCGTCAATCATCACCCCGATATAGCCATCACTGCGCTTCAAAATCAACTCAGGCTTGCCTTGGATTTTCAGAGCCGCATTGATACCCGCGATAATCCCTTGACCAGCTGCTTCTTCGTAACCTGACGTTCCATTTGTCTGACCAGCAGTGAAGAGTCCTGAGATTTTCTTAGTTTCCAAAGTCGCACGCAATTGATGAGGCAAGACCATGTCGTACTCAATGGCATAACCAGTTCGCATCATTTCAGCATTTTCCAAACCTTTGATGGAATGAACCAAGTCACGTTGGACATCCTCAGGCAGACTGGTTGAAAGACCTTGGACATAGACTTCCTCTGTATTGCGCCCTTCCGGCTCAAGGAAGAGTTGGTGGCGTTCCTTGTCCGCAAAGCGCACAATCTTGTCCTCAATCGATGGACAGTAGCGAGGCCCCACCCCCTTGACCACACCTGTAAACATAGGCGCACGGTGGAGGTTGTTTTGGATAATCTCATGGCTGGTACCGTTGGTATAAGTCAACCAGCATGGCACTTGGTCCTTGACATAATCTTCATCACGTGAAGTGTAGGAGAAGTGATTAGGCGCTTCGTCTCCTGGCTGAATCTCTGTCACATCGTAGTTGATAGAAGAAGCCTTGACACGTGGAGGTGTTCCTGTCTTGAAACGACCGATTTCGAGGCCCAACTCCTTGAGGTTGTCAGCAAGGTTAATCGAAGCCAGACTGTGGTTTGGGCCTGACGAATACTTGAGATCTCCGATGATGATTTCCCCACGGAGTGCAGTCCCTGTAGTCACGATGACAGCCTTGGCAGCATACTCTTGGTGGGTAGCTGTACGCACACCAACAACCCTGCCATCCTCGACCAAAATCTCATCAATCATGGTTTGACGAAGGGTCAGATTCTCTTGATTTTCAACTGTCTTGCGCATCTCCTTAGAGTAAAGCTCCTTGTCAGCCTGCGCACGAAGGGCACGGACAGCTGGCCCCTTCCCTGTGTTGAGCATCTTCATCTGGATGTAAGTCTTGTCAATGGTTTTGGCCATCTCGCCACCGAGGGCATCGACTTCACGCACGACAATCCCCTTGGCAGAACCACCGATAGAAGGGTTACAAGGCATGAAAGCCAGCATTTCAATGTTGATGGTCGCAAGCAAGACCTTACAGCCCATACGGCTGGCTGCTAGAGATGCTTCTACCCCCGCGTGCCCCGCACCGATTACAATAATATCGTATTCTTCCGTAAAATTATAAGTCATTTCTTAACCTTTCAAAAATTTCTCGCAAATAAGGAACTAACTTCTCCTCCTCTAGAGCTTGATCCATAGTAACCCATTTAAAGTGTGTATGCTCTTCAGGATCTAATCTGATAATTGGCTTCTCCCCAACCCACTCTGCTTTATAAACTAAGCGAGTAAAAACCGTATCCTTAGAGGTATCCAGTTGACTATCTTCGTGAAGAAGTTTGAGCGAACTGCTATCTAGCCTAACTCCCGCTTCTTCAATGCATTCTCTAAGAGCACCATCTCGCGGAAGTTCACCCTTTTCAACCCCGCCACCAGGAATATCCCAGTAAGTTGGATAAACGTTGGGTTCTCCTCTTTTAATTTCCGAACGCTGAATGAGCAAATAATCACCACCACTATGAACAAGTACATGGGCAATAAGCTTAACCATCATTTTCTCTCCTATTCCTCAAGATGAATGTGTCTTAGTTGGCCGTCCCAATCTGGTAGAGCTGTTTTTAAAAAGGCTGGAACTAGCTGGATATTCTGGAGCTTATCCAAGTCAATCCACTCACAAGGCTGCGTTTTTTCGTCTTCCTGCATGGTCAATGGAGCTTCTTCAAGCAAATTCACCAGGTAATGAAACTCGATGTTGTGATAGGAAACACCGTCTTGTTCAAAACGATTTTCAACCACGAAAGCTAGCTGCCCAGCTTGAGCTTTGACACCCAGTTCTTCCTTCACTTCACGGACTACCGCTTCTTCCGTGCTTTCATTGACTTGAATCGCACCGCCGATGGTGTAATACTTGCCCTTATCTTTGGTGACTAGGAGTTTGCCATTTTGGAGAATCAAGGCTGTCGCCCGAACACCAAAAACAGTATTTTCCACTTTTGTCCGAAAGTCTTGTTGAGCCATTTTTATCCTTTCCCTTAAACGACACAAAAACAGTCAAAACTCGTAAGGAGTGCAGGGCAAAAAAGCCTGCAACATCCATGAGCTTTGACCATCATTTCTATTGCTTTTATTATTGTAGCAAATTGAGAAAATTTGTCAATCTAAATGTACTGACAAACTTGTCCATCGCGGTAGGCGTTGTCAATCAAGCCACCACCGAGACACTCTTCGCCATCGTAAAAGACAACTGCCTGTCCTGGCGTAATAGCGCGCTGCGGTTCCGCAAAGATGACCTCTGCCTTGTCTCCTTTGACATGGACGGTCACCTTAGAGTCAGGCTGACGATAGCGGAATTTAGCCGTACATTCGAGCGTAAACTCCTCTGGCATCTCACGAGTAAAGTGAACCTGACTGGCTTCTAGACTTGTTGACATGAGCGAATCATGATAGAAACCTTGGCCGACATAGAGGATATTTTGGCTGAGGTCTTTTCCGACAACGAACCAAGGTGCATTATCACCACCGTGTTGCCCACCGATACCAAGACCACCACGCTGGCCAATCGTATAGTACATAAGGCCTGCATGCTCACCCATATCACGTCCATCCATGGTCATCATGCGACCTGGCTGGGCTGGCAGATAGTTGCTGAGAAATTCTTTAAAGTTCTTTTCTCCGATAAAGCAAATTCCTGTCGAGTCTTTCTTTTTAGCAGTGGCAAGTCCTGCTTCTTCTGCTAGTTTTCGTACCTCAGGCTTTTCCAGATGTCCCAAGGGGAACATGGTTTTTTGGAGTTGTTCTTGCGAAAGCTGGCTGAGGAAATAGGTCTGGTCCTTGCCAGTGTCCACGCCACGAAGCATGTGAACGATGCCATCCTCATCACGCGCTACACGGGCATAGTGCCCAGTCGCTACATAGTCTGCCCCCAAGGTCATAGCATAGTCCAAAAAGGCCTTAAACTTGATTTCCTTGTTGCACATAACGTCTGGATTTGGCGTGCGTCCCGCACGGTATTCCGCTAGGAAATACTCAAAAACGCGGTCCCAGTACTCTTTTTCAAAATTGACAGAGTAGTAGGGAATACCGATCTGGTCTGCCACCGCAGCCACATCCTTGTAATCTTCGGTCGCCGTACAGACGCCGTTTTCATCTGTGTCGTCCCAGTTCTTCATGAAGATACCAATCACATCGTAGCCCTGCTCCTTGAGAAGAAGAGCCGTCACCGACGAATCAACACCACCACTCATCCCCACAACAACACGTGTTTTAGAGTTATCACTCATGGTAAGTCTCCCATCTATTCGTTTATTCATACCCTCAAAATTCTATTTACTATGACTTTCAATAGAATTTCTTCGAGTATAGTCTTTTCGTTTGCTTTTAGGAGTAAAATGGTCTGGGAGACCATTTTAGCCTATCATCTTAAAATGAAAATATGATAGGCAACGAGTCGCAGGCATAACTTGAGTTCGCTCAATCAGTCTGGAAGACTGATTGAGGTTATAAATCAGACAAGCTCAGCTTGCATCTCATTGCGAGTTAACGACGTAATAAAAGATAAACGAAATGACTAGTTCACGATTGAAGGTCGTGTGTGCTTCAACGATTGAAGGTCGCTTGAGCAGTATTCATTATAACACGCTTGGTTGGAGAAGACAAGAAAGAGGCTGATAAATCATCTCAACCTCTCTTTCTTCCTTTGCAAACGAATCAATTTTCCCCTTTAAGTTCTTTCTTCGCTTGTTCTATCTGGTATTTCACTTGCTCAAAGCCGGTTCCTCCTAAGGAATTCCGTCTCTGAACAGCGGTTTCTGGACGCAAGTAGATATAAATATCCTCTTCAATCAAGGGATGGTAGGTTTGCAACTCCTCCAAATCCCAATCTTGAATATTTTTACCATGCTTGATTGAGTCTAAAACCAATTTCCCTACTATTTCATGCGCTTCTCTAAAGGGAAGACCTTTTTCTGCCAAATAATCTGCCAGTTCGGTCGCATTCGAAAAATCATTCTCTGTGGATTGCTGCATTTTGGCCTCATTAACCTGCATGCTCGATAGCATACCTGCCAACACATCCAGAGAATTCAAAATCGTTTCTACTGTATCAAACATGCCTTCCTTGTCCTCTTGCAAATCCTTATTATAGGCCAGAGGCAAAGACTTCATGACGGTCAATAGTCCAAGCAAGTTCCCGTAAACCCGTCCTGTCTTCCCTCGAATCAATTCGGCCATATCAGGATTTTTCTTCTGGGGCATGATAGACGAACCCGTTGAAAAGCTATCAGACAAGCTAATGTACTGATACTCAAAACTGCACCAATTGATGATTTCCTCACAAAAACGGCTCATATGCATCATCAAAATGCTGGCATTTGACAGGAATTCTAAGATAAAATCACGGTCACTAACGGCATCCAAGGAATTGGTATAGGGCTGTTGGAAGCCCAATAAATCACTCGATAATTGACGATTGATTGGAAAAGTTGTCCCTGCCAAGGCAGCCGCACCTAGTGGAGATAGGTCCGTATGTTTCAAGTTAAATGCAAAGCGCTCGCTATCCCTTTGGAACATATTGTAATAAGCCATGAGATGGTGGGCAAAGCTAATCGGTTGGGCGTGCTGCAAATGGGTATAGCCTGGCATGATGGTTTCCACATGTTTTTCAGCCAAATCCAGCAAAACACTGTTCAGATTCGCCAACTTATCCAAGACATGGCCAAGCTGCTCCTTTAGATATAAGTGCATATCCGTTGCGACTTGGTCATTCCGAGAACGAGCCGTGTGTAGTTTCCCAGCCAGAGGACCGATTTTCTCTGTCAGCAACACTTCCATATTCATATGAATATCTTCATTTGCAATATCAAAATGAAGCTCCCCTGCCTCTAAATCTCGCAACAAAGCTTTCAGACCATCTTGGATCTGCTCTGCCTCTTCCAAGCTCAAAATGCCAGTCTGTCCTAGCATTTGAACATGAGCTAGGGAACCCATCAAATCAAATTTTGCCAGCTGGTGGTCAAAGGAAATACTCGCACCGAACTGCTCTACCCAATCTTCCACAGTGCCTTCAAATCGACCACCCCATAATTTTGTATTTTTCGACATATCCTGTCGTCCCTTTCTATCGCGTCACTACTCAACATTTTTCTGAACTTCTGAATAAACCTTAGTCGGAAGCCCCCAAAGCTTGATAAATCCAACAGCCGCATCTTGGTCAAAGGTATCCGCACTGGTATAAGTCGCCAAATTTTCATCGTAAAGAGAATTTGGTGATTTCCGAGCCACTACCTGAGCATTCCCCTTATAGAGTTTAACTTTTGCAGTTCCATTGACAACTTTCTGTGTCTCCTTGACATAGGCAATCAAAGCCCGAGTTGCTGGGCTAAACCATAAGGCATTATAGATGAGATTGGACAACTCATTTTCGATAATAGGTTTGAAATGAGCCACTTCTCTCACAAGAGTCAAGTCTTCAATCTCCTTATGAGCTGCCAATAAAGTCACAGCGCCTGGGCACTCATAAATCTCTCTTGACTTAATACCGACTAGGCGATTTTCCACATGGTCAATACGACCGACACCGTGTTTGCCCGCAATTTCATTTAGCTTTTGAATCAAATCCGCTACTTTCATCTTCTCACCATTGAGGGAGATGGGCACCCCGCAGCTAAACTCAATGTCAATAAATTCTGGACTGTCTGGTGCCTCTTCTGGAGAAGATGTGATTCCAAATGCTTCTTCTGGTGCTTGGTTCCAAGGGTTTTCCAGAACACCACATTCATTTGCACGTCCCCAAAGATTTTGATCGACAGAGTAAGGATTGTCAAAGTCAGCTGGAACTGGGACGCCATTTTCTTTGGCATATTGGATTTCTTCTTCACGAGACCATTTCCACTCACGAACAGGCGCAACTACCTTTAGATTGGGATCCAAAGCTGCGATAGAGACTTCAAACCGAACTTGGTCGTTTCCCTTACCTGTACAACCATGGGCAATTGTGGTTGCCCCCGTCTGATGAGCTATTTCAACGAGTTTTTTTGAAATAAGAGGGCGACTCAGAGCAGATACCAAGGGATACTTCTGTTCATAGTAAGCATGAGCCTGAAGGGCCACTAAAACATAGTCATTTGCAAATTCTTCCTTAACATCAATGACATAAGACTCTACAGCCCCAACCTTGAGAGCTTTATCGTGGATGAACTCCAAATCTTTTCCTTCACCCACATCCATACAAACAGCGATCACATCATAGTCTTTTTTTAACCATGTAATAGCAACTGATGTATCCAATCCACCTGAATAGGCTAAAATGACTTTTTCCTTACTCATTTCTCTTCCTTCTTTCTATTTTTCGATAGAGGCTTTAAAAGCATCGTCAATCAATTTGTCCAACTCCCCAGAATCCTTCAACTTCTGGATGGTTTTGTCAACCGCTTCTTTCAATTCCTTACTATCTTTTTTCATCGCAACAGCGTAGGAATCTTCTTTGTCATTGTCAAAATCAAACTCAGCGATGGCTAGGTCTGGATTATTCTCTACAAATCCTTTCGCCACTGGTTCCTCAAAGATAACCGCATCCAGTTGCCCTGATTTCAAATCTGTTATCAAATTTCCATTTTTAGGAAGTGAAACGAGAGAAGAATCCTGCAAGGTTTCTTTAGCCAGAGTTTCCTGGATAGAACCTTTCTGCGCTCCAACCTTTTTCTGAGCCAAATCCTGGACTGATTGGTAATTCGTTAATTCAGATTTTCTTACGATAACCTTATTTTTCGAAGTGTAGTAGGGAATTGAAAAATCGTAAACTTGACTTCTCTCTTCCGTTTTAGAAACACCTGATATGGCAAGATCGGCCTTACCTGAATCAAGACTAGCTAGTACATTGTCAAAACTCATTGGAGAGAACTCCACTTCTACACCTAGTTCTTTTGCGATGGCTTTGGCTAGCTCAACGTCTGAACCTACAATCTGATTTTTCCCATCGACCAATTTCTGGTATTCAAATGGAGCAAACTCTGGATTTAGGGCCACCACCAATTTTCCTTTAGCCTTAATGGCTTCAACACCTTGGGATTGAGTGTTACTACAAGCAAATAATAAGGGAAACATAAGCAAACCAAACATCGTCATCAACACCTTCTTCACTTTATTCATAGAAGAGCCTCCTTTAATTTTTATACTTTATTATTGTATAAATAATACTCTTCTCGTTCTCGTTTGTCAAGGAAAAACTGTATTTTATTTCATTAAAATTAAGAAAAAGCTTATTATATGATATATTTTTACACATAATAAGCTTATTTATACTATTTAATTTTTTTAAAAATACAATTGTCCAATTACAAGTAAGATGAAGAGAGCAACGAACTCTCCACATTCTCTTTCACAATTCAATGACTCGATGGCACTGTTGAGCTACATAGGCATCGTGGGTAACGATAATGACCGTTTTACCTTCCTTGTTCATATCTAAGAGAAAGTTCAAAACCAAATCTCGATTTTCAGGATCTAGAGAACCGGTTGGTTCATCTGCTAAAAGGAGCTGGCTGGGTTTTAAAATGGCTCTAGCAACTGCGATTCGCTGCTGTTCTCCTCCAGATAACTCTGAAACCTTTTGATGTAGAATTAATGGCAACCCCACTCTCTCTAAAATTTCTTCTATCTTTTTGACTTTGTCCTTCTTGGATAATTTTACATACTTTAGAGCGAGCATGAGATTATACTCTACCGTTTCATTATCAATCAGAGCAAAGTTTTGAAACAGATAGGAGATATGTTCGCGGATAATCGCTTGCGACTTAACAGAATTGACAGGTACATTTTGCTGACCGAAAATTTCATAATGTCCACTGTAATCGCCATCTATCAAACCCAAGAGATTTAACAAGGTTGACTTGCCACTGCCACTTTTTCCAACAATGGCAACTAAATCTCCTTGGTTAATTTTTAGAGATAAGTTCTCCAAAATAACTTTTTTCCCAATGGTTTTCGTAACATTTTCCAACTTTATCATAAGTGATCCCCTTTCAATAACTGCACTACATTTCGTTTTTCCATCTTAGAACCCAAGAAAAGCACAAACAGGATATCTAAGCCTGTAAATCCTGCAAAAAGTAGGAGAGGGAAAAGTGCCTGTGTAAAGAATAGCAAAATCATAAAAGGAAGGTTATAAACAGCTAATAGAAGACCCAGCAAGGAGCGATACCGATCTATCAATTTCCAGCCCATAAACTTCTTGGTGATAATGTCTGTTCGCTTCAATAAGAAAGTTGTTACTAATAAGAAGTAGGAAATCATCATACTAAGAAGACCAACCAAAGCAAAGAGTATATTGAAATTCCGAACAGCATCTCGATAAGAATCTACTTTATCTTGTTGAATGACTTGAATAGATGAAAATTTTAAATAATTCCCATCTGATAATTTCTCAACTAACGCTGTTACCTCTTTTTGATGTTGAGCCGTATTTTCGATTTTAATCGGGTTATTTAAACCTGTTGTAGACAGGGAGGCTTTTTCATCCCACATCATATCGGAATCATTGACCAAGCTAATAATTGGATTGTAGAGATTTTCCTTTCGCTTTTCGTTATAGGGGAAGAATGACCAATCACCCTCATAGTAAGCAATCTCGATATCCATCTCCTCTATCGTTCGTTTTTGCTGCTCTTCATACTTCATCGAAAGATAGGCAATTAATTTCCCCAAGAGCTGATTCTTATCTTCTTCACCTTTCGTACTTGCTGGCATCAAAATAACTTTTTTAGTGCCGGTATCGGGTAACTTGAATCCCTTGCTCTTTAGAAAATTGCGATTAGCATAGTAAACATCCACCGTATCTGTTAACTGATATTGCTGAATCTGTTCTAATTTGACAAAATTTTTTACAGGAAGACTGCTACTTTGCACATAGCCCGCCTGCGTTTTTTCTACCAAATCCTGATAAAATCGATAGAAATAATCCACTGCTTGCCCTGAGCCTGCCAACTGCTCTTGCCACAGGTTATCATTGAGTTGGAAAGTTTCCAAGGTCAGATAATTTCCTTGACTGATCCACTGTTTCTGGTAATCCAACTCTTTGTTTTCTTGCTCCAAACTTTTTCCTACCCCAACTAGCAAGACTGTCAGTAAAATGGTAGTTCCAATTTTCATCAAATAATTAAAGAGTAAACCAAATTTAAAAGATGAAAAACTTTTCAGCAGAGAGCTGATTGTCATTTTTTGGATCAAGAGATAGGTCAACCAACTGATAAAGAGATAAAGCTGCAAAAGCAAAAAATGAGACAACCACAGCATAGGGAACAAATCTTTCGGCTTATAATCAAGCAAGAAAAACACCCCTAGATTAATCACAAGCGCCCCACCTAGGAGGAGGTAGAGGTTGCCTTTCACAACATCAGCTAAAACAGCCCGATCTTGAAAACCAAGTAATTTTTGTACCCCAACTCTTTTCATCTCCATCATTGGCTGATACACTGTTACTAAGACAAGAAGCAAAATAGCCAAGACAAAAATAATAGCAGATAAGAGCAAATCTCGATTTAAGACTTCCACTGCACTTTTGTAGGTTGGCTCTAGCAAGGTAGTCTGGTCAGTCTTGAAAAAATCACTCCACTTCTGTAAAATCTGATCTCTATCCATCTCTTGAGCCGAACTAATCGTGTAGCGACCATTTAAACTACGAGATGTATCCTTGATGTAGGCTTGAAAAGTCATAAGCTGAATAGGCTTGGCTTTTAGAAAGGTCGGAATCGTACCAAGTTTATTGGAAATTTCTTTATTACTGTAGACTCCTTCACCATCTGTGGTAAAACCAAGGGAAGAAATCCCAAACTCTTGGTAGGGGAAGGTATCTTTATCAAAAACACCAGACTTGATTACCTCATCACCACTGTCTGTTTTGATGATGGATACTTTGTATTCCTTTGATACATACTCAAAAAATCGAAGAACAGATTCTGCAGGTTCATTGACATCTTTCAAGTATACATCCAAAGAACTCGCTGTCTTTCCCATTTCCTGAATCCGAACTACTTCTCGTGTATAGTTTACATTAAAAACAAAGAAAGTGGTACACAGAAGCAGTAGTAACATACAGAAATTACTGATTTTTTTCATAAAGATACCTCCAATAAAGTTCTCCCTCTCCTAATAGGAGAGGGAAAATTTCACTTAAAATCCATAGAAATATTCTAATCCTGTTGGCGGAATTTTAGTAAGGGAAGCTTGTGCCCAAACCCTAGGACCCTGACGATCCTTAGAGATTCTACCTCCATGTCGGACAGTTGCTGTATGAGAGCGAGTAGAATGTAAATAATCAGAATATCCAAAAGTTCCTGTCCAACCTACTCCATAGTTCCATTGACCACCATCTACCCATACTGCTAAAGCATTTGTCGTAGCAAGCAGACCACATGCCATTACGGTTGCGACACCAATTTTTACTAATTTTTTCATGATATTTTCCTCACATCTTATATCTTGAACTGTTTCACAGAAACAGATGAATTGGTTCATTTGTAAACATTGAAGTCCATTGGACTCACCTTCCTTTCGTTTTACTTAATCAAAATTTTATAAGAGCCATCCCCAAGGGAAGAAAATAACCATCCATAACATAAATAACAACAGACGATATACTTTTTTATACATTTGATACCCCCTTAGTACTTCATCATCTTGATTATAAAATACAATATACCTTGTCGTAAAATTTGTTAACCTTTTTCACAAATTTATTTTAGATTTCTTTTTTACTTTTTATATTACTATGATACAATATTTTTAATCAGTTTCAATTTATTGTTAACTTTTTTCACAAATAAGGAGGGAATCATGCGCTACGATTTTGGAAATGTTTATAAAGAAATCCGTGAGTCAAAAGGATTGACTCAAGAAGAGGTCTGTGGGGGTGTTCTCTCAAGAACCAGCCTATCAAAAATAGAAAGTGGCAAGACAACTCCAAAATATGAGAATATGGAATTTCTTCTCCAGCAAATTAATATGAGTTTTGAAGAGTTTGAATATATTTGCCATCTCTACCACCCAAGTGAACGATCAACTATCATGCAGACTTTTCTAAAAATGGCTTCTATTAGTGGTACGAGCGACTTAAGTAAATTACTCAAAAAATGCCAACATTATCTAAAAACACATCATGATTTTCCCATCCAGCAGTTGCAAGATATGCTCGAAATCGTTATCTACATCCGTGAAAATGGGATAGAAAAATTGTCAAGTAAGGTTGACAACATTGTAAACAGATTATGGGATAAGATTGAGAAACAAGATACTTGGTATGAGAGTGACCTCAAAGTCCTTAATACCATTCTCTTTGCTTTTCCTATGGAGTATATTCATCAGATTACCGAAAAAATTCTCGAACGACTAGAGGTTTATAAACACTATAGTCCTGTCTTTCAGCTTCGTATGATGTTGCTTCTGAATCTCTCAACCCTTTATCTTTACAATGGTGATAAGTTGCTTTGCAAACAGCTTTGCTACACTCTCTTAGAGGAGGCAAAAGCAAGCAAACAGTACGATACACTTGCGTTTTCCTATATTCGTATCGGCATTTGTGCTAATGATGCTCAGTTGATACAGAATGGACTCTCCTTAGCTAAACTAGTAGAAGATGAACACTTACTAACAGAGCTAGAGCGAGAAGTTAACATCTTTGTAAACAAAAAAGAGCCCTAAAGGACTCTTGTATTCTTAATACCAACCGTTGTTAAGCCAGAAGTTCTTAGCAGCTGTCCATGAACCGTAACGTCCTGCAACGTAGGCATCTGCTACACGTTCTTGGTTTTCAGCTGAGTAGTCACCGTTCAAGTATGAATCTGTCAATTGGTAACGTCCGATGTAACGTCCGTTTGTAGCAGTGTAGCTACCACCTGATTCTTTTTGAGCGATCCATTCTTTGGCTTCTGCTTCAGAACCACTTACAGTAGAAGCTGCTGCAGTGTTGCTTTCTGCTGCTGGAGTTGCAGGTGCAGCTGGGGCTTCATAAGTTGTTGTTGCTGCTGGAGCTTCTTCAACTGTTTCTGTAGCTACTGGAGCTGTTTCTTCCGTTGTTGCTGCTGGAGCTGCAGTAGAAGCTGTTCCTTCAATAACCAAAACTTGGTCAACATAGATAAGATGAATATCTTTGATGTTGTTTTTTGCCGCCAATTTTTCAACAGTAGTGTTGTACTTCTCAGCGATTTCTGAAAGAGTATCACCTGATTTAACAGTGTAAGTTACAGTTTCTTGTGCAGAGGCAAGGGCTGGTACAAAGAAAGCAAGCAAAGCTGCTACTCCTGCGATAGTTGTTTTGATTTTTTTAGTTGTTAATGTCATATCTAAAAATTCTCCTTCTATTGAATATATCTATGATACCTTTTAAATGTTACCGTTGTTTAACGGTTATATGTAGAAATATTACAAAAATGTTTTATATTTACCGTTTTACGGAGGTTTTTGTCACAAAAGACCTTGTTTTATACTATCTTTAATCATTTTGAGGTTTTGATAAGGGAAATAAGCGCGGAGGTTCATTCTTTGATATAATAGATATAAGAATCTTTGTAAGGGGAAACAGATGCAATCACTTCGTTTTCAATCTGTCTTTGATATTATCGGGCCTGTCATGATTGGCCCATCAAGTAGCCATACAGCTGGTGCCGTTCGTATCGGAAAAATCGTCTCCTCCATCTTTGGCGATATGCCAACAGAGGTAGAATTCCAATTATTTAACTCATTTGCCAAGACCTACCGTGGTCATGGAACGGATCTTGCTCTCGTCGCTGGTATTTTAGGTATGGATACGGATGATCCCGACATCCCAAACAGTCTCGAGATTGCCCATAAACGGGGCATCAAGATTGTCTGGACCATTCAGAAAGACAGCAATGCTCCTCACCCTAACACCACTAAAATCACTGTAAAGAATGACCATAAGTCCATTAGTGTGACAGGGATTTCCATCGGTGGGGGAAATATCCAAGTTACGGAACTCAATGGTTTTGCCGTCTCTCTCAACATGAATACCCCGACCATCATCATCGTGCATCAGGATATTCCGGGGATGATTGCTCATGTTACAGAAGCCCTCTCTCGTTTTGATATCAACATCGCCCAGATGAATGTGACTCGGGAAAAAGCTGGAGAAAAAGCCATCATGATTATCGAAGTCGATAGTCGAAGTTGTGAAGAGGCGATTGAAGAAATCCGAAAAATCCCTCATCTTCATAATGTCAATTTCTTTAAGTAGGAGGAAACATGTTTTATTCTATCAAAGAATTGGTCGAGCAGGCGGATCTAGACTTCCAAGGAAATGTCGCAGAACTCATGATTGCAACAGAACATGAACTGACCGGCCGGGAACGTGCAGAAGTGCTCCTCCTCATGGAGCGCAATCTAGAGGTCATGAAAGCCTCTGTCGAGCTCAGCCTCAGTGAAAACAAATCCCGCAGTGGGCTAACGGGTGGCGATGCAGCCAAGCTAGATCGCCATCTCAAAAGTGGCAAGGCCTTGTCTGACTTTACCATCCTATCAGCTGCCCGAAATGCCATCGCGGTCAACGAACACAACGCTAAAATGGGCTTGGTCTGCGCCACTCCAACCGCAGGAAGTGCTGGCTGTCTGCCTGCCGTTCTTACTGCAGCTATTCAAAAACTTGACCTTAGCCACGAAGAACAGCTGGATTTCCTCTTTGCTGCGGGTGCCTTTGGATTGGTTATCGCAAACAACGCTTCTATTTCAGGTGCTGAAGGTGGCTGCCAGGCCGAAGTTGGCTCTGCCTCTGCCATGAGTGCCGCAGCCTTGACCTTGGCTGCAGGTGGAACGCCCTATCAAGCTAGCCAAGCCATCGCTTTTGTCATTAAAAATATGCTAGGTCTCATCTGTGACCCCGTCGCTGGTTTGGTCGAGGTTCCCTGTGTCAAGCGCAATGCCATGGGAGCCAGCTTTGCCTTTATCGCGGCTGATATGGCCTTGGCAGGTATCGAGTCTAAGATCCCTGTTGACGAAGTCATCGATGCCATGTACCAAGTCGGATCCAGCCTCCCAACTGCCTTCCGAGAAACGGCTGAAGGTGGACTCGCTGCCACCCCTACTGGCCGTCGCCTACAAAAAGAAATCTTCGGAGAATAACCTTATCTAATAGGAGAAACTATGTCATCAATCTCAGCCATCTTTTTCGATCTAGACGGAACCCTCGTTGACAGTTCCATCGGGATCCACAATTCCTTTACTCATACCTTTGAACAACTGGGAGTTCCGACTCCTGATGCTAAAACAATTCGTGGTTTCATGGGTCCACCGCTTGAAACTAGTTTTGCAACTTGTCTCCCAAAGGAGCAAATCTCGGAAGCTGTTCAAACCTACCGTTCTTACTACAAGAAAAAAGGGATCCACGAAGCGCAACTCTTCCCCCGAATGACGGAATTGCTTCAAGAACTCTCGCAAAACTATCCTCTCTATATCACCACAACAAAGAATACTCCTACTGCTCATGATATGACTAAAAATCTGGGAATCCATCATTTCTTTGACGGCATTTACGGTTCTAGTCCAGAAACACCACACAAGGCGGATGTTATCCGTTACGCCTTGCAAACGCATCAACTCATTGCAGACCAAGTCCTCATCATCGGGGATACCAAGTTTGATATGATTGGAGCCCAAGAAACTGGCATTAAAAAGTTTGCTGTCACTTGGGGATTTGGAGAAGAGGCTGATTTGCTCAGCTATCAACCCGACTGGATTGCCCATACAATCGATGATATCATCAGTCAGCTATAACAAGCTAATAACTTCAAACTACAGAGTAAAAAGACCAAGGTTCTGTCTATACAAAACCTTGGTCTTTGATTTATGTTTAATTGTATGAGTCACTCTTACTCAATATGAGTTGTTTCATTTGCAAAGGAAATGATCGCTTCTTTAAGCTCATCTCCACTGAGTGAACGGAACTCCTCAATTTTCTGATTGATGGCTTCTAGTGGCATGACATTTACCTTACCAACGAAAATCTTGTCCATGACTTGGTTATCAACCAATTCGGTCGAAACCAAGAGTTCCTCATAGAGTTTTTCACCCGGACGAATACCGACCTCAACGATTGGAATTTCACTTTCCGTGTGCCCGCTTAAAAGCACCATTTTCTTAGCCAAATCATAGATCTTGACTGGTTTGCCCATATCGAGGATAAAGACTTCTCCGTCCTTGGCATAAGCGCCAGCATGGATTACTAGACGGCTAGCCTCTGGAATAGTCATGAAGTAACGTGTCATGCGGAAGTCTGTCACCGTTACAGGGCCACCTTCAGCAATCTGACGTTCAAAGACAGGAATCACGCTACCACGGCTACCGAGAACATTCCCAAAACGGACTGCACAGTAGGTTGATTTGCTACGTTGGTTAAAGCCAGTAACAATCAATTCTGCCACGCGCTTGGTTGCGCCCATAACATTCGGTGGATTGACCGCCTTGTCAGTCGAAATCATGACCATCTTAGGTACTTTGGCTGCATCAACAGCCTTGGCAACATTATAGGTTCCTAGGATATTGTTCTTGAAGGCTTCTTTTGGATTGCGTTCCATCATCGGAACGTGTTTGTGAGCGGCAGCATGATAAACGATGGCTGGTTTGTACTGTTCAAACACTTGTAGAAGACGGTCATAGTCCTGAATATCTGCAATAACAGGAACATAATCAATCCCTTGGAATGTACGGATCAATTCATGATAAACGAGGTAGATGGAGTTTTCACCATGCCCAAGCAAAATCACGCGTTCAGGATTGAAGCGACTGACCTGACGACAAATCTCCGAACCAATCGAACCACCTGCTCCTGTCACCAAGATGGTCTTGCCTGTAAGCTCTGCACCAAGACGGGATTCGTCGAGACGGATTTCCTGACGCCCCAAAAGGTCTGTGATGTCAATCTTCTGGAAACCGCTACCTGGTTGGTGAAGTCCCTGAACAACTGTTTCAACCTTGGGCATCTTGTAACATTTGATACCGAGTTTATTACACATCTGCAGGATACGTTCGTACTCTGACGGATCAAGCGAAGGGATGGCTACGATGACGCGCTCGATTTGGTGGCGTTTGGCCAATTCAGGCAGATTATCATAAGAACCCAAAACGGAAATTCCACCTAGTTTTTGTCCCTTTTTCTTCTCATCATTATCTAAAATTCCCACTAACTCAAGGTCACTAGTTGGGTGTTGGTAGCTGTTCATAAAGAGGGCCCCACCATCACCAGCACCAATCAAGAAGGTACGGCGGTGTTCGCCCTCCCCACTACCCTGCTTGCGCTTAGAATAAATCAGCTGCCAAGTGATACGAGGGAGTAAGATGAGGAAGGTACTCAATAAGATAAAGAGTATGATGAACCGGATAGAAAATAGAGGAAGAAAGGCGTAGCAAAGTCCGTAAGAGACAATGCTACTGACGGTTACGCCAAAAAAGATTTTTAAGAAATCTGTGATTTTACTATAGCGACTAATACTCGCATTGAGCCCCCAAAATCCAATCATGATTTGATAGAAAAGGAAAGCCAAACCAGTATAGATAACATAGTCTACAGGTGCTGGGTTAATCAAGCCATAAAAGAGAATGTAAGACACGATGATGGAAACCACCATACTAATAATATCAAATACACCCCAGAACACCTGCTTTTGCTGTTTATTTAAAATTTCAACCAGATCAATTACATAATCTGTTAGTTTTTTATTCATAGGAATTTACTCTTTCTTAAAAGAATTTAAATATATTGTTATTATAACATTTTTTGGCTATTTTATCTTTTACAATACTATTTATTTTTTCTTAATAATTTTACAAAAATAAACTGACGTACAAAGCCTGGACAAAGTGCAACAATGGCCTGAATGGCTACACTTTTAGCATATTCCATGTAAGAAATTTGCCCTCGCTCAAGCATCCGTTGGCGAGCTTGACGATAGAGTTTAAGGTAACGCAAGCCACCTCGACGCTCAAACATCCCTGCACCGACACGAACCTTACACAAGATTTGAGCTAGGTTCCCAGTCTTGGCACCTGCAGCAATCATATTGAGCCAAAGGAGGTCATCCTCCATGTAAAGGCCATCTTCGTAGTTGCCCGCCTTGAGGACCATGTCCTTTTTAAACATGACTGTCATATGGTTAAAAGCGCTTCTCATTCTCTGATAAGCCACAATGTCTGCGTGCTGAGTAGGAACACGACGGTAAGAAACAATCTCGTCAGGATTGTCAATGAACTCTGCGATATGCCCGCCTAAGAGGTCCAGATTTTCCTGCTCCATTAGTTGGACTTGCTTTTCAAAGCGGTCAGCTACCGCTATATCATCTGTATCCATGCGAGCGATGATATCATACTGACACTGTAAAACACCGTATCGAAGAGCCAAACCTAAACCTTGATTTTGCTCTAAGGGGCAACGCTTAACTGGAATCTCTGACTGCGCTTCCACTTCATCTAGCACTTGATAGAGTTCGGGCGTGAGCGGCCCGTCCTCAACAAGAACAAGCTCACTTGGTTCCAAGGTCTGGTTTTGAATACTCTTGATAGCATCTCTTAAAAACGTCGGATTTTCCTTTACATAGACCGACATCAAGACGCTGATTTTTTGCTTTTCAGACACAGTTTTTCTCCAATTTATAGATTTCCTTCCACTATTTTATCACAAAATTTCCTAGTTTCCTATTTTTATATCAAATCAAGGAAAATTCTAGTAAAGAAATCCGTCCCCTTTCACTCTATTTTCAGTTAAATCGTTCTAACTTTCTTAGCAGTCCTCTCCTTGACATTGTAAGAAAAAAACCTTAAAATAAGCTGTTATTAAAATCATCCTATCGAGGTTTTTATGAAAAAACAATCACTCTTTTTTGTTCTAGGAATTGTCTTAATCGGGACTGTTTTACGCTCTCCTTTTACTGCTCTTCCAACCATTTTAGGGGATATTGCTCAGGGACTAGGAGTTGAGGTCAGCTCTCTTGGGATTTTAACCAGTCTCCCTCTCTTGATGTTTGCTCTTTTCTCTGCTTTTGCGAGTCGCTTGGCACAAAAAATCGGGTTGGAACATCTCTTCACCTACTGTCTCCTTCTCTTAACTGTTGGCTCTGTCATTCGGATTTTCAATCTTCCCCTTCTCTATCTAGGAACTCTGATCATCGGAGCAAGCATTGCGATCTTCAATGTACTCCTCCCAAGTATGATCCAGGCAAATCAGCCTCAAAAGATTAGTTTCCTAACAACTCTCTATGTCACTGCCATGGGAATTTCGACAGCTATCGCTTCTTATCTTTCGGTCCCTATCACCCAAGCTAGTTCTTGGAAGGGCCTCATCCTCGTTCTCAGTTTTCTCTGTCTGGTCACTCTGCTAGTCTGGTTGCCAAATCATCGCCACAACCACCACCTAGAAAGCCAAAAAGAAAAGCAAGTCAAAGAGAATATTCTAAAAAGTAAAGATGTCTGGGCTATCATTATCTTTGGCGGGCTTCAGTCCTTGCTCTTTTATACAAGTATGACTTGGTTGCCAACTATGGCTGTTAGTGCTGGTATTTCTAATAGTGATGCGGCTCTTCTGGCTTCTATCTTCTCGCTGATCAGCATTCCTTTTTCCATGACTGTCCCAAGTCTAACGACTCGTCTGTCAGATGGTCATCGTCGAATCATGCTGGCAATTATCTCTATCGCTGGTATGACAGGAATTGCCATGCTCTCGTATCCAACCAATAATTTCCTCTACTGGTTAGTCGCCCATCTCTTAATTGGAACGGCCTGTAGCGCCCTCTTCCCCTACCTCATGGTTTGCTTTTCTCTTAAAACCAGTTCGCCTGAAAAGACAGCCCAGCTGTCAGGACTAGCGCAAACAGGGGGCTACATCTTAGCAGCTTTTGGTCCTACCTTGTTTGGTTACAGTTTTGACCTTTTCCAATCTTGGATCCCAGCCGTCCTTGCTCTTCTTACTGTTGACATCATCATGACCGTCTCGCTCTTTATGGTGGATCGGGCTGATAAGATACTTTAATTTTTCTAAAATACTTCTCAGATATAAACAATGCAAAGCTAGACTCTGTCTGGCTTTTTTGATACTTATATCAACAAAAAGCATCATCCATCTGTTAGCAGAAAGATGGCATTTTTGATATAATAAGATGTATAGAAACTAATTGTCATAGGAAAAATAAATTGGTTTATAAGATAGCTACTATTTTAAGTGAGGTGCACAGGATGGATGAACTGAAATACAATTTGGATCAAAGTTTAGCAGAGTTAGATAAGCTCGTTGGCTTATCAGCCAAGGAGACAGATAAGACTGCCTGTGAAACTCTAGCAGAAAAAGCAAGAATAATTTATGAACAATATCCTGAATCAGAAGACATTGCGTTGCGGTATGCCAGGATTTTGTTCGATTTGTCAACCAAGCAAACTGAGTTAAAGGAGATCGAGGCTACTGTCGAAAAATTAGAGAAATTGCAGCAACAATTCCAGGATTCGCCTGATATAGCTTTGCCGTATGCCATGATTTTGGTTAATTTATCAACCGAGCAAACTGAGTTGAAGGAGCGGAAGGCTACTGCTGAAAAATTAGAGAAATTACTGCAACAATTCCAGGATTCGCCTGATATAGCTTTACGTTATGCCAGGATTTTGTTCAATTTGTCAACCAAGCAAACTGAGTTGAAAGAACTAGAGACTACTGCTGAAAAATTAGAGAAATTACAGCAACAATTCCAGGATTCGCCTGATATAGCTTTGCAGTATGCCATGATTTTT
>NZ_GG730093.1:4793-109260 GCF_000162495.1 Streptococcus sp. M143 | reverse complement strand
GATTTGGTCAATTTATCAACCAAGCAAACTGAGTTGAAAGAACGGAAGGCTACTGTCGAAAAATTAGAGAAATTACTGCAACAATTCCAGGATTCACATGATATAGCTTTGCCGTATGCCATGATTTTGGTTAATTTGTCAAACGTACAGACTGAGTTGAAAGAACTAGAGGCTACTGTCAAAAAATTAGAGAAATTACAGCAACAATTCCAGGATTCGCCTGATATAGCTTTGCCGTATGCTATGATTTTGTTCAATTTATCAAATAAGCAGACTGAGTTAAATAAACTCGAAACCACTGCTAAGAAATTACAGGAATTGCATGAACATGAACCCTTCCGAGAATCTGAAGAAATCGCTTTTATATATGGCGTGTTCTTAACAAGCTTATTTAATCATCAAACGGATTCAGATGAACGTCTTCAAACCACAGAAACAATTAAAAATCTCTATGATAAATTTTCCAAATTTATGATACAAAATTTTGATGATCTATTTTTTAGTAATGACAATGTTTGTGACAGTGAGGAGTACATGCTATTCAACTTTATCTTAAAAGAAGGTCTTTTAAAGAACACCAAATATGCTATTTTACAAATGTGGGCAGAGCGTTATAAAGAAGACTCGGATGAACTAAAAAACTTACTGTCTATTTACCAGTATGTTCAAAAAATTAAGTATCAACTAGGATTGAAAGATAAAAGCAAAAAGAAGAATTTTAAATTTGGGCACTACACCAAAGGGAGTGTGCTTCAAAATCTATTGAATCAGAAGGAGGGATCAAACTTTTCCATATCTGGAAAAACTCGTTTGAATAATGCGAATTATATGAATGATCCTGAGGAAGGTATCATCATAGAAAAGATCTTGGGTTTAGATAGACGAGATGCTTTGGAGCCAAGTTCATGGTTTTTAATGAGCTTTACGATTAAAACGGATGATTTAGCCATGTGGTCCCAGTATGGTGATGATGCCAAAGGTGTTTGTATTGTACTTAGGGAAGATGATTTTTCTAGATTTTCATCCTTCAATGATGTTTCTTGGCGTCAAGAAAAAATCTCTTTAGAATTTTCTGATAAGATGTCTTTAATTAAATCTGAATTAAATAGCGGTTTTGAAAAATCTATCTTTCAGAGTGAGAAGGATGATTTAGCCGATACTGTTAATGACGAAGGAACTGAACCGAATTCTGAAGAAAAGGGTAATGGTTCAAAAGGAAATGTGGATTATCTCTACCGAATAGCCTATGTCAATGACTCAGGTGGTAAGTTTAGCATAGAAAAAACAGAGCTCTTTAACGAGTATGAAATCAAAAAATTAGAAGAATTCTTGGAAGCTTTAAAGGAAAAAATAGATAAGGATTTGAACAAAGGAGATGATTTTTATCAAAAAGCGATTTCTGACTGTATAGAGGAAATTCGTTACTTGTTTAAATCTGTAGATTACAAATATGAGGACGAGTTGCGTATCTTGCGCTATGCTAATCTAGACCCAAGTAATGATAAAATAAAAATTGATAAAGAATCTGGAATTGGTAAACTTTATGTAGAACGGGAAAATCCAATTCAAATCGATGAAGTCATTTTCGGTCCTAAGTTTCCAAATCCTGAGTACGTAACTCCTCTATTAAAACTTTTGGATAAGGAAATTAAGTATAAGAAATCTACGATAAAATTTAGATAAAGGCTGGCAACATCCTCTAAACTTCTAGTTTTTACTAGGAGTTTTTTATATATAAAATTTTTACACATATTTCTTGACAGGGCTTTCATATTGAGATACAATATATTTGAAAAGAGTATATATAAAATTTTTATATAATATAAAGGAGGTTTCCCATGTACTTCCCAACATCCTCTGCCTTGATCGAGTTTCTCATCTTGGCTGTACTGGAGCAGGGAGATTCTTATGGTTATGAGATTAGCCAAACCATTAAGCTCATCGCCAATATCAAAGAATCTACGCTCTATCCTATTCTCAAAAAATTGGAAGCCAGTGGCTTTCTAACCACCTACTCTAGAGAGTTTCAGGGGCGTATGCGCAAATACTACTCCTTGACCAATCGGGGCGTAGAGCAGCTCGTTACTCTAAAGGAAGAGTGGACGCTCTATACCGACACCGTCAACGGCATCATAGAAGGGAGTATCCGCCATGACAAGAACTGACTATCTGACTCAGTTAGAAACCTATCTCAATAAACTGCCTGAAGCTGACCGCATCGAAGCTATGGACTACTTTAAGGAACTATTTGACGATGCAGGTACAGAGGGTGAAGAGGAGCTCATCGCCAGTCTGGGAACTCCAAAAGAAGCAGCTCATGATGTCCTCTCTAACCTCCTCGACAAGAAAGTCAATGAAGGTCCTGCTCAAAAGAATGACCGTCAACTGCTACACATTGCCCTTCTAGCTCTGCTAGTAGCTCCTATCGGAATTCCGGTCGGGATCGGCATCCTCATGGCAATCATCGGGCTTTTTATCGCAGCGGTCGCTGTCATTCTAGCCTTCTTTACCGTCTCTGTGACGGGTATCCTGCTGGGCGGACTCTTTATCGTAGAAAGTTTTAGCATCCTAGCCGAAGCTAAATCTGCCTTTATCTTAATTTTCGGGGCTGGTTTGCTTGCTATCGGTGCTTCTTCTCTTGTTCTACTAGGCATCTCCTATGTAGCTCGTTTCTTTGGCCTCCTGGTCGTCCGCTTGGTGCAATGGATTCTAAAAAAAGGAAAGAGAGGTGACAGACATGCGTAAATTGACGAAAGGATTTCTCATCTTTGGTGTGGTTGCTACTATTCTTGGTTTTATCATGATAGTTATCGGCGCCCAGTCCAATGGTATTCAAAGCTTGCTTGCCATGTCAAAAGACCCCGTCTATGACAATCGTATCGAAGAAGTGACCTTTGGAAGCGAAGTGGAAAAACTTGATTTAACCCTTGAGGAGCACAGTCTGACCATCACAGAGTCTGTAGATGACAAGATTCACATCACCTATCATCCGTCGGTGTCTGGCCGTCACGATCTGACTACTGGCATAAGTGACAAAACACTGACCGTCACTGACAAACAAACCTCCCAACATCGTTTTCTCGGCTCAGGAATCGAAGGCCTTCTTCGTATTGCCAGCAGTTATTCTCACCGTTTTGACGAAGTCGTTCTCTCCCTCCCTAAAGGAAGAAAGCTACAAGCTATCACTGTATCGGCCAATCGTGGACAGACCACTATCATAAATGCTAGCCTTGAAAATGCGACCCTCAATACAAACGGCTATCTCCTCCGAATCGAAGGAAGTCGTATCAAAAACAGCAAATTCACAACGCCCAATATCATCAATATCTTTAAAACAGAACTGACAGATAGTCAGGTCAAGACAGAAGGGAGACATCTCCATGTTGAAGATATCCAAATCCACGGCAAGGTTGAGTTAGACTCTCATAATGACCTAACACTCTTTCTTTCTAAGACAGAATTCGATCGTATCAATTTAGACATTTCTTCTAAGCATGGCGGTATTTATCGTAAAGCTCAAAGAGAACACCCTAGACAAAAAGAGAATGAACTTGCCAACCCTTACAAAACAGAAAAAGCAGATGTCAAGGACCTGCTCATTATAAAAGCCAACCAGGATATCTACCTACCCAAGGAAGAAGAATACTCTGCTCCACCTAGAAATCATTGACAAAAACGCTTTCATCTGCTAGTCTAAAAGTAGAAAACAACCATAAAAAAGGAGGTTCCATCATGACACAAGAATGGTTTGAAAGTGCCGATCTTGAGAAGAAATCACCTCAGACGAAATCGGAAAACCAGCCCAACGAGCCTGAGACTTCAGAAACTGTGGAGACCGAGCTACAAGTAAACGAAGAAACTTCTGTCTCACCTAAAGAGCTGGAAACGCATGAGGAGGAAACTCCCAAAGTAATTGAGGAAGCCCAAACCGAGGAAGAGGGAGAAGGGAAAGCTGAAGAGGAACGCAAGCAAGAAAACACTGCAAAAGAAAAAAGCATCCTCAGCAAGGCTTTAGAAAGCCCTTATATCCCAGATATTGACCCTCGTAAAACAGCCAGATTCAAAGAAGAAATCGCACTGTTTTGAACTTGGCTGTTGGATGCTATCCAAGAACCAACTGCCAGCAAGACTACGGACCAAAAGCATCGTTATAGTGTCTTTGCCCTGCTCACCCTGCTATCCTCGTTTAACCTTTTCTTTAGTATCTACCATATCAAGCACCTCTACTATGGCTATATGATTTCTATGGCTAATAGCTCTCCTAACCAGCTCCCACCTTTAGATTTCTTTGCTGGACTTTCTATCTTGGTCGCTAGCGCTCTATTTTACTTTTCTATCATTTTGGGAGGCTTTACCGTCCGACGTGTGCTGGATCAGGAGAACGACTTCACATTCCAAGAAGCTTTCGATCGTTACAGCAGACTCTTTGCTATCCCGCTTGTCCTAACAGCTCTAGCGAGTTTCTTTGCACTCTTTGGTGGCTTGCGATTTGCTGGTATCCTCACTCTTCTAAGCATGGCCATCTTTGCCCTTGGCAATCTCTTTGTGATTAGCAAGCCAAGTAAGACCAGCAGCCTCGACCCATTTTATCGTTTTCTGCTAGCTGTCTTACTTGATGGCGCCATTCTCTTACCCTTCTTCATTGCAGAGCTCGCGCTGACAGTTGACTACCTTCGTATCCTAACCTTCTTTTAACCAAAATCCCTGCCATTTGTTAATGACAGGGATTTTTTATACTAACTCTTTTTTAACCGTGTCTACTTGACGGCTGCCAATTCCTCAAAATCTTTTCCCAAAATAGCTTGTACTTCTAGTTGATTAGCATCTAGTTGCTGATAAAACGCTTCTGGTAGTGACTCTAGGAATTTTTCGTAGTCTAGACGAGCGATGGATTCATAGTCTTCTGCTTTGGACCCATCACCAGAAATCGCCACTAGGTCAATCTCCCAAACAAGCTCCTTGCCTGCCAACTGCTCGGTATAAGGTGCTGGTACAAAGGGCTCCTTAGGTAAAATCGTCTTGACTCCCTGGGCTAGGTGGTAGATACCGTGCACCTTACCTTGGGCGTCTGGGTAAAATTTCACACTGGCAAGGTAGGCATCAGAGCCTTGAACCTTCTTGACCAGCTCTTCAAAACGTGCCAATCCATCCTCAGCCAAAAAGCTCTCGAGGTATTCCTTGTTGAGATAGATAGGGGCCAAGAGCCCTTGACAATAGACTAGACGAGTCGCTTTATCCGCTAGATAATTCTGAACTGTTTGTCGGAAATAAGCTTCAAAGTCAAATCCTTCTAGCCCTTCTACCACTTGCCCCAACTTGTTCGATAGGGCTTGGAGGAGAGCCTCTACAATCTCCCAGTCCGCTCTGGTAAGAAAGTCTGGAATCACCACTTGATAGCCTTTTCGGCTATCCGCATAGTTCACTTTAAAGAGAAATTGCGACTGGCCTACAATCCCACACTCGATATACTCGAGACGATTGAGGGGCTGACGGAGATAGACCGCATCATAACTATGCGTCTCCAAACCATCTACCAAGGCTAAGATGGACTTGGCAGTCAAGACCTCCTGTTGTCCTAGAATACTTTCTTTATTTGGGATAAAAAATGTTTTCGCCATAACTGGCCTCCTTTGAAATCGTTTACATACAGTATACCCTATTTTCCTGAAAGATACAGAAACAAATTTAAGATTTTTAGATAAAAAGCATAGAAAAACAGCCCCTGAGGACTGTTTGATCTTATACAGTAGCTGCTTGATCCAAGCTTTCACCGATAGCTGCTAGGCGCTCAACAACTTCTGCTTGTGTCAATTCATTTTCTGAAACATAGCGGTTACGTGGGTGAACACGGCACTCGTGTGAGCATCCACGAAGGTACTTGTCTTCATTTTCTTCTGATGTTAGGATACGACGGTTACAGAAGGGATTTCCACAGTTGACATAACGTTCACATGGTGTTCCATCAAACCAGTCTTTCCCTACGATGGTTGGATTGACATGGTTGACATCAACTGCGATACGCTCGTCAAAGACGTACATTTTCCCATCCCAAAGCTCGCCTTGAACTTCTGGGTCTTTACCGTAAGTTGCGATTCCTCCGTGCAATTGACCGACATCTTTGTAGCCTTCACGGACCATCCAGCCTGAGAATTTCTCACAGCGAACCCCACCTGTACAGTAAACCACGACACGCTTGTCCATGAATTTTTCCTTGTTGTCACGAACCCATTGTGGCAACTCACGGAAGTTGCGGATGTCTGGACGGATAGCTCCACGGAAGTGTCCTAGGTCGTACTCATAATCGTTACGTGTGTCAAGGACCACTGTATCTTCGTCAAGAAGGGCTTCTTTGAACTCTTTTGGAGACAAGTAAGCACCTGTTGTTTCAAGTGGGTTGATGTCATTATCAAAGTCGTTGTCTTCCAAACCAAGGTGGACAATTTCTTTCTTGTAGCGAACAAACATCTTCTTGAAGGCTTGTTCACTTTCTTCGTCAATCTTGAACCAGAGGTCTTCCATGCCTGGGAGGCTGTGAACATAGTCCATGTATTTTTGAGTTGTTTCGTAGTCACCTGAAACGGTTCCGTTAATCCCCTCGTCAGCGACTAGGATACGGCCTTTGAGACCGATTGATTTACAGAAAGCCAAGTGATCTGCTGCAAATTGCTCTGCATTTTCAATTGGGGTATAAAGGTAGTAAAGTAAGACACGAATATCTTTTGCCATAAGATTTGTTCTCTTTTCTATTCTTAAATTTTCAGAATTTTTCATTCAACTATACCAGTATACCCACTTGGGAAAACGAATGCAATTTATTTGACCGGAAATTGTATAGAGAGACCTGCCACTGCACTTTATCAGTAACCATAGCGAATCGCAGATAATTCTCTCAATTTTTTGATTTGCTTAGCTTGATTTTCTGACAAAATCAACTTATTATCAATCAACACACGTGAGATGTCAACATTCATTTGGCTCAATATAAACGGAGTAGAGGTCCCATCGTCCTCTAATCGTCTTTTATAAATCACTAACTGATTTTTCAAGGGAGTCAGTTGAGGCGCATCCTTTATATCTTCCAGTAGATAATCTATGATAGCCATTGCTTCACAACGCCGTTCACTTCCTCCTGCAAACCATTTTAATGGTGTCATTCTTATTTTCCTCCTGAAACTCGCTTATAAATTGAAAAACTATAATTCCTAACTCTCATGCTAATATTTTACCCAAACACCCTATGTAAAAAAGTCAGCAGAAATGGCAATGTCGCTACAATATTATTAATCACATGCACCGCATAGGATGGATAAATGCTCTTGGTATAGCGGGTCAAACCAGCAAAAATGATTCCAAATGTTGTAAAAACGAAAATATCTAACAGACTAGGCAGACTTAAAAAATGAGGAAGAGCAAACAAAATGGAAGGAAGAAGTAAATCAAGGCCAAATCGCGAATGTTTAAAGAAGGCGTGTTGAAGTAATCCTCTATAGATTAACTCTTCCATCAGTGGCACTAGAAAGAACAACGTTATATAGATACCTAGCTCAGCAAAATTGGTTTCACTATAACCAATCAATACGGCCCAACCTTCAGCAGTTGACTGAACATGTTTAGCTGTCTGAACGTTAAAAGAGATCTGGAACACTACCACTAATACTGTCAAAATCGAATACCAAAGCCATTTTTTTCTTGGAATGTGAAAGAGATAGCCATGGCCTGTCTTAATCAAAATCCAAATCATGACTCCGCTAAATAGCAAACTCAAGATATTTCGAATCCAGAAGAAATTGCCTATCTGAGAAGAAAATTGCCAATAATTTTGGACGATAAGAGTTAGCTGAGAAAGGCCAAATACGAAAAATAAGTAAGACAAGACTGCACTTATTTTGAAGACAAGCTGATACTTTTTCATGTGAACCCTCCTTTATAAACTCATAACATCTCTAATATAGACCATATTTCTCCAAATCCTTACTCCAAATCCTCAATGGTACTTGAGATTTCCTGAATGGTTAAATTAAGGGAAATGAGAAAACAGGAATATCTATGTCTTTATTTCAAAAAATCACTACCTCCCCTAGAAAACTAAGGAAGGCAGTGATCACATTTTTAGGAATTAGGAATGAATACACGAAATCAGTTTGTCTTATGATTTTTTGCTTTTCAAGAATTCGTCATATTGTTTTTGCATTTCATCCAATACTTTTTGGTATGCACCTTCAGATTTCAATTTTTCCATCAATTCTGGAATAGCTTTTTCTGGGTCTACAGTACCAGTGTTGATAGCTGTATCGAATTGTTGCATTGTGTTAGTGATTGCTGAAATTTCAGATTTCACACTGTCAGTGTTAAAGATGAATCCAAGCGCTGGAGATTCTTTAGCTTCTGCCAATTGTTTCTTAGAATCTTCGATTTGTTGATCTGTAACGTTTTCGTTGATGTAAAGGATCCAGTTGTTACCAGTGTTCCAACCTGACATGTGAGTGTTTCCTTTGTATCCATCAAGGACGCGAACACGGTTTTCTTTACCTTCAACTTTTTCCCAGTTCTTGCCTTCTGGACCGTAAACAAGTCCGTTCAAGAGTTCTGGGTTTGTGTTCAAGAGGTTCAACACTTCCATTGATTTTTCTTTGTTCTTAGAGTTGTTTGAGATGACAAAGTTAGCAACTTGTGTTGTTTGGTTTTTCTTGATAAAGTTAGTGATTGGTTTGATTTGGATGTCTTTGTTAGCAACACGTGAAAGCAAGCTGTTACCGTAGTCAGCTGGTCCTACTGTTTCTTCACGAACGAACCAAGTATCTTGTTGAAGGTCGAATGAAGTGTCACTTGTTGCTACGTCTTTTGGAATGTATCCTGCTTCATAGAATTTGTGAAGAGTCTTCAAGTGTTCTTTGAAACGAGGTACTTCGTAACGGTTTACGATCTTAGTAGTGTCTCCTTCAAGGTCGATAACGAATGGAAGTCCGTTTGGTACTGGGTAGTCAAAGTTATCAGATGGGATGAAGTTCTTCGTAACCGCAAATGGTACTACGTCCGGAGCTTTTTCTTTGATTTGTTTCAAGACTGGTTCAAGTGTTTCGTACGAAGTGACACCTGAAATGTCAATGCCATATTTGGCAAGAAGAGCGCCGTTAAAGGCAAAGTTTTGAGATGATGCAACGTTGGCTGCAACTGGAACAGCGTAAATCTTACCGTTTACAGTGTTCCCTTTGATGTAAGCTGGGTCAAGTGCTTTGTAAAGCTCTGCTCCTTCTTTCTTGTACAAGTCTGTCAAGTCAGCGTAAGCACCTTTTTGAGCATTTACAACATAGTTATCTGCAAAAGCGATATCGTAGTTTTCACCTGATGATGTGATAACTGACATTTTCTTACCGTAGTCACCCCATCCAAGGTATTGGATATCCAATTTAGCACCAACTTTTTCTTCGATGATTTTGTTGGCATTTTCTAGCAATTCATCCAAGTTGTCTGGTTTGTCACCGATTTGGTACATTTTAAGAACAGGTTTTTCTCCTGATCCTGAGTCAGCAGCTTTTTTGTTGTTACCTGAAAGGTTTCCACAAGCGGCAAGGCTTGCAGCCAAAGCGACTACGCTAGCAGATGCAAAAGCATATTTTTTCCAGTTTTTCATGATAAAAACTCCTTTTTTATTTTTAAACTTATAAACGATTTAATGATTTGTAACTTCAGTCACTAAGATGAAGTTGGGAAGGGAGAAACGGTGTTTCTCAGCAAGTGCTATTCTTTCACACCACCGATTGTCAACCCTTTAACAAAGTAGCGTTGGAAGAATGGATACAGAATGGCAATCGGAAGGGTTGCAACAACAACCATGGCCATACGACCTGTTTCTTTCGGTAGAGCGACTCCCAGTTGACCAGATAGGCCGACTGCTTTTGCGATGTAGTCCATATTTTGCTGGATTTGCATGAGCAAATATTGCAATGGATACAAGTTATCACTCTTGATGTAAAGAAGGGCGTTGAACCAGTCGTTCCAGAAACCAAGAGCTGTCAAAAGCGTGATGGTTGCGATACCTGGAAGTGACAATGGCAAACAGATCTGGAAGAAGATCCGAGCTTCACTGGCACCATCGATACGAGCGGATTCGAGAATAGCTTCTGGAATGGTCTTCTTGAAGAAGGAACGCATCAAGATGATGTTGAATGGTGAGAGGAGCATTGGAACAATCAAGGCCCAAACCGTATCACCAAGTTGGAGCAAACGAGTCACCACGATATAGCCTGGCACCAAACCAGCATTGAACAACATACTAAGAAGGGCAAATATCGTAAAGAATCTGCGGTACTTAAAGGTTGTCCGTGAGATGGCGTAGGCATAAGTTGTCGTGATGAAGACGTTGGTCACTGTTCCGACTACGGTTACAAAAACTGAGATAAAGAGCGCTTGGAGGATCTTATCTTTAAACTGAGCCAAGAACTCAAAACCATCTAACCCAAACTGTGATGGGAAAAAGCTATATCCATACTGGAGGATGCTCTTTTCGTCTGTCACCGAAATGATGATAACGAAGATAAAGGGCAAGATACAAGAAAGAGCAATCAAACCAGAGATGATACTGAAGAAGATATCCGCCTTCTTACTAAAGGAGTGAATGCCGACATTATCGATTTTTTCTTTTTTAATTTTCTTTTCTGCCATATTCTCCTCCTTTCTAGAACAAAGCTGAGTTTGGATCGACTCGTCTTGCAAGCAAGTTTGATAGGATAACCAGTATCAAACCGACAACGGATTGGTAAAGACCGGCCGCTGAAGCCATACCGATATCTGCTGTCTGAGTCAAACCATTAAAGACATATACGTCCAAAACGTTGGTTACATTGTAAAGCTGACCAGCATTGTGTGGGATTTGATAGAAGAGACCAAAGTCTGCACGGAAGATATTTCCGACTGCAAGGATGGTCAAAACTGTTACAAGCGGAGTCAACTGAGGAATGGTTACGTTGCGAATGCGTTGCCACTTGCTAGCCCCGTCCACTGTTGCTGCTTCGTAATAAGTTGGGTCAATTCCCATGATCGTCGCATAATACATGACACTGCTATATCCAAAGCCTTTCCAAATACCTAGGAAAAGGAGAAGGTATGGCCAAATGCCTAAGTCAGCGTAGAAGTTGACTTCCTTCATGCCAATGGAGGTTAGGAAATGGTTGAAAACCCCTTTGTCAATGTTTAGGAAGGCATCTGTAAAGAAACTGATGATAACCCATGACAAGAAGTAAGGGAACAACATAGACGTTTGGAAAATCTTAACCATTCTCTTAGAGCGAAGCTCGCTGAGGATGATGGCAATCCCTACTGATACAATCAAACCGATAAAGATAAAGCCGAGATTATAAAGAACGGTATTTCGAGTGATGATAAAGGCATCTTTTGAACTAAACAAGAATCTGAAATTATCTAACCCGACCCATTTACTATTCACAATACTATCTATGAAACCATTACTGGTCATATGGTAGTCTTTAAAGGCAACCACATTCCCAAATACTGGAATGTAAAAGAATAGAATCAGCCAGAGAGCCCCTGGTAAAACCATCAAGAGAAAGATCCAGTTATCTCTCAAGGTCTTTGAAAACTTTTTCATAATTTCCTCCCTTTTTATTCCTAAAAACTGATTCTATCGAATTTTTAGGTTTGATAACGATTACATTATTAGTATACTCCTATTTGAAGGCTAGGTTAAACTACTAATTATAGAAAAAACTCCACAAATTATTTTATGTGGAGAAGTTTTTTATAAGAAATAGGTTTCACGAGAAACACTTTGCCACAGACAGGGTGTTTTCTAGGTCGTATAAATCGTCGAAGCTGTCGCAATAGTGTGCCACTGGTTGGCTGTTGTGGCTGCAAAGTCCTTGTCTCCATAAAAATCGTTAAATGGAAGGATTTCGACTTCTAATTCTTCGATGCGGTCATTCTGACCTGCCAGATAAGCCTCGATGCGACTTTCTGCTCGCTTGATCCTTTGCAAGAGTCCACCCATACGGATATCGACCGTATCCAAACCAAAGACCTTGTTTTCCTTCAACCATTGGTGGCTAAAGAGTTTGTGGAAAGTTTCAATCTCACTTCTGAGTTTTGGTAATTCTTCTCTGGCGATTTGCTGCAAGATGACTTTGTCACCGGATTTGTAAGCTTGACGGATGCGTCGTCCCACATCCACTTTAGAGCTTAAAATCTGGTTCAACTGAGCCTGTGTTTCAAAGAGATAGGCGTAGATGCCAGCTTTTCCTTTGATTTTAGAAAGAGTCTCCGCAGCATGCGCAAAGTGAGGTTTGTCTTGTTCAGGTGTCATGTGTCGGTCAAGGATCGGACAGAGAATATCCTGATAAAAGGCATAGCGGTTGGGATTGATACCACTGAGATTGTCTGGTAGGTCTGGCAAAAGGTTGGCTAGGTCAATCTGCATAAAGTCCTCAACTGATAGACCTGTATTGGTCTTGAAGTGAGCAGACAAACGGTCTAGGTCATTGCGGTAGCTAAGTTCTGCCCAGATTTGCAGGCTTGGTAGGATAGAAAACTGAGCTGTCTCACCGCCATTATCTCCCCAACCAGTCACGATGACTTCTTTGATTTTATTAGCACGGCAAGCTTTATTAGCCTCAATAGCTACTAGACGACTGAAATGGTTGTGAGGCGTAAAACCAATCCACTTCCAAGCCCCGCCTGCAAAGGCGATATCTTGGCTAATCTTGTGGTGATTGCGGAAATTACGATTGTACTTTTCTTCGCTATCTTGGTAATAATCCCAGTAAACCAAGGTCACACGGTCTTTGAGACGGTCTAGGTAGACACGAGTTTCCTCAGGAATTTCCACATCACGGTCGTACTGGCCATCTGCCGACATGAGTTTAAAGAACATATCGCTCCACATCTGGCAGTGGAAACCATACTTATCGGCAATATCCAGCACGCGCTCCAAGTGTTGACACATGAGGAGACTACGATCCACCACACCGTTTAGAATGAGGTAGCGTCCCAAACCAACCAAGTGGGCTTCGTCCATCCCGATATTGACCTTGCGAGTCTGCAGTTTAGATAGCGTCGCAAACATGCCGTCAATTAGATCGTAAACTTTTTCTTCGCCAATGAAGAGGATATCTTCTACATCGCGGAGCTCTTGCACTTCTTTGACACCCCATTTGACAAAGGCTGACAAGTGGGCCAAGGTCTGGATGCAAGGCACAAAGGTCATGTCAAACTGCTGGGCATGGGCTTCGATTTCCTGCAACTCCTCAGCCGAATAGGCCCCACGGAAATAGCCAAAGTAAGGTTGTCCTTCAATCTGGTAAGTGTCTTCCATATAAAGCTCAAAGGTTGAGTAGCCCATGAGAGCTAACACTTCAATCATCTTCTTGGCAGAAGCGACATTTAGAACTGCATTTCGAGAACAGTCCGCCATGTAGGCTAAATCTTCGTAAGCTGCCTGCTCCTCAATCTCTACCTTATCACCTTCTACTAGAGCTGTTGCCAACAAGGACAAAGCGCGATAGAGTTGGTGAGGTTTGCGATAAGTTAGTTGATAGTGGTCCTCCTCACCCTTGATAGAGATAGAGGCTTGGTCAGACTGAGCGACTGTCACTTCCACATCTGGTAGGGAAATGTGCTTTTTAAGCCACTCTAATGCTTGCGCTTGTTTGGGACTAAGTCCTGTAAAAATTACCATTGGTTTTCCTCCTGCAACCAGTTGACAAGGGCACCATAGAGATTGGCATCTGCATGATAGGTGCAAGCTTGGATAACTGGTGCGACCGTGTATTCTTCGTAGGTTTTGACAAATGCATCGACAGCTTTTTTGACCCCTTGGATGAAGTCTGGATTTTGACTAATAGAGCCTCCCAGACTAATGACATCTGGATCGATCAGATACTGGATATTGAGCAAGCCTTGCGCCAGATTGCGGTTCATGCGCTCGATAGCTTCTTGGCAAAGAGCATTCCCAGCTGCAGCTTCTTGGTAAATCTTGCGACCGTCCCAGCCAGTCTGACCAGATTTTTCAATCACGTATCGCACCATATTGCCAGTTGACGCTAGTTGCGACCAGTTGTTGAGCTTTTCTGCTGGGGCAATGGTTGTCATGTAGCCAAACTCTCCTCCCAAGCCGTGGCGACCTCGGTGAAGCCTACCATTGATAATCATGGCACCGCCGATTCCTGTCCCAATCACGACACAGGCTGCATTTTCAATTTCTGGGTGAACTAGCAATTCACTAAGTCCAACACAGTTGGCATCATTTTCCAGATGAACAGGTAGCTGATGATGAGCAAGCATCTCATACCAAGAAAAGCCATGGATGTAAGGCACGGCACTGATTCCCTCAATCACACCTGTTTCTTGATTGACCGCGCCTGGAACACTCATGGCGATCCCACTATAATCTTGTTCTGACAAGCGTTGGTCTAGCCAAGCTAGTAAATCCTCCAAACTTTCTGGCGTCGGAGTACTTGTCTTATCTAGTATTTTTCCATCAGGAGTCAGACTGGCAAACTTAATCCCAGTCCCTCCGATATCAATGGTTGCAATGATCATTGTTCTTTACCGTAAAAAGGGGCGAATCAGCAGTTAGTCCTTACTCTTTCGCCCCTCCTTTCTATCTCATAGTATTAGTTATCAAACACTTTAAAACTATTAAATGTCTTCTTTTTTGATCAATTCTGTGCGAATTTCTTGTGGCGCTAATAGTCCTGAATGAACTGGATAAGGTCGCTCAAGTAAGTCAAGAATGGTTTGTTGGTGTTCTGATATACGCACATTTTCTTGACTCATATTGTAGTAACGGAGGACATATCCTTCTTCATTTTCAGCTACCTTAAAGGCTGTCGGGCAGACTTGTGGTAAGCTGAGTGCCGCATGACTCAAGAGGCTGCCAGTCGCTGCCACACTTCCTTCTTGTTTAGCAACTTGAAGACTAGTGAATGGTGTTTGGAAGGCTTTAGCACGACGGAAGGCTGAGAAGCGTTCCCCTGCTTGGTGGCATTCAAGTGTAAACTCGACTTCAAACTCACGCAAGCATTGAGCTTCTGGTGTTGGGAAGTAACCCCAGTCACCTAACTCACCTGAGGCACGAAGAATGGTCACTGCAATGGTGTCATCTCCAAGGATTTCATACTCGTGCAATCCTTTATTGGCCACCGTCACTCCTTTTTCATCATCATAAAGACTGACAAAGGCTTGTTGGTGTTGTGGATTTTCAGGATTTTCCCAAGAAGCAGCTGGTTTGTTTGGTCGTGTCACCACCTCATAGATGCTTTCAGAATCATTGCTTGGACGTGTGTTATGAGTCTTAACCAAGAGACGGATACGGTGGTCCTTGGCTGTGTTAGTAAAGCGAGTCTTGAAGCGGATTTGTGGATTGTCAACAAAGACGGTCATTTCTGTTTCAAGAGGAAGGGTTGTCCATTCTTCTGAGCGCCCAGCTTCACGCGTCATAAACTCGATGATGCCTCTTTGTTCTGCATCCAGTTTTTCGTCTGCACTTACTGGAATTGTCAATTCATGCTTGAGCAAGATCTTGGCAAAACGAGCTGTATTTTCCAAGACTTCATAGCCTTTCAGCTCGGCGTAGATAGGCTCTGTTCCTTTTGGTTGGAAATAGATATACTCATTTCCGATGTCACCACGGTCTTCAAAGCGAATAACATCCTCATAAGCTTCATGAGTTGTCTTGTCGTAGACCGTGATATTTTCATCCACACTGACCGTTACAAATGGCGTATCAATCACTCCATTTTGGTAAATACCATCACGGTGTTCTTGTTCTCCCTCAAGCAATTGGAAAGTTGTCCAAGAAAGTGGTGCCAGATGAATAGGTACTGTCACGCGCACTTGACGAGCGATACGAGCCTGACGGAACTTGTCTTTTGGCAAATCATACTCAAAGTTAGCTCCCAGATCTTCGATTTTTGCTTCTACAGCATGGCCTTCCAAGTCTTCGACACGGTAGTTTGGCAAGGTCAAGGCTGCCATTTTCTTGTAGCCTTCTGTTGGGTGCAATTCCTTGAAATCACAAACCGCCACATCAATCACTGTGCTGACAGTGTCAACCTTGTCATGCAAGCCTGTATTGATAACCGTAAAGAGATGGTCGCTTTGGGCTTCGTGAGTTGCGATTTTACCCTTCCACTCGTTGAGAAGATTGGTCTTAACGAAATTTCCAACTTGGTTGACCTTGGCAAAACGTGTTTCCATCTCGCGGTGAACTTCGTCCACACTACAGCCACAGATACTATCATGGGGCGCATTTTGTAGAAGGACTTTCCAAGCATAGGTCAACTGGTCCTTGTGGTTGTGGCCGCCAGTGATGACAGTCAATGGCTCCACTACTTGTTCTAACAAGTTGCTATTTTCTTGGAAGGCTTGTTTGAGGTAAATGCGTGATGAGGAAGTGTTGGCAAGTGTGTACCAACCATCTGTTTCTTGACTGGTCAACTCACCTGTAACGGTAGATAGTTGCTCAGGTAGAGCACTTTCTACTGCATGGACATAGTCATCAAAGGAACTATGCACAAAGGTCACATCTGGAAAGAGTTCATTGGCCACACGAATGGCTTCGCTCAGATTTCGCTGTACAGGTTGGTGGTCACAGCCGTTCATCATCAACCACTGGTTGGTCGAAGCGTAGTCACGCACGTCTGCCAATTTTTGTTTCCAAAAGGCCAGAGCTTCATCCTTATCAACAGGGATTTCATTCCCATTACTGTACCAGTTGGCAAAGAGGATACCGAGGACACGACTTCCGTCTGCACCCTGCCAGTACATTTCTGAAAACTGAGAAGTAAACTGCTCATCTTCGAGGACTTGGTTGTCAAAGCCAATCGGCTTGACACCACGGCCAAAGGCTGCCACGTGAATGCCTGATTTTTGAAGGATTTGAGGAGCTTGCCCCATATTTCCAAAGGTATCTGGGAAGTAACCAATCTGAGTGGATTTGCCCCATTTTGCACATTCTGCTTGACCAATCAAGGTATTGCGGACATTGGCTTCACTGGAAATCAAGTAATCATCCTGCAAGATGTAAAAGGGACCAATTTTGAGTTTGCCTTGATCGATGTAACCTTGAACTTTGTCGCGATTTTCAGGGCGAATTTCCAAGTAGTCATCAAGGACAATGGTTTGTCCATCCAAGTGGAAGCTCTTGAACTCAGGATCATTCTCAAAGAGGTCAAAGAGATTGTCAAATAACTCCACCAACTGCATCCGGTGACTTTCAAAAGGTAAGTACCACTCACGATCCCAGTGGCTATGTGAGATAATATGTACAACAACATTTTCCATGAAGTAAAACCTCATTCTAACTTAAATTTTTATTTTTATCTAACTAAAGAACTGACTAGCGAATATCTAGATAATCCAAGACCAACTCACAGAACATCATGTTGGCCCATGAGAACCATTCGCGAGAGTAGAGAGTTGGATCATCTACGTGGAAGCTTTCGTGCATGACACCTGTGCCACCATCGCAGGCAACGAGCTGATCGAGCAAGAATTTCTTCTCCGCCTTATCTCTTGTTGTCAAGCCTTGGATAGAAAGGGCGATTGGCCAGATATAGCGATAGAAGGTATGAGAACTTCCGAGACCACTAGCGTATTCTCCTTGGTAGAAGTATGGATTTTCAGGGCTCAAAATGGTACGACGAGTTGCTTGGTAAACCTCATCGTCAATCGCACAGTAACCAAGATATGGAGCAGCCAGTAGACTTGGTACGTTTGGATCATCCATGATGCTAGCATTTCCTAGACCATCCACTTCAAAGGCGTAAATCTTTTCGCCCTTGCTATTGGTGGTATAGGCATAGTTTTTGATACCTGCTTGGATCTCTACTTGCAGACGTTTAGCGTCTGCGATAATGCTCGAGCTATCTGTTAGGTCTAATTCAGCAAAGATTTCTTGCACATAACCCAAGACAACGACTGCAAACATATTGGACGGAATCAAATAGCTATACTGACAGCAGTCGTCACTTGGGCGGAAGGCTGACCAGGTCATGCCTGTCACTGCAAAGTTAGGCCCAAAACCATCATTTACCAGAGTATCTTCTTTTCGATCTGTGTCGCGGACAAAACGATATGGAGAGTTGTTGTGGTCCTGCTCTACTGTCCAGAGATGAAGAATTTCCTTGGTCGCAGCGACAAAAGTGTCATCAAACTGACTGGTCTCACCAGTCTCTTTCCAAAGGAGATAAGCCAACTGCAAAGGATAGCAAAGCGAGTCCACCTCATACTTGCGTTCCCAAATCCAACCATTAAGCTCTGTATGGTCAGTCTCGTGGTGCCCCTTCCAGTTTTCCTCAATGTTGAAGGAGTTGGCATACGGATCTTTGAGTACTAAGGTCATCTGACGCTTAACCAAACCTGCAATGGTCTGACGCAGGAGGACATCTCTTTTAGCCACATGCAGGTAGGGTCTGAGTTGGGCTGTCGAGTCCCGAAGCCACATGGCAGGAATATCCCCTGTTAATACAAAGGTTGAACCATCTTCTAGAATCTCGACCGTATTGTCCAAGGTGTCGGTGTAGCAACGCTCAAAGACATCCACCCACTCCGGATGGTCCTTAGCCCGCTCCGCTACTTCATCTAGCCATTCTCTAACAATTTCTTTCGAATAAATCATCGTGCAGTTTCCTCTTTCAAACAAGTTTCATGTTCAGTATAAAGCTTTTAGCTTAGAAAATATATACACAAATGTTAGTCATTTCTCTACAAAATTGCTTTCTTTTGAGCTCCATATCTAAAGCCCCCCTTTTTCTGATATAATGTAGAAAAACAGCTAAAGGAACGACTATGAAACCACTACTTGAAACCATCGATACTCGTTTTGGCACTGCCAGCAAACGTGCCTTTTCTCGAGGAAATGCCCTGCCCTACACAGGCGTTCCTTTTGGGATGAATTATTTTGTTCCCCAGACCAGTGATCAGGAGGGATCTTGGTTTTTCGATCCGCATCTGCCCATTTTTCAGGGGATTCGATTGACCCACCAGCCCAGCCCTTGGATTGGTGATTATTCTTGGCTCCTTCTGACACCTGTCACAGGTCAGCTTAGGGGAGACAGTCTCTTTCACCGCCAGTCTTCTTATGATATAGATAAAGCTTGCTTCCTGCCTCACTACTTGAAGCTCTTTTCTCTGCGCTATCAGATTGAAACCCAGCTCACACCGACTTGCTATGGTGCCTCTATTCGTTTAGAGCAAAAGCAAGGCAAAGCCCTCTCCCTCTATCTTCACGCAGCGGATGAACTGACAGTTGAGCAAGTAGATAAGCGGACTCTAGCCCTAAGACAAGAAGGAAAAACTGAGACCAATAAAAATCCGCTGATACTCTTCACTGCCCTACAAATAAATACGGATATTCTTGCTGTCAGCCAAGAAAGCGGAGAGTGGCGAATTGAACTCGCAGACAGTCATGCTGAGATACAGCTAGCAACTTCTTTCATATCACCTTCTCAAGCGCTATTTAATCTACCTCAAACGGACTTTGATAGCTGTAAAGCAAATGCCCAAGCAGACTGGGAAAATCTCCTCCACCGTTTTGATGTTCTTGAGACAGGGGAAGCCGACCGAACCTTCTTTGACCACTGCCTCTACAGACTCTTCCTCTTCCCACAGACATTTTATGAGGTGAACGAGTCAGGGCAGGCCATCCACATGGATTTGGCTTCTGGTACTGTCAAGCCCGGCGTCCTCTTTAGCAACAATGGCTTCTGGGATACCTTTCGCACCACCTTCCCCCTCTTTGCCCTTATCATACCGGAACACTATCACCGTTTTTTAGAAGGCTTCCTCAATAGCTACCGCGATACTGAATTCCTGCCTAAATGGCTAGCCCCAGATGAACGTGGCATGATGCCAGGGACTCTATTGGACGGTATTATCGCAGATAGTGCCTGCAAGGATATGGCTCCCGACTTAGAAAAAGAACTACTTCAAGCCATGCTTGAAACAGCCAGCAAGTCCGACCCTCTCGGCATCAATGGTCGCCATGGACTAGCCCAATACCAAGAACTGGGCTACCTATCTACCGACCACCACGAAAGCGTCAGCCATACCCTAGACTACGCCTATAGTGACTTTTGTATCGCCAGTTGCGCCGAAAAACTAGGGGAAAGAGAAATAGCTGAGACCTACATGTCTGCATCACAAAATTACCGCCATCTCTTTGACGCTGAGACAGGTTACATGCGTGCGCGAGACAGTCAAGGAAACTTCCGCCCTGACTTTTCTCCTTATAGTTGGGGACGAGACTACGCCGAATGCTCTGCCATTCAAGCGACTTTAGGCGTCCTCCACGACATCCCAGGTTTAACCCAGCTTATGGGCGGAAAAGAAGCATTTAGCCACTATCTTTTGAAAGCCTGTCAGGATACTCCTTTCTTTGAAACGACAGGTTATGGTTATGAGATTCATGAAATGAGCGAGATGGCTACCGCTCCTTTTGGGCAAATCGCCATTTCCAACCAGCCTAGCTTCCACATTCCTTATCTCTTCCGCTACAGCGACTACCCTGACTACACTGCCCTTCTCATCAAGCCCCTGCGTCAGAAAGCCTTTCACCCAAGTTGGCAAGCCTATCCTGGCGATGAAGACAATGGTAGCCTCTCGGCCTGGTACATCTGGTCGGCTCTTGGATTCTACCCGACCTGTCCAGGAAAACCAAGCTACGACCTCGGAATTCCCCTCTTTGATCATCTCCGTATCTACCTAGCTAAGGAAAATAAATGGCTAGATATCCATGCCGAGCAAAACCACAGCCACTTCAACTTTGTCAAAGAATGTCGATTGGACAAGACCACAGTATCTAGTATCCAACACCAAGACCTCTTGAAAGCTGAGCAACTAACCTTCACTCTCAGCTGGTTACCAAACCACTAATAACCAAAAGAAAAGAACCTTTGAACGATTCAAAGGTTCTTCTTTTATGAAACTTGAACTTGAAGTTGATCAATAAGCTGCCCCTCTACCGTCAAATTCAGATAAAAATCAAGGATTTTATCTCCTGCAAAATACAAGGTTGGTAGCGTCAGCCTTTTTTCAGTCTCACCAGCTTGAAACATAAGGACTTGAATCTCATCCTGATAAGCGACACCATGCACACCCGTCCCTGGTTGAATCGAAATCTTAGCTTCCAAAGGACTGCTAGATTCTCTTCGCTTAACTGTAAATTGGACATTTTCTCCCTTGGTCACAGCCAGACTTTTTTCTGAGAACTCTAGTTGCTGAACAGCTTCTTTTTTTGACAAGCTAGGTGTTTTATAGAGTGAAATTTTGGTCAACAAAGGCAAAGCCTGTGCCTCTGTAATAGTCACACGTATCTTCTGCGCCTCAACGACCGATCCTCGTAAGAGACGTTTGTGGCCAACAGTATAACCAGATCCAAACTCCTGCCAGACACCATCCAACTCTACCTGAACATGGAAAGCAGCGATGCGTTGCCCCAGCTTCAAATCTTCTCTTAACTCAATCACATCAAAAGCTTTAGGAGCCCCTAAATCGAGCTCTAATTGGACTGGCAACTCTGCATCACTTGCCCATGAACTGGTCTTCCGTCCATCTGTCAGGTGAGAACAGGCAAAGTCTGGTGATAGATCAGGGCCAGATACCTTGACTCCCAAAGCCAAATCTTCTTTATAGAGCTCATCACGGTAGGCAGCAAATTCATAGAGACGCTGGATATCCTTTTCGTCAAAGAGGCCATCTTGGTTCGGTGGGATATTGAGCAAAAGAGGGGTGCCCCGCCCCACTGAGTGAAAGTAGATTTCAACCAATTCCTCAAGAGACTTGGGATCCTGATTCTCATGGTAAAACCAGCCCGGGCGAAGGGAAACATCTGCCTCCCCGATTGAAAATAGCGTCCCAGAGGGGTCTCCGTGCTGTAGATAATCTAATGCAGCTTCAGTCCCCAACTGATCCGGTTTGACTTTTTGCCATAGTGGATCTCCTGCATAGCCTCGTTCATTTCCAATCCAGCGGATACTAGTTCCCTCAGTTGAGAAAATCAAACAATCCCCCTGCAAGTCACGAATGGTTTCAAACCAAGTCTCAAACTCATAGTTGACCTTCTGGGCCCCTTCGCCTCGAGCACCATCCATCCAAACCTCAGCGAACTTGCCAGCATTGCCATAGGCAGGATTTGACAAGATTTCCTTCAACTGAGCCAGATAGTAGGCATTGTAGTCCGCTTCTCGATCCACGTGATAGAGGGAACTGTGAGCATCCCAAGGAGATAAATACACTCCCATATCCATGTCAAACTCAGTTGCAGCTTTAGAAACCTCAAGGAGCAAGTCCCCTTTTCCATCTCGCCAAGGACTAGCCTTAACTGAATAGTCCGTGTAAGCGGTCGGGTAGAGCACAAATCCATCGTGGTGCTTGACCACCAAAATCAGCTTTTTAAAACCCGTTTCTTTAAGTACCCGAACCCATTCACGCGCATCCAACTTGGTCGGGTTAAAACGCTTGGGATCCTCTTGCCCACTTCCCCATTCTTGGTCATAAAAGGTATTGGGGCCAAAATGGATAAAGGCAGCTAGTTCATCCTCTAAATAAGCTAGCTGGGACTGACTTGGTAATGGTCCATGTGGTTTTATTTTTGTCATCATCTCATATCTCTTTCTCTGATTATTTCTCTTGTTCACAAAATTATCCACAACTTGTGGATAAGAAAACATGCCTAAAAACTAGCTTTTCTAGACTCCGGCTCTTTGACTTTGAACCTATCACCTTCAGCAAACTCTGCTCAAATCCCCACTGCACTAGGATTTCTACTGGAAAGCTGGCTCGTCACTAGTTTCTGGGACCATTCTCAGGAACCCCTAGGATATTAATTAAATCTCCTGCTCTCCCCAGACTTATCCACAACTTGTGAATAACTCCTTCTTCCTAGTTCTTACCGCGTTGACTATAACAAAAAATCTAGGTACCGTCAATAAGACAAGGCTGTCTCCCTAAATACTCAGAAAAGATTCTATAATTTGTACAATATACATTTTATGCCATTCAAAAGAAAGGCTTTCAGATAGATTTCATATAATTTTCTAAGTGGCTTTCAATCATTGTTCTTCTCAATTCCTCGTCAGAAATGACTTAAAATCTGGACATTTCTTCTTAAAATGTGAAATTTAGCATAATTTCTTCAAAAAATATTATATTCTTTATAGTAGAAGTTTATACATTTATTTCCTCTAATTCCTTTTGCTATCGTATAATAACATAAAATACTACTAAAACCTTGTTTTGTCCGAATTTTTAATCATTTTTTACTATTGACACGCCTCTGAGAATATGATATAACGTAAATGTAAGCGGTACCAAAAAGGTGCCACCGTGAAAATTTTTAAGGAGGAAAACACATGTCTTCACATCCAATTCAGGTATTCTCAGAAATTGGGAAACTGAAAAAAGTTATGTTGCACCGTCCAGGCAAAGAGTTGGAAAACTTGTTGCCGGACTATCTCGAAAGGCTTCTTTTTGATGACATTCCATTCTTGGAAGATGCTCAAAAAGAACATGACGCATTTGCTCAAGCTCTTCGTGATGAAGGAATTGAGGTCCTTTACCTAGAGCAATTGGCTGCTGAATCATTGACTTCCCCAGAAATCCGCGATCAATTTATCGAGGAATATTTAGACGAAGCTAACATCCGTGGCCGTCAAACCAAGGCGGCTATTCGTGAATTGCTTCACGGTATCAAGGACAACCAAGAATTGGTTGAAAAAACTATGGCAGGGGTTCAAAAAGTTGAATTGCCAGAAATTCCTGAAGAAGCAAAAGGCTTAACTGACTTGGTTGAGTCAGACTATCCATTTGCTATCGACCCAATGCCAAACCTCTACTTCACTCGCGACCCATTTGCAACTATTGGTAATGCCGTATCACTTAACCACATGTATGCAGATACTCGTAACCGTGAAACTCTTTATGGTAAATACATTTTCAAACACCATCCAATCTATGGTGGAAAAGTAGAATTAGTCTACAACCGTGAAGAAGATACACGTATTGAAGGTGGAGATGAGCTCGTTCTTTCTAAAGACGTTCTTGCAGTAGGTATCTCTCAACGTACAGATGCAGCTTCGATTGAAAAACTCTTGGTGAACATCTTCAAGAAAAATGTTGGCTTCAAGAAAGTATTGGCATTTGAATTTGCTAACAACCGTAAATTCATGCACTTGGATACTGTCTTCACCATGGTTGACTATGACAAGTTCACAATTCACCCAGAAATCGAAGGCGATCTTCGTGTGTACTCTGTCACTTATGAAAATGAAAAACTCAAGATTGTTGAAGAAAAAGGTGACTTAGCTGAACTTCTTGCGAAGAACCTCGGCGTAGAAAAAGTTCATTTGATCCGTTGCGGTGGTGGCAATATCGTAGCAGCTGCGCGTGAACAATGGAATGACGGTTCCAACACTTTGACTATCGCACCTGGTGTAGTCGTCGTTTATGCCCGCAATACCATTACCAATAAGATCCTAGAAGAATACGGGCTTCGCTTGATTAAGATTCGAGGAAGTGAATTGGTTCGGGGCCGTGGTGGACCTCGTTGTATGTCTATGCCATTTGAACGTGAAGAAGTATAATCGCTGTTCAGTATTTGTCAATAAAAAATGTAAAAAAATAGAAAGAGGAAATAATAGAATGACACATTCAGTATTCCAAGGACGCAGCTTCTTAGCAGAAAAAGACTTTACTCGCGCAGAGTTAGAATACCTTATCGGTCTTTCAGCTCACTTGAAGGATTTGAAAAAACGCAATATCCAACACCACTACCTTGCTGGTAAAAATATCGCCCTCTTGTTTGAAAAAACTTCTACTCGTACACGTGCAGCCTTTACAACTGCAGCTATTGACCTTGGTGCTCATCCAGAATACCTCGGAGCAAATGACATTCAGTTAGGTAAAAAAGAATCTACTGAAGATACTGCAAAAGTTTTGGGTCGTATGTTTGACGGGATTGAATTCCGTGGTTTCAGCCAACGTATGGTTGAAGAACTAGCAGAATTTTCAGGTGTTCCAGTATGGAACGGTCTAACTGACGAATGGCACCCAACTCAAATGCTCGCTGACTACTTGACTGTTCAAGAAAACTTCGGTCGCTTGGAAGGCTTGACATTGGTATACTGTGGTGATGGACGTAACAACGTTGCCAACAGCTTGCTCGTAACAGGTGCTATCCTTGGTGTTAACGTTCACATCTTCTCACCAAAAGAACTCTTCCCAGAAAAAGAAATCGTTGAATTGGCTGAAGGATTTGCTAAAGAAAGTGGTGCACACATCCTCATCACCGAAGATGCAGACGAAGCTGTCAAAGGTGCAGATGTACTTTATACAGACGTTTGGGTATCTATGGGTGAAGAAGACAAATTCGCAGAACGCGTTGCACTTTTGAAACCTTACCAAGTCAATATGGACTTAGTGAAAAAAGCAAACAACGAAAACTTGATCTTCCTCCACTGTTTACCAGCATTCCACGACACTCACACTGTTTATGGTAAAGATGTTGCTGAAAAATTTGGCGTAGAAGAAATGGAAGTAACAGACGAAGTCTTCCGCAGCAAGTATGCTCGTCACTTTGACCAAGCAGAAAACCGTATGCACACTATCAAAGCTGTTATGGCTGCTACTCTTGGAAATCTCTACATTCCTAAAGTATAAAACTTACTCGTATACACAACACAGGGGTTGAGACGAAAGCTATGATAGCTTATCAGTTCTAGCGAAAGAAAGCAAGAATCCTCTTTGACAGATTTGCCACCTTACTCTTGTCACCTTCCTGCTTCCTAGTCTCATTCTGATAAACGTCGGCTGTGCGTTCAACCCCTTTTATTAGTAGTAATGACTAATTTGTCTTTTAAAAAGACGCTACCTCCACTTCATATTTTATCATCATACCTGCCTGTAGCTCTTGGAGTTCTGTCAGGTTTACCATATTAAAGGAAGGAGAGCTCATGTCTCATAGAAAAATCGTCGTTGCTTTAGGCGGAAATGCCATCCTCTCCACTGATCCATCTGCCCAAGCTCAACAAGCTGCTCTGGTAGAAACAGCTCGTCATCTGGTCAAGTTGATTCAAAACGGAGATGAACTGATCATCACTCACGGAAATGGTCCTCAGGTGGGTAATCTCTTGCTTCAACACTTGATGGCAGATTCGAAAAAAAATCCTGCCTTCCCCCTTGATTCTTTGGTTGCCATGACCGAGGGTAGTATCGGTTTTTGGCTACAATGTGCTCTTGATAACGCATTGCTCGATGTAGGACTTGATAAAAATGTCGCTTCTGTTGTTACCCAAGTTATAGTAGACAAGGAAGACCCTGCCTTTATCAATCCCACCAAACCAATCGGTCCATTCTACTCAGAAGAGGATGCCAAAGCTGAGAGCGAAAAAACAGGAGCAACCTTCAAAGAAGATGCCGGTCGTGGCTGGCGTAAAGTGGTGGCTTCACCAAAACCAATCGACATTAAAGAAATCAACAGCATCCGCACCTTGCTCGATAATGGTCAAGTTGTCATCGCAGCAGGTGGAGGAGGTATCCCTGTTGTTAAAAATGAAAACGGTTACCTACGTGGAGTCGAAGCCGTTATCGACAAAGACTTTGCGTCTCAACGACTAGCAGAACTCGTCGAAGCTGACCTCTTTATCGTCCTTACTGGCGTAGACTACGTTTATGTCAACTACAATAAACCAGACCAAGAAAAACTTGAACACGTTACCGTCAGTCAACTAAAAGAATACATCAAACAAGGACAATTCGCACCGGGTAGCATGCTACCAAAAGTCGAAGCTGCTATCGATTTTGTGACCAACCGCCCAGAAGGCAAGGCTGTTATCACTTCCCTCAGCAATCTAGGCGCCTTGATCGAGTCCGAAAGCGGAACAATTATTGTTAAAGACTAGCCATTTTAACCCAAGTACAAGCTCTAACTAGGAGTACTCAGGTAAACCAACATCATTCGTTTTTATACTTTGTGGCATAGTTTAGGAGGAAAAACAAATGAGTGAAAAAACAAAAAAAGGTTCCAAATGCCTTCATCTTACACTGTTTTGATCATTATTATTGCTATCATGGCAATCTTGACTTGGATCATTCCAGCAGGTAAGTATGACACGAACGAAGCAGGTGGCCTCATTGCAGGTACCTATCAAACTGTTGACTCTAATCCCCAAGGGATTTACGATATTCTAATGGCTCCAATCCGGGCGATGCTCGGTCACGAACCAACTAAAGCCGCTATTGACGTAGCCTTCTTCATCCTCATGGTTGGAGGATTTCTAGGTGTCGTCAATGCGACAGGCACATTAGATGTTGGTATTGCCTCTATTGTTAAGAAATACAAAGGACGCGAAAAAATGCTGATCCTCATCCTCATGCCCCTCTTTGCACTTGGAGGAACAACTTATGGTATGGGTGAAGAAACCATGGCATTTTATCCACTCCTTGTTCCTGTTATGATGGCTGTTGGTTTTGATAGCATTACTGCCGTTGCCATCATTCTACTAGGTTCTCAAGTTGGCTGTCTTGCCTCTACTCTCAATCCCTTTGCTACTGTTATCGCTTCTGATACCGCAGGTGTGTCATCTATGGACGGGGTTATCCTTCGTATCATCTTCTGGTTTGTTATGACAGGTATTAGTACTTACTTTGTCTACCGCTATGCAGAAAAGATTCAAAAGGATCCCACAAAATCACTTGTCTACTCTCAACGTGAAGAAGACCTTAAACACTTCAATGTCACTGATAACGAAAATGCTCCATCTGTCTTGAACAAGAAACAAAAACATGTTCTTGCCTTGTTCATCTTGACTTTCATCATCATGATCGCCAGCTTTATCCCTTGGGTAGACTTGCACATCACTCTATTTGAAGACTTCAAGAATTGGTTGATTGGTCTCCCTGTTATCGGTGGAGCTATCGGTTCATCTGCTCTACCATTCGGTAGCTGGTACTTCCCAGAAGGTGCGATGCTCTTTGCTGTGATGGGTATTCTTATTGGTGTTGTTTACGGCCTTAAGGAAAGCAAGATTATCTCTACTTTTATGGCTGGTGCAGCAGATCTTCTCACCGTAGCCTTGATTTGTGCAGTGGCTCGTGGTATCCAAGTTATCATGAATGACGGTATGATTACTGCAACTATTCTACACTGGGGTGAAGTCGGACTTCAAGGTCTCTCTTCTCAAGTCTTCATCGTTTTGACTTACCTCTTCTACCTTCCTATGTCATTCCTTATCCCATCTTCATCTGGACTTGCCAGTGCTACAATGGGAATCATGGCACCACTTGGTGAGTTCGTTAACGTAAAACCTAGTCTCATCATCACTGCCTATCAATCTGCATCTGGTGTACTAAACCTTGTCGCTCCAACTTCTGGTATCGTTATGGGGGCTCTCGCGCTCGGCCGTATCAGTCTAGGAACTTGGTGGAAATTTGTTACTAAACTCATTGTCGTTATTGTCATTGTGAGCATGCTTCTTCTTATCCTAGGTACCTTCCTACCATTCCTTTAGAACAAAGTGTGAGGTAAAACGAATGACCGTCTACATCACTGACTCCATTAAACAGAGCTTTATACAGAGTCTAAAGACTCTCATCTCCTACCCATCTGTCCTCCAAGAAGGGGAAAATGGGACACCTTTTGGACAAGCTATCCAAGACGTTCTAGAAAAGACGCTGGAAATCTGCCGTGAACTTGGCTTTAAAACTTATATTGATCCCAAGGGCTATTATGGTTATGCAGAGGTTGGTGAGGGAGAACTCCTTGCCATCCTCTGTCACTTGGATGTTGTGCCTGCAGGAGATTTAACAGATTGGCAATCTCCTCCATTTGAAGCAACTATCAGAGAAGGAAAACTCTACGGACGAGGGGCACAAGACGACAAGGGGCCTTCACTGGCAGCTCTCTATGCAGTGAACAGCTTGCTTGACCAAGGTATCCAGTTCAAAAAACGCGTACGTTTTATCTTTGGTACGGATGAAGAAACCCTTTGGAGATGTATGGCACGCTACAACACCCTCGAGGAACAAGCCAGCATGGGATTTGCACCGGATTCGTCATTTCCTTTGACATACGCTGAAAAGGGGCTCCTTCAAGTCAAGCTTCATGGCCCCGGTTCTGATCATCTCAAGCTCGATGTCGGAGGTGCCTTTAATGTTGTACCAGATAAGGCAAGTTACCAAGGTCCTCTTTATGAAGCGGTTTGTAGGGGGTTGAAGGAAGCAAATTTTGATCACCAAACCACAGACCAAACCGTGACCGTACTCGGGGTACCTAAACACGCCAAAGATGCTAGTCAAGGTGTCAATGCAGTCATTCGGCTTGCTAGTGTACTCGCACCTCTCCAACCCCACCCTGCCCTCCATTTTCTAGCTGATCAAGCTGGGCAGGACGGCAAAGGGCTGAAAATATTTGGAGAAGTTGCTGATGAACCGTCTGGTTCCCTTTCCTTTAATATTGCAGGGTTGACCATCAATCCCGATCGCTCCGAAATTCGGATCGACATACGTATACCTGTGCTAGCAGATAAGGAGAAACTGGTGACACAGCTCACTCAGTGCGCCAAAGACTACCAACTTGACTACCAAGAATTTGACTATCTAGCACCCCTCTATGTCGCAAGAGATAGCCAACTCGTTACTACTCTTATGCAAGTTTACCAAGAAAAAACCGGAGATAAAACTCCTCCTCTCTCATCAGGTGGTGCTACCTTTGCTCGCACCATGCCAAACTGTGTAGCCTTTGGCGCTCTTTTCCCAGGAGCACAACAAACTGAGCATCAGGCAAATGAAGCAGCTGTCCTAGACGATCTTTATCGCGCTATGGACATCTACGCAGAGGCGGTTTACCGTCTCGCAACCTAACCAGATAATCGTTTCTACCAAAAAAATCCCGCAGATTTGCGGGATTTTCTCTTGCATCAATGCGCCAACATTTCTTGGGCGATTTCTTGACCAGATAGCTTATCTGGATAGTAGGTTGGCCAGTTGTCCATCTCCTCAAAGAGGGCTTCTTGGCTAGTACCTCCAAAGAAGATATGGAAATGTTCTGCCTTGACTAGGGCGATATTGTGGTCACTAAACTGAACATACTTGAACTGTCCAGCGTCCGCATCTGTTGCTTCAAAGAGGAAGCGCACACCACGATTGCCTTTCTTATAAGTCAAGATTTTCTTGCCGACATACTTGTAGGTGAATTTCTTGCTTTGGCCACCTTGAACAAATTCCATAGTGTTATCCGTGATGTTGATCTTAGTCACATCTGTCTGATAGCCTTTTCTATAGTAGGCCTTGTACTCATCCTTGGTCATCTTACCAGTCAACTTAGCCTTGTAGTCAAAGACTTGATCGAAGGTTCCATCTTCAAGGAAAGGATAGACCGACTGCCAGTTACCTGCATAGTCACTCAAGGTACGGTCTTTGACATCTGCATCCTCAAAGTAACCATTGTGAACTGTCTTGGTGTTTTCTTCCTTTTCTGGCTCAATTTCTGGTCCTTCTTGGTCTGTTGTTTGTTTCAAAGCCTTGAGGTTTTTCTCCATCACGGAGATATAATCCTCACCAGCCTTGGTGTCCTCTTCTGTCAGACTTTCTAAAGGATTGAGGACATCTGTTTTGACACCTGCCTCTTTTGAGAGTGTATTGGCGAGGGCTTGTGAGGCATTTTCTTCAAAGTAGATATAAGAAATCTTGTTTTTCTTGATATACTCGGTCAATTCTGCCAAACGTGCTGCTGATGGCTCTGCATCTGGAGAGAGACCTGAGATTGCGACTTGTTTGAGTCCATAGTCCAAAGCCAAGTATCGGAAAGCTGCGTGCTGGGTTACAAAGCTCTTTTGTTTAGCTTGAGACAAGCCATCTGTGTAGGCCTTGTCCAAGGCTTGCAATTTTTCAATATAGGCAGCCGCATTCTTTTCAAAAGTCTCTTTTTTATCAGGATAATCTGCTGACAAGCTGTCACGGATATGCTCTACCAGTTTGATGGCGCGTGCTGGTGAAAGCCAAACATGAGGATCGTAGTCGTGATGGTGACCCTCACCGCCATGATCATGCCCTTCCTCTTCTTCCTCACCACCTGGCAAGAGGAGCATATCACCTGTCGCCTTGATAGTTTTCACCTTTTTCTTATCCAAGGATTCTAGCAATTTTGGAACCCAAGTTTCCATATTTTCATTTTCATAGACAAAGGTATCTGCGTCTTGGATTTTGGCAACTGCCTTGGCAGACGGTTCGTATTCGTGAGGTTCTGTACCAGCACCGATGAGGAGTTCTACATTAGCAGTATCTCCTGCGACTTGCTTGGTAAATTCGTAGACAGGGTAAAAGGTTGTCACGATATTGAGTTTCCCATCTGCCTGCTTTTGATTGGAACAAGCCACTAAAAACAGGGCACATAGACTAGCTAGCAATAAGCTAATTTTTTTCATTTCATTCTCCTATTTGATAAAACGTTTCAGTAGACTGACTAACAAAAAGACGGCTACAAAGATAATGGTGATACTAGCGCTAGCAGGGGTTTCCGCATAGTAGGAAATATAGAGCCCTGCCACCATTCCTAAAAAGCCAATAGCACTGGCAAGCAGCATAACGGATTTAAAGTTTTTCCCCAAACGAAGGGCAATACTAGCTGGCAAGACCATAATGGTCGACACCAAAAGAGCTCCTGCTGCTGGTATCATAAGGGCAATGGCCACCCCTGTCACCATGTTAAAGAGGATGGACATAGTACGAACTGGCAAGCCATCCACAAAGGCCGTGTCCTCATCAAAAGTCAGGATATACATTGGTCGCAAGAACAAGAAAGTCAAGAGCAAAACGACCGCCGCAATGGCAAAGAGGAATATCACCTGCTCCTGGCTAATAGTCACAATAGACCCAAAGAGATATTGGTCCAAACTCATGGAGCTCGAACTTTTCCCCTTACTCATTACGATAAGAGACACTGCAAGCCCTGTAGACATGAGGATGGCTGTCCCGATTTCCATAAAGTTCTTATAGACTGTACGGAGATACTCTAGAAAGACCGCAGCGATCAAGACGATAGCAATGGTTGAAATAGTTGGAGAAATTCCCAAAACCAGACCAAAGGCTACCCCTGATAGAGAAACGTGACTGAGTGTATCACTCATGAGACTCTGACGACGTAAGATAAGGAAGGTCCCAAGAACTGGAGAAAAGAGACTCATGGCAATGACCGCCAAGAAGGCACGCTGCATGAAGTCATAAGATAACAAACTAAGCATGTTCCACCTCCTGGTCGCTTTCGTGAACGTTAAAACAACGCCATGGCGAGTCTTGATTGCGAACTAGATGGATATTGCGATCCGCATAGTCCTTGACCTCCTCAGGATCATGGGTAATCATCAAAACAGCCTTGCCATGATGGTGGGCACTATGGTGCATGAGTTCGTAAAATTCATTTTTGCTTCCAGCATCCATCCCTGTCGTCGGCTCATCCAAGACAAAAATATCTGGGTCAGAAGCAAACATCCGAGCAATAACTGCTCGTTGCTTTTGCCCCCCCGAGAGGGAGCCAATTCGTTTGTCACGGTGTTCCCACATACCAACCGAGTCTAGACTGGCCTTGATATGTTCCTCATCATGAGCATTCAAGCGACGGAACCAGCCCTTTCGAGGATAGCGACCCGACTTGACAAATTCATAAACTGTGCTTGGAAAACCAGCATTAAAACTAGCAATCTGCTGGGGAAGATAAGCTATCCTTAGCTTTTTTCCATGAGTATTTGTCTTTGAGATGGTTACCTTGCCAAATCTTGGTTGCAAGATGCCTAGGCTCGCCTTGATAAGCGTTGTCTTGGCAGCCCCATTTTCACCAGTCAGGGTGACAAACTCCCCACTATCAACACTGTAGTTGATATGCTCGAGGACAGGTTCCTTGTCATAATAGAAAGACAAGTCCTCTACTGTAATATACCGCATTATTTGATTTCTCCTACTAAAGCAGTTAAAAACCGCTGGATAACTTCTTGTTCATTTGGAGTAAACTGACTTGCCACTTGTTCATAGGCTGAGAGCGTGTGCTCATGGTGGTGGTGGTGTTCCGCCGCTACTGGTCGAGCCAAATCAGTCAACTGATAAAAAATCACGCGCGCATCCTTTGGATCTCTGGATGTCTCTAACATGCCCTCTTTTACCAAAGACTTGATAGCCTTGGTCACTGCCGCCTGACTGACATTAAGGCGACGAGCCAACTCCGAGTTAGTTAGGGATTCTTCCGACAAGAGCATGAGGATGTGTTCCTGAGTATTGGTCAAGGCTACATCACTGGTACAATGCCCGATCAGAATTTCATGCTGGTTCTCAGATCTCAAGATCACCTCGTTTAAAAAGTTATCGATTTCCTGTGCAAGCTGTCTCATGTGTTACTCCTTCCCTAGCTATCTTTTTCGTAAAAAAGCATAGATAGCCACCGATTCTTTACTGGTTAATTATATCACAAATCAAAAAAGAGTCAAGGGAGAACATGAGAGCACATTTCACACTTGAACTCTTTTGATTTGTTATTGGAAATCTTTGATATTTCCATCATAGGTCGCCCAGTCCTTGCTAAAGAAGCAGTCATTCATCTTATAGTCTGGAGCTGGTTTTGGATCCGTCAAGAAGGGATTCACAACCTTATCAAAAGCCAACCAGCCCAACCAACCTAAGTGGATGGTATCCTTGATAAAGTAAGGTTCTCCTCCGTTTTTTGAAAAGTCAGCAATGTTGGTAAAGCCTTGACTTTCTAACTGGTAACGAATTTTCTCCACTGCATGTTGATACATTTCTTCACTGAGCTCTGTATATTCCATCCATTTCTTGTTGACAGGCTGGATAACAAAGAGCACATTGACTTTTGATTTGGCAAATTGATTGAGAACCAGCTGCAAATCATTGTATTCAGACGACTTTAGGAAGTTATAATTTTTTTGATACCCTTCCCATTTTTTTAAGTCTTTTTTGACCTCATACGTGTAGAAATGATTCTCCATCCCCATATCGTTATTGGTCGTATTTGCCTCTGCATCCTTACGGGCAATTTCTTCTAAAGCGTCATAAGAAAACTGATCAGGAAGATCTTTTAAATAGTTTTCTACATGTTCTTTGTACTTGAGTTTCCCCCGAATGGAAAATTGACCAAAAAGAGAGGACTGCTTTTCATTGAATCGTGCAAAGACGTTGATGATAAGTCGATCAGCATCTGACAAGTCCTCTCCTTTTGAAAGCTTTTGAAGGATGCCTTTCAATGCCACACTCGGATTCTGCTTCAACAAACGCGTCGCAGCATGCTTAGCCGAAATGTCCCCAGATTGATTTTCCAAAAAAGCTGTCAACTGGTCGCTATTAAAAAATCTCTGAAACGCCGCTGGCTCATAATCCGTCTCTGTAAACCACTGAGGAGAGATGACAAACACCACCTGCTTTTCCTCGATTTCTGGCAGAATCTGCTGCAAACCGAAATATTGATTAAGCGAGGCCGCTCCTGCCTGACCCATAAAGTAAGGACGATAGGGACGATTGTATTTTTCTGCTAAAACAGCTGGATGGACACTATCAAATCGAATCCATTCACTGGACCCTAGAAAAGGGACAAAACGCATATTGGGATCCGTTAGCGCCCTCACTTTTTGGCTTCTCTCTTTAAAACTTTCTCTACTGATGGAAGCTGCAGAGTACTTCTCCTCCGTCAGATTATGGCTTGTTGTACTTGGATAAAAAAAGATGAGTAGAAGAACCAAAAATCCAGCGATGAAGATAGGCCCGAAGATCAGCCACAAGCGTTTAAGCATTCTTCAACTCCGTAATACCTTCTACGATTTTATTAGCTGTATTCCAGTCATCACGACCGAACTCTGTCACTGGAACACGAATATCAAAACGGTTTTCAATCTCAACAATCAATTCAACCGTTCCCATACTATCCAAGACACCGGCATCAAAAAGATCTTCATCCATCATGTCAGAAACATCTTCCATAAACAACTCATCAATAATTTCAATAACTTCTGATTTGATATCCATTTTTATATCCTTTTATTTTTTAAACCATAAATCATTCAAAAATCCAGAAAAGATTAAGAATGAAACCATCACGACATGGAAGGTGACAACCATGCCAAGCAACTGAATCCAGCGATTCTCAGGTAAGGAACCCTTCCCAGCTTTTTTTCGTTCTTTATTGAGCGCTTTTTTCTTACGAACCCAAGCATCATTGATGACCAGCCCAATCCCATGAAAAAGTCCATAGGCGATATAGTACCAGGTCACACCATGCCAAAATCCCATAATCAGCATATTGAGAATGTAGGCTACACTTGAAGTCACATTGCGATTTTTAAAGACCTTCTTTCTGGTCAACACCATAACCATCCGCATAAAGACAAAGTCACGGAACCAGAAAGACAGACTCATGTGCCAGCGATTCCAAAACTCTTTTAAATCCCTTGACAAAAAGGGCTTATTAAAATTGATGGGACTATGAATCCCCATCAAGTTTGAAATTGCTAAGGCAAACATAGAGTAGCCCGCAAAATCAAAGAAGAGCTCCAGACCGAAGGTGTACATGACCGCCAGAGCATAATGGTTAAAGAAACCACCTGTCTGCAAGGCCAAATTTTTCAGCGGAGGCAATAATGTCTCTCCTAAAATATGGGCCAAGATAAACTTGTAGAGAAAGCCAAGCATGATATACTTGACAGCCTCTTCTAGCATGTCCATCAGCTCATCCCGCTCAGGAATGTTCTCATAATTTTCATTGAAGCGTTTAAAACGATCAATGGGACCACTTGAGAAAGTCGGCATAAAGAGAAGAAAACGCAAGAATTGCCAGATCGTTAAATCCTTGATGACACCGTCTCTCAACTCAACGATGACCCCTACTGCACGAAAGGTTAAGTAAGAAATTCCCAAAAATCCAAGCAAAGACTGCGTTCCATTGATAGCTGGCTGAACCTTGACAAAGATAATGGGAAGTAGGGACAGAAAACTAACTAGGTAAAAGACCCACTTGCCATCCTTACTTTTTCGATAATGCTTGTAGAAGAGTACGAGCAATATTTCCCAGCAAAGGTAAATACCTAATGCAACCAATTGATTGGTCTTCCCACCCACCAACATGGTTACGATAAAGAAGAGACTAACCAGCACCTCATACCAGGAAAAACGTTTCTTGAAAAAGAGCCCGATAAATATCGGTAGGGTCGCAGCAATCACATACAAAAAATAATAAAGATTGCCATAAGGTTCCAAATGAGGTAGCTGTTTGTAAAGCTCCATCATCTATTGTTTACCTCATTAATCAAGCCCTTAATATCAATTTTACCATTAGGCGTTAGTGGCAAACTGTCTCGATAGAGAAACTTGGATGGCATCATATAAGACATCATGATATCTGCTAAGTCTTCCTTAATAGCCTTGGTAATATCGATATCACGTTCAAACTGCTGACGGACACCGTCCTTTAGGATGACATAGGCCAGTAGATTTTGCACCTTGTGATCCTTGTTATAGCGTGGAACAGCAACAGCCGACTCGATATAGCGAGATTTGTTGAGATTTTGAGAGACATCTTCAAGCTCAATGCGATAACCATTGAACTTAATCTGGAAGTCCATGCGTCCACCGTAGAGAAGCAAGCCCTCATCTGTCATAGTTCCTACATCCCCTGTATGGTAGGCCGGAAGACCTTCGAATTCAAAGAAAGCTTCTGCTGTTTTTTCAGGATTATTCATATAACCTTTTGAAACAGCTGGCCCAGAAACGATGATTTCTCCCTGTTCACCATTTGGAACTTTCTTACCTTCCTCATCAATGATAAAGGTCGGAGAATCCGCCTTGGTATAGCCGATTGGCAGGCGTTTGAGAGTCTTCAACATCTCGTCTGTTACAGCAACTGCTGACAAAGCTACTGTCGCTTCTGTTGGTCCGTAGGCATTGATAATACGGGCATGTGGGAATCGCTCACGTAGTTTTTGAGCTGTTTTGACCGTCAATTCTTCACCATCAAAGTAGAAATGCGTGATTCCTGGCATTTTCTCACTGTTAAAGTCTTCTGACAACATGGCCATATCTGCAAAGGAAGGTGTTGAGGTCCAGATAGCAATGGGCAAGGAAAAAATCGTCGCAAAGAGTTTTTTGAAGTCCTGAGTAATGGCTGAAGGAAGAGCGAAAAGCGTGCCACCAAGTGCCAAAGTCGGTGCCCAGTACATGACAGATAGATCAAAAGAATAAGGGGGCTGAGCCAGCATTTGTGGACGACTTGGCGTCGCAAATTCCTTATCTGTAATCATCCAGTTGGTAAAGCTGAGGAGATTATCATGGGAAATCTGCACTCCCTTTGGCTTACCAGTCGTACCAGAAGTAAAGATGATGTAGTAGTTGTCATCTCCCTTGACTGGATGGTTCATCTCGTAGCTAGAAGCTTGAGCAAAAGCTTCATGAACTTGCTCTAAATTCAGCATCGGTGTGCTTGTTTGCTCTAATAGAAATTCTGAAATGGCAATAATCAAACTTGGCTCTGCAACTTCTACGATAGCATAAACTCGTTCCAAGGCCGAATGGCTGTCAATAGGAATGTAGGCATGCCCCAACTTAGTCAGCGCTACAAAGGTAGCCAACATCTCATACTCCTGACCACCAAAAACGACGACTGGAGATTTCTCAGGCAAGCCAAGTCGATCGATAGCTGCAGCTAAACTATCTGAATCAGCCTTCAGATCACCATAAGTGTGCTCTTGACCTAAAACATTGTAGACAGGATATGTTGGATGTGTTTGAGCAAAGTGCTCAATCGTTTCAATCATATCTTTTATCGGTTTATTAGACACGGTTTTTCTTCTCCTTCAAACTAGAACTCATTATAAATAAAGGTTCCTTGACTCTGACCAAGGTAACTAAAAAAATAAAGCAAACCAAGTAAGATTACAAAATATAGGACGGTCTGTCCCAAAAACATATATAATTTTCTGTGTTTTCCCATAGTTAGTGTGTTCAATTTTCTATGATTTTTCAAAAAAGCTATGCAACTATGCATTTACTACCTTATCTTCCTAACATTGTACCATTTTATCAACCTTTTTTTCAACTGTTTACCATAACTTAAAAGTTCGTTTTAGCTTATTTTAAGATAAGTTAAAATATTAATAAAAATTGTTACCAACAATTCTATTTCTTCAAAATCCTAACACCTATTATCACACATTAAACGATTAAAAAATGACAGCAAACACACGGCTCCCCCTTTGAGCATTTTTATGCTAAAATAGTAGCTATGGATAAAATTATTAAAACTATATCAGAAAGCGGAGCCTTTCGTGCTTTTGTCCTTGATAGCACTGAAACTGTCCGCACTGCTCAAGAAAAACATCAAACTCAAGCCAGTTCAACTGTTGCACTTGGTCGTACCCTTATCGCTAGCCAGATTCTCGTAGCCAATGAAAAAGGAAATACCAAGCTAACGGTTAAAGTTCTTGGAACAAGCTCTCTCGGTGCCATCATCACGGTCGCAGATACCAAGGGCAACGTCAAAGGTTACGTTCAAAATCCAGGCGTTGACATCAAAAAGACCGCAACAGGTGAAGTCCTTGTTGGACCTTTTGTTGGAAACGGTCAATTCCTCGTTATCACAGACTACGGTACTGGAAATCCTTACAACTCCATGACTCCTCTCATCTCTGGAGAAATCGGTGAAGACTTGGCCTATTACCTGACAGAAAGTCAACAGACCCCTTCTGCAGTCGGCCTCAATGTTCTTTTGGATAAAGACGACAAGGTCAAAGTTGCCGGCGGTTTCCTTCTCCAAGTATTGCCAGGGGCCAAGGAAGAAGAGATTGCTCGCTTTGAGAAACGCATCCAAGAAATGCCAGCTATCTCAACCCTTCTAGAAAGCGATGACCATATCGAAGCCCTCCTCAAGGCTATCTATGGTGACGAATCTTACAAACGTCTATCTGAAGAAGAAATTCGTTTCCAATGTGACTGCAGCAAAGACCGTTTTATGAACGCTCTTGCCAGCCTTCCAAACTCAGACCTTGAGGAAATGAAAGAGGAAGACCACGGGGCAGAAATCACTTGTCAATTCTGCCAAACAACTTATAACTTTGACGAAAACGACCTGGAGGAACTCATTCGTGACAAATCTTAATACACCTTTTATGATTGGAAATGTTGAGATTCCCAATCGTACTGTTTTAGCACCCATGGCTGGTGTCACCAACTCAGCCTTTCGTACCATCGCAAAAGAGCTCGGAGCTGGACTCGTTGTGATGGAAATGGTCTCTGACAAGGGCATCCAGTACAACAACGAAAAAACACTGCACATGCTTCATATCGATGAAGGCGAAAATCCCGTTTCTATCCAACTCTTTGGTAGTGATGAAGACAGCCTCGCACGCGCAGCAGAATTCATCCAAAAAAACACCAAGACCGATATCGTCGATATCAACATGGGCTGCCCAGTTAACAAAATCGTGAAAAACGAAGCTGGCGCTATGTGGCTCAAGGACCCAGACAAGATCTACTCTATTATCAACAAGGTCCAATCTGTCCTTGACATCCCCCTCACCGTCAAAATGCGTACTGGATGGTCTGATCCATCCCTAGCCGTGGAGAATGCCCTCGCAGCTGAAGCTGCTGGTGTCTCTGCTCTCGCCATGCATGGCCGTACCCGCGAACAAATGTACACAGGCCACGCAGACCTCGAGACCTTGCACGATGTAGCCCAAGCACTGACTAAGATCCCATTTATCGCCAACGGTGACATCCGTACAGTTCAAGATGCTAAACAACGCATCGAAGAAGTTGGTGCTGACGCAGTTATGATTGGCCGAGCAGCCATGGGAAATCCCTACCTCTTCAATCAAATCAACCACTACTTTGAAACAGGAGAAATCCTTCCTGATTTGACCTTTGAAGATAAGATGAAAATCGCCTACGAACACTTAAAACGCTTAATTAGCCTCAAAGGAGAAAAAATTGCAGTCCGTGAATTCCGTGGTCTCGCTCCTCACTACCTTCGTGGTACATCTGGTGCAGCCAAGCTTCGTGGAGCTATTTCACAAGCTAGCACCCTAGCAGAGATTGAAGCCCTCTTGCAATTAGACAAAGCATAATAGAAAAAACCGTAACTCGCTTGGAGTTTACGGTTTTTTAGATACTAGGAAAACCTAGGTACTATTATTGAATCAAGGCAACGCTCGAAACTTTACCATCCGCACCTGTTGTAATTTGGATGATTTTTCCGCCACCGATTTTGGCATTATACTTGCCATCATCAAGAGTGTAAGAGTAGCCTCTGATAGAATAGTTTTCTTTCTTTCCATCTGTAGTTTCTACTGTAAATTGTCCCCCTGATGAAACCGTAATAGTTTCGCCATTCGCTCCCTTCCAGTTGCCTGCAGCTGCTGAGAAATCACCATCTACCATGGTTAAAACACCCTTGTAGCGTTTGTTGTGTTCTGCTTGCTTGTCTTGAAGTTTGCGGTCAGTTGTTGGATCATAGCCTGACTGGTTAGACTGGGCTTGAGAGCCTTGCTGAGTTGAAGGTGCCTGAGATGGAGCTTGCTGACTAGGGGCTGCTTGTTCTTGTCTTGATTCAGGTGCTGGTTTCGCTTGTGACTGATCCGCCGCTGTAGAAGACTGACCAGAAGATGCCTGGGCCTTTTCAGATGAAGCTGAACTTGAAGATTTTTGAGTCTTGCTTTCTTTGCTAGAAGAAGCTGCTTTAGAGCTTGATGATTGACTTGTCTTTGCAGAGCTACTAGTTTGAGTGGTTTCGTTTTTATTTCCACAAGCTCCTAGTAGCAAGGTAGAAGCCAACACAGTCGCTGCCATCAATTTGATATAGGTTTTCTTTTTCATTTTTACTCCTTTGTAATGTTTTTGAAATATTAAGAAATCTTTTTGTAATATAATTGTAACATTAGACTTTGAATCTGTCAACTATTTAGAGAAACTAGTTTAAAAAATTTCTCTCTACTATTTCAATTCGTAATCGAAGCGAAAAAATAGAAAATTTCTTAGATTAGAGCCATTTTTTTACATCACTCTTGTGTAATTCGCTTGCATGATTTTGGATAAAGGCCTACAGTACTATTGAAATAGGATAAAAACATCTAATAATAGCAAATAAAGAGGTCGGGAACTTTGTCCCGACCTCACTTTTTATTTCAATCGATAGGTTTTTCTTGGTTTCTTTTTGGGTACTCGTTTGAGTCCGACTTCTTCTACATATTCACCGTATTTTACGAGAAAGTTATTGCTGACGATGGGCCGACCGGGGTTGATAAGATTGACCAGTTCAGTCCCTTCATAGACAGTGAACTCCTCCTCCAACAGATAAAGGAAGGTCGGATTCCAGTCAAGTCGCCCTTGGATTCGTTTGATGGATTCTTGGATAATGGCATAATGGTCAAAGGCGAAGGCACGCTCCTCCAGCTCGACTCCCTCAAGGTAGCATTTGCCTGTCTGAAAATCGACATCTACGAAAATGACATCCTTGGCATCGTCACCTGCCTGAACGAGGTCTAAGGCACGACTAGGTAGATACACTAAGTGGGCAATGGTCACTGTCCAACCCCGTGGATCACGACCGGGGGTCGATACGGTCATCAATTGCTCGATTTTCTCCAAAGGTAGATCGAGATTGACTTCTTCTCTCACCTCGCGCTGACAGGCATGTGCAGCGTCCTCTCCCTTATCCATAAAGCCTCCAACCAAGGCCAAACAGTTTTGATAAGGGTGAGCCTTGCGACGGATCAGCAAGAGCTTGATCTTTCCTTCGACAAAGCAGTAGGCAACCATATCCACCGTCACACTAGGTTTTTCATATTGAGGGAGTTCCTGCTTGTAGTACCAGTCTAAAAACTCTTCCTGACTGGCATGGATTTCATAATATTCTTTTTCCGTCATCCCTTCTGGAATCTTTATGTCTGCCATCTTATGCCTCCTTTCGAACTGCCTTAGTCCATTGGTACCAACCCACTAGACTGTTGAGTGTGTAAACCCAGTACATCCCTTGGATGTGGATATTTTCACCCCACCAGAGATAAATACTAAAGAGATTGGTTGCAATCCAGAAAATCCATTGCTCACGGTAGAGACGTGTCATCAAGAGCTGACCAACACCATTGGTCGCATCGGTTACACTATCACGAAAAGGGCGAGCGCTATTGATACTTTGGTAAGCCAATCCCATACCAATCCAAATGATAGCAGTCAAGACCAAGTACTTAAGCCAGTCAAGAACAGATAATTTCTTAGCTTCAAAGTGGGATTCTTCTGGTTTTCCTTGGTCATTGATACGATTGGACAGCCAAGCATAGAGACCAATCGGCTGCATGACAAAGAAGTAAACAGTCGTCAAGACTTCTCCATAAAAAGTCGCGTTCATGGCCAAGATCAAGTAGATAGCCGAGTTAATGGCCCCAAAGAGATAATTGCTTGCACGCCCTTCTGCTACCAAGATGACACAGACAATCCCAGTCCAGGATGCAAACAAGCTCAACCAGTCATGACTTTCCGTATTTTGTGTAAACTCCAAGATCAAGGGAACACTTGACAGAGCGATGAGGTATAACCACTGGAAAAGGCTACGGCCGACAAAGAGATCTTTCCAGAGCAGGCGCATGATTCCTGCAAAACCAATCTTGCGAGCTTCGGCATGGACATTTTTAAAGTTTTCGATAAATTGTGTGATTTTTTCGGTTAGTTTTTTCATAATTTTCTCCTAATCTGCTTGGTAAATGGCATCAATAGCCACTTTTGCTGCTTCATAATTGCCTAGATAATCCTCTGCTAGATAAACTAAAGGAATAGGCGTTAAGTATCGCTCTCTCATCTGGTCCAAATGCTGGGAAAAACTGTAGCGAATGTGGTCCTCTGCCATGGTCATATCTCTAAATCCGTCATTGACATAGGAGCCAACAGGCTGCACAAAGAGAATCAAATCCCATTTTTCCTTGGCCAAGATTGAAACAAAGAGATTGTCAAAGGTTTCCCCTGATAAGTCCCCTTGGTCCTCAGTCTCCATGTAATAATCATAGTAGCCCTTAGTTACCAAGGAGTTGGTATCGGCTATCACCAGGCCTCGATTGGCATTGCTGTCGATTAACTTTGAGGTCTGGTCATACTGTCCCAACAGGAGATAGTAGTAATCCTTTGGAGTCAATTCATCATCGCGGACGTTATTTTTAATCTGATACTCACGCGCGTATTCCAGACTGACGGGCGCATCGTAATACCTTGCCAAATCCTTGGCCAGAGTGGTCTTCCCATTGCTGGCACTTCCCATAATCAACACTTTCTTGGTAAACTGACGACGGAAGGGTTGAGCGATGTATTTCCAATATTTGCTTGGATTTTCTCGAATCATAGTCGCTGAGATATCAAACTTTCTTTCTTGTAAGACGGTTCCAAATCCACGTTTAGATAGCTCTTGCTGGTATTCTTCTTCTCCCACAAAAAAAGTCAGTTCTTGCTGGGTTTCATCATAGGAAATCTCCGCTAACATCTGGTCTAACCACTCCTGCCAGCCCATAGGGTAACGGGGAAGATTGGTCTCATCCAGCTTACAGACAGAGGTCAATTCGTCATCACGAAAAGCCTCTCGGATATAGCGAAATCGTTTTTGAAGACTTAAACCTACCTGATCACCTCGGTCTCCCTCGTAGCCTGAAACGACTACCCAGACCTGATCACACTGACGCTTCGCTCGCTGGATCAGATCGATATGCCCCTGATGGAGAGGGGCAAAGGTCCCAAATACCACTGCTGTTTTCTTTTTCATACTCGTTTGCCTTTTTATAATTTTTGATATTTTTGTTTTCTATGTTTTTATTATATACTATATTTTTGTTTTGTCAATAGTTTTTTATCATTTTTTATAAAAAAGTAGCAAAAAAGAATCAGGATTGCTCCTGATTCTCCATTTTTAAGCAATATCAAATTTCAATTGTCCAGCTTTGACACCTATCTTGAGGGTCTTGCCTGCTACCAGTTCTCCCTTGAGGAGGAGTTCTGCCAACTTGTCTTCCACCTCTGTTTGCAGTGTTCTGCGAAGTGGGCGAGCTCCCATTTCTGGATTGTAACCGTGACTAGCTAGCAACTTCAGTGCCGAAGCTTGTAGTTTCAAGTCGATGCCCTTCTCTGCTAGACTAGCAATCAATGGTTTAACCATAATCTTAACGATTTCCTGCATGTGTTCGCTATCCAAGCTGTGGAAGACCACCTTTTCATCAATACGGTTGATAAACTCTGGTCGATAAGTTTTTTTCAACTCTTCAAAGATTCGTTTTTCCATATTTTCCTGGTCGAAACGAATGTCTTTCGCGCCAAAGCCAACAGTCTTGTCATCACGAAGAGCCGTCGCGCCAAGGTTTGACGTCATGATAATAATGGTATTTGAAAAATCAACCTTGCGCCCCTTGCTATCTGTCAAGACACCGTCGTCCAGAACCTGCAAGAGGACATTAAAGATGTCTGGGTGGGCCTTTTCTACCTCGTCAAAGAGGAGCACAGAGTAAGGTTTGTTGCGAACCTTCTCCGTCAACTCCCCACCTTCTTCGTAGCCCACATAGCCTGGAGGAGCTCCATTGAGACGGCTAGCTGCAAATTTCTCCATATATTCACTCATATCAAAGCGGATAAGGGCTGATTCGTCATCAAAGAGGACTTCTGCCAGAGCCTTGGCCAATTCGGTCTTACCGACACCCGTCGGTCCTAGGAACATAAAGGAACCAATCGGACGCTTGTGACTGCGAATCCCTGACTGATTGCGGCGAATCGCACGGCTAATACTTGAAACAGCCTGATCTTGACCAATCACCCGTTTGTGAAGTTCGGCTTCCAGATTCAGGTATTTCTTAGCATCTGTTTGCGTCAATTTTTGGACTGGAATCCCTGACAAGCGACTCAAGGTAGTCAAAATTTCAGTCTCTGTCACCAAGTCTTTATAGACAGGGACTTCCTGCTCTTTTGCGATTAACTGGGCAGCTTGTTTCCACCTGCCATCCATCAGAGCCTTGTCAGCTGGACTCAAGTCGGATTCGTCTGCTTTCACATGCTTGGATTTGTTTTGCACTGTTGCTGCCGCTTCATCCAAAAGGTCGATAGCAGAGTCTGGTAAGTGACGACTGGTCAAGTAACGATGCGCCATCTTGACAGCTGTTTCAACGGCTTCATCTGTGATTTGCACACGATGGTGTTTCTCATAGGTCGCTTTCAAACCTTGCAAAATAGTCATGCTGTCAGCTAGACTTGGCTCTTCAATCGTAACTTTGGCAAAACGACGAGAAAGGGCAGCATCTTTTTCGATGTGTTTTTGGTATTCTTCCTGAGTGGTTGCACCAACCGTTCTCAAAGTTCCACGCGCCAAGGCTGGTTTCAAGATATTGGCCGCATCCAGAGTCGAGTCAATACCGCTTCCAGAACCCATAATGGTGTGGAGTTCATCGATAAAGAGAATCACTTTGCCATCTTCCTCTATATCCTTGATGATGTTGTTCATACGTTCTTCAAAGTCACCACGGAAACGTGTCCCTGCAACAACATTCATCAAATCAAGCTCTAGAACACGCATCTTTGCCATTTCTGCAGGTACGTCCCCACTAGCAATACGCTGGGCAAGTCCAAGTGCCAGAGCTGTTTTCCCAACACCAGCATCACCAACCAAGACAGGATTGTTCTTGGTCTTACGACTCAAAATCTGAATCATACGTGAGATTTCCTTGTCACGACCGATAACTGGCTCTAACTTGCCAGAGCGCGCTTGCTCCGTCAGGTCATGCGTGTAATCCTCTAGGCCTCCACTTTGAGCTTGAGGCATGCCCATCATATTGGCCATGGAATTTTGCTTGTCAGTTACTGTGCGATGGCGTTGACGCAAAGCCTTAAGGTCTTCACGAGTCCATCCTGCACGCTCTTCTAGATTGCGACGAAGAGCGGCAATTCTGACCTGATCTTTCTGGTCTTCATAAGAGAAGCCCGCTCTCTCCAAGATACGAGTTGCCAAGGCATTGCCATCATGCAAGATTGCATATAATACATGTTCTGTCCCTAGCACCTTTGCGTGGACCACTGAGGCCACGTACTCTGCTTCTGCAAAGAGGACCTCTAAACGATGGGAAAAGGGTAATTCCGTAAAGGTTTCATCTTGGCTATAGTCGGTTTCAGTCAGTTCTAAAGCAACCTCTTCTAAACGGTCCATTTCATAAGGATAATCATTTAGAGTCGCACCTGCCACGCTGTAACTGTGATTGGACATGGCAATCAACAAGTGCCATGACTCTAGGTAACGAGCTCCAAAATGGCTCGCAACCATGTAGGCACTTTCGATACATTCATTCAATGCTTTTGAATAGTTCATCTTACTTCTCTTTTCTATCTACCTCTTGTAATAGCTGTCGGAGCATATTGGCACGGACAACTGAGGATTCTTCCCCTAGGACACGATCCGTTGCTACTGAAGTCAGCAAGGTCATCTCCTGCTTGGTCATTAAGTCCTGCTCCACCAAAAGCTGGAGAATATCCTCATAGATCTCCTGACTAACTCGCTCACCAATCGAGTAAAGCAAATCGCGGAGCATCTCATGATGACTGGAAAACTCAATTCGCCCTATGCGAATGTAGCCTCCGCCACCACGCTTGCTCTCAACCAAGTAACCTCTACTTTCCGTAAAGCGGGTCTTAATGACATAGTTGATCTGACTCGGTACAACCTGAAAGGTATCTGCCAACTGGCTCCGTTGCAATTCCACGATACCAGACTGGTCTAAAATCGCCTTGATATAGGCTTCGATGTGATCTGATGTATTTTTAAATCTCATAGTAAATCAAACTCCTTCTTTGAACCTTGACTATCTTTGACTATACTATCATTTAACACTCTATAAGTCAAATTTTTAAGGCTCAACCATTGGAAATACTGACTTTTTTAAAAAATACTTTGGCATTAATTCGCCTTAGTTTTTCTTGAAAGTTCCTAAAAAAGTCCACAAAAAAGAGCCCTGAAAAGGGCGTAACATTGACGAGTTCAGCAGGCAAGGAACTATAATTCGTTAAGCTGTTCCTGTTTTAATTCTGCTATAGCGTCTTTTAGTTCTTTTTCCCAACTGCTACAAGTTGACTTACTGATACTTAGTTCTTTAGCTATATAGTCAAATGATTTCCCAGACGCTCTTAGTTTAATAAATTCTGTTTTAGTTTCTTGACTTTTCATTCGTCGCCTTTGTTTTTTTCGTTATACTTGCCTAACATTTCAAAACCTTTATCAAAAGCGAAAAAACCTAAACCTAAAGAAAACGGCGCTCCGACTATTTCTATAACTTTTGCCCACCTTGTCCCAAAATCTTCTGAAAAATAAGCAAGTGCCCCAACGGCTACAACTGCTAAAATTAAAAAATACGCTCCCAAATCTGCATTTTCTGTTACTTTGGCTTTTTCTGTTCTACTTTTTTTACTCATAATAATCGCCTTTCATTTTTAGCCTTTCTACTTCCGCTAGCACGGTCAAACGTGCTTTTTTCTATATCTCCATTTCCCTAGTAAAGGAAACCTATTCCACCAACAATTCTAATTTTCTCTTAACTTTTAAAATTGTCTCCCAACTCATTCTGTTTTTCTTTTAGTATTTTCTGTTCCTATTTAATTTCTTTTCGATATTTATCTACAGATTTTTCAAAAATTAAATAACCTATAAATAATAATGTCGGAGTTAAAACTGTTCCCACTACGTTTTCAAATCTTTTTTCATCTAATCCTAATAACTTTGCAATATCAGGACTAAAGTAAATTATAAATCCTGATACTATAGCAATTGCAATAAATGCAAAGGAGACAACTGATGTTCCATTTTTTCTCCGTAATTTCTTCAGTCTGCTTAACATGTCGTACACTATTTCTATTGCTTTACAAAAAGGGCGCTGGTAAAGGATAATCTTCACCAACTCCCTATTTTTCTACTTATTTAAGCCTAATTCTGCTAATATTTGACGTTTGTAGGCAATTTTTTGTACTTCCTTGTCCTCGTCTTCAGACCAATCTAGTTTAATTTCTGAAACAATTTGCCCGGGGCGGTTTTTCAAGATATAGATGCGATCGCTGAGATTGAGTGCCTCCTCGATACTGTGGGTGATAATCAAGGTCGTCAACTCCAGCTGTTTGTGAATATCCAGATACCAAGCGTGAAGTTCCATCTTGGTCATCTCATCCAAGGCACTAAAGGCCTCGTCTAAGAGAAAGAGTTTGTGCCCAAAAAGGTAGGTACGGAGTAGGGCCACGCGCTGGCGCATTCCTCCGCTAAGTTCATGAGGATACTTATCCCTTACAGCCGTCAACTGAAAAGTAGCAAGGATTTCATCCGCGCGAGCAATAGCTTCTGCCTTATCAACCTTTTGAATCAAGAGGGGCAGGATAATATTGCCAAGTACCGTCTTATGTTCTAAGAGCAGATCCTTTTGCAACATATAACTCACGCGCCCCTTGGGATTCTCCTCGCCATCAAGGACAATTCTTCCCGACTGGACTTCTAAAATTCCTGCAATCAGGTTAAAGAGGGTAGTCTTTCCAACACCACTTGGACCTAGGATAGAAACCACTTCACCTGAAGTGACCTGCAAGTTGATATCCTCTAAAATCTTTTCCTCGCCATAGGCATAGCTTACCTGTTCTAGTCTAATTTCTGTCATTATTTTACAAATTCGTTAGTGAAGCCTTTGTCTGTCAAGTCTTCTTTAAGGATGCCATTTTCTTTATCCCACTTGTAGAAGGCATTCCAGCGAGCTGCATCAAATTGTCCCCATTTTTCCTTGTCGCTTGCGTATTCTTTCGACAAGTATTTTTGAGATTCAATGACAAAGTCACGTTTTTCCTTAAGTTCAGGTGCATTCTTGATGAGGATATCAGCTGCTTCCTCTGGGTGTTCCATAGCGTATTGGTAGCCTTTTTTGATGGCTTGGATGATTTTACGAGCTTCTTCTTTATTGTCTTTCAAATAGTCGTTGTTTGCGATGATAACGGGTGAGTAGTAGTCAAACTCCTTGACATAGTCTTTTAAGTACATGAAGTTAGCATCTACGCCTTGAGATTTGGCAAGGATACCATCCCAACCGTAGTAGATCCAAGCAGTGTCAAAGACGCCATTGGCAATCGGTGTGATGGAGTTTGAGTCGTTGTTTGGTACTTTTTCAACCTTTTCAAAATCTCCACCTTGTGATTCTACCAATGTTTTCAACATAGCAAGCTCAGTGGGGTCATTCCAAGTACCGTATTTCTTGCCAACCAAGTCTTTTGGACTGGTGACATTGTCAGATTTACGTGAGATGATCCCTGATGTATTGTGCTCTACGATAGCGGCAACGGCAGTGATTCCTGCCCCTTTTTCCAATTTCTTAGCCATGTAGTCTTGGAAATACACTGCAAATGGTGCCTTACCATTGATAACCAAGTCAGAAGAGCTTTCTTCTGGTGGCAATTTCAAATCAACATCCACTCCAGCTTCTTTGAAATAGCCTTTTTCCTTGGCTACATAAAGCCCTGTGTGGTTGGTATTTGGCGTCCAGTCTAGAATAAAGTCAATCTTCTTGAGTTCTGCTTCTTTGTTATCCTTAGAAGCAGTCCCTTGACCACAAGCCACAAGCACGACAGCTACAAAAGCCGTTATAAGCGTTAAAAACACTTTCCATGTTTTTTTCATTTTGATTTCCTCTTTTCTTTTTCTCAAACGTTCTTGTCCTATGAACGTTTCCATTTAATCACATATTTTTCGCTGACATCGACCAACTTCATACCCAGAAGGCTAATAATCGACACCAGAATAATAATGGCAAACATAGTATCATACTGAAACAGTTTCTTGGACTGAATCATGTAAACACCTAGTCCTTCAAAGCCTCCCAACCACTCAGATACCACTGTTGTGATAAAGGCGTAGGAGACACTGACCCTCAGACCTGCATAAAAGTAGGGCAGGCTGACAGGGATTTTAAAATGCCAAAGGATTTGCCAAGGCTTGGCCCGCATCAGACTAAACAAGGTCAGCATATCCTTGTCACAATGCCTAAATCCGTCTAAAATGCTGACGATGATAGGGAAGGTTGTCGTCAAGATAATCAAGACAATCTTGGGCAAAATCCCATAACCTAGCCACAAGACCAAGATAGGGGCTATGGCAATGGTCGGGATAGTCTGGACAACCACCATCATAGGGTAGATAAGGTCATTGAGCCAAGTCAGACTATCCATGAGCACAGCCATGATACAAGCAATCAAGACTCCTAAAACTAGACCTAGCAAAGCCACTCTCAAGGTCGCCCAGCTATGGTGCCAGAGAAATTCTCTGTCACGAACAAAGGCCTGGAGAATTTCAAAAGGGGTTGGCAGGATAAACTTGGGTAAAAGTTTGAATATTCCCGCTAACTGCCAGATTGACAAGACTCCTAGAAAACCAAATAGACTAATGTGACGTCTCAGTATACTTTTTAAGTTTCTCATCAATACTTAAAATTTCTCCTACATTTATTTTGACATTGGCAAAGACATTATCTGCCTCCTGCCCTGCCACTTCTAGTGCGTCTTTGAGAATGCGCATGAGCTCATCAAACTCCCCTTCCAAGACCGTTTCAAATGGTGTCACCACCATGATCACGGACTGAGCTTGCAGATAAGCAATAACCTGATCGATAATAGCAATTCGATCAATCCCCTGTGATAAGGGCAAGACCTGCAAGGCAATGCTTGCTTTCATAAAAACCTCCTCTTCTAGGCTTCCTTTTGACAAAAAGAAAACCCCTTCCATATACGGAAAAGGTGCAGAATTCGGCTAAGTATCCTTCCCTACGCTGGCATTACCCAGATCAGGTGCGGTCGAAGTTTAACACTTCCTCTCAGACTGTACACAGACTCCCGTATCTTATATGGACATATGATAACGCAAAAAAAAGGATAAGTCAAGGAAACTGCTTACAGAAAATCATGAAAAAGAGTTTGAAGGCAAGTACTTCAAACTCTATCATATCTTTCTTATTTAGCCTCGTACCAAGTTGCTCCTTCATTTTCATCTGCAATGAGAGGAACACTGAGCTGGATGGCTTCTTCCATGGTTTGTTTCACCAGTACTTTGACGGCTGCTAATTCTGCCTTTGGAACTTCAAGAACGATTTCATCGTGCACTTGCAACAGCATCTTGGTCTGATAGCCACCTTCAACTAGAGCTTTGTCTAGCTGGATCATAGCAATCTTGAGAATATCTGCTGCTGAGCCCTGGATAGGAGAGTTGATGGCAGTTCGCTCTGCAAAACCACGAATGTTGAAGTTGCGCGAATTGATATCTGGCAACTCACGACGACGCTTGAAGAGGGTCTCTACATAGCCCTTATCACGCGCTTCACGCACCACCTCATCCATGTAGTTTTTAATACCTGGGAAACGTTCAAAGTAAGTGTCAATGTAGGCTTTTGCTTCCTTACGGCTGATGCCTAGATTATTAGACAAACCAAAGTCTGAAATCCCGTAAACCACTCCAAAGTTAACCGCCTTGGCATTACGACGGTCGTTTGGAGTCACATCCTCAGGACGTTCAATTCCAAAGACCCGCATGGCCGTTGAAGTATGGATATCAGCTCCTTCTTGGAAAGCCTTAATTAAGTGCTCATCTTTAGAAATATGAGCCAAAACGCGCAACTCAATCTGCGAATAGTCCGAGCTGAGCAGCACACTATCCTCCCACTCAGGCACAAAAGCCTTACGAATGAGACGGCCTTGCTCCAAACGAACAGGGATATTTTGCAAGTTTGGATCCACACTAGACAGACGCCCAGTCTGGGTCAAATCCTGTACATAGCGCGTGTGAATCTTGCCATCAGCCAAAATCCAGTCCTGCAAACCAATCACATAGGTAGATTGAATCTTAGCAATCTGACGATAATCGAGGATTTTCTTAACAATCGGCGCAATAGGAGCCAGTCGCTCTAGCACATCCACCGCTGTCGAGTAACCTGTCTTGGTTTTCTTGGTGTATTCTAGAGGCAGACCAAGCTTTTCAAAGAGCAGCACGCCCAACTGCTTAGGGGAATTGATATTAAACTCTTCACCAGCTAGTTCGTAAATCTCTTGAGTGAGTTGCTCAATGACGACCTCATTTTCAGCCTGCATCTCAAGCAGGGTTTCTTTTTTGACCTTGATCCCAGCGATTTCCATCTTGGCAAGGACAAAAGCTAGAGGTTGCTCCATGTCATAGAGGAGATCTAACTGCCCGTGTTCACTGAGTTTTTCAAGCAAAACAGGCTCGGTCTCAACCAAAACAGCAACCTTGCGAGCCAAATGCTCCAAGAATTTCTCTCGTTCAGGGATGGCTTTCTTAACTCCCTTGCCGTAGAAAGTCTCATCATCAACCAAGTAAGTCTGGCCATAGAGATTCGCAATGGTTGAAATTTCATTGTTCTCGACAGTAGAGAGGAGGTATTTGGCCAAGCGACTGTCAAAAGCAGGAGCCTGCAGGTTCAAACCAAAACGATTTAAAAGAACCTTAGCTTTCTTAAAGTCATACACTTTAAGAGGTGTTTTTTCTAAAAATTCCTTGAGAATCGGCTCCTGCAAGAGCTCAAGTTTATCTGTGGCGTAAAGTCTATCTCCGCAGGACCAGGCAAAACCAACCAAGTCATCTGTATGGTAGTTCTCACCAAAGAGTTCAAAGTGGAAGATAGAGTCGGCACTCAGCATGTCTTGACTGACGTGGTCAACGATAGTGAAATCCAAGCTCTCAGGCGCATCCTTCGACGAAACATTTAGAGCTTGTTTGAGCTGTTTGAAGCCCATCTCATCGTAGAATTTCCCGAGATTTTCCACATCTGGGCCATTATATACCAAGTCTTCCAGACCAATCTCAATCGGTGCCTGAGTCTCAATGGTCGCCAAGGTTTTAGACAAAAAGGCTTGTTCCTTATCATTGATGAGATTTTCCTTCATCTTAGAAGCCTTCATCCCATCGATATTTTCATAAATACCCTCAAGCGAACCATGCTCCAGCAAGAGTTTGATACCCGTCTTTTCACCAATCTTAGTAACACCAGGGATATTATCAGATTTATCCCCCATGAGGGCCTTAAGATCGATAAACTGAGCTGGGGTAATGCCCATCTTTTCCATAAGGTAATCTGGTGTAAAGGCCTCAAACTCAGCCACACCTTTCTTGGAAATCTCGACCACCGTATGCTCATCCGTCAACTGGATCAAGTCCTTGTCTCCGCTGACGATTGTCACATCAAAAGAATCCTTCTCAGCCAAACGACCTAGGGTCCCGATGATATCATCTGCCTCATACTGGGGCAGCTCATAGTGGCGAATCCCAAGATGGTCTAACAACTCACGAATGAAGGGAAATTGCTCACGAAACTCATCTGGAGTTTTAGCACGACCACCCTTGTAGTCTGCATACATCTCTGTTCGGAAAGTCGTCTTACCTGCATCAAAGGCTACCAAAACATGGCTGGGCTCAACCCGCTCTAAGACATGATTCAACATGAGTTGAAAGCCATAGATTGCATTGGTATGAAGGCCATTAGCATTTTTAAAACGATCCAACTGCTGATAGAGCGCAAAAAAAGCTCGAAAAGCAACAGAAGATCCATCAATTAATAATAATTTTTTCTTGTCCATACACCCATTATAAAGGAAAGAGGGGAAAAATACCATAGGAAAGAATAGGCAAATGGTAGTGAATTCCTCTTTTTTATATTCTTTCTAGATTCTCGCTCCATTACTATCTACTCGATAGCCATCCACAGTGGTATTCACTGCTAAAGCCCCTGAAGCCTTGACGTAGTAATACTTTCCTCCTACTTGGAACCACTGGCTAGACTTCATAGCCCCTGAACTTTCCAAATAATACCATGTTCCATTTTCCTTGAGCCAACCTGTCTGCATCTCCCCTGATGCCTTTAGATAGTACCAATGCGAGCCATCCTTCACCCAACCTGTTGACATAGTACCATTGCCTTTAAAGTGATACCAACTGCCATTTATTTTCTTCCAACCAGTTGCGAGTTTCCCGTTCTCACGGTAATTCCAAATACCGTTTTGCTTCTTCCAACCATTCTCCACCGATTCTGGTTCCATATACTGGACGTATCTCCTCATTCCACTATAGGACAGGTAACTAAGCCACTTATAACCGTCCTTTTCTACGATTTGATCGTAGCTAACATTTTCACCAGGATAGTAGTAGTCGATAACTTGCGCTGTGCTTGACGGCTGGTTTCGAATGGCAGACTTTTGAGTAAACGTGTGAGTCCCACTATACGCCAACCCTGACCTGATAGGATTTCCAGTTCTACCATCATTCCCTACCAAGTCCTTAAAATGGATAAAGCCTGTCATAGAGCTAGCTTTTACGCTGCGACGATTGTATTTCTCCCTAACTCCATAGTTATACTCTTCGATCTCAATCGTATCCCCTAATACATTTGATACCCAGGCCACATGCCCATAATAACCTTCTGTCGACCAAGCGATAGAGCCAATTTCTGGCTTGCTATCAACACGGTAGCCTTCTCGCCTTGCGCGGTGCCCCCATTCATTTGCATTTCCATAAGCAGGCGGGATCTCAAAGCCATTCACACTACTCAAACGAAAGGCCGCAAAAGACGTACACTGGCGAGAATACATCCGCCACTGGTCGATTTCTACACTACCATTTTTATAGTGAAGCGGGTAGTCATCTCCAAGCGCTACACTATCAGCTTTAACCGATTCACCACCAAACAAAAAAGCACTCGTAACCAACAATGTAGCCAATCCTACACCCAACTGCGTATATCTACTCTTCTTAACTCCTGATTTTAAAAACGTCATTCATTCTCCTTATATAATATAAATTTCCGAGGTTCCCCTCGTTTATACTATTCGGGAAAAAAAGAAAAAAGTGAGCAAAGCCCACTTCATTTTAGGATTCTTGGTCTAGATAGCGAATCAAATTCTTCTCTGTCAAGATATCTGAGTAGGTGAAAGATTCAACGTAAACATTAGCTTGTTTGTCCCCCTCAACATCCCCAAATTCAACGATAAATAGGGACGGATAAACCTCAATTAGCTTACCCAATCTATTTTTTTGGCGCTTACGGCCGTTTTCCAAAGTCATTTCAACGACTTGTCCCTCATGCGCCTTGATTTCTTCTTTGATTTTTTTCATCTTGGCTACATCTGTAAATGCATCTGACATCTTATGCCTCCCTCTTTGAGATACTTGAAAATTTATTGTATTCTTTTTGGAAAATCAATTCCACCGTTCCACGAGCTCCACTACGGTTTTTCTCGATGATAACCTCTACCTTGTTATTTGGAATTCCTTCCTCTTCTTCACCCGCACGATCGTAGTAGTCGTCACGGTATAGAAAGGCTACGATATCTGCATCCTGCTCGATAGAACCCGATTCACGAATATCAGACAAGACTGGTCTCTTATCCTGACGCTGTTCCACTCCACGAGATAACTGACTAAGAGCAATGACTGGAACTTTCAATTCCTTAGCTAGAATTTTCAACTGACGAGAAATTTCAGAAACTTCTTGTTGGCGGTTTTCACGACCAGTCCCTGTGATAAGCTGTAGGTAGTCGATCAAAATCAAGCCTAGATTGCCTGTTTCTTGAGCCAGTTTGCGTGAGCGCGAACGAATTTCCGTAATCCGAATCCCTGGTGTATCATCGATATAGATACTCGCGTTGGCCAGATTCCCTTGGGCAATGGTATACTTTTGCCATTCCTCATCAGTCAATTGACCCGTACGGATAGAATGGGACTCCACCAAGCCTTCGGCCGCCAACATACGATCTACTAGACTTTCCGCACCCATTTCCAGTGAAAAGATAGCTACAGTCTTGTCTAACTTGGTTCCGATATTCTGAGCAATGTTCAAGGCAAAGGCTGTTTTACCGACCGCAGGACGAGCTGCGATAATAATCAGTTCCTCCTCATGGAGACCTGTCGTCATATAATCCAAATCACGGTAGCCCGTTGCAATACCCGTGATATCCGTTGTTTGTTGTGACCGAACTTCTAGGTTTCCAAAGTTGATATTTAAAATATCACGGATATTTTTGAAACCACTACGATTGGCGTTTTCACTAACATCAATGAGTCCCTTTTCAGCCTGCGCAATGATTTCATCTACAGGCTTAGAAGCCTCATAGGCTTGGTTGACAGAGTCTGTCAACTTGGAAATCAAGCGACGTAGCATAGCCTTTTCTGCAACGATTTTAGCATAATACTCCGCGTTAGCTGAAGTTGGTACAGAATTGACAATTTCGACAAGGTAAGACAAGCCACCAATATTTTGGAGATCCCCTTGGTTATCCAAAATCGTTCGAACTGTCGTCGCATCAATCGCCTCTCCACGATCCGACAAATCTACCATCGCTTGGAAAATCAACCGATGAGCATACTTAAAGAAGTCTCGAGAATCAATGTATTCTCGGACAAAAACGAGCTTGCTCTCATCTATAAAAATAGCCCCCAGAACAGATTGTTCGGCCAAAATATCCTGAGGTTGAACTCGCAGTTCCTCTACTTCTGCCATCCGACTTTCCTTCCTTTTATAATCTTGTCAAGAAGTTGTAAACTTAACCTTCTTTTACACGAAGATTGATGACGCTTGTTACATCTTGGTAGATTTTTACTGGTACATCAATCAAACCTACTGCTCGAATTGGTGCTTTTACTTGAATGTGACGCTTGTCAATATTGATACCAAACTGCTTTTGCAATTCTTCTGCAATTTTCTTGTTGGTGATGGATCCAAAGGTACGGCCATCTGGTCCAACTTTTTCAACAAACTCTACGACAGTCTCTTCTGCTTCAAGCTTGGCTTTGATGGCTCTTGCCTCTGCTAACATCTCTGCATGAGCCTTTTCTTCTGATTTTTGTTTTCCACGCAATTCACCGATTGCCTGAGCAGTCGCTTCCTTAGCCAAATTCTTTTTAATCAGGAAGTTTTGGGCGTAGCCAGTTGGCACTTCCTTGATTTCGCCTTTTTTCCCTTTTCCTTTGACATCTGCTAAAAAGATTACTTTCATTCTTCTTTCTCCTTTTCTTTTAATTCATCTAAAATAAGTTGAGTCAATTTTTCTCCAACTTCTGATAGACTCATATCCTTAATCTGCGCAGCAGCTAGGTTAAAGTGACCACCACCGCCCAACTCTTCCATAATGCGTTGGACATTGATTTTACTGCGACTTCGAGCTGAGATTGAGATAAATCCTTGTGTATTTTTTGCTAGAACGAAACTAGCCTCAATACCAGACATAGCCAACATAGCATCGGCAGCCTTACTGATGACAACCGTATCATAAGTAGTTGAGTCCTCAGCTTGGGCAATTAAGACATCTGAACCCAATTTACGTCCTTGTAAAATGAGTTCATTTACCTCACGATATTCTTCAAAATCTGTCGCAGCAATCTCCTGGATAGCAATACTGTCACTTCCCCGTGTTCTGAGGTAGCTAGCTACATCAAAGGTTCTACTCGTTACTCGTGACGTAAAGTTTTTGGTATCCAGCATCATACCAGCCATCAGTACACTAGCCTGCATACGACTCAAACGATTTTTCTTAGAATTTTGGAACTGAATCAACTCTGTGACCAACTCACTCGCACTACTTGCTCCACTTTCGATATAGGTGATGACTGCATTCTCAGGGAAATCCTGATCACGTCTATGATGGTCAATAACAATAGTTTGAGTGAACAAATCATAAAAATCTTTTGACAAAGTCAAAGCCGTCTTGGAATGATCCACTAAAATCAACAAAGAGCGCTTGGTGACCAATCTCATCGCATCAGCCAGAGGCAAGAGCTTAGTGACACCCTCTTTTTCCAAAAAGTTGACCGCACGCTCGATATCTGGTGACATTTGATCTGCATCGTAGACCGCATAGCTATTTTCAGTAATATTGCTCGCAAACAGCTGCATACCGACCGCAGACCCCAAGGCATCCATATCCAGATTCTTGTGCCCGACTACAAAGACTTGGTCTACACTTCTAATTTTATCTGAAATAGCTGTCATCATGGCTCTGGTACGTGTTCTTGTTCTCTTAACAGAGGCTGCGGAACCACCACCAAAGTAGACTGGGTTCTTGGTTTCATCATTTTCCTTGACAACCACCTGGTCCCCACCACGAACCTCAGCTAGGTTTAAGTTCCTTAGAGCGACTTTCCCTATCTCATCATGATTTCCATCACCATAAGAAAAGCCCATGCTCAAGGTCAATGGCAACTGTCTCTGTTTTGCCTCCTCACGAAAGGCATCAATCACAGAGAATTTATCATTCATCAAACCCTCAAGAACTGTGTAATCAGTAAATAAATAAAAGCGGTCCATACCCACACGCCGAGAAAACATAGCATACTTACTAGCAAATTCTGAAACAAAATTTGCCACAAAACTATTGATATGACTAATATCGGAGTCGGAGGTTGCATCTTCTAGATCATCGTAGTTGTCTACCGAGATAACCCCAATCACTGGTCGACTGGTTACCAATTCGACAGTTGCTTCGTACTCCCCAGAAACATCAAAGAAATACAAAACACCCGAAGCCTTGTCCATATGAACAGCATAGCGTGTTTCGCCTAAAGTAGCATACGAACCAGGATTCCCAACAGAAGCTTTGATAATGGTTTGAATCAAGTCAACATCAATTTCGCCTTCTTCAGTCGTCAAAATCAACTCAGCATAAGGATTAAACCATTCGACTTCGCCACTGGATAAATCTAACTTCAGAACACCAACTGGCATTTGATCGAGCAGCGTGTTCAAGCTATCTTCCGCTTGATGGTTTACGTATTGGATTTGTTCAATTTCGCTCTTTTCATACCGTTTTTTTTGCCAGATGAATAAAAGCAGATAAAGAAGTACAAATAAAAACAAGGCACTGATTGTTACAACATTATTTTGTGAAAAAATAATCAGCATTGTTAAGGTTCCGAAAGTTGCAATCCCTAGTAGAACCGCAGAAATCGGGGTTAAATTATTTTTTTCATTCTAAACCTCTTGCGCATTATTATATCACAAAAAGCCTTAAAAAGCGACCTTTAAAAAGAGGTAAGCCTTTCTTTCATGATTGATCTCTTCTAATTCTCAGACACAAAAGTAGGAGGGATTCATCACCCTCCTACCCACGTGTTCAGATTACTATCATCTAACGTTCCACGATAAGAGCTGTTCCCATTCCCCCTCCGATACAGAGAGTTGCTAACCCAGTTTTAGCATCACGTTTCATCATCTCATGTACCAGAGTCACTAAGATACGACAGCCTGAAGCTCCAATTGGGTGACCGAGAGCAATCGCGCCACCATTGACATTGACAATATCTGTGTTGAAGCCTAGAGTTTTACCGACTGCACAAGTCTGGGCAGCAAAAGCTTCATTTGACTCGATCAAGTCGAGATCATCAACTGTCAAATTACCTTTTTCAAGAGCCTTGCGAGTTGCATAAATCGGCCCACATCCCATCATCTTAGGATCCAAACCTGCACTTGCATACGAACGAATGCGGACAATCACTGGCAATCCTAATTCTTCAGCTTTTTCAGCACTCATGATTAGGACTGCTGACGCCCCATCATTGATGCCTGAGGCATTTCCCGCTGTAACAGAACCGTCTTTTTTGAAAACAGGACCTAGCTTAGACAAGCTCTCCAAGCTGGCATCTTTTCTAGGAAATTCATCTGTATCAAAGACAATAGGATCACCTTTGCGTTGAGGAATGACCACTGGAACAATCTCTTTCTTAAAGCGTCCAGATTCTATAGCCGCCACTGCTCGTTTTTGTGATTCCAAAGCAAGAGCATCTTGTTCATCCCGGCTAATACCATATTCTTCAGCCACATTCTCAGCTGTAATCCCCATATGGTATTCGTTAAAAGCATCAGACAAACCGTCCTTAATCATGGTATCTACAACTTTCGAATCGCCCATACGGCCGCCCCAACGGAAGTTTGGCAAAACATATGGAGCCTGACTCATGTTTTCTGCACCACCAGCTACGACAATATCTGCATCGCCACACTGAATCGCTTGAGCAGCTAACTGAACTGCCTTCAAACCAGAACCACAAACCTTATTAATAGTAAAGGCTGGTGTAAATTCAGGAAGTCCCGCATGAATACTCATTTGGCGAGCCACATTTTGGCCTAAACCTGCGCCTAGGACATTCCCCATAATCACTTCGTCTACTTGCTCTGGTTTAATATTCGCTTTTTCCAAAGCACTCTTAATTACCAAAGATCCCAAATCAACAGCTGAAACATTCTTCAAGCTTCCTCCAAAGGAGCCTATAGGAGTCCGCACTGCCGAAACAATCACCACGTCTTTCATAACTACCTCCATTTATGCCTCTTATAATGATGCAATACAAAAGTGGTTTACAATTGTGTAAACCACTTTTACATAGTTGTCAAGATTTTATGATTCCTTAACTTCTAGCAAACCAACTTCACCATCCTCACGGCGATACAAAACATTTGTTGTTTGATCTTCTACGTCTACATAGATAAAGAAATCATGTCCCAACAAGTCCATTTGAAGAAGAGCTTCTTCCAAATCCATTGGTTTTAAATCAATTTGTTTTGAACGAACCACTTTTGGCTGCACAACATTTGCATCTTCAACTAAAGCATCTGTAAAGAGTTGGCTTGTTGCAACCTTATTTTTATTCTTGCGTTCGATTTTTGTTTTATTTTTTCGAATCTGGCGTTCAATTTTATCTGTTACAAGATCGATAGAACCATACATATCTTGAGAAATATCTTCTGCACGAAGAGTAATTGACCCAAGTGGAATTGTTACTTCAACTTTTGCTGTTTTTTCACGGTAAACTTTCAAGTTGACACGTGCATCCAACTCTTGTTCAGGTTGAAAATATTTTTCGATCTTTTCGAGTTTAGAAACTACATAATTGCGAATTGCTTCTGTTACTTCTAGGTTTTCACCACGGATACTATATTTAATCATATAAGTACCTTCTTTCTAAACATTTTTATTTTTCTAACTATATTATAACGCTTTCATTTTCATTTTGCAAATTTTTTCCTTATCTTACAAGAGAAAAAGTTTTGACTTCCAAAACACCTGCCTCTTCAAAAAGTCGCTTCACACGATTGATAGTCGCCCCTGTCGTATAGATGTCATCAATAACCAAAATCTTCTTAGGAAGAGGGGCCTCTGTTTTAATATAAAAAGGAATTTCAGTAGCTAATCGTTCTGAGCGATTCTTAGAAGAACTAGCCTTCTCTTCTCTTTTCCCTAGTAAATCTTGAAAGGAAAATCCTGCTGCCTCAACCAAACCTTCAACCTGATTAAATCCTCTCTCAAGCAATCTTTCAGGACTTAGGGGAATTACCACAAATTCATAGTCTCTATACTTTTTCAACTCATCTGCAAGTACAGGAGTAAAAACCTTTCTAAGCAGAAAATCCCCATCAAACTTATATCGACTAAAGAAGTCTTTCATAGCTTGATTATAGGTGAAGATTGCTTTATGATCAACTTGAATCCCATCTTCACACCAAAGTTTACAATCTTGACACGTTGTTGACAACCCTCTTTTCATGCAGTTTGGACAATGGTCTTCACCAATCTTCTCAAAAGTAGAATCACAAGCTGAGCAAAGATAGTTGTGCTCATTCTTAAACAGTAAGAGGTGACTAAATGTCAAGTCACTCTTTGTTGACTGGCCACATAATAAACAATTCATAATCCCGCCTCCTTGTTCATCTGCTTGATTTCCTTGATTGCCTTTTTGATGGAAGTATTTAATCCATCATGAAAGAAGAGCAACTTACCAGTTGGTCTGTCCATACTACGCCCAACTCGCCCACCAATCTGAATCAAGCTAGACTTGGTAAAGAGACGATGATTAGCTTCTACTACGAAAACATCCACACAAGGGAAGGTAACTCCACGCTCTAAAATTGTCGTACTGATCAGTATCGTCAACTCTCCATCTCGAAAAGCTTGCACCTGCTCTAATCGATTTTCTGTGACAGAGGAAACAAAGCCGATATTTTCATTTGGAAACTGTTCCTGCAATATTTCTTTTAGTTTCTCGCCTTTTTTAATTTCTGATGCAAAGATTAACAAGGGATAACCTGTTCTTCTCTGCTTCTCAATGGAGCTCTTTAACTTAGGTGACAACTGACTCTTATCTAAATAACGATTAAAATCCGATAACCAGACTGGTTTAGGAATAATCAAAGGATTTCCATGAAACCGTCTCGGCAAGCTTAATCGTTTTAATTCTCCTGTGCGAACCTTCCTATCTAACTCATCTGTAGAAGTTGCTGTAAGGAATATCCTTAATCCATCCTCCTTTACACTATTCTTTACAGCATAGTAAAGCATAGAGTTGTCAACATAAGGAAAGGCATCTACCTCATCCACTATCAACAAATCAAAAGCATGATAAAATTTTAATAACTGATGAGTTGTTGCAACTACTAAGGGAGTTCGAAAATAGGGCTCTGATTCGCCATGGAGTAGCGCTATATCGCAAGCAAAGTCATTCTGCAGTCGCTTATACAGTTCCAAACATACATCAATTCGAGGACTGGCCAAACAAACTGCACCACCATCATCAATCACTTTAGCTACAACTTGATAGATCATCTCTGTCTTTCCAGCACCTGTCACAGCATGAACCAAGGTTGGCTCTTGCTTGTCTACCGCTTGAAGAAGTCCCTCTGACACTTTTTCCTGAAAAGGTGTTAACTGACCACGCCATTTGAGAACATCTTGCTTAGGAAAATCTTCCTGCGTAAAATAGTATAAAGCTTGATCACTCCTGACTCGCTTCATCAATAAACACTCCCTACAATAGTAAGCACCAATGGGCAAATACCATTCTTCTAGAATGCTACTATTACACCGTTGACAGAAAAGTTTTCCCTTCTCTTTTCTCATTGCTGGTAGTTTCACGGCCATTTGACGTTCTTCTTTAGTTAATTCTCTCTCAGTAAACAAGCGACCGAGGTAATTTGGATCTACTTTCATACTTCTTTATTCGTAAATATCTAGCTCTTTTTGTATTTTTTTAGTACAATAAAATCATGGAATTTAGAACAATTAAAGAGGATGGGCAGGTCCACGAAGAAATCAAAAAATCTCGCTTTATCTGTCATGCAAAGCGTGTCTATAGTGAAGAAGAGGCTCGTAATTTCATCACGGCCATCAAAAAAGAACACTACAAAGCTACCCATAACTGCTCGGCTTTTATTGTAGGGGAACGCAGTGAGATTAAGCGCACGAGTGATGATGGTGAGCCTAGTGGTACTGCTGGAGTCCCTATGCTCGGTGTCTTAGAAAATCACAATCTTACCAATGTCTGCGTAGTGGTTACTCGCTACTTCGGGGGAATTAAGCTAGGTGCTGGTGGTTTAATTCGTGCTTATGCAGGTAGTGTGGCCTTGGCTGTCAAAGAGATTGGCATTATTGAAATCAAAGAGCAAGCTGGTATAGACATTCAAATGTCTTACGCTCAATACCAAGAGTACAGTAACTTCCTTAAAGAACATGATCTCATGGAGCTGGATACAAACTTTACAGATCAAGTCGATACGATAATTTATGTTGACAAGGAAGAGAAAGAAAATATCAAGGCTGCTCTTGTGGAGTTTTTTAATGGAAAGGTTGCTTTAACAGATCAAGGTTTACGAGAAGTTGAAGTTCCTGTAAACTTATTGTAAACAAAAATATAGATAGCACCTACTAAATTTATTCGCAGATTTACAGCTCAGACCTTTGATATAAAAAAATCCTATCGCTTTGATAGGATTTCTATATTTTACAAATAGCCTTGAGCGCGTTATACTAGTATCATCTTATACAAAGAGGTATATCTATGGCTATTTATAACAATATCACTGAACTAATCGGACAAACACCGATTATTAAACTTAACAGCATTGTTCCAGAGGGTGCTGCAGATGTTTATGTAAAACTTGAAGCTTTTAACCCTGGATCGTCAGTAAAAGACCGTATTGCCCTTAGCATGATTGAAAAAGCGGAACAAGATGGTATTCTAAAACCAGGTGCTACCATTGTTGAGGCAACGAGTGGAAATACTGGTATCGGACTTTCTTGGGTAGGTGCTGCTAAGGGATATAAAGTTGTTATCGTCATGCCCGAAACGATGAGTGTGGAACGACGTAAGATTATCCAAGCCTATGGTGCTGAACTCGTCCTTACTCCTGGTAGCGAAGGAATGAAAGGCGCAATTGCCAAGGCTCAGGAGATCGCAGCTGAACGTGACGGCTTCCTTCCACTCCAATTTAACAATCCAGCTAATCCTGAAGTACACGAAAGAACAACAGGAGCTGAAATACTGGCTGCTTTCGGTTCTGATGGACTAGATGCTTTTGTGGGTGGTGTTGGTACTGGTGGAACGATTTCAGGTGTTTCTCACGCTCTTAAAGCAGCAAATCCAGACATTCAAGTTTATGCAGTTGAGGCAGACGAGTCAGCTATCTTGTCTGGTGAAAAACCAGGACCTCACAAAATTCAAGGTATCTCAGCTGGATTTATTCCTGATACACTTGATACAAAAGCCTATGACGGTATCGTCCGTGTAACATCAGATGATGCCCTTGCGCTTGGCCGTGAAATCGGCGGAAAAGAAGGGTTCCTTGTTGGGATTTCTTCAGCCGCAGCGATTTACGGGGCAATTGAAGTTGCCAAAAAATTAGGTACAGGTAAGAAAGTCCTTGCTTTAGCACCAGATAACGGCGAACGTTATCTGTCTACAGCACTCTATGAATTTGAAGTGTAATCTCCTAAATGCACTTAGCCCTTATTATAGGGCTTTTTCTTTGTTCAATTTAAAGAAAAATCTAAGTTCCCTACAGCAAAAGAAAAAGGAAGCAAATTGCTTCCTCTTTTATCATTAGTTATTCAAGGCTGCTGCCATTGTAGCTGCAACTTCAGCTTCGAAGTCATTTGCAGCTTTCTCGATACCTTCACCAACTTCAAAGCGAGCGAACTCAACTACTGAAGCGTTAACTGAATCAAGGTATGCTTCAACTGTCTTGCTATCATCCATGATGTAGACCTGAGCAAGAAGTGTGTAAGCTTGGTCAACTTTAGTGTTGTCAAGCATGAAGCGATCCATTTTACCTGGGATGATTTTGTCCCAGATTTTTTCTGGTTTGCCTTCTGCAGCCAACTCAGCTTTGATGTCAGCTTCAGCTTGAGCAATTACTTCTTCAGTCAATTGTGCTTTTGATCCATACTTCAAGTGTGGAAGGGCTGGTTTGTTAACCATTGCACGGCTTTCGTTGTCTTGGTCGATTACGTGGTTCAATTGTGCTAACTCATCTTTAACGAATTGAGCGTCCAATTCTTTGTATGAAAGAACTGTTGGTTTCATCGCTGCGATGTGCATTGACAATTGTTTAGCAAGAGCTTCGTCTCCACCTTCGATAACTGAGATAACACCGATACGACCACCATTGTGTTGGTAAGCTCCAAAGTGTTGTGCATCTGTTTTTTCGATCAAAGCAAAACGACGGAATGAGATTTTTTCTCCGATAGTTGCTGTTGCAGATACATAAGCTGCTTCAAGAGTTTCACCTGAAGGCATTGTCAAAGCAAGTGCTTCTTCGTTGTTAGCTGGTTTTCCTTCAGCAATTACTTTAGCTGTAGCATTTACCAAGTCAACGAATTGAGCGTTTTTCGCAACGAAGTCAGTTTCAGCGTTTACTTCAATTACTGCTGCAACGTTACCGTTAACATAAACACCAGTCAAACCTTCTGCAGCAACGCGGTCAGCTTTCTTAGCTGCTTTCGCCATACCTTTTTCACGAAGCAATTCAATCGCTTTTTCGATATCACCGTCTGTTTCTACAAGCGCTTTTTTAGCGTCCATAACACCGGCACCAGATTTTTCACGCAACTCTTTTACAAGTTTAGCTGTAATTTCTGCCATTTTGATTCTCCTATATTTTTTAAAAATAGGAGAGCCGGGCTACGCCCCGCCCTCCTAGGTAATTACTATTTGTATGAATTAAGCGTTATCGCCTTCTACAACTTCAACGATTTCTTCGATTGAGTCTGCTTGAGCTTCTGAAGCTGCAAATTCTGCTTCAACTGCTGCTGCATCTTCTCCTTGGCGTCCTTCGATGATAGCGTCAGCCAATTTAGCTGTGATCAATTTAACAGCGCGGATAGCGTCATCGTTAGCTGGGATGATTACATCGATATCGTCTGGATCAGTGTTTGTGTCAACCATCGCTACAACTGGGATTCCCAATTTTTTAGCTTCTTTAACAGCGATTTGCTCTTTATGTGGGTCAACTACGTACATTACATCTGGGATACGAGGCATGTCTTCGATACCACCCAAGAATTTTTCAAGACGTGCACGTTGCTTGTTAAGAAGTGCAACTTCTTTCTTAGGAAGAACGTCGAAAATTCCTTCTTCTTCCATACGTTTGATTTCTTTCAAACGAGCAATACGTTTTTGGATAGTTCCCCAGTTAGTAAGAGTTCCACCCAACCAACGGTGGTTGATGAAGTATTGACCTGAACGTACAGCTTCTTCAGCAACAGCGTCAGCAGCTTGTTTCTTAGTACCAACAAACAATACAACTGCATCGTTAGCTGCTGCGTCACGCATAAAGTCGTATGCTTGGTCAGCGTATTTTACAGTTTGTTGCAAGTCGATAACGTGGATTCCGTTACGCTCAGTGAAGATGTACTTAGCCATCTTAGGGTTCCAGCGACGAGTTTGGTGACCAAAGTGTACACCAGCCTCAAGAAGTTGTTTCATTGAAATTACTGCCATGAGTATTTCTCCTTTTTGTTTTTTCCTCTTCTAGATTTCAACTTGCAAAACGACCCAGGGGCAACAGTTTCACAATTCATCAAGAATGAGTATTATCGTTTACACGACAGGTTTTATTCTATCATATTTCAACAGTATTTTCAAGCTATTTAGTAGAATTTTAGTAGGACTTTCGGATAAAAACATTAAAAGAGACTCGATTGAGTCTCTTCGTTTTATACATTAGTTTGGATAGATATATGTTACGTAACCTTCAGAAGTTGTAGTTGGGTTGAACCATCCACGTTTGTTTCCGATTGTACGATCTCCACCGTAGTTTGATTCTGATACTTGAATACGAGTTGATGATGAAACTGCTGTAACAACCGCTACGTGTCCATAACCACCATCATTCCAACATGCAATCGCACCAACTTGTGGAGTTGAACCTGTGCGGAATCCTGCTGCGGCTGCACTTGTTGCCCACTGAGCTCCGTTGCCCCAGTAATCTCCAGCCCAAGGTGCCAATGTTTTAGCTCCCCAAGTACATTCACCAGTTGGATAACTTGAAGCATTTGAGCTGTATGTTGGACGTTGTCTAGCAGGCGCTGGCGCAGGTGCCGGAGTGTAGCTTGAATCTTCCTCGTCAGTTGTTGATGTTGCCTGTACTTGAGCAGAGAAACTTGTGTTTCCAGAAGCAACAACTGACTGCTGTTGGCTTGTTTGACGTGCTCTGTAAGCTGTTTCTGCTTCTGCAGCCGCACGTGCTTCTGCCTCTGCTGCCGCTTTCTGCTCTAGCAAACTAACTTTCTCACCTTCTGCAGTAGCTTTCTCAGCAGCAAGATTCAACTCTGCAACCTTCAACTCAGCTTGCTTAGTTGTCAATGCCTGCGCATCATCAGCCAGTTTTTGTTGGTTCGCAATAACTGTATTGATTGCTTCATTATTGGCTACTTGTTTATCAGAAATTGCTTTTTTATCAGCCTTTTGTTGCTCCAACATTTTGTTGTTAGCCGATACAATCTCGCTCATTGCAGCAACACGCGAAATGGCTTCTGTGATTGATTTTGAATTTACAATTGTATTAATGTAGCTAGTCGCAGCTCCATTTGTCTGTGCGCTACGTGCTTGTTTTTCTAAAGAAGCATTACGAGCCACGATATTTTTAGAAAGCTCTGTAATTTCTCCTTCAAGTTTTTTAGATTCAGCTTGTAATTTTTCGTTTTCGGATTGCAAGCTTGCTTGCTCTGCTTGAATTGTTGAAACTTGACCTTGGATTTGATCCACTTGCTTTTGAGCTTCTTGTTGTTGCGCTGTTAAACTGCTAATTTTATTATCTTGAGCAGCAATTTTTTCATCAGTTGTTTCTGCACGAACAGTTGTCAATACTGCCGTTTGTGAGACCAATACTGTACTTAACAAAAGTGACGCTAAGATTTTTTTCTTCATATGCTGTCGATACTCCTTCTATTTGAGACATTACTAGTATACCAAAAAAAGACATAATAAATATTACGCCTTTGTTACATTTATATTTCTTTCTTATAGATAAATTTTTTCAAAAATAAATTGAAAAATGACAATCCATAAGAAGTTCAAAATCATTGATGGGACAAGGCTATAGACGATGAATACCGGCATGGAATCTACAGTCAGTCCTACGGCAAGAGCCAAAAGATAGCTCCCCATATCAAACAGAAAACTGATCACAATAATGGTCAACATCCTTGTCCAACGATTTGTCAAAATCACGCTATTGAACTTGTGGAGCGAAGCACCTATCAAGATAAACAAAAGCGTGGCAATTCCAATCAAGTGGAAAAAATAGATATCGTAAACCAAACCCACTATAAAACAATAGGCTAGGTAGAGATATTCCGATACTTCGATTGTCTCAAATAAGAGAAACAAAAACAGAAAATGACTGGCTAAATGAAAGTGGGGGAAAAAGGATCCCACCAGTTGTCCAATATGAGCATCAATTAGCACAACAAAAGGGAGTAAAAAGAAAATACCAATTTGTTTTAACAATCTCATTGCTAATTCCCCACTAACTCTACCACATGAAGATCTTTGATATCAGCACTTAACTTTACAGTTACCTCTCGTGTTAGATAGTCACTGCTGTGCGTTGTACCAACAATTTCTCCAACAGGAATATCTTTGACATTAAAGTTTCCTAGCCCACCTGTAGTCACCTTGTCTCCAGCACTGATGTCACTATTACTATTTAATTGACTGATTTTAAGCAGTTCAGATTCCTTGTCATAACCAACGATAATTCCGTAAATTTCAGTAGAACCATGTTGGATTTTAACAGAGATCTTATCCGTGTTTTCAGCGTTGGTTAAAAGATTGACAGTTGTTGAATGATCTTCCACCTTTGAAACACTACCAACCAAGCCCCCGTTTGCAATGGCCAACATATTTTCAGAAGCTCCTTTTAAACTTCCTACATCAATTGTTAACTCTTGCTTCCAAGATACTGGAGCACGCATAATCACATCTGCTGCTAGGGTTTTTGTAGCCTGTAATTTTGACTTCATCTCTAGCAACTGACGTAGTTGTTCATTTTCTGTTTTTAAACGTTCTGATTGATTAGACTCCACCTCTAATTGATAGAGTTGTTTTTTTAGACTCTCGTTTTCATTGTAAGTCTGCGTCAAATGGCCCAAATCCGATTTGAAAGCATCAAACCACTGAAAAGGTTTTTGAACAATTCTATCTACTAAGGAAATCCCATCTCCTAGTTTCGTCACAATAGCGCTTGAATAGGTTGTTACCAATAGTACAGAAACTGCCAGAACTGTGACAAAAACGATGATTAGATATTTTGATTTTTTAAAACGGTTCATATTCCTACCTTTTTACTAAAGATCTACTACTGTGATTTTTTATCAATCTTACGAATCCACTAAGATTTTAAGAAAAATAAGAGACATCCCAGCACCAGAATCACAAGAATCGCCAGTGTATCCTTTTGACTCCATCTCAATTGTCTATACTGACTTCTACCTTTTCCTCCCTGATAACCACGCGCTTCCATGGCTATTGCCAATGAATCTGCACGCTTTAAGCTCGTAGCAAAAAGAGGAATTAAAATCGGAATCATAGCCTTTACTTTTTGAACGATGCTACCTTCGCCAAAGTCAACTCCACGGGCTTTTTGAGCATTCATAATCCTCGTTGTGTCATCCATCAAGGTTGGAACAAAACGCAAACTCATTGATAACATGAGACCAATTTCATGAACGGGAACTTTCACGCGTTTCAGCGGTGCTAAAAGAGCTTCAACTGCAGCTGCCAGACTCAAAGGCATGGTCGTTAAGGTTAGCAAAGTTGAAAAGAAAATAATCAACACAAAACGACAGAAAATGATTCCAGCTTGTTGCAACGCATAATCCGTTATTCTTATAAAAGAAAACTCAAATAGGACATTTCCACTTGAAATGAAAAAGAGCTGAAAAAGAGTTGTAAAAGCAATCAGGAAGAACATGGATTTTAATCCCTGAATGAAAAATGAGAGGGAGACGCCCGACAAAGCGATAAATATACCTGTCGCTACAAACAGAATGAGATTAGCGAGGGGATTATTGGCCCAAAATACAATCAAAATCAGCAGGATCATGGCAAGCAATTTACTACGTGGATCCAAGCGATGAATGATGGAATCCCCTGGTATATAACGTCCTAAAATCATACTATCCATTTAGCGACTCCTTAAACTCCTCTATCTTGATTGGCAGTTTTTTAAAAGCTATACCTCTATCTGCCAAACGTTTGCAAAAGGCTGTGATTTTAGGCACACCTAACTGCACATTTTCCATAAAGGCTACATCTTGGAAAACTTCGCTCGGTTTACCACTTTTGACTAAGCTTCCCTTTTCCATAACGTAAACCTGATCAGCATACTCAGCTACATCATCCATCAAATGCGTTACCAGAACAATTGTCATTCCAGAAAGGTGAAGTTTTTTAAACAGGGTCATCAATTCTTTTCTGCCCAGAGGATCTAGCCCTGCTGTCGGCTCATCCAAAACCAAGACAGTTGGCTCCATGGCTAGCATACCCGCTATAGCCACACGTCTCATCTGGCCACCCGAAAGTTCAAAAGGACTGCGCTCAAAGAGTGACTCATCGATGCCTACCAAGGCTAACTTTTCACGCGCAATTTTCTTGGCCTCTTCCTCAGAAACTCCAAAATTTTGCGGTCCAAATGCAACATCTTTCAAAACAGTCTCTTCAAAAATCTGATTTTCAGCAAATTGAAACACTAGACCAACCTGCTTTCGAATCTGGCGAATTTCTTTATTGGTTGATGTAGGGGTAATGACGGTATCGAGAACTCGAACAGAACCCTTACTTGGTAGCAATAGGCCATTTAAAAGCTGTAAAATCGTTGACTTCCCACTACCCGTGTGTCCTACTAAAGCTGTATAGGAATTATCCTCAATCGTCAAAGAAACATCAGTCAAGGCTGATGAAGATAGGGGTGTCCCCTCTTGATAGGTAAAGCTCACATTTTCTAGAGTAATTCCCATAACTTGTCCTCTAGCTCTCCTTCTGTCAAATATCCATCCGGCAACTGATAACCAGTCTCTCTCAAAGATTCTCTCAATTGATTAGTAAAAGGCTCATCTAACCCTATCTGGTCAAGGTCATCCCGAGAAAAAAGTTCTCTTGGGTTGCTGGTTGACTCCACTTGGCCTTTTTTCATGACCAAGACACGATCACTCATCGCAACTTCTTCCAAATCGTGCGTAATGGAGACGACTGTCATCTGGTGGTATTTTCGAATCTCTTGAACTGTCTGAATCAGTTCTCTGCGTCCCTCAGGATCCAACATACTTGTAGCCTCGTCCAGAATCAAAATAGCTGGTCTCAAGGCAACAACTCCTGCAATAGCCACCCGTTGTTTTTGTCCACCAGACAAACGAGCTGGTTCTCTCTTCTTAAAGTCCAGCATACCTACCAACTCCAAAGATTCAGCCACTCTCTTTTTCATTTCTTCACGAGGAAGTCCCTGATTTTCTAGGCCAAAGGCAACATCATCTTCAACAGTCGCCCCTACAAATTGGTTATCTGGATTTTGAAAAACCATACCAATTTGACGACGCAAGTCCCAAACATTCTCAGAGGACAGCAATTGGCCATCTATCCAGATTTCCCCAGACTCTGCTTCAAGCAAGCCATCAATCAAACGGATAGTTGTCGATTTCCCACTCCCATTATGGCCTACAATCGAAAGCCATTCTCCCCGTTTCACGTGAAACGAGACATTATTAACATCATAATAATCTTGGTCTTCCTTATAACGAAAAGACAGATCTTTTACTTCAATAATCGATTTCATTTCGAACCAAATGTCCCTTTGAATACATGAGCGCTACCCTTGAAATAATCATAACCAGAGTAGATAGTGAAAAATAAAGCTATATAAAGCAACAGTTGACCAATTAAATTCCAATGTAAGAGCAAAAAGATAATGGCAAACATTTGACTAAAGGTCTTAATTTTCCCTGGCATCGCTGCTGCTAGAACTGTCCCTCCCGTCTCAACAAGCAACAAACGCAAGCCTGTCACCGCAAGTTCACGACAGATGATAATAGCAACAACCCAAGCTGGAGCCATACCTAACTCAATCAACATGATAAAAGCTGACATAACCAACAGCTTATCGGCCATCGGATCTGCAAACTTTCCAAAGTTGCTGACTACATTCCATTTTCGAGCAAGATAGCCATCAAGATAATCCGTTATACTAGCAACTGCAAAGATGATTGCTGCCAGCAAGTGACTGCCTTGTGAATGGCCAAAAGTCAAAATAAGAATAAAGAGAGGTATAAAGAGAATTCTACCAATTGTTAATACATTAGGGATTTGTTCTTTTTTCATTGTTTCTTCCTTAGTCTGTAGTGAATGTAAGTGTTACAGTTCCAGTCTGAGTCGTCAACTTGGAAGTATCAACTGTTTGATTATCTACAGTCACAGTAACTCCCTTCACTACACCTAAGGTGATAGTAACGGGATTCTTAGTTGAAACTGTTGTTTTTGCATTTTTATTGTCTGCAGATAGTGTCACACCACCCTCTAGCTCGCTTCCTGAAACACTAACCCAGCTAGTTACATCCGAAACTGCCAGCTGAACCGTAGCTGTTTCCTTACTCGTTTTATACCGAGCTTCAATGCGGTTTCCTTCGCCTGACACTGTAATAGTTGATTCCGTAGTAGAAGACGAGCTAGACGTCTGACTACTAGAAGATGAACTAGTTGAAGTTGTGGAACTAGTTGAGCTCACAATACTATAATTAGGCGAAGAAGGACGCGTTGGTTGAGTCTGGATATAATTCCAAACATAATAAGTCACAAAAATTAAAATCGACAAAGCAAATAGAACGAAATAAAACAAGGGGAGATAAGACGTTTTTTTCTTATTTGATCGTCTACGACCAGACAAGTCTTCTTCATCAACATCTACCTCTTCGTAGGTAATCATGCTTCCCGAATCATAGGCATCCAAAATGATTCGCTCGTCCAATTCAACCGCCCAGGCATATTTTCTCAAAAAAGAACGAGCATAAAATGGACTAGGAAGTTGATCAAAATCATCAGCCTCCATAGCCTCTAATAAATTCATCTGAATATCCGTTTTTGCCTGCAGTTCTTCTATACTCAATCCCTGGTTAATTCTGGCTAGACGCAGAACCTCACCAATTGTTTTTTTTCTCATACTTAGCATTCCTTCTTTCTAGGGTTACTTATCTTTTAAGCTGGAAAGATTGTAAAATCAACTAGATCACCATCATCTATCAAACGATGACCTGCTTCAAGAACATCGTCTAAAGTAATTTCTTGTAAAATTTTTGGTAAATCCAAAATAGTTTCTCCTCTGTCGACTGGCTCATATTGTGTCGCAATAAACTCCAAGGAGTTCATACTACTGAAAAATTCCCCAAACATCTCACTCTTAACAAGATCCAGATGTTCCTCTGTAAGATCTGAATCTTTCGTAAAGTTGCGAATAGCCTTTCGAAATTGATGCGACAACGAAACAGGTTCTTTCGTTTCCATCGTCAACATCACAAAATGAAAGCGACTGTTGACTTCAACCTCAAGTGACAATGACGCATCCAACTTCCCTGTCTCATATAACTTTTGAAATCGCTCAGAGGTCCAACCAAACATCATCGTAAACAATAATTTTAGCAAAACATTATAACGGTAGCAATCTTCTGCTGCCACCTCACCTGCTCCCCTAATTCCAACAGCAAGTTTTGGAGAAGAGACTTCCATCCGGAGACTGTCTGTTTCTTTGACAGGCTGTAAAGCAAGCTTCTCCTTCCTTACTACCATTTCTTCCAAGTTTCTAAGTTTCTTTTGCGAAAAATACTTCTCAACTGTATCTACATCAAAATTCCCAACTAAAAACAAAGACATATTGACAGGTTTGTAAAAGGCTGTAAAGTTATCTTTTAAGTCATTTAGCTGGATATTGTTAATTGACTTTTCACTTCCAACAATATCTGCTGCCAGAGGAGTATTGGGATAAAGATTTGCTAATGTTGTAAAAAACAGACGCGAATCTGGATCGTCTTGGTACATCTCACGTTCCTGTTGGATAATTTCCCTCTCCATCTCAACTGAATCTTCTGTAAAATGAGCAACTGTTACCAATTCTTCAAGCAAATCCAAATTTTCTGATAAATGATCTATTGTCGAAAACAAATAACTCGTCTTTGTAAAACTTGTAAAAGCATTGCTATCAGCTCCCAAGCGTGTAAAAGACTCCATAATATCTTCAGCATTTTCTCTCTCAAACAGTTTGTGTTCAAGAAAATGTGCAATTCCAGCTGGATAACACTGTAAACCTTTTTCAGATAGTGTAAAGTTTGTGTCTACTGATCCAAATCGAACTGTTACAACTCCGTAAACTTCATTAAATTGTTTCTTAGGAAGGAGAGAAACTATCAATCCATTTGATAGACGAGTCTGATAAACCGTCTCCTTTACAGCAGGATAGTATTTTTCTTCAAAGGTAACTGGTGTCATTCTATTCCTTCCATAAAGTATATCGCTTGTAACCGGACACTATTTGCTGCTTTGCAGATAGCTTCTTTATCAACTTGATTTAATTTTTCAATCCAATTGTCAAAATCTGATGTAGATTTCCCTAACAAACTTTTCAAGTAAACTCGCTCGATTAGTGAGCTTTGACTATCTTGCGCAAGCAACAAGGTTCTGCTAATCATCTCCTTAGTCTGTTCAATCTCCAAATCTGTAAAATTACCTTTTTTTAGTTCAAGTAATTGATGATTCATCAATTTTCTGGCTTGATTGCGCTTTTCTCGGTCAATGCCAGCATACATCCTCAATTGACCACTAAATAAATCCAATTGACTGGAGATAGTGTAGGCTAGACCAGCATTTTCCCGAACATTTGTAAAAAGCTTAGAGTGAGCAAAACCACCTAACAGACCATTCATTACTACCATGGCTAAATGATGCTTGTCTCCATAGCTCGTAGAACAATGGTAAGCCAATTCCAAAACAGATTGGCCCACATTCTTACGAACCATTCCTTCCCGAAGGACATTTGAATATGGTTGTTTGTACTGAGGCTTGACATCGATTTGACGCCCAGTAAAGGAGAATGACCTCAACCACTCCTTCACTTCTACTTCATTAAAATCACCCAAGAAAAAGAAATCAATTCGATCATTTTTCAGAGCATCTTGAAAGCAAGTGTAGCTACTTTCCGGAGACTCATTTGAAATGCGATTTCGTAAATCACTGTATCTCAATTGAAGACGCTCATCACGGAAGAACAAGCTATCCAACTCCTTATGAGCAAAATAAAATGAATCATCCATATCAGTAGCCAAACTAGCCAATAACTGTTTTCTTTCAATTTCAAATAAGGCTGGCTCAAAAGCACCATCTTGAGCTAAGGGGGCAAATAAAGTCTGGCTCACCAGTTCAAAAATTTGAGAAGTCAAGACATTCTTTTTACTTAAAAAATCATCCCTCACATAGGTAAATGTTAGGTCAAGAATATGTACCTGTCCCCTACGATAAGCACTCGTAGAAATATCTGTTCCATACAAACTTGCCAAATATCTGCGAAAAGCTTGAGATGTTGGGTAAGCTTTATTGGCAGTTTCCAACATACTTGCACTTAACATGCGTCCCGCTATTGTCTCAAGAGATAAGGGAGCAGTAAAACGAATAGTGATTTTATTTGTTTTAAACTTTTTGGATTGAACAAAATGTGCTGAAATTCCAGGCACCAACTCCATACCTTACCTCCTTACATATAGAGTTCTATTATACCACGAAAATCAAAATTTTTCTTGTTCTCTTTATAGCTTTCAAAAGTAAAATCGTTTTCATTTTGACTGACTTTCCTTCAGTTATTTCAGGGAAAATATGGTATAATACCTTAGATTGAGGTGAATTATGGAATACAAATTATTTGAAGAATTTATTACGCTCCAAGCCCTCCTAAAAGAGCTTGGAATTATACACAGCGGCGGTGCTATCAAATCCTTTTTAATGGAGCATCAAGTTTACTTTAATGGTGAATTAGAAAGTAGACGTGGGAAAAAAATCCGTATTGGAGATACGATTGACATCCCTGATTTAAAAATTGACATCACCTTGACACAACCAAGTTTAAAAGAGCAAGAAGAATACCAAGCAGATAGGATTGAAAAAGAGCGGATTGCTAAACTTGTCAAAGAGATGAACAAGGGTGTAAAGAAAGAAAAACAAAAAACCACTTTATCACCTAAAACCAAACAAGCTCCACGTTTTCCAGAAAGATAATCATGTGGCTCCAACATTTAACAATAAAAACCTTTCGAAACTACAAAGAGACGAAAATTGATTTTAATCCAAAATTAAACGTCTTTTTGGGTCAAAATGCGCAAGGAAAAACCAATATTCTAGAAGCAATCTATTTCTTGGCCTTAACACGCAGCCATCGTACTCGAACAGATAAAAATCTCATTCATTTTGATGAAGAACAACTCCATCTTTCTGGCTTGCTACAGAAAAAAACAAGCTCTATACCTCTAGAAATTGATTTAACACCAAAAGGGCGTGTGACTAAAGTCAATCACTTAAAACAAGCTCGCCTCTCAGACTATATCGGACATATGAATGTGGTTCTCTTCGCACCTGAAGATCTCCAGTTAATTAAAGGAGCGCCCTCCGTTCGTCGAAAGTTTATAGATATAGAACTAGGACAAATTAAACCAATCTACTTGTCAGACTTGTCAAACTATAACCATATACTCAAGCAAAGAAATACTTACCTAAAATCCAATCAAAAGATTGACGAAACATTTTTGTCGGTCTTGGATGATCAGTTAGTAGAGTATGGTTGCCGCGTCATAAAGCATCGGATAAAATTCATTAAAGACTTAGAGAATTTTGGTCAAAAAAAACACTTAGAAATTTCAAATCAATCAGAAGAGTTGTCAATATCTTATCAATCAACTGTCAACTTCACTAATGAAGAAGTCTTAATGGATTCTTTTAAAATGGCTTTAGAGAAAAGTAGATCAAGAGATTTATTTAAAAAGAATACTGGTGTTGGCCCTCATCGAGATGACATTGCTTTCTATATCAATGGTATGGATGCTAGTTTTGGAAGTCAAGGTCAACATCGTAGTCTTGTACTTTCTATCAAACTAGCAGAGATTGAACTAATGGAAAGTATTACTAAAGAATCTCCAATATTACTACTTGACGATGTTATGAGCGAACTTGACAACACTAGACAACTAAAATTACTAGAAACCATTTCTCACTCTATCCAAACCTTTATCACAACAACAAGTTTAGACCACTTGCAAAATTTGCCAGAAAATCTTAGTATCTTCAATATCCGAAATGGTAAAGTATCTGTAAATCCACATTAACAACTTTGTAAACAAAAAGAACTCCTGAAATTCAGGAGTTCTTTTCTTCTTACATAGAGTAGTTTGGCGCCTCATTAGTGATTTGTACATCATGAGGATGGCTTTCTTTCAAACCTGCACCCGACATTTCAATAAATTGAGCGTTGTCATGCAATTCTTTAAGGTTAGCTGCACCACAGTAACCCATACCAGAGCGAATACCACCAATCATTTGGAAAACAATATCAGCTGCTGCGCCTTTATAGGCTACGCGACCTTCAATTCCTTCTGGAACAAGTTTGTTCGCTTCATTGACAGAACCTTGGAAGTAACGGTCACTTGAACCTTTCTTCATTGCAGCGATTGACCCCATACCACGGTAAGTCTTGAATTTACGTCCTTGGAAGATTTCCGTTTCACCTGGTGCTTCGTCTGTTCCAGCAAACATTGATCCAAGCATAACTGCATTTCCACCTGCAGCAAGGGCTTTTACAATATCTCCAGAATACTTGATTCCACCATCAGCAATAATTGTTTTTCCATATTCGCGCGCAACGGCTGCCGCATCATAGATTGCTGTCACTTGTGGGACACCCACACCTGCAATCACACGAGTAGTACAGATAGAACCTGGTCCGATACCGACTTTGACAACATCTACACCTGCATCATAAAGAGCACGTGCACCTTCTGCAGTGGCAATATTACCAGCAATCAAAGTGCGATCTGGGAAATGAGCACGAATTTCAGCAATTTTACGTAGAACCCCAGCAGAGTGACCATGAGCAGTATCAATAACAATTGCGTCAGCTCCTGCTTCGAAGAGAGCCTCTGCACGTTCAAATGTATCTGAAGTGACACCTACCGCACCAGCAACTAGAAGACGACCAAATTCATCTTTCGCTGCATTTGGAAACTCAATCACTTTTTCAATATCTTTAATAGTAATTAAGCCAGAAAGACGACCTTCTTCGTCAACCAAAGGAAGTTTTTCAATACGGTGTTCTTGAAGAATGCTTTCAGCTGTTGCAAGATCTGTACCGACAGGAGCAGTGACAAGATTTTCACTGGTCATGTGGTTTGAGATTGGCTGATTGTAATCTGAAATAAAGCGAAGATCTCGGTTTGTCAAAATACCAACCAATTTACGATTTTCAAGTGTTTCCACAACTGGAACACCACTGATACGGTAACGTCCCATCAGTTCGTCTGCTTCAGCAATAGTGTGTTCTGGAGTCAAGAAGAATGGATCAATAATAACACCATTTTCAGAACGTTTTACCTTGCGAACTTCGTCCGCTTGTTGCGCAATTGACATGTTTTTATGGATTACTCCGAGACCACCAGCACGAGCAATGGCAATGGCCATTTGGCTTTCTGTGACTGTATCCATCGCGGCTGTAATAATTGGGATATTTAAAGTCAGATTATCTGCCAATTTTGTTGTTAAATCTGCATCATTAGGCAACACATGACTTTCTGCTGGAATGAGCAATACATCATCAAAGGTAAAACCTTTTTTCAAAAATTTAGTGTCCCAATTAGACATTGAAGTTTCCTCTTTTCTTTCTTTTTGAGCTGACTCTTTTTGTATTGTATCTATCATACCATTCTATGAAAATTTGTCAATTATATTTATAACAGAAAACATAAAAAAACTATCTCTGTGATTCTATGGAAGAGATAGTTTTACGATTCATATTTTATCTATTATTTAAAATAATTTAGTCCCATTGCTCCCTTAACTTCAGATAGAGTTTGCCCTGCAACCTCACGAGCTTTTTCACTACCTTTTTGAAGCATATTGTAAACTTCTCCCATATCCTTAGCAAATTCGATACGGCGCTCACGAATAGGACCAAGTTCGCGTTCGAGTATTTCAAGTAGATAACGCTTCGTCTTCACATCGCCAAGACCACCACGTTGATAGTGTTCTTTCATCTCTGCAATGTCTTGAGCATCTTCAGGACGACCAAACACATCTAGATAATGGAAAACCATATTTCCTTCAATCTTACCTGGATCCTCGACTCGAATATGGTCTGGATCAGTATACATGCTCATGACTTTTTTACGCAAGGTATCCGCATCATCAGCTAGATAAATACCATTATTAAGGGATTTAGACATCTTGGCATTTCCATCTAAACCAGGCAAACGCCCTGCTCTCTCATTTTCTGGATAAATACCTTCCGGTTCCACCAAGACATCACAGTTATAAGCATTATTGAAGGAACGAACAATCTCGCGAGTTTGCTCAATCATTGGTTTCTGATCTGTTCCTACAGGAACATAATTGGCCTTGAAGGCAGTAATATCTGCTGCTTGCGCAATCGGATAAACCAAAAATCCTGTCGGAATACTTTCTCCAAATCCTTTTTGAGCAATCTCTGTTTTCACTGTAGGATTGCGCTCCAAACGTGCTAATGAAACTAGATTCATATAGTACATAGATAGTTCAGCCAATTCTGGAATCTGGCTTTGAATAAAGATAGTTGATTTACTTGGATCCAATCCAACTGCTAAATAATCCAAGGCAACATTCCCAATCGATTCTACAATCGTTTGAGGGTCTTTGGCGTGATCTGTCAATGCTTGTTGATCTGCCAAAAAAACAAACATCTCATACTTGTCTTCTTCCTGCAGTAATACTCTATTTTTAAGACTCCCAACATAATGTCCAATATGCAGTTTTCCTGTTGGGCGATCTCCTGTTAAAATAATGGGTTTCGTCATTTTTTTCTCCTTCGAAATGGTCTCTTCAATTATAGCATTTTTTTGTTAAAATAACAGAAAATTATTTAAATCAAACAACTAACTCATTGTAAATAAACCTGTAAACTTAATTGACATGAAATTGACAAAGAAAAATTTGAATATTTCTCTCTTTTCTAGTAGAATAAATGTATTACATATTATAGGAGAAAAACATTGCTTACAGTATCTGATGTTTCACTACGTTTTAGTGATCGCAAACTTTTTGATGATGTCAATATCAAATTTACAGAAGGAAATACATACGGATTAATTGGTGCTAATGGTGCTGGGAAGTCTACATTCTTAAAAATCTTAGCTGGTGATATCGAGCCAACAACTGGTCACATCTCTCTTGGTCCAGATGAACGTCTCTCTGTTCTCCGTCAAAATCATTTTGACTATGAAGACGAGCGAGTTATTGATGTCGTCATTATGGGAAATGAAAAACTTTACAACATCATGAAAGAAAAAGATGCCATTTACATGAAGGAAGATTTTTCCGATGAAGATGGTGTTCGTGCAGCCGAACTCGAAGGTGAATTTGCCGAACTTGGAGGTTGGGAAGCAGAAAGTGAAGCATCCCAATTACTTCAAAACCTAAACATTCCAGAAGAATTGCACTATCAAAACATGAGCGAATTGGCCAATGGTGAAAAAGTGAAGGTTCTCCTTGCTAAAGCCTTATTTGGTAAACCTGATGTTCTTCTCTTGGATGAGCCGACCAACGGTCTTGATATCCAGTCTATTACTTGGTTAGAAGACTTCTTGATTGACTTTGATAACACCGTTATCGTTGTATCCCATGACCGCCACTTCTTAAACAAAGTATGTACCCACATGGCTGACCTTGACTTTGGAAAAATCAAACTCTATGTCGGAAACTACGACTTCTGGAAGGAATCTTCTGAGCTTGCTGCTAAATTGCTAGCAGACCGTAATGCCAAAGCGGAAGAAAAAATTAAACAATTGCAAGAATTCGTTGCTCGATTCTCTGCCAATGCTTCTAAGTCAAGACAAGCAACGTCTCGTAAAAAAATGCTTGACAAGATTGAATTAGAAGAGATTGTGCCATCTAGTCGTAAATATCCATTTATCAACTTTAAAGCAGAACGTGAGATTGGTAATGATCTCTTGACAGTAGAAAATCTAACTGTAAAGATTGATGGTGAAACTATTCTAGACAATATTAGTTTCATCTTGCGTCCAGGTGATAAGACAGCTCTGATTGGACAAAATGACATCCAAACGACTGCATTAATTCGTGCAATTATGGGTGACATCGACTATGAAGGAACTGTCAAGTGGGGAGTTACTACTAGCCGTTCTTACTTGCCAAAAGACAACTCGGCTGATTTTGCAGGAGGAGAGTCAATCCTTGACTGGTTGCGTCAATTTGCAAGTAAAGAAGAAGATGACAATACCTTCCTACGTGGTTTCCTTGGTCGTATGCTCTTTTCTGGTGATGAGGTTAACAAACCTGTAAACGTCTTGTCAGGGGGAGAAAAAGTGCGTGTCATGCTTTCAAAACTCATGCTCTTGAAATCAAATGTCCTTGTACTTGATGATCCAACAAATCACTTGGATTTGGAATCTATCTCAAGCTTGAACGATGGATTGAAAAACTTTAAAGAATCAATCATCTTTTCCAGTCATGACCACGAGTTTATCCAAACTTTGGCAAACCATATCATTGTTTTGTCTAAGAATGGCGTCATTGATCGTATCGATGAAACCTATGATGAATTCCTAGAAAATGCAGAAGTACAAGCAAAAGTTAAAGAACTTTGGAAAGACTAAATAAGACTTCAAAACTCAGTTGGGGTAACCAACTGAGTTTTCTATCATTCTATGAGGTAACATGAAATCATTTTTTAAAACATATTGGACCTATTTTGTTTCTTTCATCATTCCTTTAGTAATTATGACCGGAGTATACCTAACTCAAGGTATCTACTGGAATAGCGATACATCTCCACTATTAGGAGATGGTTTCCATCAATACGTTATTTTTGATGTGGCTTTACGAAATATTTTACATGGAAATGGTAGTTTGTTTTACACCTTTACAAGTGGCCTCGGACTGAATTTCTATGCTCTATCTAGTTATTACTTGGGTAGTTTTCTCTCACCTCTGGTTTACTTTTTTAATCTGTCGAATATGCCAGATGCTGTTTATCTGACCACTCTATTAAAATTTGGATTGATTGGTCTGTCAACCTACTTTAGTTTGAATAGATTATTTAAAGATATTCCAAAATTTTTAAAACTAGCCTTATCTACTTCTTATGCTCTGATGAGCTTCACTGTCAGTCAGTTAGAGATAAAAACCTGGTTAGATATTTTTATCTTGATTCCTTTAATTATAACTGGCTTACACATGCTTATAACAGAAAACAAGCGCCTACTATACTTTACAAGCTTGTCAATCTTGTTTATCCAAAATTATTATTTTGGATATATGACGGCATTGTTCCTAATTTTCTGGTATCTCTGCCAAATTTCTTGGGACTTTAAAACTCGAAAATCATCTTTTCTTGATTTTGTTGTTACCTCCTTTTTAGCAGGAATGGCTAGTTTGATTATGACTCTTCCTACACTGTTTGATTTACAAACTCATGGAGAGAAGTTAACTGCCATCACAAAATTACAAACAGATAGTAGCTGGTATCTGGATATTTTCGCAAAACAATTCATTGGATCTTTTGATACAACTAAGTATGGATCTATACCAATGATTTTTGTTGGATTGCTTCCCTTTATTTTAACAATTCTATTTTTCACAATAAAATCCATAAGGTTTCACGTGAAACTTACCTATGCAATTTTCTTTACTTTTTTAATAACAAGCTTTTACATAGAAGCACTTGATTTATTTTGGCAAGGGATGCATACCCCAAATATGTTTTTACATCGCTATGCTTGGATCTTTTCTACTCTGTTAATTTATACTGCAGCAGAAGTCTTAAATCGTCTGAAAGAACTGAAGCTCTGGAATCTATTTATCTCACTTTTTCTTGTACTAACAGGATTTTTGGCTACTGTCTATTTCAAATCACACTATTCTTTTTTAACTGATTTGAATATCCTACTCACTCTTGAATTTCTACTAGTTTATGCTCTTTTACTTCTTGCAGTCATTAGAAAATTTATCTCTGTAAATCTATTTGCAATTCTTTTGTCTTTATTTATAACAGCTGAGATAAGCTTAAATGCTTCATCTCAAATGGAAGGAATAGCTAAAGAATGGGCCTTTGCTTCTCGTAGCGCCTATAATAGAGATATCACTGCTATGGAATCCATTCTAAACCAAATTGACAATCCATTTACACGTACTGAAAAACTGCAAATTCAGACTGGTAATGACAGTATGAAATTTAACTACAATGGAATCTCTCAATTTTCGTCTGTACGAAATCGTTCAGCTAGCACTAGTTTGGACAAACTGGGATTCAAATCCTCTGGAACCAACCTCAATCTCCGTTATGCAAATAATAGTCTTTTAGCAGATAGTTTATTTGGAATCCAGTACAATATTTCTGAAAATTCACTTGATAAGTATGGCTTTCAAGAGATTTATCAAAAGGACCATTTAACCTTATATAAAAATCAACTCTCTTTACCCATTGCCTTTGCCACTCAATCTATTTACACAGATGTAAATTTTAACAATCACACTCTAGACAATCAGGCTCTATTTATAAACCAGCTTGCTAATCTCAACTTAAATTACTTCTCCCAAATAGCATATGATAAAACAGATACTTCAGATGGTTTAACAAGTATCACAGGTTCTGCGAATGAAGATGCAAAGATTGATTATCAAATTGAGGTTCCTCAAAATAGCCAAGTCTATCTCTCTTTTTCAAATCTTCATTTTACAAACGATAAGCAAAAGAAAGTTGACATCCTTGTCAATGGAGAAAAAAAGACTTTTACAACTGACAATGCATTTAATTTCTTTAATTTGGGTTATACTGAAGAACAAAAAACTTTCAATATCAGTGTTAGTTTCCCTGGAAATTCTCAGGTGTCCTTTGAATCTCCAACCTTCTATCGTTTAGATACTCAGGCTCTTACTGAGACAATTCAAAAGATTAAAGAACAACCTGTAGAAGTATCCACCTCTAAAAATAAAGTCTTTGCTACATATGAAGTAAAACAAGATACCTCTATTTTCTTCACTATTCCTTATGACAAAGGTTGGTCTGCATACCAAGATGGGGAAAAACTTGAAATCAAGCAGGCTCAGACTGGTTTTATGAAAGTTGATGTTCCAAAGGGAAAAGGCACCATTACACTTTCCTTTATCCCCAATGGTTTTGTTATTGGAGCAGCCTGCTCACTAACTGCCCTTCTTCTTTTTGGGATCTATAATCACAGACGAAATTTATCTAAGACAGAAAAAGATTGACCAATTTCTTGGCCAATCTTTTTAATCTTCTTCCATTTTCTTAGGTTGATAAGCTAGCATACCTAAAGCAGTAAAGAAAGCTAGAGTTATAATAAGGAAAATCACTTGATGATGAATATTTCCTGTCATAGAGATTGTTTGTCGTAAGCCTGATACAGAGTAACTCATTGGTAACCAAGGATTGACACCTTTAAAGAAATCATTTGTCAAAGCAAGTGGATAAGTCCCTGCACTTGATGCTAACTGTAATAAAAGCAAAATAAGAGAAAAGAAAGCTCCTATACGGCTATTCCATGTTTTTAATGCAGTTACCATAGACATAAATGTTAAGCTTGCGATAATAATTAAGAACAAGGTTCTCATTTCATGATTTGCTGTTAGACCAATAAGATGAACGCCACCATAAACTAAAACACCTGCTAAGACAGCTATAATCCCATTTATTTCAGAGCGAGACTTCAACCAAGCCCAACGACTCTCTGGATGACGTCCAGAAGGCAACTTAGCAAAAATCATATTGGTAGATATAGCAGCAACAAAAAGAGCAACTGATATCATATAAGGAGCCATGGCAATCCCATTTACAGGAACTTGGTCATTATCTGTTTTTGAGAGAACTAGAGGATTAGATAATGTTTCTGCATTTTGAGATTCTGTTGATGCTGATTTGAGTTGATTATTCGCATTGCCTAATCCTTGTCCTAATGAATCAACTCCTGTCTGTAAATCTTCAAGACTAGAGGTTAAGGTTGTTCCACCTTCTGCTAGTTTTCCAGCACCATCTGCAATCTTCATAGCACCACTTCCTAGTTGGGATGCTGCAGAAAGTAACTCTGTTGATTTGTCTGTTAATTGACCAGAGCCAAATTGTAATTTGGTAAGACCTGCTATCAGCTCTGGACTCTTATTATTCAATTGAGCAGAACCAGATGACAAGCTTTCTATACCTGATACTAATTCTGGAGCTTTTCCAGCTAACGCATCTACTCCAGCTGTCAAGGTTGATGTATTTTCTGTCAACTTACTTGATCCAGAAACTAATTGATCTAAACTAGTTGTTAAACTTGCATTCTTTTCACTTAGTTTATTGGCACCTATAGAAATTGTGTCCAGTCCCTTAGTATAGTTTACAACTCCTTTTTCAATTGACTGACTTCCAAGAACTAACTGATTGTCTACAGTAGTTTGCAACTTTGTAAAACCACTTGACAATGTTGTCAAGGATCTAGATGCTGCAGGTAAAAGTTGATTTGCCTTCGTCTGCACATCAGATAGATTAGTTACTTGTTGTTCTGAATTCTCTATACTTTCTTTCAATCCTCCTACTGTCGTTAAAATTGTTTTTGCTGACTCAATAGTAGAATTAGAATTTTTAGAACTAGCTTCTGTCAGTTCTTTCTTCTGTTCCTCTGTGAGAGATTGATAAGTAGCTGTTGATTGAAGGTTAGCTATAGTTTTCTCTTGTTCTGTCTGACTTTTGGTCACAATATCCTGTGCAAGAGTTGTTAGATTTGGCAAAGCTTCTGATAATGTCTTTTTCAGTTGAGTATTATCTGCTATCGTAAGAGCTTGTAGTGTTTTATTCAGTTCTCCTAGACTAGTTGCCAATTGAGTAATTTGTTCATTTTGTTGAGATGAGGACTTTAATTGACTTGAAATTTCTTTAATACCAGTATTTAATTGCTCTATTCCATCTCTTAGTGTATCTGATTGATTGGATAATTGACTTGTTCCATTAGAAAGTTCTTTCACACTACTTGTATAAGCATTTACACCAACTGAAAATTGATTGAGACCTGTATCCAGTTGTGAAACGCCAGCTGTGTAGGACTTTATACCTGTATTTAGCTGATTTACACCTGTCACCAACTCAGGAGTTTTTGACGCTAATTGACCAAGTCCAGTGTCAACTTGTGAGACGGCTTTTGTATAACTTTGTAAACCACTATTAAAAGTCCCTAAACCAATATGTAATTGCTCTATTGCAGATACATAGCTAGATAAACCTTTTGTAAATTGATCCGCTCCATTTGAAAAAGTTACAGTTGAGTTTGCTAAAGTATTAAGATTTGCCGTCAATGTTTGACTTCCCGTCACCAATTGATTCGCTCCATTAGCCAATTGTTCACTTCCATCAGCTGCCTTGTTTATTCCAGACTTCAAGTCATTCATTTTTTGAAATAAAGCCTTGGTATACGTTTCAGTTACATTAGTAGAGACGGTTTGCTTTAATTGTGTCATTGCAGAATCACTCATCTTGCTTGCAATAAAGCTATGTCCACTTGAAGTCTGGTAATCAATCTGCATCTGTTCAGGATGATTTGTTAGGATAGAAGCAGCCTTTTCAGATAAGTCACTTGGTAAAGTCACTACCATGTAGTAGTCACCATCTTCTAGGCCTTTTTCCCCTTCCTCCTCATTAATAAAATGAAAATCTAAAGCCCTATTTTCTTTCAAATTAGACACCATGTCTTCACCTATTGTCATTGTCTGTCCATTATAAGAAGCTTCCTTATCTTTATTGACAACTGCCACAGGCAACTCTGACAATTGACCATATGGATCCCACATGGATGATAAAAATATAATGTTGTATAAAGCTGGAATGAGAGAAATCCCTATCATTACAATGATAAAGGTCGGTTTTTTAAATATTGCTTTCCACTCTTTAAACATATTTCCTCCTTTTTTAAACATATTGTCTAAAATTTTGATATAATAGATTATACATCAAAAAATCCAAATTACAAGGTAAAAAATACTTTTTTAGACACATCGTCTATTTTTGTATACAAGGAGGAATTATGAAAGAAAGCAACAAACGTTTAAAAACAAAACGAATTATCGAAAATGCCATGGTTCAATTATTGATGGACCAACCCTTTGATCAAATTTCTACTGTCAAGTTAGCAGAAAAAGCCGGAATCAGTCGTTCCAGCTTTTACACTCACTACAAGGATAAGTATGATATGATTGAGCATTACCAAAGTAAGCTCTTTCATACCTTTGAGTATATTTTCCAAAAACATGCTCATCATAAAAGAGATGCTATTTTAGAAGTATTTGAATATTTAGAGTCTGAGCCACTCTTGGCTGCACTCTTATCTGAAAATGGTACCAAAGAAATCCAAAATTTCTTGAGAAATAAGCTTCACATTATACTTAGCACAGACCTTCAGAAACGCTTTATGAAACTACAACTCAATCCAATTGAATTAGAATACAGTAGCATTTATCTAACAAATGCCCTTTTTGGTGTTTGCCAGACTTGGATTGCTCACGGGAAAAAAGAAAGTCCGCGAGAAATGACCGACTTCCTTATGAAAATGTTAGGTGATACAAACTGAAAGAAAAAGAACACCATAAGGTGTTCTTTTTATCTGACTCCGCCAGTAGGACTCGAACCTACGACATCATGATTAACAGTCATGCGCTACTACCAACTGAGCTATGGCGGATAAAATAGTCCGTACGGGATTCGAACCCGTGTTACCGCCGTGAAAAGGCGGTGTCTTAACCCCTTGACCAACGGACCATCTATCTGTAGCAGATATAACCATTATATCAATTTCTTACTAATTGTCAATCACTTTTTAGTTTTTTTCTCTAGAATATCTTTTAGTTTGCGAACTTTCAAACGGGTAATCGGGCAACGATGATCTTCATAAAAGACAACTTCTAGATTCTTTCGATCAATTTCTCTCACATTTCCAATATTAATTAGGAAAGATTTATGAGGAGAATAAAATCGCTGGGTATGTTTGTCCTTCTCCTGAATATCTGTCATGGTTCCATAGAACTCTTTGGCAAAATTCTTACCAATAATTCGCAGTTTATGAGAAACACCTGTTGTTTCGATATACAAAATATCATGGTAAGGGATTTTCAAATCATTTCCCTTATAGTTATAATCAAAATAGTCTACAACATCTTCGTTTTCAAGCAGCATGCTCTTAGTGTAAAAAATACTCTGCTCGATGCGTTTTTTGAACAATTCATCATTGATATCTTTATCAACAAAATCTAGGGCTGATACCTGGTATTTGTACGTTAAGGTAGCAAATTCAGATCGACTGGTAATAAAGACAATAATAGCATAGGGATTGTGATGACGGATAAACTGTGCCACTTCAAATCCCTTTTTCTCAATCCCGTGAATATCGATATCTAGGAAATAAAGCTGATTTACTTCATCATTTTCGATATATTCCTTAAACTCACGAACTTTTCCTGTTGTCTTGTAAGAAATAGGAATATTTGATTCCTCAGAGATTTCATTCAATATTCTCTCAAGTCTCACTTGATGCTCAATAACATCTTCTAAAATTAATACTTTCATTCAAATTCCCTCTTAAATCTAATAATTTGTCTAAATGTGCTGTCTTCCATCTCTGTTTCTAACATAATGTTGTCATATTTATCTAGAATCTCTTTGACATTATTAAGCCCTAAACCTCTATTTCTTCCCTTGGTAGAGAAACCTAAGGCAAATAAGTCCTCTGAAGGCGTCATAGTGATTTTACATGAATTCTGGATGACTATAACTGTCTCAAAATCCATTTTAATGACTGCAACTTCCATTTGTTTCAAGTAACTATCCGCGGCTCCTTCAACAGCATTGTTTAAGAGAATACTCATGATGCGAACAAGATCAAGTAAATCCATTGACAATCTAGTAATAACATCCTTTACTTCCAATGTAAACTCTACATCATTATTTCGTGCATAAACAATGGATTGAGCAATCAAACTACGTAAAGCTGAATCTTCTAAATTGTTCAAATCAAAGTAAGTATATTTTTCTGAACGCAGTTTTTGATTCGCTTTTACTAATACTTCATTGTAAACTCTGTCAATTTCCTGTAAATCTTCACTGTCAATTGCCATTTGCATGCTGACAAGCATACCTGCATAGTCATGACGAAAACCTCGAATTTCATTATACAACTTGACAATTTCATCAGTATAAGTCTGTAAATGCTTTTGTTCAAATTTCTTCTGCTTTAGGGCAATCTCTTTTTCAATTTGAACCTTATAAGAATTCATTGCAAAGAAAATCAATAACAAGCAAATAAAAACAATGGTTGATAAAATACTTCCAAAACTATTTAAATGAGAAATAGTACTCACGATATCTGAAATAAAAGAGACGATATGCAAGAAGATAAATGCATATAGTACTTTTTTCAAAAAAGAATAGAGATATTCTTTGTCAAAATATTTAAACTCCAAATGGAAATAAGATATGACAATTTTAATAACCAAATAGGTTAAAATAAGTACAAATATAATAAAATAATTATTATATTCTAATGCAATATCATCTCCTGTTATAGATGATAAAGTTACCGATATAAAGTTATTACTACTATGATATAAGAGAGAAAATAATAGGCTTATAAAAACTCCCTTAGACTTATCATACTTCTGAAATCCAACAAAGTAACCAAATATGAGTAAAGGAAATAAAAATTTAGACAAACCGTAACCATCTAAGGCTAGCAAATACATTATTTCTTCTAATATTAATTGTAGTAAAAAGACATAAAGACTATAAATATATTTTTCTTTTTTAGTTGCATTACAAGTCCATTCATAAATTTTACTAATGATAAAAACATAAAAAAAAGCTATTACTAATCCAAATAAATTCATTACTTTTTACCTTTATTTTAGTTATTTTCTTTTTGGAAAAATAAGATTACGTATTAATTCTGGAATTCTCCATTCCCCACCCCGAATCTCCTGCAATTCTGTTTCTGTTACTTCTTTAAATTGTTCCAACTTTACTGTATTTTTCATAATGAAATCTCCTGTATTGTTTTTCTTGTAAGTTATCTTACAAATCTATTATACAAAATGAAGATCACTTAAGAAAAATTTCTTCTCAACTGTACTTTTTTACACCTGAAATGCACCTTTTGAAGAAAAAAGCTGGGAAATAATCCCAGCTTTTTCTTTAATGTACTGATCCCAGCAGGATTCGAACCTGCGACCGTTCGCTTAGAAGGCGAATGCTCTATCCAGCTGAGCTATGAGACCTAACATGACCATTCTATCAAAAAACAAGAAGTAAGTCAATCTTCTATTTATGATAAGGGGATCCCTGCTGAATGGTAAAAGCACGATAAATTTGTTCAACAAGAACTAATCTCATTAACTGATGTGGCAAGGTCAAACGTCCAAAACTAACAGAAAGATTCGCTCGATACTTCACAGCAGGGGATAGTCCCAGACTTCCACCAATAATAAATGTAAGGGTAGAAAATCCCTTTATAGAAGCCTGTTCCAGCTGTCTACTGAATTCTTCTGAAGAGAGAGTTTTTCCTTCAATTGCCAACACAACAACAAAATCCCTTTCTCCAACTTTAGAAAGAATTCGATTTCCCTCTATTTCTAATATTTTGTAATTTTCTGACTCACTTGCCTTATCTGGAGTTTTTTCATCAGCTAACTCAATGATTTCTACAGTGGCAAAACGAGATATACGTTTACTATATTCAGCAATGCCATCTTTAAGATATTTTTCCTTCAGTTTTCCAACTGTTACAATTTTTATTTTCATTCTTCTATTCTAACATATTCACACTTCATTTCACATCTTATTCACAAAGAATTATCTAGTAAAACTAGCAAATTCACAGAAAAAAAGCGAGTTATCCACAACTTGTGTAAAACTTCTACCTTTAAGCTTGAATTAAGTTAATAGATTTATACTTTAATCAAATAAAAAACAAACGGAGGCGTTTATGAAACACTTACAAAAATTTTACAAAAAAGGATTTACCTTTCTTATCATCATTCTGATAGGATTTTTGAGTGGTGCCCTAGGAAGTTTTGTGACACTGCAACTTTATCAAAAACAAGTAAGTCAAGCCACAAATAACACTACAAACACTGTTACTCAGACTTCCTACAAAAATGAAAATGCAACAACTCAGGCCGTTAATAAGGTAAAAGATGCCGTTGTGTCGGTCATCACTTATTCAGCAAATCGGCAAAATAGTGTTTTTGGAAATGACGAGACAGATACGGATACCGACTCTCAACAGGTAGCAAGTGAAGGTTCTGGTGTTATTTACAAAAAGAATGGGAAAGATGCCTACCTTGTGACAAATACCCACGTTATTAAAGGAGCTTCAAAAGTTGATATCCGTTTAGCAGACGGTACAAAAGTTCCTGGTGAAATTGTCGGTTCTGATACGTTCTCTGATATTGCTGTCGTAAAAATTTCTTCAGAAAAAGTCACAACCGTAGCAGAATTTGGAGATTCTAGCAAACTAAATGTTGGTGAGACTGCAATCGCAATTGGTAGTCCTCTAGGATCCGAATATGCCAATACAGTTACCCAAGGAATCATTTCAAGTCTCAATCGAAATGTCTCTCTAAAATCTCAAGATGGTCAAGCGATTTCTACAAAAGCTATTCAGACAGATACGGCCATTAACCCTGGTAACTCTGGTGGTCCACTTGTAAACATTCAGGGCCAAGTTATCGGGATTACATCAAGTAAAATTGCAAGTAATGGTGGAACCTCTGTCGAAGGTCTTGGTTTTGCAATCCCATCAAATGATGCTCAAAATATTATTAAACAGCTTGAAAGTGACGGTAAAGTGACTCGCCCTGCTCTTGGAATTCAAATGGTTAATTTAGCTAATATCGGAGCTAGTGATCTTAGAAAACTCAATATTCCAAGTAGCGTAACTTCTGGTGTAGTGGTAAAATCTGTTCAAAGTAATATGCCTGCATCTGGTCACCTTGAAAAATACGACGTTATTACCAAAGTTGACGACAAGGAGATTTCTTCGTCAACAGATTTACAGAGTGCTCTTTACAACCATTCTATCGGAGACACTATTAAAATCACCTACTATCGAAATGGGAAAGAGGAGACTACAACTGTTAAACTAGATAAAAGTACAAGTGATTTAGAATCTTAATTGACATCAGTGTAAAGAAAACTTTACATATAATAAAAGATATGTTAGTGTAGAATCATGGAAAAATTTGAAATGATTTCTATCTCGGACATACAAAAAAATCCTTACCAACCTCGGAAAGAATTTGATGTAAAAAAATTAAAAGAATTAGCTCAGTCAATCAAAGAAAATGGGCTAATCCAACCAATCATCGTTCGTCAATCTCCTGTAATTGGTTATGAAATCCTTGCAGGAGAAAGACGATATCGAGCTTCTCTCTTGGCTGGTCTGACCTCTATTCCAGCAGTTGTAAAACACCTCTCAGATCAGGAAATGATGATTCAGTCTATCATTGAGAATTTACAGAGAGAAAACTTGAATCCAATTGAAGAAGCACGCGCCTACGAATCTTTAGTAGAGAAAGGATTTACTCACACTGAGATAGCGGATAAAATGGGAAAATCTCGTCCTTATATCACTAATTTTATTCGTTTGCTTTCCCTACCAGAGCATATCTTAGCTGAAGTAGAAAATGGAAAAATTTCTCAAGCTCATGCACGTTCACTAGTTGGTTTGGATAAAGAGCAACAAGAATATTTCTTCCAATTGATCAAAAACGAAGATATCTCTGTGAGAAAGTTAGAAACACTGCTGACAGAGAAAAAACAAAAGAAGCAGAAAAAAAGTGATTCTTTCATCAAAGATGAGGAAGATAAATTAAAAAAACTACTTGGATTGAATGTAGAAATTAAACTTTCTAAAAAAGATACTGGAAAGGTTATTATTTCTTTTTCAAGCCAAGAAGAATATGACAGAATTATCAACAGCCTGAAATAAGGCTGTTCTTTTATTTTTTCAACCCACAAATTTATCCACTATTTTTTATAGCAAAAAATCAAAGAATTCAAGGGAATCCCTCACTTATCCCCAACCTGTGGATAAAAAATGTAAACATTGTGGATTCTTTTCCACAGATTGTGGAAAAATGCTAGCATCTATGGTAAAATAAATCTAACAATAAACCTTTTTACATCAAATATAGCAAAGGAGGGGATAATCGGTGAAAGAAAAACAATTTTGGAATCAAATCTTGGAATTGGCTCAAGAAAGATTGACACGTTCTATGTACGATTTCTACGCCACACCTGCTGAACTCATAAAAGTGGAGGGAAATGTAGCTACTATCTTTTTACCTAGACCTGAAATGGAAATGGTTTGGAAAAAACAGCTCAAAGATATCATTGTGGCTGCTGGTTTTGAAGTTTATGATACTGAAATAAAAACTCAATTTGTCTTAACAAAGCCTGAGGAAGAATCTTCAACCTATGTCATGGATTCTGAAAATAGCAATCATTATGTTGCTTCACAGGCCAATCTTGCTATTCCATATTCTGAAACAGGATTGAAGGAAAAATATACCTTTGATAACTTTATTCAAGGAGATGGGAATATCTGGGCTAAGTCTGCTGCTCTGGCTGTTTCCGAAGATCTCGCCTTGACTTATAATCCCCTTTTCATTTATGGTGGTCCTGGACTAGGGAAAACCCACTTACTGAATGCTATCGGAAATGAAATTCTAAAAAATATTCCTGAAGCTCGGGTTAAGTATATTCCTGCTGAAAGTTTTATCAATGATTTTCTTGAACACCTGAGACTTGGGGAAATGGAGAAATTCAAAAAGACTTACCGTAGCCTTGATCTCTTACTGATCGATGATATCCAATCTCTCAGCGGTAAAAAAGTTGCAACTCAAGAAGAATTTTTCAATACCTTCAATGCTCTTCATAGCAATCAAAAACAAATCGTTCTGACTAGTGACCGAAGTCCTAAACATTTAGAGGGCCTTGAGGAAAGACTTGTCACGCGCTTTAGCTGGGGCTTGACTCAAAATATCACACCACCTGACTTTGAAACACGAATTGCCATTCTTCAAAGTAAAACGGAACATTTGGACTATAATTTTCAAAGCGATACACTAGAATACCTAGCAGGTCAATTCGATTCAAATGTTCGAGAACTTGAAGGAGCAATCAACGATATCACTTTAATTGCCAGAGTAAAGAAGATTAAGGATATCACCATTGATATCGCTGCTGAAGCTATCAGAGCTCGCAAACAAGATGTTAGCCAACTGCTAGTCATTCCAATTGACAAAATCCAAACTGAAGTTGGTAATTTTTATGGAGTGAGTGTCAAAGAAATGAAAGGGACGAGACGAGTTCAGAATATCGTTTTGGCGCGTCAAGTAGCCATGTATCTAGCTAGAGAACTGACAGATAATAGTCTTCCAAAAATCGGAAAAGAATTCGGAGGAAAGGATCATACCACCGTTATTCATGCCCATGCTAAAATTAAATCCTTGATTGACGAAGACGATAATTTACGTTTAGAAATAGAAGCAATCAAAAAGAAAATTAAGTAGCTTGTGGATAACTTTTCCTTTCTTATCTTTTTTATCCACATTTTTTAAACAAGCTAAAAAGCTTGAAGTCATTAAATAGAAATCAGTTTTCCACAGAATTCACACACTCTATTATTTCTATTATCCTTCTAATACTAAAAATAAATAAAGGAGAATCCATGATTCATTTTTCAATTAATAAAAATTTATTTCTACAAGCCTTAAATACCACAAAACGAGCAATTAGCTCAAAAAATGCTATTCCAATTTTATCAACAATCAAAATTGACGTTAACAATGAAGGAATTACTTTAATTGGATCAAACGGGCAAATTTCTATTGAGAATTTCATTTCTCAAAAGAATGAAGATGCAGGTCTTTTGATTACTTCCTTAGGTTCGATTCTTCTTGAAGCTTCTTTCTTTATCAATGTTGTATCTAGTCTTCCAGACGTAACGCTTGATTTCAAAGAGATTGAACAAAAACAAATTGTCTTAACAAGCGGCAAATCAGAAATCACCCTAAAAGGAAAAGATAGCGAACAATATCCACGAATCCAAGAAATTTCAGCAAGTACTCCTTTGGTTCTTGAAACAAAACTGCTCAAGAAAATTATCAATGAGACAGCTTTTGCTGCAAGTACGCAAGAAAGTCGTCCCATCTTAACAGGTGTACACTTCGTATTGAGCCAACACAAAGAACTAAAAACAGTTGCGACAGACTCTCATCGTCTTAGCCAGAAAAAATTGACTCTTGAAAAAAATGGCGATGATTTCGATGTTGTAATTCCTAGTCGCTCTCTACGCGAATTTTCAGCTGTATTTACGGATGATATTGAAACAGTGGAGATTTTCTTTGCAAATAATCAAATCCTCTTTAGAAGCGAAAATATTAGCTTCTATACTCGTCTCCTAGAAGGAAACTATCCTGATACGGATCGTTTGATCCCAACAGATTTTAATACTACAATTACTTTTGATGTGGTTAATTTGCGTCAATCTATGGAGCGTGCTCGTCTCTTATCAAGTGCAACTCAAAATGGTACTGTGAAGCTTGAAATTAAAGGTGGAGTTGTTAGTGCCCATGTTCATTCTCCTGAGGTTGGTAAAGTAAACGAAGAAATCGATACGGAGCAGGTGACCGGGGATGATTTGACTATTAGTTTCAACCCAACTTACTTGATTGATTCCCTCAAGGCTTTAAATAGTGAAAAAGTGACCATTAGCTTTATCTCAGCTGTTCGTCCATTTACTCTTGTGCCAGCAGATACTGACGAAGATTTCATGCAGCTCATCACACCAGTTCGTACAAATTAAGTGAAAGAGGTTGAGCCTGGCTCGCCTCTTTTATGATATAATCGAAAAAGAAAAGGAGAGTAGTATGTATCAAGTTGGAAATTTTGTTGAGATGAAAAAACCACATGCTTGCACAATTAAATCAACTGGTAAAAAAGCCAATCGTTGGGAAATTACACGCGTAGGGGCAGATATCAAAATCAAATGTAGCAATTGTGACCACCTTGTCATGATGAGTCGCTATGATTTTGAACGAAAAATGAATAAGATTATTGACTAAGAACCCTTAGTTAGAGGGTTAGCAAGTTTTCCCTTTTTGTGTTATAATGTTAGGGATTGAAATGAGAACGGAGAATGAGAAACTATGGCTTTAACAGCAGGTATCGTTGGTTTGCCAAACGTTGGTAAATCAACCCTTTTTAATGCAATTACAAAAGCAGGAGCAGAGGCGGCAAACTACCCATTTGCGACTATTGATCCAAATGTTGGAATGGTAGAAGTTCCAGATGAACGTCTACAAAAACTAACGGAAATGATTACTCCTAAAAAGACAGTCCCAACAACATTTGAATTTACAGATATTGCAGGGATTGTAAAAGGAGCTTCAAAAGGAGAAGGGTTGGGTAATAAATTCTTGGCCAATATTCGTGAAGTGGATGCGATTGTTCATGTTGTGCGTGCTTTTGACGACGAAAATGTTATGCGTGAACAAGGACGTGAAGATGCCTTTGTGGATCCACTTGCAGATATTGATACCATTAACCTAGAGTTGATTCTTGCTGACCTAGAGTCAGTAAATAAACGCTATGCGCGTGTAGAAAAGATGGCACGTACGCAAAAAGATAAGGAATCTGTGGCAGAGTTTAACGTCCTTCAAAAAATTAAACCTGTCCTTGAAGATGGAAAATCAGCTCGTACCATTGAATTCACAGATGAGGAACAAAAAGTAGTCAAAGGACTCTTCCTTTTGACCACTAAACCAGTTCTTTATGTTGCTAATGTGGATGAGGATGTGGTTTCAGATCCAGATTCTATTGACTATGTTAAAAAAATTCGAGAATTTGCAGCGACAGAAAATGCAGAAGTAGTCGTTATTTCTGCGCGTGCTGAGGAAGAAATTTCTGAGTTAGATGATGAAGATAAGCAAGAGTTTCTTGAAGCACTTGGCTTGACAGAATCAGGTGTTGATAAGTTGACTCGAGCTGCTTACCACTTACTTGGACTTGGAACTTACTTCACAGCTGGTGAAAAAGAAGTTCGCGCTTGGACCTTTAAGCGTGGTATGAAAGCTCCTCAAGCAGCTGGTATTATCCACTCAGACTTTGAAAAAGGTTTTATTCGTGCAGTAACCATGTCATATGAGGATCTAGTGAAATATGGATCTGAAAAGGCTGTAAAAGAAGCTGGGCGCTTGCGTGAAGAAGGAAAAGAATATATCGTTCAAGATGGCGATATCATGGAATTCCGCTTTAACGTTTAATTAACATTTTAAATAGTGTCAATTAGGTTGGAAAAAAATTCCAACCCTTTTGGCTTTTGAAAGGAAAATAAATGACTAAATTACTTGTTGGATTAGGAAATCCAGGGGATAAATATTTTGAAACCAAGCACAACGTTGGATTTATGTTGATTGACCAATTGGCTAAAAAACAAAATGTCACCTTTACACATGACAAGATATTTCAAGCTGACCTAGCATCTTTTTTCTTCAATGGAGAAAAAATTTATCTGGTCAAACCAACTACTTTTATGAATGAAAGTGGAAAAGCAGTTCATGCTTTATTGACTTACTATGGTTTGGATATTGAAGATTTACTCGTTATTTACGACGATCTTGACATGGAAGTCGGGAAAATTCGTTTAAGATCAAAGGGCTCAGCAGGTGGCCATAATGGTATCAAGTCTATTATTCAACATATAGGTACTCAGGTCTTCAACCGTGTTAAAATAGGTATTGGCAGACCTAAAAAAAGTATGTCAGTTGTTCACCATGTTTTAAGTAAGTTTGATCAGGATGACTATGTAGGTATTTTACAGTCAATTGACAAGGTTGACGATTCTGTAAACTACTATTTACAAGAGAAAAACTTTGTGAAAACAATGCAGAGGTATAACGGCTAAATGGTGACTTTATTAGATTTATTCTCAGAAAATGATCAGATAAAAAAATGGCATCAAAATCTGATAGATAAGAAAAGACAACTAATACTTGGTTTATCAACGTCTACCAAGGCTCTTGCAATTGTAAGCAGTCTAGAAAAAGAAAATAAGATTGTGTTACTGACTTCAACTTATGGAGAAGCAGAACGAATTATCAGTGATCTTCTTTCTCTCTTAGGAGAGGAATTTGTCTATCCATTTTTGGTCGATGACTCTCCTATGGTAGAGTTTTTGATGTCTTCGCAAGAAAAAATCATTTCTCGGGTTGAAGCTTTGCGTTTTTTAACTGATTCATCTAAGAAAGGGATTTTAGTTTGTAATATCGCAGCAAGTCGCTTGATTTTACCTTCTCCAACTGGGTTTAAAGAAAGTATTATAAGGATTGCAGTTGGCGAAGAATATGACCAATACGAGCTACTTTACAAATTAAAGGAAATAGGCTATCGCAAAGTTACGCAAGTACAAACTCAAGGTGAGTTTAGTATTCGAGGAGATATTTTAGATATTTTTGAGATGTCTCAGTTAGAACCTTTCCGAATCGAGTTTTTTGGTGATGAAGTAGATGGTATTCGTACTTTTGAAGTCGAAACACAACTATCAAAAGAAAATCAAACAGAACTCACTATCTTTCCAGCTAGTGATATGCTTTTAAGAGAAAAGGATTATCAACAAGGTCAGTCAGCTTTGGAAAAGCAAATTTCGAAGACTCTATCACCGATTTTGAAATCCTATCTAGAAGAAATTTTGTCAAGTTTTCATCAAAAACAAGTACATTCAGATAGTCGAAAGTTTTTATCTTTATGTTACGATAAAACATGGACTATATTTGATTATATTGAAAAAGATACACCAGTATTCTTTGATGATTATCAAAAATTGATGAATCAGTATGAAGCCTTTGAAAGAGAATTAGCGCAATACTTTACAGAAGATTTACAGAATGGTAAATCATTTTCTGATATGCAGTATTTTGCTGATACTGAGCAAATCTATAAAAAACAAAGTCCAGTGACCTTTTTCTCCAATCTCCAAAAAGGATTAGGAAATCTCAAGTTTGATCACATTTACCAATTTAATCAATATCCTATGCAGGAGTTTTTCAATCAATTTTCTTTTCTTAAAGAAGAAATTGAGCGATATAAAAAAATGAACTACACCATTGTTCTGCAGTCCAGCAATTCAATGGGAAGTAAAACATTGGAGGATGTTTTAGAGGAATATCAGATTAAATTGGATTCCAGAGATAAGTCAAGTATCTGTAAAGAATCTGTAAACTTGATCGAGGGTAATCTAAGACATGGTTTTCATTTTGTAGATGAAAAAATTCTCTTGATTACTGAACATGAGATTTTTCAAAAGAAATTAAAACGTCGTTTTCGAAGACAACATGCGTCAAATGTAGAGCGATTAAAAGATTATAATGAACTTGAAAAAGGGGACTACGTTGTTCACCATATTCATGGAATTGGTCAATATCTAGGCATTGAAACAATTGAAATCAAAGGGATTCACCGTGATTATGTCAGTGTTCAATATCAAAATGGGGATCAAATCTCCATCCCAGTAGAGCAGATTCAGTTACTGTCCAAATATGTTTCAAGTGATGGTAAAGCGCCAAAACTTAATAAATTAAATGACGGTCATTTTAAAAAGGCCAAGCAAAAAGTTAAGAACCAGGTAGAGGATATAGCTGACGATTTAATCAAACTCTATTCTGAACGTAGTCAGTTGAAGGGTTTTGCTTTCTCAGCTGATGATGATGATCAACATGCTTTTGATGATGCCTTCCCTTATGTTGAAACGGATGATCAACTTCGTAGTATTGAGGAAATTAAGAGAGATATGCAGGATTCTCACCCCATGGATCGACTTTTAGTTGGGGATGTTGGTTTTGGGAAGACTGAAGTTGCAATGCGTGCAGCCTTTAAGGCGGTCAATGATCACAAACAAGTTGTTGTTCTAGTTCCGACGACGGTTTTAGCGCAACAACACTATACAAATTTTAAAGAGAGATTCCAAAATTTTGCAGTTAATATTGATGTGCTGAGTCGCTTTAGAAGTAAAAAAGAGCAGGCAGAGACACTTGAAAAATTAAAAAATGGTCAAGTTGATATTTTGATTGGAACGCATCGTGTTTTATCAAAAGATGTTGTGTTTTCAGATTTGGGATTGATGATTATTGATGAGGAACAACGATTTGGTGTCAAGCATAAGGAAACTTTGAAAGAACTGAAAAAACAAGTAGATGTTCTAACCTTGACTGCAACACCAATCCCTCGTACTCTCCACATGTCTATGCTGGGAATCAGAGATTTGTCTGTTATTGAAACTCCTCCAACCAATCGCTATCCGGTTCAAACCTATGTTTTAGAAAAGAATGACAGTGTGATTCGTGATGCTGTTTTACGTGAAATGGAGCGTGGAGGTCAAGTTTACTATCTTTACAATAAAGTTGACACGATTGACCAGAAGGTTTCAGAATTACAGGAGTTGATTCCAGAGGCTTCAATTGGTTATGTTCATGGGCAAATGAGTGAGATTCAGTTAGAAAATACTCTACTGGATTTCATTGAAGGTCAGTATGATATTTTGGTGACGACTACCATTATTGAGACAGGAGTTGATATCCCAAATGCCAATACTTTATTTATTGAAAATGCGGACCATATGGGCTTGTCAACCTTGTATCAATTAAGAGGAAGAGTTGGTCGTAGTAATCGTATTGCTTATGCCTATCTCATGTATCGTCCAGAAAAATCAATTAGTGAAGTCTCTGAGAAGAGATTAGAAGCGATTAAGGGATTTACAGAATTGGGCTCTGGATTTAAGATTGCGATGCGAGATCTTTCGATTCGTGGTGCAGGAAATCTATTAGGAAAATCGCAGTCTGGTTTCATTGATTCTGTTGGTTTTGAATTGTATTCGCAGTTATTAGAGGAAGCTATTGCTAAACGTAACGGCAATGGGAATACAAGAACTAAAGGAAATGCTGAGTTGATTTTACAAATCGACGCCTATCTTCCTGACACTTATATTTCTGACCAGCGACATAAGATTGAAATTTACAAGAAAATTCGTCAAATTGACAATCGTGTCAACTATGAAGAATTACAAGAAGAGTTGATGGACCGCTTTGGAGAATATCCAGATGTAGTGGCCTATCTTTTAGAGATTGGTTTGGTCAAATCATATTTGGATAAGGTATTTCTAGAACGTGTGGAAAGAAAAGAGAATAAGATTACGGTTCAATTTGAAAAAATTACTCAGCGACTGTTCTTGGCTCAAGATTATTTTAAAGCCTTATCCGCAACGAACTTAAAAGCAGCCATAGCTGAGAATAAAGGATTAATGGAAGTTGTATTTGATGTTCGAAACAAGAAAGACTATGAAATTTTAGAAGGTCTGCTGATTTTTGGAGAAAGTTTATTGGAGATAAAAGAATCAAAGGAAGCAAATCTCATCTGACATTTTTCTTCTATAAAAAGGATAAAAATGATACAATAATAATTTGAGGTAATAAAAATGAGATTAGACAAGTATTTAAAAGTATCACGAATTATTAAGCGTCGTACAGTCGCAAAAGAAGTAGCAGATAAAGGTAGAATCAAGGTGAACGGAATCTTGGCCAAAAGTTCAACGGATTTAAAAGTTGATGACCAAGTTGAAATTCGTTTTGGAAATAAGTTGTTGCTTGTTAAAGTATTAGAGATGAAAGATAGTACAAAAAAAGAAGATGCAGCAGGCATGTATGAAATTATCAGTGAAACACGGGTAGAAGAAAATGTCTAAAAATATTGTACAGATGAACAATCCTTTTATTCAAAATGAACACCAACGTCGTCGTTACCTGATGAAAGAGAGACAAAAACGAAATCGCTTTATGGGTTGGGTTCTTATTTTGATGATTTTATTGTTTATTTTACCAACTTATAACTTGGCCCAAAGCTATAATCAGTTACTGCAACGTCGTCAGCAATTGACAGAGTTGAAAGAACAATACCAAACTCTTAGTGATGAAAAGGATAAGGAATCTGCTTTTGCTGCGAAGTTGAAAGATGAAGACTATGTAGCAAAATATGCACGCGCCAAGTACTATTACTCAAAGAAACGAGAAGCAATTTACACCATTCCTGATTTGCTTCCGAGGTAATGTCATGGAAAATTTATTAGAAGTTGTTGAGCAATTTTTAAGTTTATCAGATGAAAAATTAGAGGAATTGGCAGCTAAAAACCATTTGTTACGATTACAAGAAGAAAGGGAAGAGAAGAATGCGTAAGTTCTTAGTAGTGTTATCACTACTATCTGTTTTTATCATAACTTCAAGAGTAGTTAGCACAGAAAAACAGCTCCCTTACTCTTCACAAGAAATTTATTATCTAACTGAGTCTGATCATGGATTCTACTATAAAGAAGTTCTTGAATCGCCAATGGTTTATGGAGAAACAGCTGTCTATGCTAATGAAGATCTTGTAAAGGAGTCTGGAAAATTGACTTCTGAAACCACCTTTAAAATTGTAGAATGGCGTTTGAATAGACAAGGTATTCCTGTTTTTAAATTAAACAATCATCAGTTTATCGTTGCAGATAAGCGCTTGGTCTATGATCAAAGTCAAGTTCAAACTCAAAATAGACAAGTATGGTTGGAACCGGGGTTTGTTATCTATAACAGTCCTTATGGTGCTAAAGAAATTTCTTCATCCCTCTCTCCCTATCAACGCGTAACAGTAGATAGAACCCTCTTTGCTGAGGGACAAGAATTTCTTCATATTGATCAAGTTGGGTGGGTATCAAAAGAGTTCGTCTCAGAAGAAGACAATCGCATCCAGAAGGTTCAAGAAGTCTTATCAAACAACTATCAGAATGAAAATTATTCTATTTATGTTAAACAACTGAGTACAGGTAAAGAGGCTGGGGTGAATGAAGACAGCAAACTCTATGCAGCTAGCATCTTGAAACTAGCCTACCTTTATTATGCTCAAGATAAGATAAATCAGGGGGAATATACGCTGAACAGTAACTTTAAGTATATCCCAGAGGTAAATAGCTTTCCCGGATCCTATAAACCAGAAGGTAGCGGTAGTTTACCTAAAACAGGAGACAACAAAGACTACAGCCTCCAACAATTAATTACTAAGGTAACAAAGGAGTCTGACAATGTTGCTCATAATATTTTAGGTTATTACGTGACCAATCAATCTGACGGGGCTTTTAAAGAAAAAATGTCCACCATTATGGGTGAAGATTGGGATGTGAATGATAAATTAACTTCTTCAAAAATGGCTGGAAAGGTCATGGAAGCTATTTATAATCAGAATGGCTTTGTACTAGAGTCTCTAAGTAAGACGAATTTTGATAACCAACGAATTGCGAAAGGTGTTTCGGTTAAGGTAGCTCATAAAATTGGAGATGCCGACGAGTTCAAACATGATACTGCCATTGTCTATACAGACTCTCCTTTCGTTCTCTCTATTTTCACCAAAAATTCTGATTATGACACCATTGCTAAGATAGCCAAGGATGTCTATGAGGTTCTAAAATGAGGGACCGGGATTTTTTAAATCATTTTCTCCAAAAAGAGTATTTCAAAAAACATTCTAAAATCGTATTAGCTCTGTCTGGTGGACTGGATTCGATGTTTTTATTTCATCTATTGTCTACTTATCAAAATGAGTTGGGAATTGAGTTGATTTTAGCACATGTCAATCACAAGCAGAGAAGTGAGTCTGACTGGGAGGAAAATGAACTAAGGAAGTTAGCTGATGCAGCTGGACTTCCTATTTATATCACAAGCTTTTCAGGAGACTTTTCAGAGGC
>NZ_GG730093.1:0-4319 GCF_000162495.1 Streptococcus sp. M143 | reverse complement strand
GCGTGCTCGAGAGTTTCGTTATGATTTTTTTAGAAAAATCATAAAAGAGGTTGGAGCAACTGCCTTGGTCACTGCCCACCATGCAGATGATCAGGTTGAAACGATTTTGATGCGCTTGATTCGAGGGAGTCGGTTACGTCATTTAACAGGGATAAAAGAAAGTCAAGTAGTTGATGGAATTGAAATCATTCGTCCCTTGTTGTATTTTCATAAAAAGGATTTTCCACCAATTGTTCATTTTGAAGATCAAACAAATCAGGAAAATGCCTATTTTCGCAATCGTATTCGAAATAGGTATTTACCAGAACTTGAAAAAGAAAATCCTCGTCTTAAATTCGCTCTTTTAGATTTAGGAAGGGAGATTTCAGATTACCAAGCAACAATAACGGAACTTTCGAAACAGATTGATGTGGAAGATTTGAATGAGCTCTTTTCATACTCTCAACAAACTCAAGGGGTTTTACTCCAGAACTATCTTAATCAATTCCCAGAATTAAATCTGACAAAGGCTCAGTTTGCAGAAGTTCGACAGATTTTAGCAACTAAAAGTCAGTATCGTCACTCACTGAAAAATGGTTATGAATTGATCAAAGAGTATCAGAATTTTCGAGTTTGCAAAATCAGTCCACAGGCCGATGAAAAGGAAGATGAACTTGTGTTACACTATCAAAATCAAGTTCGATATATGGGTTATTTATTTTCTTTTGGTATCCCTGTTGAAGGGGACGCTGTTCAAAAAGTAACGGTTTCACGGGAAACATCTGTACATATTAGATGTCGAAAACCTGGCGATGTTCTTATCCTGAATGGTCACCGAAAGAAACTGAGACGTTTATTTATAGATTTGAAAATCCCTATTGAAAAACGAAAAACAACCCCTATTATTGAGCAATTTGGAGAAATTGTCTCAATTTTGGGAATTGCTATCAGTGATTTGAGTAAAAATACGAAAAATGATATAATGAACACTGTACTTTATATAGAAAAAATAGAATAGGTAAAAAGATGTTAGAACACGATATTGAAAAAATCCTCGTTTCACATGATGAAATTACAGAAGCAGCTAAAAAGCTAGGTGCGCAACTAACAAAAGAATATGAGGGGAAGAATCCAATTCTTGTTGGAATTTTGAAAGGATCAATTCCTTTTATGGCTGAATTGGTCAAACATATTGATACGCATATTGAGATGGACTTCATGATGGTATCTAGCTACCATGGTGGAACTGCAAGCAGTGGTGTGATCAATATCAAGCAAGATGTAACTCAAGATATCAAGGGAAGACATATTCTATTTGTAGAAGATATCATCGATACAGGTCAAACTTTGAAGAATTTGAAAGATATGTTTATTGCAAGAGAAGCAGCTTCGGTTAAAATCGCGACTTTGTTAGATAAACCAGAGGGACGTGTTGTTGAAATTGAAGCGGATTATACTTGCTTTACTATTCCAAATGAGTTTGTAGTAGGATATGGTTTGGACTACAAAGAAAATTATCGTAATCTTCCTTATGTTGGAGTGTTGAAAGAAGAAGTTTATTCAAATTAGAAAGAGCATTCTTTAATGAAAAAACAAAATAATGGTTTAGTTAGAAATCCATTTCTCTACTTGTTAATTATCTTCTTCCTTGTAACAGGGTTCCAGTATTTTTACTCTGGAAATGCTGCTGGAAAAAGTGAAAAAATTAATTATACAGAATTGGTAAAAGAAATTACAGCCGACAATGTAAAAGAATTGACCTATCAGCCAAATGGTAGCATCATTGAGGTGTCTGGTGTTTATAAAAATCCTAAGACTAGTAAAGAAGAAACAGGGATTCAATTTTTCACTCCTACTGCCACAAAAGTAGAAAGATTCTCAAGTACCATTCTTCCGTCGGATTCAACAGTTTCAGAATTGCAAAAGCTTGCTTCTGAACACCAGGCTGAGGTAACAGTCAAACATGAGAGTTCAAGCGGTATGTGGATAAATATCCTTGTCTCTGTTGTGCCATTTGCTATTCTCTTCTTCTTCCTATTCTCTATGATGGGAAATATGGGAGGAAATAATAATAGAAATCCAATGAGTTTTGGACGTAGTAAGGCCAAGGCTGCTAACAAAGAAGATATCAAGGTACGATTTTCAGATGTTGCAGGTGCCGAGGAAGAAAAACAAGAATTAGTCGAAGTTGTTGAATTCCTAAAAGATCCAAAACGATTTACCAAACTTGGTGCGCGTATTCCTGCGGGTGTTCTTTTGGAGGGTCCTCCCGGGACAGGTAAAACCTTACTTGCTAAGGCAGTTGCTGGAGAAGCAGGAGTTCCATTCTTTAGCATCTCAGGATCAGACTTTGTAGAAATGTTTGTCGGAGTTGGTGCAAGCCGTGTTCGTTCTCTTTTTGAGGATGCAAAAAAAGCAGCACCAGCCATTATCTTTATCGATGAAATTGATGCTGTTGGTCGCCAACGTGGTGTCGGTCTCGGTGGAGGAAATGATGAACGTGAACAAACCTTGAACCAACTTTTGATTGAGATGGATGGTTTTGAAGGAAATGAAGGAATTATTGTTATCGCTGCGACAAACCGTTCAGATGTCCTTGACCCTGCTCTACTACGCCCGGGACGTTTTGATAGAAAAGTCTTGGTTGGCCGTCCTGATGTTAAAGGTCGTGAAGCAATCTTGAAAGTTCACGCTAAAAACAAACCTTTAGCAGACGATGTTGATTTGAAATTAGTGGCTCAACAAACCCCAGGTTTTGTTGGTGCTGACTTGGAAAATGTTCTAAATGAGGCAGCCTTGGTTGCAGCTCGTCGCAACAAGTCAGTCATTGATGCTTCAGATATTGATGAGGCAGAGGACAGAGTGATTGCTGGACCATCTAAAAAAGATAAAACAGTATCACAAAGAGAACGTGAATTGGTTGCTTATCATGAGGCTGGACATACCATTGTTGGTTTAGTCTTGTCAAATGCCCGTGTTGTTCATAAAGTTACCATTGTACCACGTGGACGTGCAGGTGGTTACATGATTGCACTTCCTAAAGAGGATCAAATGCTTCTATCTAAAGAAAACATGAAAGAGCAATTGGCAGGTTTGATGGGTGGTCGTGTAGCTGAGGAAATTATCTTTAATGTCCAAACGACAGGAGCTTCAAATGACTTTGAACAAGCTACACAGATGGCGCGTGCAATGGTCACTGAATACGGTATGAGTGAAAAACTAGGTCCAGTTCAATATGAGGGAAATCATGCTATGTTTGGTGCACAAAGTCCTCAAAAATCAATTTCAGAACAAACAGCCTATGAGATTGATGAGGAAGTTCGTTCATTATTAAATGAAGCACGGAATAAAGCTGCTGAAATTATTCAATCAAATCGTGAACCCCACAAACTGATTGCAGAGGCATTGTTGAAATACGAAACATTGGATAGTACTCAAATTAAATCTCTTTACGAAACAGGAAAAATGCCTGAGACAGTAGAAGAGGAATCACACGCCCTATCTTATGATGAAGTAAAATCAAAAATGAGTGAAGAAAAATAACCCAGAGAGGCCATGCCTCTCTTTTTGTATGCAGTTGAGGCAACGAGAAGTACAGAAGAGGAGAAGTAGATAAAGGCTGGATCCTTTCTGCTAAACTAAATGCAGAAAGGAGAGGTCTATGAATCTGAAAGAACTATACGAAGAAAGTAAAGGGATTGTAAACAAGTGCCGCAAAGAATACCATTTACATCTGTGGGAGAAAGAGGACTGGGACCAGGAGGGGATGATGTGCCTGTATGAGCTAGTGAACCAGCATCCAGAGTTACTAGAGGGCGAGCGCCGTCAACTATATGTCTGCTTTAAAACCAAATTCCGCAATCGCATCCTAGACTACATCCGTAAACAGGAAAGTCACAAGCGCCGTTTCGACAAAGAGCCTTATGAGGAGGTGAGCGAAATCAGTCATCGCCTAGGAGAAAAAGGCCTGAGACTGGATGATTACTATCTCTTTCATGAGCTTCTAAAGAATTACAAGGCAAGTCAGAGTAAAGAAAAACAAGAACAACTTGACCGTCTAATGGGAGGAGAATGTTTCAAAGGACGCAAGGCACTTCTAGGAGAATTAAGAGTGGTATTGAGTGATTTTAGATAAACTGAAAATAGGCAAAAAAGTTCTTGACAAAGTTTGAAAAGTAGGTATAATAGAAAGAGTTGACAAGCTCAGGTCCGTTGGTCAAGGGGTTAAGACACCGCCTTTTCACGGCGGTAACACGGGTTCGAATCCCGTACGGACTATGGGTGTATCGCAGGGATGAAAAAAGTAAAAAAAGTTTCAAAAAAGTGTTGACATAGGTCAG
>NZ_GG730094.1:87183-96214 GCF_000162495.1 Streptococcus sp. M143 | reverse complement strand
TGACTAGCACTCAAGCTTGCTGAGTGAGATTGACCGGCGCTAAGTGAAGCACTCGCTGAAGCACTTTGACTTGAACTTACTGAAGCTGAAGCACTTTGACTTGCAGATAAAGAAGCTGAAACTGATTGGCTCAGGGATCCGCTTTCTTTAACATTTACTTGAATGTCCTTAAAGTTAAGCTGTCCCGCTTCGTCAGTAATCTTATATTTAAGTGTTACAGTTCCTGTTTTAGTAGGCGTTCCAGAAATTTGGATAGATGGGATATAACCAGTTTTACCAGCCCCTGGTTCAGCGGTTTTAGTAGTAACTGTTAATCCAAGAGCTTCTAGTTCTTTCTTACCATGAATCAGTTCAACCGCTTGATCCGCAAGGTAAGAACTTTGCCAAGAACCAACAGACTTATCTCCTTTGTTATTACCATCATGAACATATAAAGTTTCATTAACTCGTTTACCGACTTCAACCTCAGGAATTAGTGGTTCAGGGGAAGGAATTAGTGAGTCTTTGCTCTTGTTGATAATTGACTCCTGCGCAGCCTCAGTTACAACTTCTTCTGGACGGCCTAGATAGGTAAAGAATTCAGCATCCTTACCTCCCAATCCATCATTATGTCTGACAAGATAATTAGGATTTTCAGTTTTAACAGTCCCCGTAACAGTGACTTTAGGAACATAGGTAAAATCAGCACGTCTTTCCACTCCTTGAACAAACCTCAAGCCCATCGGTTTGGTCCAACCACCATTACCAGTGTACAAAGTAATAGCATTTCTAGCATCTTGCTCATATCTATACTGTTTATCATTATGGAAATAGTAGGTTTCATTGACTGTATCTCCTACTTTATATTTTGCAAGAGGAGCCAGTGCTTCTTTTTTCCCTTCGGCATCATACGTTACAGCAGGTCCCTTAAACTGAGTAGTAGTAAGGTTCATGAATATGCTGGTTTGAGGAAAGCTACGTCCATCAAAGGTCACATCCAGATTGATACTACTTCTAAATGCTTTTGGATTATCACTCTTGAAAGTTACATATGGAATATAACGTCCAGGAGCCACTTCCACACGACCTGTTTCCGAGGTAATATTATATTTCTCTTGTGCTTCTTGCCAGTTTCGAGTCTCTAGAGTTTGTCTTGGAGAAAGTCCTGCCAACTCACTATCCTTATATGAACCGTAAGGATATTCGTCCGCATCAAATTGAGACTTATGCATATAATATGTTACCGAGAAAGGAACACCTGCTCGTCCCAGAAAGACCCGTTGTCTATTTAAACGACCACTTGTTTCTGGAGAATTGATACTATATGGGTCAGTATTTAGAAAGAATGGCTCTTTTGAACCAGTATCGATCGGATTTGCTCTAAATCCAGAATACCCTGTCTTTGGTGCAGTCGCTACAGTATTGTCAACCTTTTGGTTTTTCTCAGCTTGCTTGGTTGTATCCTTACCTTGGGCTTGGTTCTTATCTGCTACAACACCAGCTGCAAGGTTGTTGCTTGTTGTTGCTGCTTGGCTACTAAGTTGAGTTGCACTAGACAAAGCATCACCGAGTTTGCTTGATGCTAAGCTAGCTGCAGGTTTGGTATCGGCATTGAGTGATGCTGATGTAGAAGTTGAGACAGATGCTTGTACTTCTGATCCACTCGTTGCACTAGTGCTCTCAACTAGTGAAGTTGAAGCTTGAGCGCTCGCTGACGCTGATGTAGGAGCTGATGTTGATTGGCTCGCTGACTCAGATGCTGGAGCAGTTGACTGACTTGCTGATGTTGAAGCACTTGCAGATGCTGACTGACTTGCTGAGGCAGATTGACTGACTGAAGCTGACTGACTCGCACTCGCTTGAGCCTCAACAGATTGACTGACTGATACAGAAGCTGAGGCAGATGCTTGTTCTGCTTGAGCTTTCTTTACTTCTGTTTGCGCTTGAGCGATGATTGAGTTAGTACTTGTTTCAGTTGTTTCAGCTGCTTTTGGTTCAGCTGCGATGACTGTTTTATCCTTTTCTGCATACTCAGATGTTTCATCCGCATAAACAGTTTGCTCTTGAGTCATCACAAATCCTGCAGCTCCCGCGGCCAGGATTCCCCCTATACCCGCTAGCGTGTTAAAACTAAGGTGTGCGTGATCAAGTTCTTCAGTGTCTGACAGGGTACTAGAGACAACTTCGCCCATACCACCGATACGGAAGAGATCCAATTGAGAGTTTGAGGCTTTTACCCAGTTTTTACCCGACTTGTAAAGCTTATAACGCTTTTTCTCATCTACGATCTCGAAATCTTTGTTAAACTTTTTACTTCGAAACATTTGTTTCCTTTCTTTTCATCAAAATGCGACCCTTTGTTAACCTCATGATCATTAACAAAGCGTAGTTGCGCTACCCTCTCAAAACCAGAGACAATCAAACCGCAGTCAGTCTCAGTTTTTATCCCTTTGACTCAGAAAAAGCAGATTCCATCTGGAATATACCAGTCGTTTTTATTTAGTATATACCATTTATCATTCTATCAAAACAGCTCCTCCTTTTCAAGCAATTATACTCGAAATGACAAATAAAAACACCTAATTTTTACCTAAAATTCGCTTTCAAGGATCAAATAATTGAAAACGTTTTATTATCTTTCGAAATCTCTTCCTTCCCCCACCCTTTCACACTAGTTCACTTAGACAGAAACAAAAAAACCTTGACGAGCAAATCATCAAGGTTCATCTTTTCTAGAGACCATCTCCATCCAGAAAAGTTCCTAAAAAAAGCGTCCCAACTGCATGAGTAGTGTGACCAAAAGAGTTACGAGAAAGAGAACTCCGCCCAGCACGGCAATCATGCTAAAATCTTGCTTCTCCCTTTTTAGGGGTTTCTTTCGATTATCTAGCTGTTCTCGTATATGTTCTTGTAAAATGCTATTGTCCTTGTTAGACATGTGCTCCTCCTTTTCTGTTGATAGAAAGGAACTTGCTTTCATCGAAAGCAAGCCCTTGTCTTATTAGCTTATAAAATTGCCTTGTAGGCTTCCAGATCAGCCTGATTCGCCGCCTGTTTTTGCTTAGCAAGAGCAGCCTCCATTTCAGACGGAAGAGAGAGAACTCCCTGAATCTTACCTACCATGGCTGATACATTTTCCACCGGATAAATGTGGCTTTCTGCAACGAAACGATGATTGTGACAAGTCGTCTCAAAACTGAGAATCAGCATATTATTCTCAAAAGCTGTTCGACTACCATTGAGAATTTCATCACTGATATTGATATCCAGATACAAGTCGCAGCGAGCAAAGAGCTCATTCACCTTAGCTGGACGAATATTAGGGTAGAGGGAAATATTCGGATAGCGATTTAATTCCATTAAACGACTTGACATCTCAGTAATCGCTCCAATATGGAAATGAACATTTGGTAATTGAGTCAAAAGTGGTTCAATTTGCTCGATTTGGTCACTATTCGTCAGAATCAAAGCTTCTGGATTCATATTATTGAGGCGATGGTATTGATAGAGATAACCGACATTGCGGAAGTAACTCTTCTCTTTTGGTGTCGCAAGCTTGAGGATTTTATCATAAACTTGTTTATCCTGTACTGCGATACGGATGTTTCGATGAGGCAACTGCATCGCCGCTTTCATGTTACCCGGCAACTCCTCTCCAATTGGCTCCTGCCAGAAAAGAATATCCTCTGCTCGTCCTTCTTTCGGAGTCAGACCAACGGCTACTAAAAATGGTGTTGCTAGAGAATTGTAGATAATGCGATCTGTATCATATCCACGATATCGCAAGTAAAAGATTACAAATTCTTGCTTAGAATTGAAAATATGGCGTTTTCCATCAAGAGTTAGGACAATATCCTCTGTTAGATGATTTTCCATAATCACCGTCACGTTATCTTGATTAAAGTAACGTGTATGAGTTGGACGCTGAGCATCATCATAGGTAATCTGTGCAAAGAGACGTCCCTTGCGATTGTAAATGTCAGCAGCGCGTACACGACCTTGATCATCCAACCACTCGACTGCACGCACGCGACGTTCGTGTGTCGGTTGACGGTAAAAGATATTGGCACGTTTCTTACCCATATCCAAGATTTCACCATTAACATTGCTCGAGCGAATTTCCCACAAATGAGGTTTCGGAACAAGGTTAAAATAAAGAGGTAGATCGTCCTCTGAAGCCACATCTCCAGTAAAGTAACTGTAAGGCGACTCGACATCAGGTGCGAGGTAACCATCGTCTCGGATCACGACAACAGGGCAGTCTAGTCCAGCTGCCTTAAGTGAACGTAGTAAATCAAAACTCGCTTGATCATAGCGTTCAAATAAACAAATCATAGTGTTTATGCCTTTCTTTTCGAATCCCTACTGATGCTGTGCAGATTGAACAAGATCATACCAACGCTGGGCAATATGTTCATCAAGATATGGTTCTGCCACCTCGTAGGATACACGGGATAGATCTTCTTGGGAATGTTGAGTAAATAGCTGGACAATCTTTTCTGCGTATTCCGTTGTCATTGCATCCAGATCATCTGGACGCGCCTCAGGAATCAAGTAGCCATTTTCCCCATCACGGATAAAGGTTGGATTTCCATAACGTACATCAAAACCAATAATTGGCAGACCAGAGCCAACCGCCTCTAACAAGGTCAAACCAAACCCTTCACTTGTGGAGGCAGACAGGTAAGCAGAGTAATTTCGATACACATCTGCCATGTGGTGATGCCCCATCAGACGGATATAGTCTTCTGCATTTAACTCATGAATTAACTGCTCCAACATGGCTCTTTCGCCACCCGTACCATAGATATCAAAAGTGATTTCAGGTAATTGCTCATGCGCCTTCGCTACGGAGTGAATCAACCAATCGATATGCTTTTCACTGGCTAGGCGCGAAGCTGTAATCAATCCAAACGGCTTGCGCTCGCCTTCTGGATGACGCAATTGATCCAGACTTCCCACTGGAATAGTCAAGATTTCCTTTGGTTTGATGGTTGTATATTGAGCGAATTGTTCTTTGAGTAGGTTCGTTTGCGCATCGGTCGAGTTGATGATATAGTCCACTTCTTCGGCATGTTCAAACTGATACTCATAATAGTTATTCCACAAAATATAGTCTTTCTCAGCAGGATTTTCACTAAAGTGGTCTGCATGAACGATTACGACTAGCTTTGCATCGCCCTTATTAGCAAAGATAGCTTGACCAATATCTGTCTCTCGGTCTAAGATCAACAAATCTTTGTCCGTCAAAGCTAGACTTCTCATAAAATGCGCGACAAACTCTTGCTTAGAATAGAAAACATGATTTGGGAAACGATAGACTTGCGTTTCCTGTCTACCATCGACTTCATTGATGATTTCTTCATAGGCCACACTACCATCTTCATTGAGCCAGGTACGTTGATATAATTGCGCATGACCATTCATCGGACTAAAATACTCAACAAAATTCTTTGTATAAGTGTAGTACTCTTTTTGAATCAAACAACCACGCGAAACAATTTCGGCGCGTTCAATCAACTCTTTATCCATATCACAGGCATAACAAGTTACAAAATCACCATCACCAAATACTAGTCGAATCGTCTTCATATCGGTGTCGCGGATAATTTCGAGAGGCTCTTTATCGAAACTCGCTAAGACCTGCGCTAACGTATAGGTCGTCGGTGCAATTTTGACATCTGTAAAATGCTGATAAAGCCAGATAACCTCAGAATCTTCAAAGCCAATATTCTTTGTCAAATGTTCAATGTTATCAGCAGATATAAAATCCATAAAGATGAACTTCGCTTCTAAGCCCACACTACGAAGCAATTTTGCACGGTAGATCTGCGCATATTCTACACCGCTACTCGCCCAGCCAATCCCCAAATTGATGTTATAAATTGTCATATTTGATTATCCTCTTACAAAAAGTTATCTCGTTTAATTCTTGAAAGACGTTTGATTCTCTTGCCCTTATCATCATCTAACTTATCTTCGTCTTTCTTTTTAGGTTTTGCGCGACGTGAAGTGATGTAGCTGACAGAGATGGTACTATCTGTTCCTGTTTTTGCAAGGGGTTGTTCGAGATGGACTTTCTCTCTCTCAGGCACCTCCTCTTCTTTCTCCTTAGCAACTTCTTCTGGTCTATCAAGTTCTTTACGCAATTCTTGAATTTTTTTGATATCTTTTGGTTTACCATCGATATCGTCCAGTTCTAGAAAATCATCAATTCGACTGATAATATTTTTAATTTTTCTTTTTGTAAATTATACAATCTCTCAGCCTCTGCCCGTTTTTTGGTCAGAGTATCGATTTCTTCGAGAATAGATTCTCTCGTATCCAAGTAGTCTTTTTGTGCCTTTTCTAACACTTCTTTAGCTTCTTTTTCGGCCCTATCATGAGCTTCAATGACAAGAGATTTGGCATAAATGACTGCTTCACCGATCTCTTTTTCTTGATTCTTCATAGAGTCGATTTTTTTACGTAGAGATTCGATTTTTTCATTCTTCTTTTGAATTTCACGATCGAATCCTTCCTCTAATGCTTCGATACAATCTTCGACTTCCTTAGCACGGTAGTTACCGAACAATGTTTTCTTCAGTCTCATTTTGCTCCCTCTATTCCTTACTTATTCTGATTTACACCACTACTCCCCATTGTAGCATAAAATAGCGCAAATTGCTATTCTTTTCTAAGCTCCAAACAAGGAAAATATCCTAAGCTGCTATCAAGCAAAACCCGAACTTAGCTTAAAATCCATCTATTTCTAAAAAAATGTCTGATTGATAGATCAGACATTTTCAAAAGTAAAAATACGAACACTACTTCTAGGGTAGAAGAAATTCAGTTATTACTTCCTATTTTAAAAATTTAGTTCCGTCCAAGTAAGCGGTGTATAGCCAAGCAATTCCACACCATCATACTCGACTGTTTTCACGATCTCTTGGATGTTTGTTTTCAATTCTTCAGTTGCTACGCTATTTGAATCATCCAAGACCACATCATCTTCCACGACGAAGAGTGGTTTTTGGTAACGATCGTAAAGATTGTTCATCACGAGACGAAGTCCTACAGAATCAATGCGATTTTGATTTTGGCCATTACTTGCATATTTGTTGATAAAAACTTCTTGGGAATTGCTTGATGCATAATAACTGAAGCTGACAAAGTCAATTTTCCCATCTCTTAGGACAAAGAGGTCGTCATTTTCAATATCCAAGGCGATTTGATCACGTTCCAAACGACGCAAAAAGTGATTTGGGTAGTATCCACGAACTTGCACGTCTGTAAACAAATAATTTTCCCTATCTTTGACTTCTGCTTCCATTACATCAATAGCATTTTCAGTTTGCTGACTGTAGTTTTTACTAACAACCATCATCCCACCAAACTGAAACTCTGGGTTGATTGCTTTTCCGAGCTTGATTGCACGTGCAGAAGCAACTAATTGATAATGAGCTGCTTGCCAAATCACCTGTTCTTGATTGTCATCTGCTCCAAAAGACAATCCTCCACCAAGAAACGGCAAATGGTGCAAAACGTTGAACTCATTGAAGGTAATCCAATACTTCACTTTGTCCTTAAAGTACTGAAAGACAGCTTCTGCATAACGCTCAAAGAGTTCAATCATCTTGCGGCTTTTCCAAGCTCCATATTTTTCGTATAGATTCAGTGGAAGGTCAAAGTGACTCAAGGTCACAATCGGTTCGATATCTTTTTCTAATACGTCATCGATGATTGCTTCATAATATTTCAACCCCTCTTCACTCGGCTGCAGCTCTTCACCATTTGGAAAGATGCGTGCCCAAGAAATCGAGATTCTATAGGCATTAAAACCCATTGATTGAATTAAATTCAGCTCTTCCGTATAATCTCTCTGACCTACTGAAGCAAATCTCCCTAGGATATCATAAGATCCTAAAGGTACATTTTTGTAGTCAACTGTTCCATTCAGAACTTCTATCCGAGATTGGTCAACTGGTAATACATCTGTAGTACCCAAACCTTTGTTACTATTTGACATCATATTTCTAATCATAGTGGCTCCTTTTGATTTTTATTATTTCTATTTAATGATTGCAAGTTCTGTTTAGAAGGATTTCTCATCTTCCCTTTTTTGAGTAATAGCAGCCAAACCAGACAATTCACTTGCAACATTTCTTAAGTCACGCGCTAGGGGCTGCGAACCTGGTCTGAGTAGGTGATAGAGTTGGCGTTCCGTCATCCTTAAATTTGTTCCATTTGATTCTGAATAGTGAGACAGATGTTTCAGAGAGTCTTGCAAATCTACATTCTTTATTGATTCTTCTCTATTTTCAAGCTCCTGTTGCTCCTCAGCAATATGTGCTTGAGATGATTCTTCTTCAAAAATTTCAGGCGTCACCACTTCTTGCACTTTTTGCTGGTGAGTTAGAGGGCTCATATCCAGTTCAGAGAGGCTCTTATACAGACGTTCCGAAGCATGCAAGTCATGCGCGAATACTTCTGTCTCCGCCACACTCTGTCTATAGGAACCAAATTCTGATTCTAACATACTATAGGATTGAGATAGGGATGCTTTCCTGAAACTCACCGAATCAGCTACACTCTGACTTTGACTTAAAGATTCAGATATTTGTTGACTTTGACTTAAGGATTCGGACTCACTGAGATAGAGGATTTCGCTCAAACTTAACGACTCGGACTCAGAAAGTAGATGAGAAATCATCTCACTCAAGGAATGAGATTCGGAAATCGATTCCCATTCGCTCTGGCTCAGGCTATAGAACTCGGACTCGGAAACACTCTGACTGGCTTGCTCTGATTCGGAGTAGCTCCACCACTCTGATTCTGAAGAGCTTTGAGATTCAGAAAGCGATTTCCATTCACTCTGGCTCAGACTATAGAACTCAGACTCGGAGACACTCTGGCTTGCTTGCTCTGATTCGGAATAGCTCCACCACTCTGACTCTGAGTGACTTTGAGATTCGGAAATCGATTCCCACTCACTCTGGCTCAGGCTATAGAACTCGGACTCAGAGGCACTCTGGCTCGCTTGTTCTGATTCGGAGTAGCTCCACCACTCTGA
>NZ_GG730094.1:53325-86542 GCF_000162495.1 Streptococcus sp. M143 | reverse complement strand
TTCTGAAGAGCTTTTGGATTCGGATATGGATTCCCACTCACTCTGACTCAAGCTATAAAACTCGGACTCGGAAACACTCTGACTTGCTTGTTCTGATTCGGAAGAACTCCACCACTCTGATTCTGAGTTGCTTTGAGATTCCGAAACGGATTCCCACTCACTCTGGCTCAGACTATAGAACTCAGACTCGGAAATACTCTGGCTCGCTTGTTCTGATTCGGAGTAGCTCCACCACTCTGATTCTGAAGAGCTTTGGGATTCGGATATGGATTCCCACTCACTCTGACTCAGGCTATAGAACTCGGACTCAGAGGCACTCTGACTTGCTTGTTCTGATTCGGAAGAACTCCACCACTCTGATCCTGAGTAACTTTGGGAGTCTGAAACAGATTCCCACTCGCTCTGGCTTAGGCTATAGAACTCAGACTCGGAAACACTCTGACTGGCTTGCTCTGATTCGGAAGAACTCCACCACTCTGATTCTGAAGAGTTTTGGGATTCGGAAACGGATTCCCACTCACTCTGACTTAGGCTATAGAACTCGGACTCGGAAACACTCTGACTCGCTTGTTCCGATTCACTCAAGGAAAGGGACTCTGAGTATGCAAGACTTTCACTCAGAGAGAATGCATCCATATCCTGACAAAGGGACTCACCTGTCAAATGCTCAGAAACAGAGAGGCTATCAACCAGGGAAAGGGACTCAAATTCAGATTCTGAAGAAGAGACCACTAATGAGTAGTTCTCAGACATGGACTCTCGAAGCGAGAATCCTTTTGCTGATATACTCTGGCTAAACGACTCACTGTACGAATCTGCGACAGAAAGGCTAAGGGAAGCTAAAGCGCTAGTTGACAAGCTCTGACTAACATCTCTTATCAAGTCAGCTACACCCAGACTGTTCCTTTCCTGAAAGTCTTCTAAGGCTTCCATGACAGAAACTGATTCTGTTGGTAACTCAAGATCTTCACTAGCACTCAGAATAATTTCCTTTTGCTCTTTGAGTTTTCGACTAACGGGCTTTGATTTAGTTGCATCCAGGCTACGGTAATCACTATCTTCCCTACCCTTTTGCTTAAACTTTGATATCAAACGTTTAAATCCCTTTAGCTCTTCGTTATTATTTTTGCTCATAATATGATTTTCTCCAAAAATACAGTTATATCATCATTATAAAGTCTACAACAGAATCTGTCAAAGTATTAGCCAAAGAAAACTTCTAACTTCCCAGAAGGCTTAATATTAATGTAACTCAATGCCATATTTTTTATAATGTTTAGATTTATATCTGCATTCATTCTTTTGTATGATTTAAAAGCTTCTTTATGAAACTCAAAGACAGGATTTTTTTGGGCATACCCTTGACTAGACACCAAACCTTGAAATTGCTGTAAATAGTCAACCTGCTCAACCCAACAGTCATCTATCGCTCTCAAAACAACAGTTCGTTGAAATTGATTGAACAACTCTGAATCCTTGATTTTATCTTTTTTCTGCTGGTATTCTGAAACAAGGAGGTCAGATAAAAACTTTTTAACTTGCCGTAAATCCGTGACATCTAGATCATCTGGAATATCCTCGCAGTAATAACTAATGTTATCCAAAACAAAGCGAAATAAATCCGCCCGCTCTTTAAACGGTGTTTTACTTGTGTAAATGTCCACTGCATCCGATAGGATAGACAAGAAATAAGTCAAATCAAAGTCTGGATGAGAGATGAGCTTATTACGCTTATTGTAGATAATCTGTCGCTGAATACGGATACTTTCATCATATCGTTCCGTTGAACGTCTGGAAGCCGCTGACGCGTTATCACTATTCTTCTGAGCTTCTTCAACCGCATATCTAATACGACGAGAGGTCAAATGAATCTTTTGTTTTTCCTCTGGTTTTGCAATTTCTTTGTGATAGTACTCACTAATCCATTTGCTACCAGACTTGGAAATAAGATCATCCTCAAGAGAAATAAAGAATTTGCTCAACCCTGGAGCGCCTTGTCGTCCGGCACGACCGCGAAGCTGCAAATCCACTCGCTCACTGGACATTCTCTCTGTTCCAACAACAGCGAGTCCACCCAACTCAGCAACCCCTTCTTCCAAGATAATATCTGTTCCACGACCTGCCATTGATGTTGCTACCGTCACTGCAGAGCGTCTACCAGCCAGTGCGATCATCTCAGCCTCTTTCGCTGCATTATGGGCGTTCAACACATTATGGGCGATTCCCTCTTGGAGTAAGAGCATAGAATAAATCTCAGACATTCCAACTGATCCTGTCGCAATTAAAACTGGCTGACCTTTTTTATGTAATTTTTTGATATACTCCAATGAAGCATATAATTTTTGAGGAATCGTGAGATAGATTTCATCTGGATAATCAATTCGTAAATTGGGTTTTCGTGTAGGAACAACTACGACTCCCAAGTCGTAAACGTCTCTGAACTCCTCCTCACAAACTTTACCAGTACCCGTCATTCCTGCTAATTTTGGAAACATTCTAAATAAATTTTGATAGGTAATAGAGGCCATCGAACGCGTTTCCAATGTGATTTTCACACGTTCTCTGGCTTCTAGTGCTTGGTGCAGTCCTGATTGGAGTTTGTTTCCTTCCAAGAGACGTCCTGTCGCCTCATCCATCAGTTTAACTTCGCCATTATCCACTGTATACTGACGATCTTTTTCAAATAAGTGGTTAGCTCTCAAAGCTAGGTTAATTTGGCGAATGAGCTGGTAATTATCTGGATCATAGGCATTCTGAACGCGGAAATAAACCTCTGCTTCCTTTACTCCTTTTCTCGTCAACCATACAGACGTCCGAGTGGAGTCTAAATTAAAATCTTCTCCTTCTTTTAGAGTTTTTACAAACTCATCACACGAGAGAAAGAGGTTGGATTGCACCCGAGGAGAACCTGAAATGATTAGAGGCATCTGCGCACTATCTAGCAAGGCTGCATCTACTTCATCGACCAAACAAAAATAAAATTTTGGCAAAAACTTCTTTGATTGAGATGTCGCCAAGTTTTCTTCTAGGTAATCAAACCCTAACGCACTATGTGTTGTATAGACAATATCATTCTTATAGATTTGTTGTTTTTGAGGAATTTTAAGTTTTTTTGTCGGATCGTCCGAGACGCCAACCCCAACTGTCATTCCTAAAAATCGAAAAACGGGTGCCATTTGTTTAGCATCACGCGCTGCCAAATATTCATTGGCCGTGACTAGGATTGTACTTTTTTCCGTCAAAGCATTTAGGTATAAAGGAAGGATAGCTGTCAAGGTTTTTCCTTCCCCTGTTCTCATTTCTGCAATCTGATTGTCTTGCATAACCAAGGCCCCTAAAACCTGAACATCATAAGGATATAATCCTAATACACGCTTGGCTGCCTCACGAATGGTTGCATACGCTTCTGGCAAAATGGACTGCAAGCTTTCTCCTCCAGAAAGGCGTTCTTTAAACCATTTTGTCTGAGCTTGCAGTTTCTCATTTGACATAGCTGCATAACTATCAGATAGTTTATTAACCTTCTCCAAAATCTTTTTGTAACGCATTAGTTTATAGGAGTTGGTCAAATTGAATCGTTTAGTTTTCATTCTCTCTCATCCACTCTTCAATCTTTTCCAAGTCAATCGCTTGAAGTAAAAATGACTTATCTAATAAATATTCAATGTTTGCTAGTTCACGTGGTCTAGTCTTCAAGTCCGCATATTCCTTAACTTTTGTCGGATTAAATTGCTGTAGCAATAATTCTTTAAAAATAGGCGGATTTACTCGATTACGGTAACGTTCCAGCAAGCGTTGATAGTCTAGTTCGCTTAAAAACTCATCCGTCACAAGAGCGTATGAATTTCCAAATTGTTTGGAGTAATGCAAGGCCGCAATATTAGAAATCGCTCCATAACCAACAAAAGCCACTTTTTCAAAAAGATGCTCTTGCGCTAATTCTTCAATCGTTTCAAGCAAGGTTTCGTAAAAACGTTCCTCCATGTATAGGAGCGCTTCTCTATAAGACGAATTAACAATCAATACATTTGAGAAATGTTCACGAACACGTTCTGGAATAAAACCTGTTCGATTGAGTTCAGGTTCAGTAAAGCAAACATACATCGTTTCTTTCTCGGAATCCTGATGAAGCAAATCAGAAATCCAGTAGCGATCCACTGTATAATCCGCCAACTGCTCCTCAGCAACATAAATCCCTTCAAAAAGGAAGCGATGACAACCCGAGCTGACTAACTGCACCTTATAATATTGTGTATTATCTGGAACGCATACGCTGACTCTCTCTCCCTGTTTAATGATTTGATTCGAAATTTCTTCATCTCGAGCATCCATAAATTCAACTTTTAAGTATGTTGAATTTTCTGGGATGGTTTCTATATGACTGCCAAAAATATAGTTTTGCCCACGTTTCAATTCAGGAAGCTGACTCGTATTGCGTAAGGCCTGATAGTTTGCCCGTGAATGCCATTCATGAATAACTGTCCCCGAAGGCATGAACTGGTTTTCATACAAAACATGACCACCATCTAACAGTTTGACAGATGAACCGTATAGATACTGAGATATGCTTTGGATATCCCAATAAGCAAAATAGACTTCTTCCTTGTATCTCACGATTTAAACTCCCTTTCAAAACTATTCATTAATAGCGTTTTATATTGATTAAAGAACCATTCGACAATACCTTGTGTATCGTCGTTGTGTCGTCCAGTCAATCCCTTACTGATAACGCTGACGCGGTAATCTCGCTGTCCTAACTCATCCAGCATATCGGGATAGGCCGACATATCATAGTCATCTTGATACATAAAGGAGATAATGAATTTTGTTCTTGAGAAATCAGCTGACTCAAAAGCCGTCCAGAAACGTTCGTTAAGCTGAGCTGTAGCTTCACTTGATAATTCTCCTATTGTGCGGTACACCAAATCCAGTGACGTTGGAAATCCTCCCGGACGAATAGTTGACTCATTTTCTGCCATATCTCCTAAGTTGACAAGAGGTTTTCCGACAATGACGGCATGAGGTTCCAACTTAGAACTATAGTAAAGGGCGCCAAAAGTCCCCATTGATAAACCTGACAAGGTCAGTTGTTCCTTCGTAAAACCAAGTTCATCTAAGCAGTTATGAACCACCTGGAGAAGTTTTTGTTCCAGCTCCTCCGATCCAAGATAGAATGCGCCCCCTTCTGAACGCGGATCCCCTACTAGTAAGAATGGCGAACCCAAATTATTCATCATCCAGTATCCCTCGAACCCCTCTGCGGGACGGTACCCTGAAAAATAGATGTTCAACGGTGGTTTCAAATCTCCTGGATGGAAGAAATAAATCAGTTCTTCTCTATTTTTATCGCTAATTCGTTTTCCTCCGACTAACAAGTCTCCATAGCCTAGATGGGAGTCTCGATAGTGGCAGGGACCAAGTTTTACAATTCCTTGTCCTTTTGCTTGAATGCTGATACTCAAATAATACGAATCATTTACATCTAACGTCAGAGATCGGTCAAAGCTCGTTTCATCATAAATCCATTCTTGCATGGGAGAATTTCCAGCTGGAAAACCTTTAACAACGTAGCGGATCGAACAACCTTCTGAAACCCTGAACTCAGGCCACAGATCTAAGGGCATCTCCCCACTCAGAAAAACATTATGTTGATAGGTCGCAATAGTCTGATAATCCTCGCCGTATCGACCACACAAACGAAGGTAGTTTGTCCCTTCATAACTGATTTGACCCTCAAAAGATGGTGCAGCGACTAGATGATTAACACTTAGTTTCGTTCCATTTTGCTTGGAGAAAAAACCACGTGAAAATATATGTAGCATCTGCTCTGGATTTTCAAAATTTGTTTTCACAGCTTTTTTGCGCAAAAGAAATCGTTCCAACGTTTTTGTAGTGATTTGACAACGCTCATGATAGAACAGACGGTAAACCTGAATTTTCTGATCCAAGATAGTGACATACTCTAAATATTCAGCAGTATCGACCAACACGACATCAAACGGTCTGTCTACTTTTTTCTTCTTTTTTTCCCGTTTTCCGCCTCAACTTCTCTATTTAAGATCCCGATATCTTCTGGCAATAAAGAGACGATATCTTCTGGTTTGACAAATGTCCATTTTATATTACTAGGAATTTCATATTGCTCCTGCCAATTTTCATCAGCAATTTGCAAAACACTAATTTTTTTCATTTCCTTTTAATTCCTTTATGGTATTTTTCCACATATCGACAATCTCACCCCTTGTATACTGTTCAATCTTCTTGACTGAGTGAACTAGAGATTGATTCCAATGTTCTAAGTTTGTGAGGTAGTATAAGAGTGCCTCTTCGAAATCTGAAATATCATCTAGAATCCAACCATTTTCTCCATGCTTCACATAAGAGGAACTATACAAGTTAACCTGAGGGATCCCTCCACTAATGCCAGCGATTTGAGTCAACACATCAGCTGGAGTTCCCAAATCTAGTATAATACGAACGTACTTCAGAACTTTAATCAAATCGCTGTCGCTATGAATGGTTTCAATATCAATCCGTTCGCGAACAATCTCCTCTTCATCATCAAGAACTCGGTTCTCACCTCTCGCTCTCTTCTCTTTATCAACAAAAATCAATTCTTGTTCATATTCTGGCTTAAGAGATCGATAGCTTTCTAGTACCTGTTTTATATAGGCCTCTCGACCAAAATCCTGACTTTGTGTTCCGACCAGCAAGTCAATCCATTCATTTTTCAACATCATTTCAAACAAAGTCGTAAACACATATTGGATTTGATCTGCTGGTAGATTGTCGTAATTGACGTAAACAATCAACTCTTTTTTTCTTTGACTATGCCCTAGGTTTAGATGAGTATCATAAGGCGGAATCTCATAAAATCCTGGCAACTGTTCTAGATCCACATTAGCTGCTATCGTTTCAATTTTATTTAAACTATCAACAACGAAGAACGGCGTGTCTGTCAAATCCGTTAGTAGCTGCTCCTGGTTTGTGATTGGATAGCGATCTCCAAAAAAAGACAAGATAACATGATGGTTTTCCTTAACCTTTTGGAAAAAGTGGTTGTGCTGCACATCTGACGAAATCACAATCGTATCATCCTTGGTTAGCGAAGAAGTTAAATACTGATCTAGTTTTTCATTGATCAATTCTTCGATATCTTGGTAAACTTCTTTTGCAAATGTAGCCTGCGCCTCAGGGTTAATAAGTACTTGATGATTTTCTGTACCCAAAAATTCCCTAAACTGCCATGTACCTTGTAAATTTAAATAATCTTGGTAGTAAGGTTGATCATTTTCAAAATAGATGATACTTGAAACAAATCCACGATCATCAAAAATTAGCTGATGATTTGTCTGCCCACCCTCAAAATAAGTAATATCAAAGAAATTACCTGTTTGTGAAAAGTTAATTTTAGCATAGTGTTCTTGATTTAAATATACCTCAATCATAAAAGGAGTATAGAAGAATTCTACTCCTTGAGGCCATTTAATATCTTCCAGACGAATTTTACGTACAGATACATCCGTCAGACCTTGTATGGTATCAAATAGATTCCATACAGTTTCTGGCAATATTCTTTGCTGATAAAGAAAGGTTCGAATATGTGGTGAATAGTTCAAAATCAGAGTGGTATTTGCCTCTCCTGATTGCTGAAACATTCGCAGCAAATTCACCGCATCATCAAACATCATATTTTTAGATACGTAATAGAAAGGCAGGGTGGTAGAATACCATTTCCGATCTTGTCTATACCAAGATGGTACAAAGTAAAACATATCCCTCTATTCTCCTTTAAATTCTAATTCTTTGTGGTAGTAAGTCCCAATTCTCAAGATACGTATTTCTTCATGCAAAGGCAAGAGCATACTGACTAAAATGATCAATGTACTTGGTATAGTCAAAAGCAAATTTGGAAGAGGTAGGAAGAAATTAATGAAATAGGGTAAACCAATAAAAACGATCAGGTAGAGTGCTCCTACGTTAGATTGTAAGGAAATGTAATGTTTCAAAACTTTTAAAGTTGCTTTCCCAGGCTGGATATAATCTAGGTATTCTCCTTGACGTTGTAAACGTTTCGCTGTTTCTTCTGGTTCTAAGTTGATATAGGCAAATAAAATTGCAAGAAGATAGATAGCAAGCAGGTAAAAGGCTAAACTTAGGGGTTTTGTAAAGTCAAATAAACTACCAAAATTTTTTGTAAAACCATGTCCAAACCAGTCTAATACCAACTGAAGCAACATAATAACACTCGAGGCATACATAATAGGCATTCCCCCAGAGGGAAGAAATTTGATAGGGAGGTAAGATTTGCCATAGTAACGACTACTTAACATGACTCGATTTAGAGGCAAACGAATTTCAGCTCTCTCGCAGACCACGGCAATATAGCCCAAGAGCAAAAATGAAATCGCCGCACCTACTAGAAAGGCTAATCCTTCTTTGGACAAAACAGACTGTCCTATCAATACCACTAATTGGTTAGCAAATTGTAGCAGAATTCCTGAAATAATAATAATTGTCTGCCCGCCTACTCCCTTGCTAACATTCAAACCAGCCAACCAGATAATAACAAAGCTTCCTGCTACAACAGTTGCTAGTACAGCCATATTATAAATCCAATCATCTACAAGAAGCAAAAAGCGTCCATTTTCCGAACGAGCTGTGTACATAACAGCTATCCCCTGTAACACGGAAAAAATCAAAGTGAGAATCTTTTGCACAAAATCCGCTTTTTTCAATGACCAGGACTGGATATTCCAACTTTTATTCAAGTTGATGACCTGCCAGACAATCATCGTCGTAATCCATGGACCTAATCCCAGAGAAAACATGGAAATCTGAGAGACATCTACTCCTGCCAAGGAATACAAATAGGCCAAGGGATTTTGCTCAGTTATTTGCGAAAAACCTGTATTGCCATTGTATCCTGGAAGTAAAATATGGCGACCAAGTAAATAGATCGCAATGATCAAAATTGTAAAAATTGCCCTTCGGAAAAAAATACTTGTTCGTTTCTGTTTCTTAAGACCGAAATGTTTCATCTGTCATCCTTTATTCTTTATATTTAGCAAGTCTTGCGATCATTTTCTAGCAATGTTCATGCACCATCGTAACAGCAAGACAACTCAAGAAAACAGGCTCATCCCACTGATAATCAAGATAGGATTAACTGGCTTACCATGATATTTCACCTACGAAATACAGGAGCACCTCATGAGTGTAAATCTACTTGGAGCTTCTCTTCTATCCTTGAATATTTTCATGTGAGAACACCTGTTCTTCCATTTTTTCTATTTGAACATTATCAAATGCATAAACGGATTTACTTAATCCTTAAAATTTTTATAAGTATATCAACTCTGTCACCATGACTAACATCTAAAAAAACCATTCCCATACCAAATCTCTGAAAGGTAAGGAATTTTACGCTTTCTCATCTGATCATGATTCTTCGAAAGTTGAATGGATTTTATCCGATTTTTCTCATTAAAAAATCATTTATAAAAATTACCAGTGCCTACTATTGTAGCATATTTATCAATTATTTTCAAACACGACCTCTATTTTTATAAGTGTGAAGGGCACTTTATGAATTTTGAACAAAATCCATTTGGAATAGGATTGACTATTCTAAGCATTTGTTTACTATTACAACTCAGACGAAAAAGACCAGAGCGTCACTCTGGCCTTTTCCTGTTCAGTTTAGCTTGTAACTAAACTTAGTCTTCTTTTTTGCGAGTAGTAGCTGCAAGTCCTGCACCTAAGCCCAAGAGAGCCAATCCTGCTGCTAAAGCTGACACCTGAGACTCACTTCCTGTATTTGGAAGGTGACCTTTTTCAGTTTGTGTCACTTTTTCTTCTTGAGATTGTGCTCCTGTTTGAGCCAGTGGGTGCGCATCTGGATTGACAGGAACTTGTGGGTTTAGTTCTTCTTGTGCTACAGCAGTTCCCACTTCCACGATACGATCTTGTGCTGCTACCTTATCAAAGGTTTCCTTTAGAGTGCGTTTCCCATTGTCCACTTCGATGAGATGAACACGTACACCTTTTTGGCCTTCTTGGGTCACACGAGTTTGCCCTACTGGAAGTTTATCGTTCTTACGTTCTTGAACTTGGAAATCAACTTCCTCTTCTTCCACTAGGAGCTCTGGCTTGTGGTGAACCAAATCTTTGACACCATCAAGCGGTTGAGCCGTACCACGTTTAGTTCCTACTTCCACGATACGATCTTGCGCAACTATCTTATCAAAGGTTTCTTTCGATGTACGCTTACCGTTTTCGACTTCTACTAGGTGGACACGAACACCTTTTTGACCTTCTTGAAGAACACGACTTTCACCCACATAAAGTTTGTCAGTCTTACGTTCTTGAACTTTGAAATCAATTGCCTCTTCTTCAACCAGAAGTTCTGGTTTTTCATGAACTAAACCTGCAGCTCCATCAAGTGGTTGAGCTGTACCTCGCTTAGTTCCAACTAGAAGAACCCGGTTAACAGGAGCCTGGATCACTTCACGGAGTTTCTCTTCACGAGTTCCGTCTGGACTAACAGATGTAAGAATGCGTTCCTTACCAACTTGTCCTTCTTGTTCTACACGACTTTCACCTACATATAGACTTGGATCTTCTTTTTCAACAGTTTGGAAGGCAAGTTCCTTTTCGACAACCTCAAGACGTGGATTCTCTTCTTGAATAGCAGGGGCTGTTTTCTCAGAAACTGGTTTTTCCTTAACTAGTTGGATACGGTATTCCTTGACTTGTTTTCCACTTTCTGAAACAAGGCGAACAAGTACTGGAAGACTATCATCGCCACTATCTACCACGGTTGAAGCTACTTGGTCCGTTTCTTCAACTGAGACTTTTGGACGTTGACCTTTATAGGTAATTTGATAGTCTTGACGATTTTCAGCGAAGTCAGGAAGTTCTTTTCCATCTACAAGAATCTTCGATGCAGTGCTTTCTTGAGGCAATTCGCTTGGCGCAAGGAAGGTCATCTCAATCATCGCAACACCGCTCTTGTCTGCTTTACGCTCCATACGCCATCTCATGGCTTTGGCTTTCACAGCTTTAAATGTTACGTTAATTTCATCTCCAGCTTCAATGTCTTTATCCGCACGATAAGGAACAGCTTCCCAGTTATCTGGATTGTTGAATGGATGGCCTGATTCGTAGGCTTGGTAGTTAGAATAGTAGGTAGGAACTTCAAAATCTGGGCCAATATAGCGTTCCAAAACGAGTTTAGATGGTGCATCCGTTCCACTATCTGCAAAGAAGTGAAGTTTGGCTTGCGCAACAGTCCGTTCAACAATCTTGCCATTTTCACGGAAGATTACACCTGCTGATACTTCTGGATTAGAAGATGGTGTTGGAGACCAGTTTGTCCAACGACGATTTTCATTGTGGTCTCCATCATTGATATAGTCTACACGGTCATGTGAACTTGGATCAATATCATTAGTTGCTGAAGCAAAGGCTTGGTTACTGTTTTCATCATAGTTAGGGTTGTTTGAGAGAGCCTCACCAAGTTTGTCCGTCACTCGTACAGTAAACTCCGCAACGAGGTCACTACCAAGGACACGACCTCGAACAGTGAATTGACCTGCTTTAGTCAGATTTTCTGCTGGAACTTCTTCCCATTCCACTGCCAAGTCTTTTGTTTCGTAACCGTCTTTACCTGTGAAGTAAACAGGAACCTTAGTTGGCAATTCAAGCGGTTGCCCTACTTGTAGCAAGCGAGCTTGTTTGACCGCAGCAACTGGTTTACGAGAGAGCAAGTCTTTATTGCTTGTAAAGTGTAGACGGTATTCTCCTAAGATGTCGCCATTTTCAGCTTTCGCGATGACACGAACTGGCTCACCTTCACGAACGCTTGGAACGACCGTCGCAAGACCATTGTTGCTAACACTTGCTGTTACTGTAGGAACTTTTCCATTTACAGACTCAAGGTAGTAGTCTGTCAAATCAGGGTTGAAGTTTGCTAAGTCTTTACCGGCAACTTGGATTCTTGTTTGTCCTTGTTTGGCTGCTGCAACTTGTTTCGCAAAGATTTGTACCTCTGTAATAGAAGTTCCACGCTTGTTATCTGCTTTCACCATGCGAATGCGAACAGCATAGGTTTCAACCTTATCAAAACTAAAGTGATTCATTTCTCCAGCCTTGAGTTGAGCTGGGGCTTTTAGATTGGTAACTGGTTTCCAGTTAGCTGGATCGTTAAAGACATGTTCTTCATTGCCTACAAAGCTAGGGTTTTTAGGTGCTGTCGGAACAGTCTTACCGACATAATACTCAATCACATAAGACTTCGGTGCACCGACTCCATGGTCTTCGTGGAATCCGACACTTAAGTTATCAACCGAACGTTTGCTCAAGATACCTGAATCTCCGAATAGGACACCAACTGAAGCTTCTGGATTACTACGGTTCCAGTTGGTCCAACGGTTGGCTGGTCGGTCATTAAAGGAGATCAATTTATCGTTGACGTTTGAAACAGGATCGCTCGGATTTGAGTCTGAAGCAAAGGCAAGTGGCAATTCTGAACCTGTCCATTGGTCAGAAATGTTTGCACCTTGCTCAGTTTGGGCCGATACGCGAACATGGAGTTTAGTTGTTAATTGCGTACCTTCAAGGCGACCAGTGACTGTAAAGACACCTTCCTTGGCGTATTGCTCTGGGCGAATCGTATCCCATGTAACCTTAGCTGATGAAACGTGGCCATTTGAATCATATGTACGAACACTTTCTGGTAATTGTGGTGCTTCTGCAGTTGGTGTAGTCACACTAACTTCTTCAACTGAAACGATGCCTTCTACAGAGACTTTAGCACGCGCTTCAAGGTCAAGGCCTTCAACTTTACCTAGAACTTCAAAGGTTTGATAATGGTCTAGTTTTTCTTTTGGAATAGCTTGCCATGTGACTTTATGAGTTTTAGGGAAACCTTTGTCATACTCAACAGTTACTGTTGATGGAAGAGTAGGTTCCTGACGCAAGTCAGTCACTACATTTACTGGACGGATAGATTGGGCTACTTTTTTCTCAGTATTGGCCTGGATCGTGAGATCGATTTGACCTGTAGCTCCCTCATATTCTGCTTTGAGTGTGACTATTCCTGGTTTATGTAACTCAAGCATTCCTTTACGAACTGCGACTTCCCCTTCACCACTTGTAGAGAAGGTCACTTTATCTGCTGGTAAAACTGCTTGTGTTCCGTCTTGATAGTGTGCAAGGACAGACAATTTGACTGTTTGGTCTTCTTTGAGAGCATCAGCTTTCTCCACTTGTAGGCTCAAATGGTCAATTTTTGGTGCTTCTTCAAGGAATTGAATTGCATAGGTTTGAAGCGGACCACCATCTTTTGGTTGAACATAGATGCTTGCACGCATACCGTTTGCTGCACTTGCTTGAAGGACTGTAACATCAGCATTTTCAGCACTTGCTGCGACTTCTGGCAATTGGGCACCATAAGCAAGAGTGCGGTATTGCATTGGATGTTGACTAGTGAGGCCTGTAACGGCTTCACCACCAACAGTTACAGTTGGCACTACAGGTGCTGCAGGATTGCCTTCTTCTACCACAAGGGTAGCATGAACGGTTTCGCCTCCTAGTTGGCCAGTCATTTGAATACGTGATCCTGCAACTGAAAGTTTGGCTTTATCTGCTTCCGCAATCTCCCACTTATCCACTTCGTATTCTTGAATGCTTCCATCTGTTACAGTGATAGAAACGTATTTATCAACAGCATTCAAATCTGTTCCTGGGGCAACACGTTTAACTGTTGGTAGTTCTTTGGCAATTGCCAGAACCTCGACACGAGCCTCTACCTCATGTCCATCTGCCATACCTTTAACAGTCACAACTCCAGCTTGACTCACATCAACTGAAGACCATGTTACTGGACGTTTTTCACGACTGCCATCACTATAGACAAAAGCGACGGTCTTCGGCATTTTTGGTTCTTTCTCGATAACAGTACGTACTTTTGGTACCTCTGTTCCTAGAACTGTCTTTTCTTGTCCTTCCTTCTTACCAGTAAAGACAGTTACTTGACCAGATTTCAAGAGATCTGAATGAGCTGTTAGTGTGAATTTACCTGCTTGTTCAGTTGATTTGACAATGGCAACCCCTTTACCGTTAAAGGCTCTGCGAATCCAAGAACCATCTGGTTGCGCCTTGTAGCGTTCACGGCTGGCTTGTTCCCCATTATCGACACCGACCAGTTGACCTTGTCCATGCAATTGGAAACGAACCAAATTATTGGCAGTTGGCACTACATTTCCTTGACTATCAACGATTTCGTAGTAGATGTAGGTCAAGTCTTTTCCATCTGCTGCGATTGCGTGTTCTTCCTTGACAAGACGAACACCTGCTGGTTGGCCTGCAGTGGTAATCTTGTCACGTGCAATTTCTTTTCCAGCTTCATCGCGAGCTACAGCTTCCAAAGTACCTGGTTGGTAAGCAACCTTCCACTCAAGATAGAGTTCCTTAGCATTCGCACCTTCTTGGTAGGTACGGCCATCACTGGTTTGTTTTTTGTTGAAGGTCTTAACTCCGAGAGATTGACCGTTCAGGAACAATTCAACACTTGCAGCGTTCGAGTAAGCACGAACTGGGATTTTTCCGTCTGCATCTTCGACTTTCGATGCCAATTCTCTATTTTCCCAGTTCCAGTGAGGAAGGAGGTGAACCATTGGTTTCTTCTTGGCAGAAACCCATTGGCTTTGGTAGAGATAGAAGTCATGTTTTGGAATACCAGCTGTATCTACGATACCAAAGTAAGAGCTCTTAACGGGAGTTTGGTTTTGGTTGTGCCATGGCGTAGGCTCACCGATATAGTCCGTACCTGTCCAGATAAATTGTCCAGCATAGCTAGCATTGTCGCGGTCAAAAGTCCATGAATCTGTTGCCGTTTTACCCCAACCAACACGGTCATTACCATAGTCAGACTGTTCGTAGTTACGCTCAGGTCCGTTACTATGTTTCAATTCCTGTTCAGGACGATAGTAACTTCCACGTGTACGGGTTGCTGAAGATGTCTCAGAACCGTAAATCAACCAGTTAGGATGTTTTGCACGAAGAGCTTTGTAGTTGTCTTCAGAATAGTTGAATCCAACCGCATCTAGTTCATCAGCAATTTTCTCATGTCCACCACTACCATTACCGAAACGGAACTTATCTGCTCCCATGGTAACATAACGAGTCTTATCAACATCTTTAATCACTTTTACTAAGCGTTTAACCGTTGCTAGAGAATGAGGTTTACCATCGGCTTCACCGATTTCGTTTCCAATAGACCACATGAAGACAGCTGGGTTATTTTTATCTCTTTCGACCATGGTACGAAGATCGTAGTCAGACCATTTTTCACCTTTTCTAGCTTCTGGGTGAGTAGCGTCTTTTTCAAAGAAACGTCCGTAGTCATAAGGTTTCTTACCACCATACCACGTATCAAAAGCCTCTTCCTGAACCAGCAAACCAAGTTCTGCTGCGATTTGCAAGGTCTGTGGACTTGCAGGGTTATGAGTTGTACGGATGGAGTTAACGCCCATCTCCTTCATTTGTTTGAGACGACGGTATTCTGCTTTATAATTTTCTTCTGCTCCAAGCGCTCCGTGGTCATGGTGCAAGGAAACACCATGGAATTTAATGCGTTCACCATTCAAAGAGAATCCTTCATTTGGAGTCCAATGATAGTAACGGTAACCAAACAGATCCTTCTTAGCATCGACTAATTGACCATCACGGTAAACACGCGTAATCAATTCGTACAAGGCAGGTTTATCATTTAAAACTGTCCAGAGTTTTGGTCTTTCAACTTCTAAAATCGCATCAAGACTTGTTGACTCATGTGCTTTCAAGGTACGGCTCGCTGTTCGAACCAAGCCTGTTACAGCCTGACCACCACGTTCAACAATCTGATACTCTGCTACAAGTTCATGGTCTTTATCGTCTGTATTAACAATTTTGCTGGTCACATGCGTTTCAACCTTGCCATGTTGCTGTTGTTCTAGCTTTGGTGTTAAGATGGTTGTCCCATTTTTCTCAACATGAACCTTATCTGTCACTTGCAAGGTCACATCACGGTAGATACCACTACCTGAGTACCAACGGCTACTTGGTTGTTTGTTGACAGCATGGACAGCAATCACATTCTCACGACCATCTTTGTGAAGGTATTTGGTGATATCGTATGAAAACTGGTTGTAACCATTTGGGTAACGTCCCACTAACTGGCCATTGACATAGACTTGAGAGTCCATGTAGACACCATCAAAGGTCACACGAACATTTTTCTTGAGATCTTTTTCATCAAGTTTAAATGTCTTGCGATACCAAGCTTCACCACCATTGAGCTGTCCACCCTCGTTTTGGGCAGGTGACTGATGGTCAAAATCGTTAAAGATACTCCAGTCATGTGGTAAATCCAATTTTTGCCATGTTGATACATCTGCATCTGGTTTCACAGCTTCTTTGGGGGTTGCGTTGAGCTTAAAGTGCCAATTTTGATTAAAACTCACTTTTCTATCTTCAATCATTTGATTCACTTCTTCATTTGTCGCAGCTTTCAAATCTTCCTTGACAGGCTTTTCTTGACTTGAAGCTTGAGATTCTACCTTTGGAGTTGTTTCTTCAGGTTTTAGAGATGCTTTCTCCTCTTTTGGAGCTACAGGTTCATCTTCTTTCACCTCTGATTTGCTTGCTTCAATGGGAGTAGCTTGACTTTGGTCGACACTTGCAGCATCCTTGTGCTCTGCTACAGTTTGATCTTCTTTTTCCTCCACTGCCGGACTTTCCTCTTTTGCTTGTTCCACAGTGTGGGTGATAGGAGTTTCATCCGCGAAAACTGGTGATTCTCCAACGACACTTCCTCCAAATAGAACCGCACAGGTTCCAATCATGACAGAGCAAGCGCCTACAGCAAACTTACGAATGCTGTAGACTCTTTTACGATTCCAATGGCCTTTTTCCATAAAATCCTCCTTTAGTAACCGCTTCCATTTTCTTGTAAGCGTATTACTTTTTCATAGCCTTTTACTCTTATTTTATAAAATAATATAGGGAATTTCAATACCCTAAACATTAAAAATCATAATTTTGATTGTTTTTTCTAAAATTTGTAGAAGATTTAGAAAATGTGAATGTAGATTTAGAACAAAAATAAACAATTTTTGACACTCAGTAAAACATGATAAAAAGTTCCCTTTGTAAGGAACTCCTTTTACTTATAATTAAAGATTCCCCCTGCCAACTTATCAGCTAGTTTAGGAAAGAGGCTATAAAATTTGTGGGCTAAATTCAACAAAACTGGGAGATTGAGTTCTCGTTTATTTTTTCCTATAGTCTTGACGATTTTTTTAGCAACCGCATCTGGTTCTAAGAGAAAGCGGTCAACAGACTTGAGGTAGCTGCCATCTGGGTCTGCCTGGTCAAAAAATCTTGTTCGGATTGGTCCTGGATTGACCGTCGTTAGATAGACACCATAGGGCATGAGTTCGAGGCGCAGAGCGTTTGAAAATCCAATCGCTGCAAACTTTGTCGCTGAGTAGAGACTGGATTTGCCAGTAGCTATCAAACCTGCCATACTGACGATATTGATAATATGCCCCTTTCGCCTTTTCTTCATTCGAAACCCAATGCGACGAGACAAGTTCATCAGAGCAAAGGTATTGACCTCAAACATCTGGTGAATGTCTTTGTCAGAAATCTGGTCAAATTCCTCAAAAATCCCGTAACCAGCATTGTTAATCAAAACATCAATTTTACCATAACGGAGATAGAGGTCAGCTACCAGATCTTCTAGAACCGAGTCATCAGTAATATCGATTTCAATCAATTCTACACGGGGATGATTTCCATATAGTTGAGCTAGTTTTTCCTTGTTTCTACCTAGTAAGATGAGTTGGTCATCTGGCAAGAGTTTGACCATTTCTTGGGCCAGTCCACCGCTTGCTCCGGTAATCAGAATAGTACGCATACTTATCCTTTCTCAATCTTCTAAATTTCCACTTCTTCCAAGTCTTTGACCACATGGACATTTTCAAAAACAGTAGCCGCATCTTTCTTGAGCTGGCTGATATCTTTTGAGAGGAAGCGGGCGCTGATATGATTGAGCAAAAGGCGTTTGGCTCCTGCTTCTGCAGCTACTTGCGCTGCCTGCATATTGGTTGAGTGACCATGGTTACGGGCAATTTTCTCATCGCCCTTTCCATAAGTTGACTCATGGACTAGGATATCAGCATTGATACCTAGACGCACGCTGGCATTGGTTTTTCGGGTATCACCAAGAATAGTGATAATCTTACCTGGACGGGGAGCTGAGATATAGTCTGTCGCCTTGATTTCAGTTCCGTCTTCTAGGACAACATCCTGACCATTTTTGATTTTTCCAAAGAGAGGTCCAAATGGCACACCTGCAGCTTTGAGTTTTTCAGCATCCAAGGTACCTTCTAGGTCCTTTTGCATGACACGATAGCCAACACAGAAAATAGTGTGGTCCAGCTCCTCTGCATACACCGTGAATTTATCGGTCTCAAGGATTTTCCCTAGAGAATCTTGGTCAAACTCATGAAAATGAATGCGGTAAGGCAGACGAGAACCCGACACACGTAGACTGGTTAAGACAAAGGACTTGATCCCTTGAGGTCCGTAGATGTCCAAATCTGTCTGCTCTTCATTGGCCTGAAAGGCACGGCTAGAAAGGAATCCTGGCAAGCCAAAGATATGATCTCCATGCAGGTGAGTGATAAAGATTTTGCTGACCTTACGTGGTCGAATCGTGGTTTCCAGAATGCGATTTTGCGTTCCTTCTCCACAGTCAAAGAGCCAAACTTCGTTAATCTCATCCAAGAGTTTCAGAGCGAGACTTGAAACGTTGCGGGCTTTAGAGGGCTGACCAGCCCCCGTTCCTAAAAATTGAATATCCATTCGATACTTTCTAATTAATCAATATATAACATAGCTGTGCGATTTTCCGATCGGAAATAGCGACTGCCAGAGAAAGCAACAGCTTCTTGCAGTAAATCCTCTTGACTGTAGCCTTTGAGACGTTTGCGACCATCAGCCAAACTTTCCAAATCTGTCAAGGCTGTGAGATTTTTGACACTAACAACTTCCTCATCTCCGACAGCTTTCATGTAAATCTTTCCAGACTCTTCAAAGACGAGTTGATGGGGGAAAATTTGCGCAATCTCAAAAAGCAAGTTATCTGTGATTGCTTCCTCAGCTTCTGAGAAAATGCGACAAAGTCCCTCCCTCTCATAGCAAAAGCCAAAGGATTTGCCAGATAGGTTCAGACGAATAAAGGGCTTATTTTCAAAGGTGAAACTTGGCTCAGCATTGTAGAGGTTCAGTTCCTGACTAAGTTCTGCAAAATAATCCGTCGCAGCCTGAGGGCTCTTTTTCTGATAAAGTTCTGCAAAGTAGGCATTGACTACACTCGGAGGAGGTGTGATGAGAGCCAACTGCTCTTGCTCTGTTTTGCCAGCTAGAAGCTGATCCAGATAGACCTTATCCAGACTTGTATAACCTCCATACTTTAGAGCCAAAGTTTTAATATCAGTCATAAAATTCCTCTAACCTCCATTTATTTTTCTCGGAAATAAATCCTGTAATCACTTCACCGTCATCTTGATAGTCACGATCTTCAAGAATCGCCACACTTTCCAAATCATGAATCTTGTAGGATTTTGAAAAAGGCACGCGCAAAGTAAATGCTTCAAAAATCTCCTTGATTTTCTCTAAAAACAAAGCCTGCAAATTCTCACGACTATCCTCAGACTTGGCAGAAATGAGGGCATAAGGCGTTTGAGTAGGCGTGAAATCCTCCACCAAATCTGCTTTATTATAAAGAGTCAGGCGAGGAATATCCTCCATATCCAAGTCTTTCATGATAGACAGAACCGTTTTTTCATGCTCCTCGTGATAAGGATTGCTGGCATCAATGACATGAACCAGAAGGTCCACATGCTTGCTTTCTTCCAAGGTTGACTTGAAACTGGACACCAATTCTGTTGGCAAATCTTGGATAAAGCCAACCGTATCAGTTAAGGTAACCTGAAGATTACCTCCCAAATGGATACTCTTTGTCGTCGCATCCAGAGTCGCAAAGAGCTCGTCTGCTTCATACTGGATCTTACTGGTCAAGGTGTTCATGATGGTTGATTTCCCAGCATTGGTGTAACCAATCAAACCAATCTTAAAGGTACTTGACTCCAAGCGTTTTTCTCTGACTGTCGCCCGATTTTTCTCAACCACCTTGAGCTGGCGCTCGATATCTGTGATTTGATTACGAACACTACGACGGTTCAGTTCCAGCTGGCTTTCACCTGGACCACGGGAACCAATTCCCCCTGCCTGGCGGCTAAGCATAATCCCCTGACCAACCAAGCGAGGTAAGAGATACTTGAGCTGGGCTAGGTGGACTTGGAGTTTTCCTTCATGGCTTCGAGCCCGCATGGCAAAGATATCTAGAATCAACTGCATACGGTCAATCACCTTGACACCCAGAACTTCCTCTAGATTGACATTTTGCCGTGGAGTCAAACGATTATTGACAATGACAGTAGTAATTTCTTCTGCATCCACCATGAGCGCAATCTCTTCCAACTTACCAGAGCCAACAAAAGTCTTGGAATCATATTTTTCCCGTTTTTGTCTGTAACTACCTACTACGACTGCTCCAGCAGTCTTAGCCAGACTGGCCAACTCTTCCATGGAGAGGTCAAAATTGTCCATGCCCTGCAATTCCACACCTACGAGCAGGACTCGCTCCTCTTTTTTCTCCGTTTCAATCATCTAAAAACTCCTCTATCTGGCTTAAAATGCGGTCCTGCACGTCAGGCTCTCCTATCTGATAAAAGGTCACCTGCATGCGATTACGGAACCAGGTCAGCTGACGCTTAGCAAAACGGCGAGTCGCCTGTTTGAGACTCTCGCTGGCTTCCTCAAGAGTTTGCTCCCCACGGAAGTAAGGAAAGAGTTCCTTGTAGCCAATGCCTTTAGCTGCCTGCACATCTGGATAATGGTCAAAGAGCCACTTGGCCTCATCCAAAAGCCCAGCCTCAAACATCAGATCTACTCGGCGATTGATACGTTCATAAAGCTGACTGCGTTCATCATCCAAGCAGATAATCAGTGGTTCATAAGGACTTTCCTGATTTTCCAAATCCTGACCAAAATGGGCAATTTCCAAGGCGCGCATGGCACGACGACGGTTAAACTGGGGAATTTCAAGACCTGCTTGCTCCACAAGATGGGCTAATTCCTCATCTGAATAAGGCTCCAAACTAGTCCGATAGGCTAAAATCTCCTCATGAGGTGTTTCTCCACCTAGGTGGTAGCCTTCCAGCAAGCTCTGGATATAAAGCCCTGTGCCTCCAGCGATAATAGCAAGCTTGCCACGACTTTGGATGTCCTCTATGGCTGCCTTAGCTTCTGAAACAAAATCAAAAGCCGAGTAAGACTCGGTCACCTCTCTGACATCAATCAAATGATGAGGAACAACAGCTTGCTCCTCCGGGCTAGCCTTGGCTGTTCCAATATCCAACCCTCTGTATACTTGCTGACTGTCACCGCTGACCACCTCTCCACCAAAGCGCTTGGCTACTTCAATAGCAAGAGCTGTCTTCCCAACAGCAGTCGGTCCAACAATCACAATTATTTTTGTTTTCATCTTTTTTCCTTGAAAAATTCCCATTTTTTCGTTACTATTATTATATCATAAAAAGGTCAGTCAGAAAAATGCTACCACTTGAGGAGCCTGGCTGATCGGGAAGATAAAGGAGGAAGACTCATGGCTAAAGGATTCGCTAAAGGTCTTGTAACAGGTGTCGCAGGAACTGTCGCTGCCGTTGCAGGTGCAGTATACGCAATTAAAAAGAAAGTGATTGAGCCAGAAGAGCAAAAAGCAGCTTTCATCGAAGAAAACCGCAAAAAAGCAGCTCGCCGCCGCGTATCACATTAAGCAACAAAAGAAGTTGAGATTTCTCAACTTCTTTTTATTTTCTTAAATAGCCAAATCAAACTTCAGTTGTGGCTTGACTGGATTATAGTCAACTAACTCAAAGTCCTCCGCTTTGATATCAAAGAAATTGGTCCCATCAGGAACATTCAAGACCAAACGAGGTTGGCAGTTTGACGGCTCACGACGGAGCAATTCCTGAGCTTGTTCAAACTGATTATCATAGATATGGAGGTTGTTGATAAAATAGAAAAACTTCCCAATCTTCCAGCCAAAATGCTTGGCAATCATCATTTGAAGAGCCACATACTGCATGGCATTGATATGGTGGGCCACCAGCATATCATTAGAGCGCTGGGTCAAGGTCGCATCCAGATAGATTTCCCCATCAACCCGACGGACATCAAACATGGTCTGAAAGGCGCATGGAAGGAGGCCGTCTGTCTCCTCAAATGCTTGGTAATCCCAGAGTGAGATGATATTGCGACGGTTCCAGGGATTGGCTTCCAACTGCTTGAGAATCTTATTAATGATATCGTGTTTCTTAACGACCGCCCCATAGCGTTCACCGATGGTTCCCGTATCTCCCACTTCCCAGTCATTCCAGTAGTGAACATTGTACTTGCTATTTAGCACTTCTAGGCTATTAGACTGATCTTGGTAGATCCAGAGTACTTCCTTGATGGCGGATTTGATTGCAATGGGACGCAAGGTTGTGATGGGAAATTCCCCCATAGCCAAGTCATACTCGGCAAAGGCACCCGTTACGTACTTGGAGTTGGCAACAGTCCCATCCTTGTACTTGGGACGTGCCTGCTCGGAAAAGACACCGTCTTTGAGGATTCGTTCAATATTCTCTTTAAAAATCGTATCTGCTTTTGTCATTTACTCTCACCTCATTTATTGTCCTAACTAGTATAGCATAAAAAATCTTTTCTACATACTCAGATAATCGATGGCCTTTTTATATTTTTCTAATCGTTCCAAATCCTTGTCAGTGACAGAACTCAGTCTCGATAAATCCGAATTATGCTTCAAATCTGCTAATTTGACAACGCGTGCTAGGGGATTGGATTTCACAGTTTTCAGATAGGTTGGATAGTCTTGTCCCTTTTTCTTTGACAAAATCTGAACGGCTGTAACTACTGTCTCTGGTAAACCCGCATTTAGTAACTCTTCAGCAGTAACAGAACTATCCTCAATAACATCATGTAGTAGAGCCACTGCTTTCTCTTCTTCAGAATCAACTTGGCTCGCAACAAAAATTGGATGTTCTATATAATCTATCCCTGCCTTATCAAATTGCCCCCTATGAGCTTCCGTAGCGATAGACAATGCTAGTTCAAGCATGGGTTGTTTTGATGTATTCATCTAGCGGCTCCTTCCCAAAATTTAAACCTATTTCGTTTTATTCGATTTTTAAAAAAGAGCTTGATAAACACCAAGCTCTATAATCATTTTATTTTATTGCAATACAAGTGATGCCGCTCCGATAACTCCAGCGTCATTTCCTAGAGTTGCAAGAGCCAATTTAGTGGATGTGCGTACTTGAGGGAAGGTATTTTCATCATAAACTTTTTGCACGCCTTGGAGAAGGAATTCTCCAGCTGCTGACACCCCACCACCGATAACGATAGTTGATGGGTTGAGGATTGATCCGATGTTAGCACATGCAATACCCAAGTAACGTGAAAAGTTACGGTAAACGATCAAGGCAAGGTCGTCTCCTTCTTTTGCAAGGTCAAAGACAGTTTTGGCAGTTACTTCTTCGCCGTCATCAATCAAGCGTTTCAAGGCTGCATCGCCTTCGTATTCATCTGCATATCGACGAGTCAAGTTGACAATCCCTGTTGCAGAAGCAACTGTCTCAAGACAGCCTTTCTTACCACAAGTACATGCGATTGGTTGGTCAAAGTCAACAGTGATGTGACCAAGCTCTCCTGCCGCACCAGCAACACCGTGGAGCAGTTTTCCTTCAGCGACGATACCACCACCAACACCGGTACCAAGTGTCATAAAGACAACGTCCGGTTGGTTGTCACCAGCACCCATCCAGCGCTCACCAAGAGCAGCTACGTTGGCATCATTATCAATGAAGAATGGAATACCCAAGGCTTTTTCAATCTTTTCTTTAATTGGTTGAAGGGTTTTCCAGTTGAGGTTGTAGGCACCGATAACAGTTCCTTTTTCACGGTCAACCACACCAGGTGATCCCATCCCAATCCCTCGGAAGTCTGTGGCTGACAATCCAAGCAAGTCCAAACGATGTTGAATAGACTCAATCATATCATCTACAATATGGCTTCCTTCATCCAAAATATTAGTCTTGATAGACCATTTTTCTTGGATTTCTCCCTCTTGAGTTAAAATTGCAAACTTGATAGATGTACCACCAAGGTCAATCCCAATAATCTTTTGACTCATCGTCTTCTCCTTTTTAATTGAAAATGCTTACAGATATAGTATAACAAAAACGTCTCTTTTGTGCAAAGGTTTGCAGGCTACAAGCCAAAATTAAAACATCTTATTTGCTTCACTATTTGTAAAAATTAGTCACCTAAATGTTGAATTGCATAGTTTGCTTCTTCTTTTGTAAATTTTCCAACATAAGAAGAAGTTAGCCACTCATAAATCTCTGTCTTTGATAAATGGTTATTCTTTCGGTATTCTCTTGCTGTAATTAAGGCATTTGCTTTGTAATCTGCATTCAAGTGATCGATGGCATACTGCGCTGCTGAACTTGAAAAACCATTCCACGTTAATTGGTTATAGAGATCTTTTTTTGACATATGTAAAACCGAATTATAGCTTTTCGCTTTATTTAAAGCAGCATTGTACTGCTTCCCATCTAGTTTTGGTTGCCGCACACCATCGTATCCTACATAGTGACGGCCACCATCTACCCATTTATCCCTAGCCATTTTACCATCTGATTCAACATAATAACGGCCACCATCTACCCATTTGCCCCTTACCATTTTGCCTTCAGAATCAACATAGTAACGGCCACCATCTACCCATTCATTCTTGGCCATCTTTCCATCTGATTTGAAATAATAATTTCCTACCCATTTATTGCGAGCTTGGCTGCCTTCTGATGGTAGATTAAGTTTTTGAATTGCATAGTTTGCTTCTTCTTTTGTAAATTTTCCAACATAAGAAGAAGTTAGCCACTCATAAATCTCTGTCTTTGATAAATGGTTATTCTTTCGGTATTCTCTTGCTGTAATTAAGGCATTTGCTTTGTAATCTGCATTCAAGTGATCGATGGCATACTGCGCTACTGAACTTGAAAAACCATTCCACGTTAATTGGTTATAGAGATCTTTTTTTGACATATGTAAAACCGAATTATAGCTTTTCGCTTTATTTAAAGCAGCATTGTACTGCTTCCCATCTAGTTTTGGTTGCCGCACACCATCGTAGTCTACATAGTGACGGCCACCATCTACCCATTTATCCCTAGCCATTTTACCATCTGATTCAACATAATAACGGCCACCATCTACCCATTCATTCTTGGCCATCTTTCCATCTGATTTGAGGTAATAATTTCCTACCCATTTATTGCGAGCAGAGCTTCCTTCTGCTGTTAGATAATAATATGAACCATGGTTTTTATCATAAATCCAGTCACTTTTAACCTTTTTTCCATCAGAATCAACATAATAACGACCACCATCTACCCATTCATTTTTAGCTCTCTTTCCATCTGATTTGAGGTAGTAATTTCCTACCCAGCCAGACTGAACTTTAGATTGTGATTTATCCTGTTTAGGAGTTGTTTCTTTAGCTTTTTCAGCCGGTTTTGGTGCCGGCTTCGGCGCGGGTTTTGGTGCTGGCTTTGGAGCGGGTTTCGGTGCTGGCTTCGGCGTAGGTTTTGGTGCTGGCTTCGGCGCAGGTTTTGGTGCCGGCTTCGGCGCGGGTTTTGGTGCCGGCTTCGGCGCGAGTTTTGGTGCTGGTGTTTTTGTTTTCTCAGCAGGATTTTGTGCTGGTGTTTTCGGTTTCTCAGCAGGATTTTGCGCTGGTGTTTTCGATTTCTCAGCAGGATTTTGCGCTGGTGTTTTCGATTTCTCAGCAGGATTTTGCGCTGGTGTTTTCGGTTTCTCAGCTTGATTTGGCGCCGAAGTTGTATTCTCTTTTACAATCTTACCGTTTTTAGATACATCCTTTTCTTGAGCAGAAACATGCTGAGCCGAAAAAGGAAAGGCTTCAGTTGTATCTGCAAATGAAATAAGTCCCAGTGTTGCAGTTGCTAAGCTGGTTACTAAAATTTTTTTTGATTTTTTCATAAAAATCTCCATTATTTTAACGATTTATACCTATAGTATACCATATACTTTATTTTGCTTTCAAATCAAATATTAAATATTCAGAAATAAATCTAAAACTTAATTGAAAAATCCATAGTTATATCACTTTCAACTCATACAAACCTCTGACTGCATTACAGCCATAGATAGTTTCCGCTTGGTTCAAGTCTGCCAAAGTCAAGACTTTTTCCTCTACCTGTCCTGTTTCTAGCAAATGCTGGCGGTAGATTCCTGGCAAAATTCCTAGTCTGATAGGCGGTGTATAGAATTTTCCGGCAATTTTCAGAACCAGATTTCCAATGGAGGTCTCAAGCAGTTCTTCTGACTTATTGTGGTAAATCTTCTCTTGCTCCCCTATACTCAAATGTGGTCTGTAAGTTGTTTTAAAGTAGGTAAACGCTTGATTCAAATCTGTTTCTTGCAGACAAAGTTTAGCCTGACAGAAACCTGGACTAAGTGGTGTTAATACTTGGCGACTGAGTTCCAGCTCTCCAGACTTGTTAAGAGTAATTCGCAAACGATAGTCTTGGTGGGAATCGCAAGCTTGGCACTCTTCCTCTATCCTTTGTCTCAGGTCTTCCGGATCAAAAGGATAGGCAAAATACCTACTCGCCTTTGTCAGTCTTTCCAGATGTTGATCTTCAAACAGCAGTTGTTTTTGGCTGATTTTACCAGTTGAAATCAGTTGGAAACGAGCTTGTTTACGATAGAGTACAGCCGCCTTTTGATGAACCTCTCGGTATTCAGATTCCCAAGTACTATCCCAAGTAATCCCTCCGCCAACTCCATAGATGGCTTTCCCTTGATGCAGTTGGATAGTCCGAATAGCGACATTGAAAATTCGTCGCCCATTTGGAAGCAAGATACCAATAGTTCCGCAGTAAACTCCTCTGGGTTGTGGCTCCAAGTCCTTGATGATTTCCATGGTCGCAATTTTGGGCGCTCCTGTTATGGAACCACAAGGAAAGAGAGAGCGAAAAATGACAACCAAGTCCACATCCTCTCGTAACTGACTCTTGATGGTTGAAGTCATCTGCCAAACCGTCGAATACTGCTCCACTTGACAGAGACGTTCTACATGTTCACTGCCCACTTCAGAAATACGGTTCATGTCATTGCGCAAGAGATCCACAATCATCATATTTTCAGAGCGATTTTTAGGATCTTGCTCCAACCAAGCTGCCTCTTTCAAATCTTCATCGTCAGTCACTCCCCGCTGGGTTGTTCCCTTCATCGGGCGAGTCGTTAATTCCCGGTCATTTTGCTCAAAAAAGAGCTCTGGGCTCATGGAAATCACTGCCATCTCATCGTGTTCAACATAGGCATTGTAGCCCGCCTCCTGCTCTACCACCATACGATTGTAGATAGAAAAAGGATTGGCACTTAAATCTTGCTTGAGTTGGACAGTGTAATTGACCTGATAGGTGTCCCCCTGACGCAAATGATGGTGAATCTGGGCAATAGCCTTTTCATAGTCCTCTGCTGACGTTACTTCCTGCCAATTTGAAGGCAAATCTACTTCCTCATAAGTCAGAGGAATAGGCGATGTTTCTACGCTATCATGAACTGTAAAATATAGCAGATACTCTCCCAGTAAAGGAGCGGTGTGAACTGCTAATTTCTCCTCAAAAGCAGGTGCAGCCTCATAGCTGACATAGCCCACCACATAATATCCCTGTTCTTGGTAGCTTTCCACTTGTGCCAGCAAGTTTGCCACTTCTGATAAATCTCTCGTTTTTAACTCTTTGATGGGCTGGATAAAGGTGTATCTCTCCCCCAAAGCCCTAAAATCAATCACTGTTTTTCTATGCATATCTTAAGTATAGCACAAAAAGGCAGATGCAGCTTAAGCTGATCCACCTTTTTAGTCATTTCGACTTTATAACGATGCTTTGGCAAATAAATTTCCAGAGAATCCATCTGATTTTTGAAGGAGCTGTTTGTAAACCTTCCATTTAAGATCCTCAGTATTTTTATAATGATTCTTTATATTTGGATTTTCCATGCTATCTAGGTCTTTTTGAACAGCTTCATCAAATAAGGACTTCAACTCAGCATAAGTAGAGATAGATCTGCCATTGATTTCGATTGTAGTAAAGCCGTTTTGAGCTTTGTCATAGACTTCTTTATACCAATGTTTCTTCCATGCTTCAAGAGTATCAAATTGGCCATCAGAGACTTTCTTGATAATGAAGTCATCACCCAACAACCCTTTGTTTTCCTTGTTGGCTTCCGCCTTATATTTGTTTGAAGCGTAACCAATAAATCCGTTAAGATAACCATAGTATCCCCACATACGGAAAGCATTATGTTTAAATGAAATCGAACCAACTGTACTCTTGCTAGTATTACCACCAAAGATACCCGACATCATATTTACGGTTTGGTAAGCACTGTCAAAACCTTCCGAACGATAACGTCCATTCCCTGGCATACCATGTTTTGTAACAAAGTTATGATCAACCAATTGATCAATGCTCGTAATCGTCAATTTCTTCTCATTATCCGTTAAATCACGTAATTTATCCCATTGATGTGGCTCGCCTTTCAGATTGTTTCGCTCAGCGTTCGTACGCCATTCTCGGTCCATCTTTTTGAACCACTTGCTGTTGTCGTTCAAGTGTTTTCCAATAACTGCATCTGCTTCTAGATGATCCAGCATCATCAGAGCCTCGTTATAGTTCTTCATATAGTGATCAATTTCTTCACGGTTCTTTAACTTGTTTGGATCATAATTGTAGATTTGATTGCCATCATTCTGACGTTCATAAGCCATGTTCAAACCTAAGGCACCGTATTCACCATTTGGATTTGTCAACGATGGTGACTGGAGCATACCTTGCGCAAAGGACTCTAAGTCCGTCCCTTCACGATGATACCAACCACCATAGTAAGCCATACGATCATTCACATGAGTCGTTTCATGCGTAAAGGCCGATGTACCAAAATCACTTATCAACTCTGTCATAACAAAGTAGACAGCATCTTGCTGATTTGGAGCGGCAAAGATATAAGCGTAAGCACCATATCCATACTGATAACCATGATATTTATGGATCCGTCCAAAGAACTCTCGAATCGGAGCATAATCTGGTTTCCCATCCTTGTGACCATATCGGTTTGCCCAACCGATACCCGGCGCATCATGATTGTCCCAAACAGGTGTAGGAACACTATTTTCACTCTTGAGGAGCTTATTACGTACATTATCAGCAGCTAATTTTGACCAAAAGTCTAAGTAGTTCACCTGCTCTTTTGCTCTCTTATTGATTTCACTCTTGAAGGCTTCACGAGCCTCCTCAGTATTTTTACCATATTTTTCAAAAGCACTAAAAGAAATGGTATTATAGGTCGAAATCATGAAGAGATGCGAGTTCTTCAAGTTTAATAGAGGCAAAATCATCCGACCATGCACGCCATTATTAATCCCTTCATACAGACGATACTTCTTATGAACAAAATCGGGGTTCAATGATGGCTGTTCTACCACATAAGCATTCTTTTCAATTGCCTTTTTAAACCAAACATTCATATCGGTTTCATTTGTAAACAATTTCATGTTATATGTTAGAAACTCATGAAGGCTTCCTTTACCTGTAGCACCTGCAATCACTCGATTATACGCATCTTGGGATTGGTCGCCCTTAAGATTGTTCTCTTTTGATCCGATAGTGATCAAGCGATCTAAGACATTCACGTTCTTACCATAAAAATCTGGTTTAAACATCATAATATCTTTGATCGACAATCCATCATATTTAATGGCATAGTATTGGTTCAAATAAGCAAGCCCCATCATAATGTTGGCCTTATTGTCTTCAACTTTCTTAATGAAAGCACGTTGAGCTGCTTCATCATCATTTAGTTGATGATCTTCATTTTCAACAATTTGTTTCACCAAGTTTCCAAGATTTTGTTTTACTTCAGCAAAACTTTCTTCTAAGAATAAATCGCGAATGTAACCATTTTTTCGTTCATCCGTGTTTTCTTGCGGTTTGTTCCGCTTGTCCATAAGAGCGCGCACTTCAGGAGAAATCAACTCCACACTGGATAATGTTTCTTTTGCCTTTGCAATCAAACCAGCACGATCTTTCACTAGCACATTTGGCGTATAAACAATATTCTGGTTGGTCACTTCGTACTCTTTGACTTGTTTTACATCAGAGTCAGCTTTGGCAGTAACGGCCGATTCTTCTTTGGTACCATCAGCATAGTGAATCATGATCTGATCAATAGCTGACAAGTCTGTTACAAACTGCCCATTTTTCAAACCAGTAACAGAAAGGACTTCTTTGGTCACCAATTTTGAACTAGCATCTAGTTTATTAGCTTGATTGACAATCCACTCCTTATTATAGAATGGTTGTAATTTTTCAATATTGCGATAGGCAAGTTCGCGGTCAGCTCTATAGTCTTGAATGGCCTTGTACTCGTCTTCACGGTGTGTCAAACGGTTTAATTTATCTACAATAGGCTCATTGATTTCATACTCATGCGCTGTGATTCCCAGAGCAGCAATTTTCTTGTCTGCTTCTTCTTGCGAAATAGACTTAATACGATGCTGTTGTTTAGAATATCTATATGAAGATTTTCCTTCACTCACACCAGTAACAACAAAGTTTCTGTTCAAGCGGTCACCTGTCCAATAAGGATCATCATCAATATCAGATGAGCCATAGAAAATCTCACCGTTCTTAACTTTCATCATTGAAACAGTGTCTTCAACGGAACCCAAGGCATTTGTACTGCCTACAACACCACCCGCGCTAATCGGTTCTCTCACATCGATAGTGCCTTTAGCTACAGATTTTTTAATGGCTCCGTCCCGATAAACTGCATGGTTGTCCCCACCATTTTGTGACCAATAGGCGATACCAGCAACTTTCGCTTTATTACCCGTTATTTGTGCATCAACATAGGCCTTCTCAACAGAACCCTTCCAGTTTTCTCCAACAATTCCAGCAAGAAAGGCGCCTTGGTTCCCACCAGCATGAAGCTTACCAATGAATGCCACATTTGTTAATCTACCGTTATTATCAATTTTATTGATCAAACCTGATACGTCATTATTTCCAACAACTATACCCGTTACTTTCACATTATTGATCGTTGTGTTTTTTATAACAGCAGCCAAGGGAGCAACTCTATTGGCCCATGGCATATGAATGTTTACCTTACCAAGGTTAAGGTCATGGATGTGGGCGCCTTCGGTATCACCTAATAGTGGACGTTCCAAGTTATGAATCGTATACTGTTGACCGTCTACACTTGATAGCTTGCCTCGGAATTTCGTCGTTACATATGATTTACCAGCTGCAGGAACATTGACCGCATTCAAGTCCGCACCAATTTTAAATTCACCAGACGGATTGACCTGCATAGCCTTTACAAGTTCATTGAAATCGTAGTATACATTCTCCTCATGAGTTTTTGGTTTGGCAAAATAATGGACGTATTCTTCACTGAGCTGGTTACCATCTGTATGCTGAACGAGGTCAGGCGCTTTGGCAGTGACCTTATAAAGTGTTTTCCCATCAACTGTCACTTCTTCAATTTTGTCAATCGCAAGACGCGTCATCTTATTATCACGTGTAGCAATTTTTAGATAGTAAGGTCTTACATCACTTGGAACAGAGGTTAAGAAGCTACTATCCGTTTCCACGCCATTGTCGTCAACACTTATGAGGCTTGTTTCTTTTATATTTTTAACTTCGACCTTTTTTAAATCAATTCTCAGTGGTTCTTCTTTGAGAATTTCTTCCTCATTTCCTTCACCACGATCATAAACCATTTTTGTTTCGAGTTTATAATCCTTGTAATACTGCAAATCTGTTAGAGTTGCAGTCAAGTTATTCGGTGAAACCGTCATGGTTTTGACAACTTCGTTGCCTTTTTTCAGGGTTAAAGTGATCGATTTAATCGCTGCCTTACTTGGATTTTCCAGATTATAGTAAATCTGAGATGAGCGTTTCAAATCCTGAATATCAACCCTTGAAAAAGTCAACACTGGCTTTTCGAAGTTTTTGGTACCTAGTTTAACAATACGGTTTTGGGCTAACTCAATGACCTGTTCAAGAATTTCAGGCGCTTCCTGCGTCTTGATTCCTTTGATGGTCTTGTAGGTTTTGATAACCTTTTTCTGACCGTCTTTTCCTTCTTGGACCGTAACTTTATCGCCCTTTTTCAGTTGCGCGTCTTCTTCGACTATCTCCTTAAACGGAATTTTTTCAAGACTTTCTTCTACAAGAGTTCCTTCTATTGGTTTCGTACCATGACTTATTTTTTTAGTGACTGGTTCTTTGATGACAGTGGTTGTTGTATTTAAAACTTGGTCAGTCTCAACACCTTCGACAGTTTTATAAGTCGTTTTGGTAACTTGGATTCCTTTTTCACCGTTTTGAACCACTGTTTCTTCGTCAGTGTACTTTGTAGGATCATCAATGATTTCCGTCTGGTAATCAATCTCTGCGATTGTGTCTTTAGTAATTGTTCCTTCAGTTACTGTATATTCTGAAAGGTCCTCTTGAACAAGGGAGTCACCTTCCTTGCCGGGTTCTTGTGTACCTTTGCTCTCAAGTTTCCCAGTATACGTTGGCAAACTATCTTGAATTAGTGATTGACCTTCCTTACCAGTTTCCTGAGTACCTTTGCCTTCAAGTTTTTCAGTATAGGCTAGCAAACTATCTTGAACAAGGGAGTCACCTTCCTTACCAGTTTCCTGGGTACCCTTACTTTCAAGCTTTTCAGTGTAGGCTGGCAAACTATCTTGAATTAGAGATTCGCCTTCTTTTCCAGATTCCTGAGTGCCTTTACTTTCAAGCTTTTCAGTGTAGGCTGGCAAACTATCTTGGACAAGGGATTGACCTTCCTTACCAGTTTCCTGAGTCCCTTTGCTTTCAAGCTTTCCAGTATAGGCTGGTAAACTATCTTGGACAAGGGAATCGCCTTCTTTACC
>NZ_GG730094.1:0-53105 GCF_000162495.1 Streptococcus sp. M143 | reverse complement strand
GCCTTCTTTACCGGATTCCTGAGTACCCTTGCTCTCAAGTTTTTCAGTATAGGCTGGTAAACTATCTTGGACAAGGGAATCACCTTCTTGACCAGACTCTTGTGTACCTTTGCTCTCAAGTTTTCCAGTATATTCTGCCCGAGGCTCTTGAACTAAGGATTCACCCTCTTTTCCAGCTTCCTGAGTACCCTTACTCTCAAGCTTTTCAGTATAGGCTGGCAAACTATCTTGGACAAGGGAATCGCCTTCTTTACCTACTTCTTGAGTGCCCTTGCTTTCAAGTTTTCCAGTATACGCTGGCAAACTATCTTGAATTAGAGATTGACCCTCTTTGTCTTCTTCTTGAGTGCCTTTGCTTTCAAGTTTTTCAGTATAGGCTGGCAAACTATCTTGAACAAGGGATTCACCTTCTTTACCAGACTCCTGAGTACCCTTGCTTTCAAGTTTTCCAGTATACGCTGGCAAACTATCTTGATCGAGGAGCTTCCCTTTTTTAGAAAAACTAGCTACTTTTATGTCAGTTCCTTTAAAATAACCAATATACTCATATCCTCCAATATCGATCACACCTTTCGCTAGTTCTTCATTTGAGGAGGCCGAGATCGTTTGATTGTAAGAAAGTAATTCTTTATTCTCAAAGGCAAAAGTAGCAAAAGGAATGAAGTTGCTGACACCAAGAGAACCAATCAAAAGCACTCCAAGAACTTTCTGACGCTGTTTTTTAGACACCAAAAAAACAGCTAAAGATGCTGTTGCAAGACCAAGACCTGCTAAAGCAAATTCTTTACTTCCTGTATAGGGAAGTTGTTGACTGTTAGTTGCTTTCTTGCGATAAACTACATAAATAATATCTTCATCATGAAATTCTGTAGGAACTTCATGATGAATCAAGGCTTTTTCAGACTCGGTTAATTCTTGCTCTGCCAGATAACGGTAATGGACTGAATTCACTTCAGCTAATTCATCTGCTTGGACTTTACCAGTTAATAACAAGCTGGCACCAACAAGAAAGGCCCCGATTGCTACAGGACCAACTCCAACAGTCAATTTACGAATAGAATACTTTAGGTTTTTTTGAAACTGTTCTTTTCTCTTTTTCATTCTCATATCTTTCTAATAGAATCTTGTGGATACTGGGCACGCGCACCCCCGATTAGCTTTGGACGACTAGCTAGAGCTGTTACATGGGCATGACCAATCTCACGCAAAACTGGTCGAATCGGAACCTGCACATGCTTGACATGCATGCCAATTGCGGTATCTCCGATATCCAATCCCGCATGAGCCTTGATGAACTCCACTTCAACAGGGTTCTTCATAAACTTAAAGGCAGCTAGCTGACCCGAACCTCCCGCATGAAGAGTAGGTAGGACACTGACGATTTCCAGACCAAATTGCTCCGCCACTTGACGTTCAACGACCAGGGCCCGATTGACGTGTTCACAGCCTTGAACAGCTAGGTGAATTCCTTTTTCCTCTAGGATATCTAGGATGGTTTTCACAATGATTTCGCCAATTTCTTGGCTGGAATCCTTGCCGATTTGCCCACCTAAAACCTCACTAGACGAGAGTCCAAGGACAAAGAGAGCCCCCTCACGCAATCCAGCCTTTTCCAAAACATCTTCAATTACCTGCTGTGTTTCTGTTTTAATTCTACTTTTGTCCATCACTCTTAACCTCATTTTTCTCCTACTATCATATCTTTTTTTACTGATTTTATCAAGGCGAACTAATCACTCAGAGTTGACAATGCAAAAACTTAAAAATGAATTTTCTTTTAGTAACAAAGTAAAGAGTCTGGGACCAGAATGCTTTTCAAAAAAGTAACAACTAAAATGACCTGTCCCCTAAAAAAGTTAAATAGAAGATTTAGCTTTTTTAGCGGAGCAGGACAAATCTCCAGCGATGCTTATGTTATCTGAGTTTGAACATAGTGTGCAATGACATCTGATGTGTACTGGGCTGTGCCAAGTCCAAACTTGTCAATATTTTCCTTAAACTCTGGGTTATAGACGTAGCCTTTGCCGATATGGCCAAATACTTCAATAGAGCAGTCAAATCCATAAGTACGAATAGCTTGCAAGAGTTTGGCTGCTTCTTCTTGGTTTTCGGACGCTGTTGCAGGCAGACCAGCTTGAAGGTTTTGTGCCAAGGCTTGAAAAACTTGGTTGAAGGCGGCTGTAGCCTCATCTTCGTGACCTTTCTGGCGTTCGAGCGCTTGGTCCATCACCTCTTGTCCATACTTCTCTACCGCTTCTTGGTGGTATTTTTGATTGTCTTGATAGCTAAATCCAGTGAATTTTTCCTCAATCGTCATTTTTCTTTCTCCTTTTTGTTCTTGAATGGTTTTTTGCAAGGTGGAAATCAAGGTATCCAGATGTTGCCTTTCTTGGGTCAAATAGTCCAACTGCCTGGTCAAATGAGGCAATAAATCTGTCCTTTCTTCCTTTAACAGCTCTGCTATTTTTTCTAAAGAAAAACCTAGATATTTATAGTAAAGAATGACTTGAAGGCGTTCCAAATCTTCTTGACTGTAGGTTCGATAGCCGTTTTCCGACTTTAACGGAACCAAGAGTCCTATCTTATCGTAGTGGTGCAGGGTCTTGACAGAGACACCCGAAAGCTGCGCAGCTTCTTTTATATGGTACATGATTTCCTCCTTATACTCAATGAAAATCAAAGAGCAAACTAGGAAGCTAGCCGCAAGCTGTACTTGAGTACGGTAAGGCGACGCTGACGTGGTTTGAATTTGATTTTCGAAGAGTATTACATTGATAGTATAACCCCTCCCCTTAGGTCAGAGTCAAGTGTTTCTGCGAAAATTTTTTAACTTTTTGGGAAAGGTGTGAAAACTTGAAAATGGTTTTCTTGACAGACCTTAGAAAACATGATAGGATAGTCAAGTCTATCAATCAAACAGAAGGCTCATAGAGAGCCGTTGAGAGAAGGCTATTTGACATCTCAAGTAGCCTTTTCTTATTTTAAAAAAGAGATTGGAGTTTCAACTATGTCAGAAAAATCACAATGGGGTTCAAAACTAGGCTTTATTCTAGCATCTGCTGGTTCAGCCATCGGACTTGGAGCCGTTTGGAAGTTTCCATACATGACTGCTGCAAATGGCGGTGGAGGCTTTCTACTGGTCTTTCTCATTTCTACCATTTTAATCGGTTTCCCGCTCTTGCTTGCTGAGTTTGCCCTTGGCCGTAGTGCTGGCGTTTCTGCTATCAAAACCTTTGGAAAACTGGGCAAGAATAACAAGTACAACTTTATCGGTTGGATTGGTGCCTTTGCCCTCTTTATCCTCCTCTCCTTTTACAGTGTCATCGGAGGATGGATTCTAGTCTATCTGAGTATTGAGTTTGGGAAATTGTTCCAACTTGGCGGAACGGGTGATTATGCTCAGTTATTTACTTCAATCATTTCAAATCCAGCCATTGCTCTAGGGGCTCAAGCTTCCTTTATCTTGTTGAATATCTTTATTGTATCACGTGGGGTTCAAAAAGGGATTGAAAGAGCCTCAAAAGTTATGATGCCCCTGCTCTTTATCATTTTTGTCATTATCATTGGACGCTCTCTCAGTTTGCCAAATGCCATGGAAGGCGTTCTCTACTTCCTCAAACCAGACTTCTCAAAACTGACCAGTGCCGGTTTCCTTTATGCTCTAGGACAATCTTTCTTTGCCCTTTCACTAGGGGTCACAGCCATGCTGACCTATGCTTCTTACTTAGACAAGAAAACCAATCTGGTCCAGTCAGGGATTTCCATCGTAGCCATGAACATCTCGGTATCCATCATGGCAGGTCTAGCCATTTTCCCAGCCATGTCAGCCTTCAATATTCAGTCTGAAGGGGGACCAAGCCTGCTCTTCATCGTCTTGCCTCAACTCTTTGACAAGATGCCTTTTGGAACCATTTTCTACATCCTCTTCCTCTTGCTCTTCCTTTTTGCGACGGTCACTTCCTCTGTCGTGATGCTGGAAATCAATGTGGGCAATATCACCAACCAGGACAACAGTATGCGTGCTAAATGGAGTACCATTTTAGGAATCTTGACCTTTGTCTTTGGCATTCCTTCAGCCCTATCCTATGGAGTTATGGCGGATGTTCACATCTTTGGTAAGACTTTCTTTGATGCTATGGACTTCTTAGTTTCCAATCTCCTCATGCCATTTGGAGCTCTCTGCCTTTCACTTTTTACAGGCTATGTCTTTAAAAAGGCTCTTGCAATGGAGGAACTACACCTTGATGAAACAGCATGGAAACAGGGACTTTTCCAAGTCTGGCTTTTCCTTCTTCGTTTTATCATTCCTATCATCATCATCGTGGTCTTTATCGCCCAATTTATGTAAATACAAAAAAGGACTTGAGAATATCTCTCAAGTCTTTTCTTTTTATGGATGACTGACAATCAATTCCAAACCTTGCCCTTCCAGAGTCCAAGCTTCAACATCACTTGGTAGGATAAAGTGGCTCCCTTTTTGGATTGGATAGTTTTTCCCGTCAACAGTTAGTTGACCTTGACCAGCCAAGACACTCAACAAGCTGTAGTCAGCTGTCTTTTCAAAGTTAACTTTTCCAGTAATTTCCCATTTGTAAACTGCGAAGAAATCATTGGATACAAGGAGAGTGGAACGTAGATCATCTGCTTTGACAGTGACAGGTCGGCTATTGGCAGGTTCTCCAATGTTTAAAACATCGATGGATTTTTCAAGATGAAGTTCACGCAAGTTGCCCTTGTCATCCTTGCGGTCAAAGTCATAGACACGGTAGGTAGTGTCACTAGACTGCTGGGTTTCAAGAATCAAGATACCTGCACCGATAGCGTGCATGGTACCACTTGGCACATAGAAGAAATCTCCAGCCTTAACTGGCACTTTTGTCAGTAAGGCATCCCAGTTCTTGTCCTCAATTTGCTGGCGGAGTTCTTCTTTTGACTTGGCATTGTGACCATAGATAATCTCTGATCCCTCATCCGCTGCGATGATATACCAGCATTCTGTTTTTCCAAGTTCGCCTTCGTGTTCTAGTCCATAGGCATCGTCTGGGTGAACTTGGACGCTAAGCCAGTCGTTGGCATCGAGAATTTTAGTTAAGAGAGGAAATACTGGTTCTGGACGGTTGCCAAACAACTCACGGTGTTCCGCATACAAAGTAGCAAGGTCTGTTCCCTCGTAGCGTCCATTGGCTACCTTAGAAACTCCATTTGGGTGGGCTGAGATAGCCCAGTATTCCCCGATTTTTTCACTTGGAATGTCGTAACCAAACTCATCACGTAGCTTGGTCCCACCCCAGATTTTTTCTTGCATAACTGATTGTAAAAATAATGGTTCTGACATGTCGATCTCCTGTCTGATTTTTCTCCCCTCATTATAGCAAAAAAAGAGTTCGAATTGAACTCTTTTTTCTATTTTATAAAGTAGGGAGAAGATTTTGTAAAAATAGTAACGAAACAATCTCTTACTTGATGGAGGAACCCCTAAAGCAGCAATCAGAAAGCTCGCTGTCAACGGCTATTCTCCTCAACTCTCATTAGACTTTCTTTACTTGAGAATCTATTTTTATGTACAAAAAAGACTGAAACCAGTCTTCTTTTTAAATCAAAGCTGTGATAGCCGTTACCAGACCAAAAATAATACCTGGTGCATTAGCTGCTGCAAGGGGGATATCTCTTTCTTTTTTGAAAAGACCGTAGTAAACCCAGAGACTACAGTTGATGGCAGCAACCAAGGGCTGGATGAAATTTCCTTTTTGACCAGCCAGATTGTTCATGATTTGTGGGAAGTAAGACACATACATCATAACAGACATAAAGGTCGCTACCCAACCTAAAATTTTCATTTGTTTTTCAGACATTTTCAAAACCTCTTTCATTTTTACTGAATCTTATTTTAAAATATTCTTTCAAAACAATCAAGTCTTTAAAACTTTTGTTATAAAGATATAAACTATCACAATCTTGTTATAAGAAAGAGGGAACAGAAAAAAGACCGAATTGCTCCGTTCTGTTTACTCAATCAAATATTAGAAAATGAATACTCCTTTTCAATGAATCGATTGATTGATGGTAAATAAGCCGTTAGAAATTATTAACAGTATCGAAATTTTCTAGTAAAATGAATTTTGTTAATACCTAAATGGTGTGTAGTTTTCTATCAACATAGTCAGGAGAAAAGGAACTTATGCTAAAAAAATTTAATGAATTGTCACTGAAAGATAAGGCTTATCTAATTGGCGGTTTGAGCTTATTAGTCATTGTGATCTCATTTGGTCTACTCAATCGTCAAACAGTAACTGTCAGTCTTGTCTTTACACAACTATCTGCTCCCTTGATTTTGGTGATTTTTACTTGTCTAGTAATCGGGATCATTGCTGGTAGTGCTATTGGTATTAGCTATCACCATAACAAGACTCAAGATCTGAGAAGCCGCATTGCTGAAGCAGAAGCGACTATCAATATAAAAGACAGGGAGCTTGTCCAGTACGAGGAACAGGTGCAACAATTAAAACAGGAAGCCAAACAATAAGTGTAGAAATCATAACCACCCGTGAAAACGGGTGGTTTTTTGTCTCGCACCTAACGGAGCGAGACGGACTGAAAGTCGCATAAATACAAAAAAGATCGAATTGCTCCGATCTTTTTAAGTTTCACTCCAAGAATGTTTAGATAAAAAATTTGATAATAGAATTACCTACTTCATACGATAAAAATCAATCACTAGACCAGCAGGCCCTTTAACTAATAAGGACTCTGTTCCCCAATCGGTTACAGTTGGTCCGTTTAAAACCTGGATACCAAGTTCTTTCAACCGTTGGTAATTCTGGTCTACATCCTCAACCTCGATATGAAGAATGATTCCTGACTGAAAATCTTCCAAAGGAATCAAATGATTTTGGGACAACATCAGACAGTGACTGCCAATCGTAAACTGAGCAAAACTGTCATCAACATAATCGGGCTTTTTATCCAAAATACGCTCCAAGTCAGCACAGACTTGGGGAACATCTGAAACGATAATATCTAATTGATTTAAATTCATTTACTATCCTCCAGAAAAAGACCGGATTGCTCCGATCTTTTTAAGTTCCACGAAGGAATTATTTAATTGCGCGTGATTGCAATCCTTCTTCTTCCAAGAAGAGGCGGAATGGTACGAGTTCTTCTGCTTCGTATTTTTCCTTGAAGTCTTTGATTGCTTCTTCTGAGTGAAGTTTTGGATCCAATTCAAGTACTTCTACTGGAAGTGGACGGTGTGGAGTGATGCGAGCATCGATCACAACAGTTTTACCTTCTTTGTTGAGTTTAACAGCTTCTGCAACAACTGCATCGATGTCTTCGATACGGTCAACTGTAAATCCTACAGCACCTTGAGCTTCAGCGATTTTCGCATAGTCAGCATTAGGGAAGTCACAACCAAACAAGTGTTTGTTTGTGTCTTCGTATTTGTCCTTGATGAAGGCATATTTACCATTTGAGAAGACAACGTTGATAACTGGAAGGTCGTATTGAACGTTTGTGATAACGTCTGGGTAGCACATGTTGAATGCACCGTCACCCATGATGTTCCATACTTGGCGATCTGGATTGTCTTTCTTAGCAGCGATACCACCAGGAAGGGCAATACCCATTGTCGCAAAGAGTGGAGATGTACGCCACATGTTCTTAGGTGTCATGTGAAGGTGACGAGTAGATGTTTGAGTAGTGTCACCTACGTCGATTGAGTAGATAGCGTCTTGATCAGCATGTTTGTTGATTGCATTGTAAACTTGATACAATTGCAATTCACCCTCAGTTTTACCTTCGATTTTGTTCATGTAATCACGCCAGTTTTGGTTGTTCTTAACGTTTGCACGCCACCATGGAGTAGATTCAACTGGGTTCACTTTGTCAAGGATAGCTTTAGCTGCTTGACCTGCATCACCAAGGATTGAAGCGTCTAGGGCATGACGTTTACCAAGTTTGTAAGGGTCGATATCCACTTGGATGAATTTTTCAGTATTCTTGAATGCTTGGTAAACTTCAGCAAATGGGAAGTTTGAACCAAGGAAAAGAACTGTGTCTGCTTCAAAGACCACTTCGTTGGCTGGCTTCCAACCAACACGGTAAGCAGAACCTGTCAAACCTTCATAGTTCCATTCAAAGGCTTCAAAGTTTTTACCAGTTGTGATGATTGGTGCTTTGATTTTACGTGACAATTCAGTAATCACTTCACCAGCTTTAACACCACCGTAACCAGCATAGATAACTGGACGTTCAGCATTGTTCAAGATTTCAACAGCTTTGTCGATTTCAACTTCGTTCAAGGCAGGAGCGATGAATGAACGTTCGTACGAACCTGAACCGTAGTATGAGTTTTCATCGATTTCTTGGAAACCGAAGTTTACTGGGATTTCAACAACAGCTGGACCTTTTTTAGAAACTGCAGCACGGCAAGCTTCGTCAATTACTTTTGGTAATTGCTCAGCGTATGCTACACGTTTGTTGTAGACAGCGATACCGTTGTACATTGGGTTTTGGTTCAATTCTTGGAAGGCATCCATGTTGAGTTCGTTAACAGGACGTGATCCAAGGATAGCAAGGAATGGAGTGTTATCCATAGCTGCATCGTAAACACCGTTAATCAAGTGAGTCGCACCTGGACCACCTGAACCAACTGCAACCCCGATTGAGCCACCGAATTTAGCTTGCATGACCGCTGCAAGAGCACCTGTTTCTTCGTGGCGAACTTGCAAGAAGCGGATATCTTTGTCTTCAGCCAAAGCATCCATCAATGAGCTGAGTGTTCCTGATGGGATACCGTAGATTGTGTCTACGCCCCATGTTTTCAATACGTTGAGCATTGCTGCAGATGCAGTAATTTTCCCTTGAGTCATAATGATAACTCTCCTTCAAATATTTTTAAAACTTGATAAATCCGTTTTCATATACTAATTGGAAACGTTTCAGCAAATTTTTACTCTACTACTTTACCACATTTGTTTTGGGTCTCCTAAGAATGTGCTCAGAAGTTTTTATTCTCTATTACAGTACAGTTTGAAAACGTTTTATGTAACTGTTTTATAATAAAAAGCGAGCAAGCTCGCTTTTAGTCTATTTTACTAAAGTTTAGCATGAGTGAACTGGTTAATACAGATACAGAACTAAAGGCCATGGCTAGACCAGCCAGTTCTGGATTGAGAACGAGACCAATTCCTGAAAAGACTCCTGCTGCAATCGGAATTCCGGCGACATTGTAGATAAAGGCCCAGAAAAGATTGAGCAGAATTCGATTGAAGGTTTTCTTGCTCATGTCAAAGGCACGAACCACTCCTAAGAGGTTATTAGTTGTCAACACCAAATCTGCTGACTCGATGGCAATATCTGTTCCAGCTCCCATAGCAATCCCCACATCTGCTACGCTGAGGGCAGGAGCGTCATTGATACCATCACCAACAAAGGCTACTTTTCCAGCTGATTGTAGTTTATGGATTTCATGGGCTTTTTCTTCTGGCAAGACACCTGCAATGACCTCTTCGATTCCGATCTGATCTGCAATAGCACGCGCCACTCCAGCATTATCCCCTGTCAGCATGACTGTTTTAAGTCCACGTTTTTTCAGCTGACTGATGGCTAGCTTGGCATTTTCCTTGGGAATATCTTGCAGGGCAAGCAAGCCTTTAATTTCATTGTCAACAGCCAAGTAGACAACTGTCTTAGCTTCTTTTTCTAGTTCTTCTAGTTTTTCTTGATAAGTGCTAGAAATGTTCATGCCATCCAGCATTTTAGCATTTCCAAGCAGAACTTGTTTTCCATTGATTTGCCCTGAGACACCTTTTCCGTGCAAGGCTTGGAAATTTTCCACAGTTTGAATCTCAAGTCCAGCTTCACTCGCTCGCTTGACAATGGCCTCAGCCAGTGGGTGTTGGGAAGCTTCTTCCAAGGAGGCTGCCAATCCAAGCACTTCTACTTCGTCGCCGATGATATCTGTTACCACAGGTTTCCCTTCCGTCAAAGTCCCGGTCTTATCAAAGACAATAGTTTGAACTTTCTGGATTTCCTGTAGAACCGTTCCATTTTTGAGGAGAACCCCCATCTTGGCACTGCGACCTGTCCCCACCATAAGAGCTGTCGGTGTTGCAAGACCCAAGGCACAAGGGCAGGCGATAATCAAAACAGCCACTCCATAGAGAAGAGAAGAGACAAAACTCGCTCCAAGCACGACTACACTATCCCTGAGCAAGACGAACCAAACCCAAAAGGTCACAATCCCTAAAATGACAACCGCTGGTACAAAAATCCCTGAAACCTTATCCGTCAAATCCTGAATTGGTGCTCGGCTGGTCTGGGCTTTCTTCACAAAGTCCACAATCTGTGCCAAGACAGTCTCTGAACCAACTTTTTCTGCTTTAAAAACAAGCGTTCCGCTATTATTGATGGTTGAGCCAATGACGGTATCTCCAACTGTTTTGTCTACCGGCAGGCTCTCACCTGTCACCATAGACTCATCAATACTGGACACACCTTCGACTACAACCCCATCAACCGCAATCTTTTCACCGGGACGCACTCGAATCAGGTCACCTACCTTGACTTGCTCCAAGGGGATTTGAACATAGCTATCATCACGCAAGACTTCTGCAGTTTTAGCCTGCAAGTCAAGTAATTTCTCCACAGCTTGGGAAGTATTTTTTCGCATTTTTTCCTCAAAAACGGCTCCCAAAAGAACGAAGAAGAAGATAAATGCAGCACTTTCAAAGTAAACGGGGAGACCAGCGAAGAGGGCAACTAAGCTATAGAAATAGGCCACTAGAGTTCCCAGAGCAACCAAGGTATCCATGTTGGCATTGTGCTTTTTAAAGCTGGCCCAAGCACTTTGGATATATGGACCACCTGCTACTAGCATGATAGGTGTTGTAGCTAAAAAGGTGCCCCAACGCATGACTTGGTGACTAATTCCTCCTGTCGACATCCCAATCATGATAATCACAAGAGGCAGGGTAAAGATACTGGTAATCCAAAAACGCTGTAGGAGGGATAGAGATTTTCGAGTCTTCTCAACTACGGTGTAGCTTCCCTTTTGCATCTTCATACCACATGAAAATTCATGTTGCCCCAACTCTTGGGGTGTAAAACGAATTGTCTTCTCTTCATCCACGCCGATTGGTTCCAAGATGCCTTCTTCTTCAAACAGAATTTCCTTATAACAGTTTGAAGGAGTTGTACGATGAAAGGTAATTTCAGCGGGAATTCCTTTTTGAAGCTGGATGTGGGCTGGATGGTAGCCTTTGTCTGCCGTGATACGGATTTTTTGAACACCATTTTCAAGACTTGCTTTTACAATTTCAGTCATATCATTCTCCTATTCTACAATCATCTTACCGTGCATCATATTCATGCCACAAGAGAAACCATACTCTCCAGCCTGTTCAGGTGTGATTTCCACTACATACTCTTCACCCATAGGCAAGTCCGCATGCACCCCAAAATCTGGGAAAACAATCTGATCTAGGCAGGGTGAAGGGTCCTTACGGTCAAAGACGATACGGGCTGGCACTGATTTCTTAAGAATAATCAACTCAGGCGTATAGCCCCCTTTGACTTCCACTCGAATCTCTTGGTAGCCCTTTTTTTGCTGGGCCTTTTGTTCAGATTTTTCAGGCTTTTTGAAAAACCAAAACAAGATAAACACGATAAGGGCAATACAAATAATGGTTACAATGCTATTTAACATGACGTCTCCTTTACATACAATTACATTTTACTTCTGTTACAGCGCTTGATTTCTTCTCAGAAATCACAGCTTCCAAGTCTTCCAAGTCAACCTGAGTAAAATCACATTCAGCAATCAAATCAGCCAACAAGTTCTTAATCCTACGAGAACAAACCTTGTCCTTGATATCTTGGACAAGCAAGTCTCGGCTTTGGTCTAGAGTTAAAAGGGCTGAATAAACAAAGGACTTGCCCTCTTTTTTTCTAGTCAAACACTCTTTCTCAACCAAACGAGCCAAAAGGGTCTGAACCGTGGACTTGGACCAGTCAAACCGCTCTGCCAGAACCCTGATCAAATCCGTACTGGTCTGCTCCCCCTGCATCCAAATAATCTTCATAACCTGCCATTCTGCATCTGAAATCTGCATCAGTACACCTCCAAAATCTACATTTGTCAATTATAAATCTAAGTATACTCTCAAAATCTACGTTTGTCAATTATAAATCTAAGTATACTCTCAAAATCTACGTTTGTCAATTATAAATCTTCTTATTTTTTCGAAAAATAGAATTTTAAGTACATAACGAGAGATTTGCAGTCAAATTTTACTATATAAACTATAAAAATATGCTATACTGTAGAAAAAAGAAAACAACCACTAGGGGTGCGTAAAGCTGAGATTAACGACTGTTTGACCCTTTGACTCAATCTAGGTAATGCTAGCTGATGGAAGTGGAAATGATAATGAGGACTACCTGTCTTCTATTGCTTTCCTAAAACAGACTAGCTTGTTCTTAAGAATGCAAACTTCAGTTGGTTGGGAGGTTTTAGATGACTTATTTACCCGTTGCTTTGACCATTGCAGGGACTGACCCTAGTGGTGGTGCTGGCATTATGGCAGATTTAAAGTCGTTCCAAGCTAGAGATGTCTATGGAATGGCCGTTGTAACCAGTCTTGTCGCTCAAAATACCAGAGGTGTTCAATTAATCGAGCACGTTTCTCCTCAAATGTTAAAAGCCCAATTGGAGAGTGTCTTTTCGGATATCAAGCCTCAGGCTGTAAAAACTGGGATGTTGGCAACTACCGAAATTATGGAAATCATCCAACCCTATCTTAAAAAGCTGGATTGTCCCTACGTCCTTGACCCTGTTATGGTCGCAACAAGCGGAGACACCCTGATTGATACCAGTGCCAGAGACTACCTAAAAACAAATCTACTTCCCCTTGCAACTATTATTACACCCAATCTCCCTGAGGCAGAAGAGATTGTTGGTTTTTCAATCCATGATCCTGAAGACATGCAGCGTGCCGGTCGCCTGATTTTAAAAGAATTTGGTCCTCAGTCTGTTGTCATCAAAGGAGGCCATCTCGAAGGCGGTGCCAAGGATTTCCTCTTTACCAAGGAGGACCAATTTGTCTGGGAAAGTCCACGAATTCAAACCTGTCATACACATGGTACTGGATGTACCTTTGCTGCAGTGATTACTGCTGAACTAGCCAAGGGGAAAACCCTCTATCAAGCAGTCGATAAAGCCAAGGCCTTTATCACGAAAGCCATCCAAGATGCCCCTCAACTCGGTCATGGTTCTGGCCCAGTCAACCATACAAGCTTTAAAGATTAAAAAAACTCTCTAGTTCCCACTTTAAGGGAATTAGAGAGTTTTTGATTAGGAAATAATGTCATCAAGCTTTGTTAAAAAAGCTTGCGTTTTTGCTTCTATATCTTCTGCCTGCATCAGATCGCGTACGACTGCTACTCCAGCTATACCCGTGTCGACAAGTTGGTCAATATTCTCTGACGTCAATCCTCCGATAGCAACTACTGGAATGGCGACCGTTTGGCAAATTGTTTTCAAGGTTGAAATCAGAGTGATAGGCGCATTCTCCTTGGTCCTAGTCGGGAAAATGGCTCCTGTTCCCAAGTAATCCGCACCTCCTTCTTCTGCTTCTAGGGCTCTTTTAACTGTTTTAGCAGTGACACCGAGGATTTTTTCAGGACCCAAGACTTTGCGGGCAACCGAAACTGGTAGTTCATCGTCTCCGATATGCAGACCTGCAGCATCGACTGCTAGACAGATATCCAACCGATCATCGATAATTAAGGGTACTTGGTAGGCATCTGTTATTTCCTTGACTTGTTTTGCCAGTTGATAATATTGATTGGTAGTGAGGTTTTTTTCTCGTAGCTGGATGATGGTAACACCTGAACGGCAGGTCGTCTCGACCTTTCTAAGAAAGTTTTCCAAGGAATCTTGGTAGCGATTGGTTACCAGATATAGTCTGAGTGCTTCTCTATTCATAAATATCTCCTTTGATGGTATCTAGCCAATTTTCATCTCTTTTTAGGAGAGAGAGTTGATTGAGAACTTGGTAACGAAAATCTTCCAATCCCATTCCTTGAACAAGTATTCTCTCGGCAGAGATATTGAGATAAGAGACCGCTAGGCAGGAAGCTTCAAATGCAGTCTTTCCTTGGCTGAGAAAAACAGCTGTCAAGGCTCCAACCAAGTCTCCTGTCCCTGTTATCCAGTCCAATTCTGCACAGCCATTCCTCAATACAGCAACTTGATTTTCTGAAACTATGAGGTCCTTGGGTCCAGTTACTAAGAACGACATACCAGGATAAAGCTGACACCAGTCTTTCAAGACTTGGAGCAAATCTTCAGTTTCTTGATCTTTAGCACTAGCATCGACCCCGACTCCGTGGTGTTTTAAGCCAACAAGACTTCGGATTTCCGACATATTTCCTTTAAGGACCGTAGGTCTATAGTCTAAAAGATCTCTGACTAGATCCTTACGAATGGGGGAAGCCACTATGCCAACCGCATCTACTACCATTGGGAGAGAAGCTTGGTTTGCATAAGTAGCCGCCATACGGATTGCTTTCTCCTTCTCAGCTGACAAATGCCCCAAATTGATGAAGAGAGCTTGGCTTTGTTTGGTAAAATCAAGGACCTCACGGGGATCATCTGCCATGACAGGTTTAGATCCCAGAGCCAAAATGCCATTTGCCAGCATCTCACAAGAAATCTCATTGGTGATGCAGTGAATTAAGGAGCTGGAGGTTAGAGGAAAGGGATTTGTAAATTCCTGCATCATTCTATCCTTTCTCCAAAGAAATATCCCTGCACTTTTTTAAAGAATTCCTGCTTGATTAAAAATCGAAAGGCAATAAAGGAAATCGCTGTACCAATCAAGGTTGCTCCGAAAAATCGAGGGGTGTAGATAAACCAACTAAGCTTCGCCGCAGATCCTGTAAAGAGAACCATAACAGGATAGGAAACAATGGAACCGATAACCCCTGTTCCCAAGATTTCTCCTAGGGCAGAATAGTGAAATTTCCGACCGTACTTATAAAAGAGACCTGCTAGGAGGGCTCCGAAAGTAGCTCCTGTGAGGGCCAAAGGAGGAATCCCCTGAGTTGACATACGGATAAAGGCTGTGACTGTAGCCATGACCAAGGCATAAACAGGCCCCATCAAAATTCCTGCTAGGATATTGACTACACTGGACATCGGTGCCATTCCCTCAATTCGAAAGATGGGTGTAAGAACTACGTCAAGGGCAATCATCATGGATAAAATGGTTAATTTGTGAACTTGTAGTTGGTGGTTTCTCATTTTCTATTTCTTCTCTTTTTCTAAGGATTGCAAATCACTCGTCCAGGTTTGATGTTGGTAAGCCATCTCCCAAAACTTAGCTTCCATGTGGACACTTCGGTGGAAGGCCTCTAGCATTTTTTGTTTGTCTGTCTCGTTGCTTTCGCGATAGAGCTGATTGACCAGGGCTTCTTCCTCTTTAATCTGCTGTTCTAACTCATCGGTGATATAGGTCTCAATCCACTGTTGATAAAGAGGATTCGGGGATGGTTTGCGATTAAGTGCCTTGCCCAAATCATGGTATAACCAAGGACATGGAAGCAAACTAGCAAAAGCAATGCCCAAATTTGACTCTGCAAATTGCCGATAAATATGCGAAATGTAATGATAGCAAGTCGGAGCAATCGGTTGCTCGTCCATCTCCTGGTCGCTGATTCCTAATTCCATGAAAAATTGTTGGCGGATAAACAACTCACCCTCCACTAGACTCTGGGCATTTTGTTTCAAGAGTCTTTTCATCTCTTGGTTTGAAGTCTTATCAGCCAAGAGGTGATAGGCTTCTGAAAAAGACTTCAGGTAGTAGGCATCCTGAATCAGGTAATAGCGGAAAATAGAAGGTTCTAAATTCCCCTCTTGTAACTGTAAAACAAAGGGGTGATGAAAGGAAGCCTGCCAAGCTTCCTTGGATAATTCCATCGCAATATCTGTAAATTCCATAATAACTCCTTTATAGAAATAAACTGGTTTGAAGCAATAAAAAGAACAGCAGGTAGATCAATTTTGTCCTCTGAGAAATATAAAAAGTCCGATAGCGATTCTCCAACTGTGCATGCTCATCATATCCATGTGCAGACAAAGCTCTCAGGTAAAGATGGCGCCACCTAAAGACCGTCATCAGAACCTTGCTATAAATCAAGGGCGACCAAACATGCAGTTTTTGACCACGTAATAGGCAAGCTTCCTTGAGGGATTTGATTTCTTGCTGAATGAGGGGAAAGGCATTGAATACCACAATCAAGGCATAGGCCCAAGACCGTGATAACCCCTTTTGAGCCAAGTACAAGAGAAGCTCTTTTAAGGAAATACTGGAAACAAAGACAAGACCGATACAAACCGTCACAAAGGCCCTCGTTCCAAGCATGACTGCCTGCGAAGTATCCCCATGTAACTGAACTGCCCAGTAGTTGGCCAAAGATGGTAAGATGGCGAGCACGAACATCCAAGCTAACATCTTAAATCGACGATAATAGAGCATAAAGAGGATGCAAAATGCGACTACCGAAAGATTCAGAGCAATCGAAGGAATGAAAGATGTTTCCAAGGATAAAATTAGAAAGAAGAGGCTGATAACTGGTGTCTTGGTTGCTACTTTGATCATACTACCTCACCTCCCCTAGAGTATCATTGTTCAGAGAGGGGAGAGGTTTGCTGATGGTCACGTCTTGGAGATGACTGAGACCCTCACTAGTCATCTCAATCCAATAATCGACCACAGAAATCAAGGGATCTAAACGATGGCTAATGATCAAAAAACTTCTTCCTTGATTGCTCTCCTCCACAATCCACTGGCAAAAATAATGGCAAGCTCTATCATCCAAACCTGCAAAAGGTTCATCTAGCAAGATCACAGAAGCCTTGCTAGTCAAGATGGTCAATAGCTGAAGAATCTTTTGCTGGCCACCACTTAATTGATAAGGACTCTTATCGAGTGCCTGATCCAAATTTAAAAATTGTAATGCTTGGAGAATCCGCTGATTTCTCACGGAGTCTGAGCTATCTAATTGCAGTTCCTCTCTCAGATTGACTCGGATAAACTGCTTCTCAGCTTCCTGAACAACACCCGTCAGGTCACGATACAGACTCTTTTTCTTTTTTAGGACCGAACCCTTCCAAGTAATGCGCCCTCTATACTTTTGAAATTGAAGAATGGAACGAAAGAGGGTTGATTTCCCAACACCATTATCACCTAGGATACAGGAAATTCCTTGGTAAAACGTGAAATCAGCAATCGAAAAGAGGGGGCGATTACCCAGCTCACAAGTCACACGATCCATATGGAATAGTTCTGGGCTAGAAGCAACTTCCTTTGAAGAAGCCTGTATCATCTCAGAGCAAGGGATTTGAAACACTTCCCTTAGCTGTCCGTCTCTTAACTCCACCATATGGTCAATGTAGGCTCCATAGTCCGTTAAATCATGATCGCACAGGATGACTGTCTTCCCATCAAGAGCCAACTCTTTTAGAATCTCCAATATCTCCAGCCTACTCTTTCGATCAATGGAAGCGAAGGGCTCATCCAAGAGATAGACCCTAGGATTCATGGCAAAGAGAACAGCTAGCGCAGCCTTTTGCTTTTCCCCACCTGATAGGTGATGAATGGGACGGTGCAAGATTGCCTTACAGCGACATTGCCGGACCACCTCTGCTATTTTAGCATCAATATCTTGAAGGGGATGCCCGATATTCTCCAAGGTAAAAACCAGCTCCTCAAACAAGTTCTCCATGGTGAATTGATGATTGGGATTTTGAAAGAGAATACCAACCGTCTGGACACGTTCAACGATAGAAAGCTGACTGACCTCGCTCCCATCTATCAGGACTTGACCACTATAGGGAAGAGAACTTACTTGAGCAATGACTTGAAAGAGACTGGATTTTCCTGAACCACTGCTCCCAACTAACAAGGTAAAGGCTTGCGCATGAAAAGTAAAATCAATCGGCTCCGAAAAGATTGGGGACTGAATCCCCCGTAGTTCCAGCCCCATCTACGCCTTTCCTCCAGCCGCAAACTGATGATAGAGTTTGACAATGGCACGAACCAAGATGGCACAGAAGAAAAAGACGGAAATAAAACGCACCACAAGCAAGGAAAGGACAAAAGGAAGGGAAAAGGCGTAGTAACCTAACTTAATGTATTCATAGACAAAGCTAAAAAGCGTAATCCCAATACTATTAGCAGTTAGAGAGAGCCAACTTTCATAGCGATTCTTGGTTACGATAAAACCAAATTCACTTCCCAAGCCTTGAACCAAGCCAGACAAAAGAGCGCCTAGACCGAATTGGCTACCATAAAGGACTTCAGCAAGCGCAGCGAGCACTTCTCCAATCGTTGCACTTCCGACTCTTGGAACAAAGATGGCCGCAATGGGCGCAGCCATACACCAGAGACCAAAGAGGATTTCATTGGCAAAAGCCTGTAAACCAAGAGGGGCCAAGATTAGGGTGAGGATATCAAATAGATAGCCTGAACCCACAAAAACGCCACCAAAAAAGATAGACAAGAAAGCAAGCAAGATAACATCTTTTAATTGCCATTTTTTCAACATAAAAAACTCCTTTTTTAAAGAAAAGTGGGGCATTCAAGGAGAGCTACCGAAAGACTTGCGGTCAAGCCTATCCTCTTTTGATAAACAAAAAAACTCCAATTACAAACGAGAATTAGAGTTTACCTTACAAGATTAGACAGTTCATTTCGACATACGAAAAAAACCTTTTCACATTTCCCTTCGCCAGTCTTAACTGTATCAGGTTCAATGGGTATCATCTCAGCCTAAAGCACCCCAAATGTCTTTATTATTTTATTACTGGACCAGTATAACAGAAATTGAAAGCCCTAGCAAGATATTTGACCGGAAAATATATTTATATAGTTTCTAATAACGATTTAATCTTTTTATACACGAAGAAAAACCTCCACATAAGGTGGAGGCCGTCTTCTTTATCAATACAATTTTAATTCACGAGGGTCGACTGGGAAGGTTGGGTTGTATGGGTTGTGACGGAGTTTGAAGTGTTTGACATCCTCAATAGTCTGAGTTCCAGATAATTGCATGACTGTCTTCAATTCTGCATTCAAGTGCTCAAAGACTTGACGCACACCAACACTACCACCAAGAGCCAAACCATAGATCACAGGGCGGCCAATAGCTACCAAGTCTGCTCCTGAAGCCAAAGCTTTAAAGACGTGCTGACCACGACGAACACCAGAGTCAAAGACAATTGGCACACGTTTATCAACTGCTTCTGCTACTTCTTGAAGTGAGTCAAAGGCCGCTGGCCCACCGTCGATTTGGCGGCCACCGTGGTTGGTTACCCAGATACCAGAAGCACCTGCGGCAAGCGAACGTTCAACGTCTTCACGGCATTGTGGCCCCTTGACATAAACAGGAAGACCTGAGTATTCAGCGATAAATTCGACATCGCGTGGAGACAAGCGTTGTTTAGCTGATTTGTAAACAAAGTCCATTGATTTTCCAGCACCTTCTGGCAGGTATTCCTCAACAATCGGCATGCCAACTGGGAAGACAAAACCATTGCGCTTGTCGACCTCACGATTACCCCCTACAGTAGCATCTGCTGTCAAGACAATCGCTTTATAACCTTCAGCCTTCACACGGTCCATGATATGGCGGTTAATGCCGTCATCCTTACTAAAGTAAAATTGGAACCAATGAGGTGTTCCTTGAAGAGCTTCCGTAATTTCTGGAAGGTCAACCGTAGAGTAGGAACTAGTTGTGTAGAGAGAACCAAATTCATGCACACCACGCGCAGTAGCTACTTCCCCCTGTTCATTTGCCAATTTATGAGCCGCAACAGGCGCCATAATAATTGGTGAAGATAATTTTTCACCTGCAAATTCAATCTCTGTACTTGGATTTTCAACATCACAAAGCGTATGTGGAACGATGAGTTTGTGGTTAAAGGCACGGATATTCTCGCGTAAAGTGAAAGTATCCTCTGCTCCACTAGCGATATAACCAAAGGCAGCTTTAGGAATGACTTGTTGCGCCATTGGCTCCAAATCATAAGTGTTAATAAAATCTACAGGTCCTTCTGCATTGCTTGTTTTATATGACATAAAGTGTCCTCCTTGTTAAGTAAGCGTTTACTTTTTTTCTTACATAAATATCTTAACCCTTTTTCAGATTCCTTTCAAAAAATTTGTCTGGAAATTTCAAAGCACAGACATGATAAATATTTTCTATCATTGTGATAAAAAATTCATGTTATCCAAACATGCCCTTTAGTGCTACAATAGCTATATTATTCCTAGATGGGAGGTTCTATTTTGGATTGGTCCATTGTTGAACAATATTTACCACTCTATCAAAAGGCATTCTTTCTGACCTTACATATCGCAGTTTGGGGAATTCTGGGTTCTTTCCTTGTTGGTCTAATCGTTAGTGTCATTCGTCATTATCGCGTTCCTATCTTTTCACAGTTAGCAACAGCCTACATCGAATTGTCACGCAACACGCCCCTTTTGATTCAGCTCTTCTTCCTCTATTTCGGGCTTCCCCGAATAGGGATTGTTCTTTCTTCAGAAGTCTGTGCAACAGTTGGGCTCATCTTTTTAGGTGGCTCCTACATGGCTGAATCTTTCAGAAGCGGACTGGAAGCAGTTAGTCAAACCCAGCACGAGATTGGTTTAGCCATTGGTCTAACGCCTGTACAGGTCTTTCGCTATGTGGTTCTTCCGCAAGCGACTGCGGTAGCCCTACCGTCCTTTAGTGCCAATGTCATTTTTCTCATCAAAGAAACCTCAGTTTTCTCTGCGGTAGCCTTAGCCGATCTCATGTACGTCGCCAAGGACTTGATTGGACTCTATTATGAGACAGACATTGCACTAGCCATGTTGGTAGTTGCTTACCTGATCATGCTTCTACCCATCTCTCTAGTCTTTAGCTGGATAGAAAGGAGGCTCCGCCATGCAGGATTCGGGAATCCAAGTACTCTTTCAGGGAAATAATCTCCTGCGGATTTTACAGGGATTGGGAGTCACGATTGGGATTTCGATCCTGTCTGTCATTTTATCCATGATTTTCGGAACAGTCATGGGAATCATCATGACCACCCATTCTAGAGTTATTCGTTTTTTAACACGCTTTTATCTGGAATTTATCCGTATCATGCCCCAGCTAGTATTACTTTTCATAGTTTATTTCGGCTTGGCTCGAAACTTTAATATCAATATCTCAGGTGAGACTTCGGCTATTATCGTTTTTACTCTCTGGGGAACAGCTGAGATGGGGGACTTGGTGCGCGGAGCCATCACTTCCCTTCCCAAACATCAGTTTGAAAGCGGACAGGCGCTTGGCTTAACAAATTTCCAACTTTACTACCATATCATCATTCCACAGGTCTTGAGAAGATTGCTTCCGCAGGCCATCAACCTTGTCACTCGGATGATCAAAACGACTTCCTTAGTTGTCTTGATTGGGGTTGTGGAAGTTACCAAGGTTGGACAACAAATCATCGATAGCAATCGCTTGACCATCCCAACCGCTTCCTTTTGGATTTATGGAACCATTCTGGTCCTGTATTTCGCAGTCTGTTTTCCTATTTCCAAACTATCCACTCACTTAGAAAAACATTGGAGGAACTAAATGTCTGAAACTATTTTAGAAATCAAAGACTTAAAAAAATCCTTTGGAGACAATCCCATCCTCCAAGGCCTTTCTCTAGATATCAAAAAGGGAGAAGTCGTCGTCATTCTAGGACCATCTGGTTGCGGAAAAAGCACTCTCCTTCGTTGCCTCAATGGTCTAGAAAGCATACAAGGTGGGGATATTCTTCTGGATGGCCAGTCCATTATTGGAAACCAGAAAGACTTTCACTTGGTTCGCCAAAAGATTGGGATGGTCTTTCAAAGTTATGAACTCTTTCCCCATCTGGACGTCCTGCAAAATCTCATCCTAGGTCCTATCAAAGCACAAGGTCGAGATAAGAAAGAGGTGACGGAAGAAGCCCTGCAATTACCGGAACGCGTCGGACTACTTGATAAAAAAGACAGCTTTGCTCGACAATTATCTGGTGGACAAAAGCAACGGGTTGCCATTGTCCGTGCTCTGCTCATGCATCCAGAAATTATCCTCTTTGACGAAGTGACGGCTTCGCTGGATCCAGAAATGGTGCGCGAGGTTCTCGAACTCATCAATGACTTGGCTCAAGAAGGGCGCACTATGATTTTGGTGACCCACGAAATGCAGTTTGCCCAAGCCATTGCAGACCGCATTATCTTTCTCGACCAAGGGAAAATCGCTGAAGAAGGAACGGCTCAAGACTTCTTTACCAACCCACAAACCAAACGAGCACAGGAATTTTTAAACGTCTTTGACTTTAGCCAGTTTGGCTCATATCTATAAAGGAGATTTATATGAAAATCATCAAACCAATTCTAACTGTTTTTGCTCTAGCATTTGCGCTTATCTTTGTCACAGCTTGTAGCTCAGGTGGAAGCTCTGATGCTTCATCAGGAAAAGCAACTGCCAAGGCCCGCACTATCGACGAAATCAAAAAAAGCGGTGAGTTACGAATCGCCGTATTTGGAGACAAAAAACCGTTTGGTTATGTTGACAACGACGGTTCTTACCAAGGCTACGATATCGAATTGGGAAATCAACTAGCTCAAGACCTTGGTGTGAAGGTTAAATACGTTTCAGTTGATGCAGCCAACCGTGCGGAATACTTGATTTCAAACAAGGTGGATATCACCCTTGCCAACTTTACAGTCACTGACGAACGTAAGAAACAAGTTGATTTTGCCCTTCCTTACATGAAAGTTTCTCTCGGTGTTGTGTCACCAAAAGATAAAGTCATCAAAGACGTTAAAGAGCTGGAAGGCAAAACCTTGATTGTCACAAAAGGAACCACTGCTGAAACCTACTTTGAGAAAAATCACCCAGAAGTCAAACTTCAAAAATACGACCAATATAGTGATGCCTACCAAGCCCTTCTGGACGGACGTGGAGATGCCTTCTCTACTGACAATACTGAAGTCCTAGCTTGGGCTCTTGAAAATAAAGGGTACGAAGTAGGAATTACTTCCCTCGGTGATCCAGACACCATTGCGCCAGCAGTTCAAAAAGGAAACCAAGAATTGCTTGACTTCATCAATAAAGATATTGAAAAATTAGGCAAAGAAAACTTCTTCCACAAGGCCTATGAAAAAACACTTCACCCAACTTACGGTGATGCTGCTAAGGCAGATGATCTAGTGGTTGAAGGTGGAAAAGTTGACTAATACTTTCCGAAAATAAAAAGAAATCAGGTAATCCTAGTGACTACCTGATTTTCAATATTTTAGGCATTTTGCCAATTTTCTTGGTCTTCTTTGAATCGTTTTAAGAGATCCAATCCCTCTGGTGTGATGTAGCCTTCTTCCTGAGCTAGGTGGATGAGCTCGCTGTAGTTTGAGAGAGTCACCAGTTTCACGCCTGCGTTTGCAAAGTTCTTATCTGCTTTTGCTAGTTGATAGCTAAAAATGGCTACTACACCGAGAACATCTGCTCCTTCACGCTTGGCAGCTGCTACCGCTTCGAGAACAGAACCACCAGTTGAGATCAGGTCTTCTACAATTACCATTTTTTGCCCCTGGGCTACACGGCCTTCGATTTGGTTTCCGGCTCCATGGTCTTTTGGTTTACTACGGATATAGGCAAATGGTAGATTCATCTTATCCGCGATGATAGCTCCGTGAGGAATCCCTGCTGTCGCTGTACCAGCGATGACTTCAACCTCTGGAAAGGCTGCTTTGATAGCATCCACAAAACCATTTTCAATCAAAGTTCTAGTTTCCGGGTAAGCTAGGGTCACACGATTATCCGTATAGATAGGTGACTTAATACCAGATGCCCAAGTGAAAGGCTCTTCTGGTTTGAGATAAACCGCTTGAATTTTCAATAGATGGCTAGCAATGTCTCTAGCAAGTGTCATGGTATACTCCTTCTTATCCTTAAATCTATAATCAAATACGCTTTAGACCCAATCGCGTGTCCATTCTTCCTTGATAGCGTGGTAAGCTGCTACAGGGTCTGCTGCCTGTGTGATTGGACGGCCTATTACAATGTAGTCACTACCGATTTGATAGGCTTGACCAGGGGTTACCACTCGTTTTTGATCCCCTGCTGCAGCACCTGCTGGTCGAATACCTGGTGTCAAGCAGATAAAGTCTTCGTTTGTCGCCTCCTTGATGAGCTGCGCCTCTTGGGCTGAGCAAACCACTCCATCCAATCCAGCTTCAGCTGTTTTCTTAGCATAGTGAATCACTGATTCTTGCAGACTAGTTTGGATATTTTGACAGTCTTGCATCTGTTCTTCAGATGTTGAGGTCAATTGGGTCACCGCGATAAGAATCCCTTGATCACCAAGGCCTTCACGCGCGGCCTGCATCATCTCAAGTCCACCTGCAGCCTGAACATTGGTCATATCGACACCCAGACTTGACAAGATTTTCATGGTTGACTTGACCGTATTTGGAATATCATGCAACTTGAGATCCAAAAAAACACTATGTCCCAATGATTTCAAATAACGCACAACTTCGGGACCTACTGCATAGTAGATTTCCATTCCTACCTTGACATAGAGTTTTTCCTCTGCTGGAAAAAGGGCTAAAAATTCTTTGGCTTCCTCGAAACTTGGAAAATCCAGAGCAATGACCGGGCGACTCTCACGCATTCTTTTCTCCTATTCTTTGCTAACAGTCCATTGCTCAAAAAAAGGAACCTGCTAGCAGCTAGGTTCCACGAAAAACGGGTAGTCTCCACCCTTTCACTGTCTAACCTTAGCTGCCTCTCTGGACTGCTTTAAAAGTTTTCTACTATTCTATTATTTATAACGACACTTGTCAAGTAAAAACTGAAGATTCTTATTCTTGTTTCTTTTCTTCAGCTTTTTTTTCTTCCTGTTTTTTCTTCTCTGCTTCTTTAGCTTCTTGTTTAGCCTTTTCCTCAGCTTCTTCTAAACGTTTATCAGCCAGGCTAGTGCTATAGATTCCTGCCTCCATATCGATGAAGCTCGGTTCTGCTAACTGTGGCTTAATTTTGCTGTAATAAGGCAATTTCTTACTCAATTCTGATAGGGGAACCAATATTTCATCTGTATCCTGCATAGTAATTTTTAGAAGATCGGCTGTTGCCTTGCTCGGCGCTAATTCGATCTTCTGGATCTGACTCTTGATATCCTCACTGATGGTAGACAATCCTGTTATCAGCTCTTTCACCTGCTGCTCATCGTTAAAGGTGACTGTTAGGTAGGTCTCAGGCAGATTCAAAAGGTTGACAGGGCTTGAGTCAATTGTTCCACTAGATAGGATTGGATAGTGGTCTTCACCTGTCACATAGTAGCCAACAATCTCAAACTCTTTGACTTCAATCGTAAAGTTTGTCGGAAATTTGTAGTCAATCTTTGCTGACTCTATCCAGTGATTCGACTTGATCTGCTCAGCGTGCTTCTCCTTGTTCCATAACAAAGACAAGGTATAATCACTATCCTGAATGCCAGAAACCTGTTTAATGTCATCCGCTTGAGTCTGGACATTCCCCTTGACCTCGATATGCTTGATAGCCGAAAGAGGGGTCAAGAGATAGATAGAAAGGAGGAGAACCAGAACACTCGGTACCAAGATACTCACAGCTCGCCAAATATGAATAGGCGCAATTTTAGGCTTGGCAGGTTTTTCTGGTTTTTCTTTTTTCTTCTTCTCTTTTTCCTCTTTGACTTTATGATCATCCTTTTGAGATTTTTCTTCTTTTTCGGATGGTTCCTTGCTCGGACTTGCGGCTTCCTCGTCTGACTCGCTCGATGATTTCTTGGCTTCCTCTAACATCTTAGAGTTTTCCTCCATTCGAGCTTGTTTTTCCTTTTCTTTCTCTTCAGCTAGGGCAGCTTCTTCCTCAGCCTTCTTTTTCAGGTATTCCTGGTTTCGTTTCTGCCATTCAGACAATTCTTGCTTCTGATTTGATTCTTTGTTCTTATCCTTTGACATTGATATTCCTTATGATAGGTCTTTTCTTAATAGATCGTAAAAATCTGCAAGAGATTTCAATTCAGTCGAAGCCTTCATGCTAACTTGGTATTGGTCCTTGTGACTAAGCAAGTGGCTGAGTTTCTCCTCCAAGCTTTCCAAGGTCAAGTCACTTTCTTGAAGCTCTTCTGCATAGCCTTTCTTAACAAAGTAGGCTGCATTTTCAATCTGGTCTCCTCGACTTGCTTCACGACCCAATGGTACGATGAGATGGAGTTTCGCCATGGCCAAGAGCTCGAAAATCGTATTGGCACCGCCACGCGTCACCACCACATCTGCCAGCTCCATCAAGGGTTGATAGAGGTCCGTCACATAGTCAACACGAAAGAGATTTTGACTCAACTCATTGAGGCTTGAATCTCCAGTGAGATTGATAATATTGTAGCGCTCTGTCAGTTCTTGCTTATGATCTGTCACCAATTGGTTAAAGACACGAGCTCCTGCAGAACCACCGACAAATAATACCGTTGGCAATTTAGGATTAAAGTGGGTTTGGATATCCACCAATTCATCTGGTTCTGGAGTTTTTTGGTCCGAAACCTTGGTCACTGCTCCCACATGCTCAACCTTAGACAAACTTGAAGCTTGCTCAAAGGTTGAATACATCTTGGTCGCAAATTTATAGGCAATTTTATTGGCCAAGCCCATAGATAGGTCCGATTCGTGAATAAAGACAGGCACTCTGGAAACTCGCGCTGCAATAACCGGCGGCACAGAGACAAATCCTCCCTTAGAAAAAAGGGCCTGTGGACGCATTCGTAGCATGATAAAGAGGGATTGGACAATTCCCCAACCAACTTTAAACACGTCCAGCATATTTTGCCAAGAGAAATAGCGACGCAATTTCCCAGTCGCAATGGAATGGAAGGTCACATTCAAGCCTGACTTGAGAATTTCTTGGTGTTCGATTCCGTGTTTATCCCCGATATAGTGAACTTCCCAGCCGTCTTCGATGAACTTAGGCATTAACAAAAGGTTGAGGGTGACATGTCCAACCGTCCCCCCACCTGTAAAGACAATTTTTTTCATATTAATCCTTTAACTCCGCTACTGTGTCGATAAAGAGGTCGCCACGTACTTCAAAGTTAGCATACATATCCCAGCTGGCATTGGCAGGACTGAGGAGAACCACATCTCCTTGAGTCGCTAGCTCATAAGCCTTGCGAGTCGCATCAGCAATATCTGTCGCATCTACATAAGCCACACCAGCCTTCTCTGCTGCCCGTTTGACACGTTCTGCAGACTGACCGAGGATAACCATTCTCTTGAGCCCTGTAATATCTGGCACCAATTCGTCAAACTCATTGCCACGGTCCAAACCACCTGCAATCAAGATAACCTTACTATTGTCAAATCCTGACAAGGCTTTTTGAGTGGCCAGGATATTGGTTGATTTGCTATCGTTATAGAATTTGACACCCTGAATTTCATCCACAAACTGGAGACGGTGTTTGACACCACCAAAGGCTGAGAGAGTTTCCTTGATGATTTGGTTGTCGATACCTCGGAGCTTGGCTACAGCAATAGTAGCAAGGGCATTTTCTACATTGTGGCTACCTGGAACACCAATCTCATCAGCTGCCATGATCACTTCCCCACGGAAGTAGAGTTGACCATCTTCCAGATAAGCTCCATCAACCTTCTCAAGTGTTGAAAATGGAACAACAGTGGCTTGTGTTCTAGTAGCCAATTCTTTTGCCAAATCTTGGTTAAAGTTCAAAACAAGAAAATCAGCTGCTGTCATCTTGTTCTGGATATTCCACTTAGCTGCCACATATTCCTCAAAAGAACCATGGTAGTCGATATGAGTGGGCATGAGGTTGGTAATAACCGCAATCTCAGGATGGAATTCTTGAACACCCATCAGTTGGAAAGAAGAAAGTTCCATGACAAGCGTGTCCTTGGCTGTTGCAGTTTGAGCCACTTGACTGGCAGGATAGCCGATATTGCCTGACAAAAGACCTCGTTGACCAGCAGCAGTCAAAACTTCCCCAATCATGGTCGTTGTGGTTGTTTTCCCATTTGAACCAGTAATACCAACAATCGGCGCTTCTGAGATCAAGTAAGCCAACTCCACCTCAGTCAAGACTGGAATCCCCTTTGCCAAAGCCTTTTCAATCATGGGATTGCTATAAGGGATACCTGGATTTTTCACCATCAGAGCAAAATCTTCATCCAAGAGCTCCAAAGGATGCCCACCAGTGACAACCTTGATCCCCTCTTCTAACAAGCTTTGAGCAGCAGGATTTTCCTCGAAAGGCTTGCCGTCATTTACTGTCACAATAGCTCCCAGCTTGTCTAGCAAACGGGCCGCAGACTCACCAGACTTAGCCAAACCTAAAACAAGGACTTTCTTATTTTTAAATTGATCGATTACTTTCATGTCTCAAACTCCATTTCTACTCCTACTATTTTACCATTTTTACGGAAATAAAAAAGCCACAAAGTGTATTTGTGACTCTTTCTTCTAACTTAATGTTCTCTTATCATCGATGAGATAAATCGGTAACTCGAATTACTTGATCCACTTGCTCCCAGATAAGAGGATTGTGGGTCGCAATAATAATGGTCCGATTCGGATTTTTTAAAGATTCTAATATAGAAAGTAATTCCTCAGAGTTTTTGGGGTCTAGTGAAGCAGTTGGTTCATCTGCGAGGATCAAAACTAACCTGCACTCCAAAAGTTCGACAAAAAATATCTAACCCTTAGAGTGCAGGTCAACTCTCAGTACTTTATATCCTTACCTGTCTTTCTTCTGACCGCTGGCCTGTGACAAACATGGTAAAGGTGGCTTTGCAGACATTTCTGCCTTCTTGATTGGTGATATCGACATCTACCACACAGGTTGTGCGTCCATGATGGACACATTCTCCTTTAATGGTCAGTACATCATCTAGCTTTCCTGCTTTGAGGTAGTTGATAGAGGACTGGAGCGTCACTCCATCAAGCCCCAGCGAGATGACCACCAATCCACTGATCTGGTCACAGAGGGTAAAGAGATAGCCTCCATGGGCATTGCCATAGTAGTTGAGCGACGAGTCCACTACTTTGGTCGTCACCTCAACGTGACCATCTCTCATTTGTTCAATTTCGTAATTTTCAAAGGCAGATATAGCGTCAAAATGAAAATCTTTCATCGTTTCCTCCTGATATTTCAAACGACCCTATGATACTACTTTTTATAGGACTGTGCAAGGAGAAAGCTCCTAGTCTGGTAAAATTCCAACCTGCTCAACAAAGCGCATAAAGGCTGCCTGTCCTTGTTCCGTCTGCTTGTAAACCCCTGCGTCCTCCAAAACGCGCGCAAAGATAACACCAACAGAGTTCTTAACGATTTCAAGGGCTTTTTCTTTATCCGTTAGATCTGGATGTTGGGCTTTGAGTTGGTCGGCCCACTCCTGATGATAAGAGGCAACTGCTTCATCATCTCCTACAAGGTAGCCTGCTACTTGCTCCACTTCTTCTTTCAGACGTGGCGGCAGGATAGCCAAGCCCATGACCTCAATCAAGCCGATATTTTCCTTCTTGATATGTTGGACATCCTTGTGGGGATGATAGATGCCGTCAGGATGCTCTGGCGATGTCTGATTGTCTCGCAAGACCAAGTCCAACTCAAACTGACCATCACGCTTACGCGCAATCGGTGTGATGGTGTGATGCGGTGTCCCGTCTGTCTCTGCCAAAATCTGCACTGCAGGATCTGAATACTGGCGCCATTCCTGCAAAATCTTGTCAGCCAAGTTGATCAAATCTTCTTTGGAATCCGAAGTCAAACGTAGCACTGACATAGGCCACTTGACAATCCCAGCCTTGACCTGCTCAAATCCAGCAAAGCAGAAAACCTTTTGCAAAGGAGCCATTTCCATAGGAAATACGTGACGGCCTCCCTGATAGTGATCATGGGTCAGGATAGACCCCCCCACTATCGGCAAGTCGGCATTTGAGCCCGCAAAATAGCCTGGAAACTGTTCAACGATAGTCAGCAGACGCTCAAAACTCTGACGGCTAATAGCCATGGGACGATGCTGGCCGTCTAAGAAAATACAGTGCTCATTAAAATAAGCATAGGGCGAATACTGGAAACCCCACTCCTGACCAGGCATTTCAAAACGAATAATACGGTGGTTGCTACGGGCTGGATGGTTAACTCGACCATGGTAGCCCTCATTCTCTAGACAGAGTTGACACTGGGGATAATGGCTAGCTTGAACCAACTTAGCCGCCGCAATCTCCTTTGGATCCTTTTCAGGCTTAGAGAGGTTGATGGTAATCTCAAGTTCTCCATAATCAGATGAAACACGATAAGCAATATTTTTTGCAATGGCCTTGAGTTTGATGTAGTCATTTTTCTGGCTAAGTTGGTAGAAGTCCGCAATTGCCTGTTCGGGAGATTGGGCATAGGTTGCCCAGAAGTCACGATTAACCTGACTTGGACAAGGGGTTACCAAGTCCATTAGTTCAGCACCAAGGATTTCACGCGCAGTCTGACTATCCTCAATCATCTCTAATCGAACCGCTTCCTCAACCAGCTGGTCCTTGAGGTCAATCAATTTATCCAGATCAGTCTCAACTTCCAAAACACCTTCGCCCACTTGAGCCAAAACACGATTGGTCAGGTAGATTCGATCCATTTCCTCAAATGAACTTTCAGAAATGATATGTGTTACAAATTTATCTACTAAGGTCACTATAGAGCCTCCTTTTGACTAGTCAAGGACGCGAGTGCCACCTGCAACTTCAGCGATATAGAAGCTTGGAGAATATCCAACTACTTCCTCGTAGTGCTTGCCAACAGCTTCCTTAAAGGCCTCAACAGCGTCTTTTTGAACCAAGGCAATGGCACAACCTCCAAAACCTGCTCCTGTCATACGAGCACCCAGAACACCTTCTTGATCCCAAGCTGTATGAACAAGTGTGTCCAATTCCAAACCAGTTACTTCATAGTCATGTTCTAGAGAAACGTGAGAAGCATTCATCAAACGACCAAATGTTTCCAAATCACCTGCTTGAAGTGCTGCTTGAGCTTTAAGAGTACGTTGGTTTTCAAGCACAGCATGGCGAGCACGTTTTAAACGATTTTCGTCTTTAATCAGATAGCTGTATTGGTCAAAGGCCCACTCATCCAATTCACCCAAGGTCTGAATATCCAAGGCAGCTTGCAATTCTTCTACTGCTTTTTCACACTCAGCACGGCGTTCATTGTATTTAGAGTCCGCTAGTTCACGGCGTTTGTTGGTATTCATAATAACAACGACATTGTCTTTCAAATCAAGTGGCACCAAGTCGTACTCCAAAGTGTTAGTATCTAGGTAAATAGCACGTTGGTCTGCCCCCATACCGATAGCAAACTGGTCCATGATACCAGAGTTTACTCCGATAAAGTTATTTTCTGTTTGTTTTCCGATTTTAACCAAATCGAGACGCTCTAGTTTTAAATCAAAGAGATGCTCTGCCACGACCCCTGTCAAGAGTTCCAAGGATGCTGATGAAGACAAGCCAGAACCATTTGGGATATTCCCATAAACATAAAAATCAAAACCTTTATCAATCACGTGCCCAGCTTCTTGCAAGAAATGAAGAACCCCTTTTGGATAGTTGGTCCAGTTGTGCTCTTTTTCAAATTTGAGATCAGCAAGAGGCACTTCGATGATACCCTTGTCCTCAAAGTTGGCTGAGTAGAAACGCAAAACTTGGTCGTCACGTTTGCGAGCCGCCCCATAAGTTCCCAAGGAAATAGCTGCTGGGAAAACATGTCCACCATTGTAATCCGTGTGTTCACCAATCAAATTGATACGGCCTGGTGAAAAGAAAGTTTGGTCTGCTTCTTGACCAAAAACGGCAAGAAAGTCTTTGCGAAGGGCTTCAGTAGTAAGATCTTGTGTCATATAAATTCTCCTTTGACTGTTCGTTAAGTCGCCTTAACGTGTAATCGTTTTCTTCTATTGTATCCAAGGGATTTACCAAGGTCAATCCTTTTTACTAAACTTTTACTAAACTATCAGTAAAAAGCAGAAAAATATGATATACTAACCTAAAAGGAGGAGGATTTATGGCTACCTTAAAAGACATTGCACAGCTAGCCTCTGTCTCTATCGCGACCGTATCCCGTGTCCTTAATCGCGACCAGAGCCTATCTGTTACAGAAGAAACCAGACACCGTATATTAACCGTTGCTGAAGAGCTGGGCTATACTAAGCACCTCAAGACAGGCGAATCCCACAAACCCAAGCAAAAGATTGCCATTATCCAATGGGTCAGCGAACAAGGGGAGTTGGACGACCTCTACTACTACCAGATTCGTCTAGGTATTGAAAAAAGAGCCCAAGAGTTGGACTATGATATCTTGCGCTATTTTAATGACCATCCTTTTACATTAAGTGAGGAAGTGATTGGGATTCTCTGCATCGGAAAATTTAGCCGAGCTCAGATTTCTGCCTTTGAAGAATATCAAAAACCCTTGGTATTTATAGACAGCGACACCCTCTCACTAGGTCATACCTGTATTATCACTGACTTTTACACTGCTGTGAAACAAGTTGTAGACCATTTCCTCAGCCAAGGGATGGACCGTATCGGGATTCTAACAGGTCTCGAAGAAACAACCGACCAGGAAGAAATTATCCAGGATAAGCGGCTAGAAAATTTCAAAGACATTACCCAAGCAAATGGAATCTACCATGAAGAACTGGTCTTTCAGGGGAGCTTTACTGCCCAGTCTGGCTATGACTTGATGAAGGAGGCCATTCACAAGCTAGGAGAACAACTCCCACCAGCCTTTTTCGCAGCCAGCGATAGTTTAGCCATCGGTGCCCTTCGTGCCCTTCAAGAAGCTGGAATCAGCCTACCAGACCGCGTCAGTCTCATTTCTTTTAACGACACTAGCCTGACCAAGCAGGTCTATCCTCCCCTATCCAGTATCACTATCTATACCGAAGAAATGGGCCGAGCAGGGATGGATATTCTTAACAAGGAAGTCCTCCACGGTCGGAAAATTCCTAGCCTGACCATGCTGGGAACCAGACTGACATTGAGAGAAAGTACTTTGCCATAACTCAACTAATATAACAAAGCAAAAAATCCTAATAGAGATTCTCAAATCTCCATTAGGATTTTCTTTTTTAATCCATCACAATCATAGCCTTAATCGTCTTGCGTTCGTCCATGTCTTTATAGGCTTGGTCAATCTCTTCCAATTTATAACTGGAAGTAAAAACGCGACCTGGATTGATATCGCCATCAAGGACTGCCTTCAGTAAGAACTGTTTGTTGTAAGTCGTTACAGAGGCTGCTCCGCCTGCTACCGTAATATTTTGAGCAAAAGTTGAACCAAGAGCTCGATTGTTATAGTGAGGAACCCCAACAAATCCCAAACGACCACCATTGTGAAGGACTCCTAGGGCTTGATCAATAGCCGCTTCTGTTCCAACACATTCAAGAGCTGCATCTGCTCCTCCACCAAGAATTTCTCGCACCTTGGCAATTCCTTCTTCGCCACGTTCAGCCACAACAGCTGTCGCCCCTGACTCCAAAGCCATTTGTTGACGATCTTCATGACGACTCATAAGGATAATTTGCGATGCTCCACGCATTTTAGCTGCGATAACAGCACATTGACCAACAGCCCCATCACCAATGACCACAACCTTATCCCCTTTTTGAACATTTGCAACACGCGCCGCATGATAGCCTGTCGGCATAACATCTGCAAGAGTCAAGAGGGACTTTAGCATGCCTTCTGTATAGTCAGAAGGTTGTCCAGGGATTTTAACCAGTGCCCAGTTGGCATAATCGAAGCGCATATATTCTGCTTGCACCCCATCTGACCAGTTATTGCCAATATGACGATCACAGGTGCCATCATATCCTGCTCGACAGGCATCACATTCCCCGCATCCATGAGTAAATGGAGCAATAACAAAATCGCCAGGTTTAACGGTCGTCACTGCATTACCAATTGCCTCAACGATACCAATCGCTTCGTGCCCGCTATTCTGATGGCCTGTTTCAATATCTGGATTGCGATAGCTCCATAGATCAGAGCCACAAACGCAAGTGCGGACAATGCGGATAATAGCATCATCTGCCTCAATGATTTGCGGATGCTCCACTTCAATAAGACCAACCTGACCAGCTTTTGTATAAACTGTTTTCTTCATAGAACCACTCCTTTTCTATTGGTTTCTCACTTTTATTATACATCTTTTGTAGATTTTTGTTTGAAATCAGAATGAGTAAGGGCATAAAACTTATTACTCTTGTGCCTTCAAATAATCTTCTTGAGACACAAACTTATTCTATTCCGTATTGGTATTTTCCCTAGGAATTTCAAAAATAAAAAGAGAGAACCATGAACCTTACTGCTACTATAGCAGTGTTTTGTATTGCGTGAGTAGTAACGGTATCGCTAGATTGGAGTTTCACAGTAGCTTTTCTTCATTCTTGGTAATATCATAATGACCCAAATGTGGACTCACCCCTTTCAGCAACTCTTGGACTATGGCAATGCCAATGGTTACGACGGGACATGATTTGGCTCATCTAAAATCTATCAGATTAGAGGAAATCAATGGTTGTAAGTTTCTCTTTGTGGGTCAAAAATGAATGAGTTCAAAAACAAATGCCAACTGCAAGATTTCTTATCTATGCCAACCTTTTTGAACTTGAAAAATTGCTCTACAATTCTAGACTTTCTCGGTTTGCAATCAATCTCAGTCAAGATTGGGGAATGATATAGGATTACCGGACAATGATACCTATTTCCCACTCTCTTTAGCATCACGTTCTATACTGAGGAGGGGGACTAGGATGGTTTTAATATTCTCAACAAAGAAGTTCTTCACGGTTATAAAATCCCTAGACTGACCTTTAGAGAGCACACCAAACGACCTCATAAAGAGGCCGTTTTTTTCTAGTGATGATGGTGATGGTGTCCTGAGAGGTGCTCTAGATCATGCACATTCCGCTTGTGTTTGGCATGATTGCTTTGGCTGGCATCCACTTCGATGGTGATATTATGTACTCCTCTATCTCGTAGCAAGTGGCGCACAGCATCTTTGGTTTCTACCATTTGAGACCAATCCTCTAAACAGATATGAACAATGGCGTCATTTTCTAGACCATCCATAGACCAAATACTGAGTTGATTAACACTTTTAACATTAGCTAGCGCTGCTAACTCTTTCTCTAGCTCAGCAGTCTCGACTCCTTCAGGCACAGCATCTAAGAAAATCTTAAGTGTTGACCAAAAACGAGGAATGGCTTTCCAGAGGATAAAACTAGAAATCAAGAGTGATAAGAGCGGATCAAGAAAGTACCAGTCTGTCACATACAAAATACCAGCAACCAGAATAACCGCTAGCCAACCCAGAATATCTTCTAAAAAATGCAAGGTCAGGATAGCTTCGTTCTTGGTCTGACCCTTACGAACAATCAGACTAGCCAAGAGATTGATAAGAATCGCAAGAATCCCCAACCAAAGCATCCCTTGGTAGTTGACAGGCTGTGGCGATAGGAGGCGAGGAATATTCTCCAAGAGCATCATGACAGATCCTGTCAAAAGGATCAAGGCAGTCAGCATGGCGCCTAGCAGACTGAAGCGTTTATAACCAAGAGTATAACGTTTGTCTTCCTGACGATTGGAAATAGTTTCCAAGCAAGCTGATAAGCCTATGGCAAGGGCATCGCCCAAATCATGAACCGCATCCGCTAAGACCGCACTTGAATTGAAGATGCCTCCAAAAATAAATTCGACAACAGAAAATGATAGATTCAAGAAAAAGGCTAGCCAGATAGATGTTTTAGAACTCATTTCTCTCCCTCCTTTGGTATAATAGGTATATATACTTCTTTCATTTGTATTATCTAATAAAATCCAAAGAAAGGATAGAAGCAAACTGTCAGCCTTGTTCAGTTCTGAACAGTTTGTCTCAAGTGTCTATATGCCAAAAAGAGATCGTCGGGTTAGTAAGACGAAAAAAGCCATTTATCAAGCTTTTCTACAAGTTTTGAACGACAAGGGCTATGATGCTACTACTGTCCAAGATATCATTGACTTGGCAGATGTTGGGCGTTCCACTTTTTACTGTCACTACGAGAGTAAGGAACTGCTTTTAGATGAACTCTGTCGCTACCTCTTTCATCATCTCTTTGAAAGGGAAGAACACTTGACTACAGAAGACTACCTCGCTCATATCTTTTTACATTTTCAAAAAAATCAAGACCATGTCACCAGTCTTCTTTTTTCCAAAAACGACTACTTCCTCCGCCAACTACACAAGGAGCTCGAACACCACGTCTATCCCATGGTGGCAGATGATTTGCAAGAGTCCTATCCAAACATTCCGGCTTCCTACCTCAAACATTTTGTAGTAACCAACTTTATCGAAACACTGACCTGGTGGCTAAAAAAAGGAAAATCTTATACCGAAGACCAAGTGGTGAGATTTTACTTAGATGTGATTGAGATGACTTCTACAAAATCACTCGAAATTTAATCCTATCACGAAGAAAGGAATCAACCATGTTAACTTCTATTATCCTAGGAATTCTAACGATTGTATTGGCTCTTATTTTCTCCCTCCTTCATCTCGCGGCAGCTTTCGCAGCCATGAAACAAAAGAACTACAGTCTGGGAAACACGTGCATCTTGGTCGGCAGTTGTCTCACTTCACTAGCTCTTGCTATCTTTTTCTTCGTTCCACTAGCAACGATCATCTTATGGATAGTGGGCTCTAGCATCATCTGCTACGGTGCTTACTGGAATGGGCGACAGCAAGAAAACCAACATATATCGCACCACATTATAAGGGGCACACTAGCAGCTTTGATTGCTCTCTTGTTTATCTTACTCTAACACTAAAAATCCCATCTCGAATTATAGACGAGATGGGATTTTGTCTGCTAAAGAAGGGAGCTAGTGACTACCACTGACTTTCCTTTTATTTATTCAACAAGCCTTGTTCTTGTAGAAATTCCTTGGCTACTTGTTCTGCTGGTTTGCCTTCGACACCAACTTGATAGTTGAGCTGGCTCATCTGGCTTTCAGAAATTTTACCAGCCAGTTTATTAAGCACCGTTTCCAACTCTGGATGTTTCTTAAGAAGAGCTGCTTTCATCAGAGGAGCCCCTTGATAAGGTGGGAAGAGTTGCTTGTCATCTTCCAAAACCTGTAAATCATAACGCGCCAACTCTGCATCGGTCGAATATGCATCCGTGATTTGAATATCACCCGACTGGATAGCCTGATAACGGAGGGCTGGCTCCATGGTTGCTACATTGAGGTTGAGTCCATAGAGAGACTGCAAGCCCTTATTGCCATCTTCACGGTCATTAAACTCGAGAGTAAAGCCTGCCTTCAACTGTCCTTCTACTTTTTTCAAGTCCGAAATGGTCTTCAAGCCATATTCTTGAGCAATCTTTTTCGGAACAGCTACAGCGTAGGTATTTTGATAAGACATAGGTTTGAGATAGGCCAGCTGATCTTGCTTGGCAATGCCATCACGCGCCACCTGATAAACCTGTTCTGGCTCATGACTCACTTTCGGTGATGGTTGAAGCAGACTTTCAGTCACCGTACCCGTAAATTCAGGATAGATATCAATATCCCCTTTTTTCAGAGCTTCATAGAGGAAGCTTGTTTTCCCAAAATTCGGCTTAACAGTCGCAGTCATACTGGTATTTTCTTCAATCAGTAACTTATACATATTAGCCAAAATTTCTGGTTCCGGTCCCAATTTCCCAGCAATCACCAAGTTTTCTTTCTCTTTTTGAGCTAAGAGTGCTGGACTATAAGACAGACCGAGCAATAAGGTCACTAAGGCAAAACCAGAGAAAATCGTTCTCAATTTTGCTTTTTCCATCACTTTTAGTAGGAAGTTAAAGGCAATGGCCAGCACTGCAGAAGAAAGAGCACCAATCAAAATCAGACTGGTATTATTGCGGTCAATTCCCAAAAGGATAAAGGAACCCAGTCCCCCTGCCCCAATCAAGGCTGCCAAGGTCGCCGTACCGATAATCAAGACCGCTGCCGTCCGAATCCCAGACATTATGACAGGCATGGCAAGTGGAATTTCAAACTTCTTGAGACGCTCCCATCTAGTCATCCCAAAGGCAATCCCAGCCTCTTGCAGACTTGGATCAATTCCCTTCAGTCCAGTAATAGTATTTTGCAAAATTGGGAAAATCGCATAAATCACTAGAGCCGTCAAAGCAGGCAAGGTTCCAATTCCCATCAAGGGGATAAAGAGTCCCAACAAGGCCAGAGACGGGATAGTCTGGAAAATTCCTGAAATCTGCAAGACCCAGTCCGCCAACTTCTCATGATAGCGAAGATAAACAGCCAAGGGAATAGCAATAAAAATAGCTAGTAACAAGGTCAACAGTGACAACTGCAAATGTTGAGATAGAGCTGTTACCCAGTCACCAAAACGATCCTGAAAAGTTGATATCAAATTAGCCATGAACACTACCTCCAAACAAGTCTGCTACAAAGTCCGTTGAAGGCGCTTTTAAAATCGTCTCAGGATTCGCCACCTGACGAATCTCTCCATCCTGCAAGACAGCAATACGGTCCGCCAATTTCAAAGCTTCATCCGTATCATGGGTCACAAAAATCGTTGTCATCCCAAACTCCTTATGCAATTCTTTCGTCAAAACCTGCAACTGTTTTCTCGAAATAGCATCCAAGGCTGAAAAGGGCTCATCCATGAGGAGAATCTTAGGCTGACCAATCATGGCACGGACAATGCCCACCCGCTGCTGTTCTCCACCAGATAGTTCACTAGGAAGACGATTCCCATACTCAGCTACTGGTAAACCAACCTTAGCTAAAAGCTCTTCTGTTTTCTTCGCAATGTCTTCCTTAGTCCAGCCCTTCATCTCAGGAATGAGAGCAATATTTTCCGCAACCGTTAGATTAGGAAAAAGAGCGATAGCCTGTAAAACATAACCAGTAGAAAGACGAAGCTCCCGCTCATCATAGTCTTTGATGCGCTTGCCATCCATGTAAATATTTCCATCAGTCGGTTCCAAAAGACGATTAATGATCTTAATCATAGTCGTCTTACCTGACCCAGAAGGTCCAACTAAAACCATGAACTCTCCATTCTCAATCCGTAAATTGACATCTCTCAAAACATCTTTTTCTGTATAGCGTAGCGCTACATTTTTATATTCAATCATTCTTTGTCCTCTATTTAAAACTTTCCTCGATTCGTCAAGTCATCTACCTTAGGCATGACTTCCTTATTATCCCAATGCTCCACAATCAAGCCATTCTCCAAACGGAAGATGTCATACTCAGCATAAGGCACCCCATCTATCTGAGTCTGTCCATAGCTGACCACATAATTTCCTTGTCCCAAAAGTTGGAAAACAAAGTCAAAAGTGACACCATGTTCAGCCACATAGTTTTTATAAGCAGCACTTCCTTGTCTAATCTCATGATTATGCTGAATCAAATCTTCTGCCACATAATCACTCCACTGCTCTAGCTCCCCATTTTGGAAAATTTCTGTCAAGAAACGGCGAACAGTTTTTTTATTTTCTGCTGTCTTATCCAAATCCTTGATCTTAAAATCTCCAAAAATCTGGTCTAATTGGCCGTTTTCAGGTGTTCGATAGTAGTCAATAACATCCCAATGCTCCACGATACGACCATTCTCATCCGCACGGAAAGTATCTGTCGTCACCCATTGAGCTTCCCCGCCATTGAGATATTGATGAACATGGACGAAGACTAGATTGCCGTCTTCAATAGTGCGAACAATTTTCATCTCACGCTCGGGATGGCGCTCAAAGAAATTTGCAAAGAAAGCTGCAAATCCTTCTTTCCCATCTGGCACACCTGTCGAGTGTTGAATGTAGGTATCTCCTACAGACTGGGCCTGAGCCTCGGCAACTCGTCCATCTTGAATAGCATGAATGTATAGGTTGTGAGCATTTTTCACTTGTTTTGACATATTTTATTCCTCATTTGCTTTCTCTTTCAGATTGTCCAAAATGCGTTCCTGATAACTTTCAAACTGGCGAATTTCTTCCTCAGTGAATCCTTTATAAAAAATAGCATCCAGTTTTTGACTAATACGGAAGCCCACTTCTTTCTGGGACCAACCTTGCTCCGTTAGCTTGACATACTTCTTTCTCTTATCTATTCCACATGGGCTAATGATGACCAGGTTTTGCTCCTCAAGATTCTTTATCATGGTTGTGAGCGTATTGTTAGCAAGACCAGTCGCTAGCGCAATATCTGTCGCAGTTGCACAGCCAGTTTCACTATTCCATAAAACCGCTAAAATCTTGCCCTGTTCACTCCGATAAAGAGCCTCAGGATCCTGACTCAGTAACTTTTGAAAAATCCGCCCATTCAACAAACGAATATGATGGGCAACTAAATGACTATCCTTCATGATCCCTCCAATTTATTTCTATATCGAATTGTTTTTATTGTAACACCTGTCATTCCATCTGTCAACTATTTCGATTTAGAACTAATTTTTCTCAGTAAAAAATCTCCTACTCAAGGTAGAAGATTTCAATCTTATAAACTTAATCCGTCATGTCTGATACCAAAGTTCGACGCTCCAATGGAATACTGCACATAACTAACAAGAAAATGAAGCCTGACTGAATCCAGAAAAGGGCCAAGTCAAAGATTCCATGCACAGCAACCACTGTAAGGAAAGATAGATAAAGACCGATAATTGGACGTTTCCCCGACTCCTGACTCATATCCATCATCAAACGAACAGGAGCAACAGAAGACAAAGCTAATAAAATGGTTCCCACAATTCCGTAACTCAGAATCGTATCAATATAAAGGCTGTGAGCATGTTCATGATAAGGAGCATTTATCCGAGGATAAGAGTGCATATAGGTCAATGGCCCCTCCCCCCAAAAAGGATTTTGCTTAAACAAGGCCATCCCAGCATCCCAGATAGAAATGCGTTCTTCCATAGAGGAATCTAAAGTCCCCATCCGAACTCCCAAATCACTAGAAAAAAGGAAACTCAAGCCAATCGCAAAGACCCCGATACTAAGCCAAAAGGCCTTCCAGTTTTTAATGGTTGTAAAGAGATAAATGATGGCTCCAGCGATAATAGCAGGAAAGGCAGTTCGATTTTGCGTAAAGTTCAATCCAAAGAGATTAACAAAGCCTGCAATCACACAGAATACCTTCAACCAATTCAACTTGGTCGTTGTAAAGAGATAGAAGGCAATCATGATACAGAAACAACAAATAATTCCATAGTAATTAGGATTAAAAAAGGTCACTTCTGCCCGATTCTGATGCCATACCTGCATATTGGGCGAAAGAAAGGCATAGTTAAATTTCTTTACAATTTGGAAATGCTCCAAAGTAGCAAAAGCCGCAGAGAGCACACTACCAAACAAGATTGTCTGCAGTATCAGTCGAAAGAAAGCATGTGTCAGACGTTTCTGGTAGAAACTAAAGAAAATGAGGAAGAGAAACATCAGTAAAGATGCAACCAATCCAAGCCAATTCTTAGCGACGATAGAGATGATACTACTGTAGGCAATAAAAAAGAGAAGTACAGGATGTTTGGCCAATCCTTTGATAATTCCCTTCATCTCCCCAGTAACAAGTAAACCTATCAAATATAAAGCAAAGAGCCCTAAGAATAAATAAAAAGGTAAAAAGATACTTATGATCATCAAATATAAAAAGAAATCTTTTTTCGAAAGCCCTCTTATCTTATCCAGTAATCCAATTGATTTCAAAACGGATCCTTTCTGTTCTGGATTTCTCCAGAAGATAAATGCTAAACTATCTTTATATTCTACCATTTTTTCCGTCATTTGGGAACAATGAACACGTTTTCACTACAAAAATTTCTGTCAGCAATATAGCACTAGAACTGAATATTTCTGCCGTTTTCCACTACTTGATAGGTCTGACTCTGCAAATCAATTTCTGCTACTGCTGTTACGGACTTGTCTTTATTTTGACGTTTGATTACAATGCTGTGAGCTGTTGGTGTTTCAACGTCAATAGTCCCTTCTAGGTCAAAGGCCTCTGATTGATTACGGAAAGAAAATAGATTGAGAAGAGACTTCACCACAGGACGTTGAACTTCTTCTGTTATTTCCTCATTGGTATAGTAATGACGATTAATATTTCGACCTTCTTTGGTTTCTTCTAATAATTTCAAGTCATTTTTTCCTGCTAATAGACCCACATAGTAAACCTGAGGAATGCCTGGAGCAAAAGCTTGAATCAAACGAGCTAGGAAATACTTGACATCATCATCTCCGAGCGCAGAATAGTAGGTTGAATTGATTTGGTAGATATCTAGATTGTTATACTCTGCACTAGAGTACTTACGTTTGACATTCGCTCCAACCTTATAGAGCTCATTTGAAGCATAGTCAATTTCCTCATCAGTCAGGATATCCTTGACATCCACCACTCCAATCCCATCATGGGTATCTAGTGTCGTAAATTGCTTCATCGGGCTCATCTTTAACCACTTAGCCAAACGCTCTGTTCTGGAACTGTAAAGAGTATAAAGGGTCACCATTGGAAGGGCAAAATCATAAACATAGTAATCATGGTCCGCTATTTTAAACTGAATCGAATAGTGTTCATGAATCTCAGGTAAGAGCTCTGTCCCATACTCAGCAGCGATATCTCGAACTTTGTCCAATAAATTCCAAATATCTGGTTCCACAAAGAAATCATTGGTATCCAATTTCTTCACTGCATAAGCAAAGGCATCTAGACGAATCAAATCACACCCGTTACTTGCTAGATGTTGAATCGTCTTACGGATGAATGACATCGTTACTTCTTTGGTCACATCAAGATCAATCTGCTCCTCACCAAAAGTATTCCACAAATGTTCTACTGAACCGTCTGCAAAAAGAATCTCTTGCTTTGGTGCTCGATCCTTACGTTTGTAAATTAAATCTACATCAGCTTGTGTCGGACGATTTTCCGGCCAAAACTTGTCCCAGTTTAAAAAGAGATCTTTGAATTCACTAGCTTCATGTTTTTCTTGATAGTCCTTATAATATTTCGATTGACGAGAAATATGGTTAATCATAAAATCAAACATAAGATAATATTTCTCACCTAAACGCTTAACATCCTCCCAATCACCAAACACTGGATCCACTTCATCATAGTCCACTGGTGCAAATCCACGATCTCCTGTTGACGGGAAAAATGGTAGAAGGTGAACTCCACCAATAGCATCGCCAAAATGTTCTTCCAAATTCTCATACAAGTCTTTAAGGTTATTTCCAAGACTATCTGAGTAAGTAATCAACATGGTTTTATTTTGAATGGTCATAGATGTTCCCCTTTTTCTGATGAAAGCCAAGTCTTATATGACCTGGCTTCGTAAATGAAAGATATTTTTAGATTTTTGTTCACTTCGAACTCATACTAATATAGACTGTAAGCAACTAAGTACTACTTTCTTTTTTCTACATAAAATTGTCAACAAGCTGAACTGTTCCTCTATGTATGGAATTATAAATTCCCTAAGCACTTTCTTACTTCACTGCCCCGTTACTCATTCCTGAAATGATATGTTTTTGGAAGATGAGGTAGACAATGGTTATCGTTACAATTCCCACAATATAAGATGCAAAACTTGGACCATAGTCATTGAAGTACTGACCTTGGTAGTTGTATTGGAAGAGAGGTAAAGTCCACATCTTAGAATCCTTGTTCAGAATCAAGAGTGGCAACATAAAGTCATTCCAGAACCAGAGAGCATTGATAATCAAAGTTGTCGCATGCATGGGCTTCAACATTGGAAAAATGATTCGACGATAAGTTGTAAAACGATCAGCCCCATCAATTTCCGCAGCTTCATCCAAACTATCTGGTACACTGATTTTTATATAACCAACATACAAGAAGAGAGTCTGTGGAATAGCATAAGTTAGATAGAGTATTACCAACCCCCACATATTTGCCAGACCGAGTTTACTCATCATAACTGTGATGGGAATCATAATCACCTGAAATGGAACAAATATCCCTAAGATCAAGAGCGAATACATAATTGCAAAAACTTTTTTCTTGGACATATTTCGAGCAATAGAATAAGCTGCAGCTGGTATAAAGAAAGCCACTACAATCAATGATAACACCGTAATAACAGCTGAATTCCAGAAATAGCCTCCAATTCCATCCGAAATCAATCGTTCATAATTACTCAACGTAAAAGGATTGGGCAAACTAAAGAAATGATTCATGATATCCTTAGTTGTCTTGAAAGAACTAAATACCGTTACCAACAAAGGAACAAGTATAAGAATACCACCGACTATCAAGAGGACATATTTCCAAAACTGATTCAATTTTTCTTCTTTTTTCATGTGTAGGACTCCTCTATTAGATTTCAAATTTCTTTGATAGCTTGATTTGGATCAGAGAAACAATTCCAATAATTAAGAATAAAATCAAGGCAATTGCATTCGCATATCCATATTGATTACTCTTGAAAGCATAGTTGTAGACTAAAAGTCCAAGAGACGTTGTAGCATTATTTGGCCCACCACTCGTCAACGCAAAAATTTGGTCAAAGGCTGTCAAACCGGACTTAAGAGCCAGAATAAAAACCATAGAAATCGTTGGCAGCAAATAGGGTAATTCAATCTTCCAAAAGGTTTGTTTACTTGTTGCACCATCAATTGATGCCGCCTCCAAAATATCATTTGGAATACTCTGAAGACCAGCAAGAAAGAGAATAATTGGCATTGCTACTCCTTGCCATAGAAGAACAAAGATAGTTGCTACTACCGCTCCGACAGGTGTTCCTAATAGACTCTCTTGTAAAAAACCAATCCCTAAAATTCTTCCAATCGTTGGAAGCCCATAGTTGAAGAATTGTTTAAAAAATCAAGGAAACTGTCAAACCAGACAAAACAGCCGGGAAAAAGAACCAAGCTCTAAAGAAGGTCTGCCCCTTCATCTTAGAATTTAAGGCTCGTGCCACGACCATCCCAATCGTAATCTCTCCAATAATCAATGCCAGAGTTAAAATCAAAGTAAAGGCTATGGCTGTGAAGAATTTCCCATCAATCATCAGCAATTTGTAGTTATTCAAACCAACAAATTTGTAATTATAGGTCAATCCAGTCCAGTTAGTCAAACTATAGAAAGCACCTTGTACCATTGGAAAGTAAAAGAAGATCGCTTGTAAAGCAAGCGGGATAAGCAAAAATGTCCAACCCCAGTATTTATTTAAAAATTTTCGAATAGCCATATCATCTTAACTCCTATTCTAGTCCAAATCTGCCTTCATTGGATTAAAGAAAGCATTGAGATTGTTTGCCATATTTTTCAGATTTTTATCCATCAGATAACCTGCGCTTAGATTAAAAAAGTCTTCTTCAGAGTTCCAGCGTTGGCCCAACCAAACATAATGTTTATCCGTAAATGCCAGTTTAGAAATAGCTGCAAGCGCTGAATCTTCTTTTTCCTGTATGCCTTTCACCGCAACTGGTGAACCATCTACATCATAGTATGACTGCATAGCTTTTGGACTAGTCATATAGCTGATAAATTCTTCGGTTTCTTTCGGATGTTTGGTAGTAGCTGAAGTTGATAATGCCATGTCCCCTGCACCAACAGTGACTTCTTTTCCTACTTCTTCTCCTGGGAAGGCAAACATCCCCACCTCAAATTTTGGATCCTGTTGATTAATTGCCGCTAATGCCCATGATCCTTGTGGCATCATCAAAGCTTTTTCACTCGAAAATGCTACCACTGCATCATTATAAGAAGCACCACGCCAACCATCTTGAGCATTATCTGCCAATAAATCGAGTCGTTCTGCATCTGCTTTTAAAATAGCATCATCTGCAGAGATAGCGTTTGGTTTTGAAAAGCGAAGGTAGTTATTAGCCGCGCCTCCACTACCTGTAAGAGTAATGAGAGAAAGTTGGTGGTAACCATTTAATGTCCAGCCTTCATTGCCTGCAACTGCAAATGGAGAATTTCCACTATCTTTTATCTTTTTAACAATCTCTTGAAATTCTTTAAAAGTCTTCGGTTCCTCAAGTCCTAATTCTTTAAATTTTGTTTTATTGTAATAGATTCCATAAAGGTTGGCTGTTAATGGCACACTATAAATCTTGTTATTGATTGCATACTTTTCGGCATAGTCATTCTTGATGTTCTCAAGATAGGGTTTTCCTGTCATATCTGCAAAATAGCCTGCCTTCGCCCACTCCTGAAAATCCATATTTTGAGGATAGATATTAATAATATCTGGAACATCTCCTGATAAAATACGAGTCTTTAGCACAATTCCAGCTGAAGGTACTGTAGTCAGCTTCACATCAATATTAGGGTGTTCCTTTTCAAAATCATCCACTATCCTTTGCAAGGTATCTGCCATCTCGGTCTTCTGGTTAAAAAACTCAATCGTTACCTTGCCATCAGTTGACTCCTCTTGACTACTACAAGCTGACAGTCCCAAAAGGCAGAGTCCTGTAGCAGCAATTAAGCTTATCTTTTTATACCATCTCATGATCTTGTCTCCTTATCTTCTAATGAAATGTAACTGCCTGCTGAGATAATCTCCCTGCGGAAGCTCCATAGTAATACCCGCATACATGAGTTCTGCACCTGAGTAAACTACACCATTTTCCTGTAATTCATACCGTCCCTCTTCATCCAAATCTTTTAACTTTAAAGTTGTTTCCATGGTCTCTACAACTGATAAGATTCGGGCGTAGGTTACAATTGTTTGATTTCCATAGTTAAATTGTACAGCTGCTTCATTGGATTCAGCATCGGGATTGATTAACCTATACTGGTTTCCCAACTGGACTACTGGCCGCAATTCTTTATACAAGTTCACCTGATCAGCAATCTCAACTTTCTCCTCATCTGATAAACTTGTCAAATCAAGCTCATAACCCAGATTCCCCATCATTGCCACATGACCACGAGTTTCCAATGGTGTCATTCGTCCCATCTGATGATTTGGTACTGCTGACACATGAGCCCCCATAGAAATGGTTGGATAGAGATAGGATGAGCCGTATTGAATTGGTAAACGTGCAATTGCATCAGTATTATCACTAGCCCAGACTTGTGGGAAATAACGCATCATACCAAGATCATTTCTGCCACCGCCACCAGAGCAGGACTCAAAGAGAATATGGCTATGCTTCTCTGTCAGATAAGAAACGAGTTCGTAAAGCCCCAACATATACTGATGAGACTGCATCTGGGTTTCCAGATAAACTGAACCATTCCCCAGATTAGTGATATTGCGGTTCATATCCCATTTGATGTAGTCAATTTTATGATGGGAGAGGAGTTCATCCAAAACATTTTTCAAATATCCTACTACCTGGGGATTGGCAAGATTAAGTACTAACTGATTTCTAGAATAGGTATGCTCATATCCTGGAACCTGAATAGCCCAGTCAGGATGTTTACGATACAAATCACTATCTACAGAAATCATTTCAGGCTCTAACCAAAGCCCAAACTGCAAACCTCTTTCATGGATAGCTGAAATCAGACTGTCTAGACTTCCACCCAGTTTTTTCTCATTAACAACCCAATCACCTAAAGCACGATTATCATCAAAGCGATTACCAAACCACCCATCATCTAATACAAAAAGTTCAATACCAACTTTCTTAGCCTCATCTGCCAATTCTAACAGTTTTTCTCTCTGAAAGTCAAAGTAGGTAGCTTCCCAGTTATTGATTAGAATTGGACGTTCTTTTTTAGAAAACTGACTTGGCATAATGTGCTTAAGTACAAAATTCTGACTTTCATGACTAATACCAGTTAATCCCTGATCTGAAAAGGTCACTAAAGCTACCGGTGTTTCAAAGTTTTCCTCAGGATCTAACTTCCAAGAAAAATTTTCTGGATTAATGCCAATAGCCACCCGAACTTCATTCAGTTGATTCTTTTGGACAAAAGCTTCGAAGTTTCCACTATACATCAGTTGAATAGCAAACACATTCCCAGCATCCTCTGTGACTCCTTGATCACATAATAGAAGAGCTGGTGTTTGAGCATGCCCAGAAGCTCCACGGTTCGAACTAATCGAAAAAATTCCTTGTTCTACCTGTTGACGTCGAACAGTCTTTTCACGAGCATAAGCTCCCTGTAAAGTCACTATTTCGTAAGCTGCAGCGGGAAAATCAGCCATAAAAGAAAAGTCCTTGTGGATGACAACTTCCTGATTACTATTATTTTCCAATTTGCTGTAACTAGCAATTGTCGCATCATTTTCAAAAGCTGTATAATACAAAGTCAGACTAAGTTGAGCCTTAGAATCTTCTAAAATCAAGGCAAGCGTCTCTGTACCATCCATGCTGTGTGGAGAAGGTAAGCCCTGTGGACCATTCTGACCTTTTAAAATCTTTGCTTCTACAAATCGAAAGTCTGTTACTTCAGTTGAATCATGTTGAACCTGTAAAGTTGGTTTTCTAAAGTCACCCAAACCATGTTGTCCAAAAATTTGACGTTGCGTATCCAAACTAAAGGTTCGATTAGTAGCTGTTGGATTAGGTGAAAAAGCATGATCGCGTTCATAAACACTATTGGCACCTCTATAGTTCTTAATGGTCTTTCCTAAATGTTTTAATAATAAGAACCCATCCCTATTTTCAATAATCAAACTTAGACCGTTACTCTCAACGTAAAATAGATTATTCTCTATTCGAACTCCCATATATATCACCTCTTCGATTTCTTGATAAAATTTTATCACATAAAAGCGCTTTCTAAAATAGAGAAATGTCTACAAAGTATGGTAAAATGTTAGGTAGGAGGTGGCACATGCTCGTTTTTTCAGAATACCAGACTGGAACAATTGATCTTTCTCTTAGCTTTTACGGTTATGAAGAATGCACGCCTAACTACTCTTTTGGCCCAGCTATTCGAGATACCTATGTACTACATTACATTACTAAAGGAAAAGGTCAATTCCATTATAAGGGTAAAATTGTTGATTTAAAGGCAGGAGATTTCTTTTTACTAAAACCAGATGAATTAACCTTCTATCAAGCAGATAGCCAGGATCCTTGGGCTTACTACTGGTTAGGGATTACTGGAGGGAGGGCACCTGACTATTTTGCTCTGTCTCAAATTTCTGATCAATCCTACCTCATCCAGTCAAAAAACTGTCATACACAGACAACTGCAAAACTCATTGAAAATATTGTCCGTTTTGCTCAGGTAACAAAATCAAACGAACTAGCACAACTCCATATCATGGGGCAACTTCATGAATTGATGTTTCATTTAGGAACGATTGCTCCTAATCAGAAAAAAAAGAATATTTCATCAACCCACCAACTCTATCTTGACTGCAAACGATTGATAGATAGTCACTATCCACAATCGCTCACCATTCAAGATTTAGCTAAAGAGCTATCGGTTCATAGAAGTTACTTAACTAGTGTGTTTAAAGAATTTCACCAACTCTCTCCAAAAGAGTATCTACTCTACGTTCGGATGCATCGTGCACAACAACTTCTGGAACATACTGAAGAATCTATTAAAGTCATTGCATACTCCGTGGGTTTCTCAGATCCACTACATTTTTCAAAAGCCTACAAGCAGTTTTTTCAAAAAACACCGAGTCAAACTCGAAAAGAACTCTCTCACTCCCTCTTAGCTAGAAAGGAAAATCAATGAAATCACACCAACTAGTCTACCAAATATTAGCTAGAGAAAACGACTATGTTAGCGGAGAAAAAATTGCAGAAGAACTGTCGTTAAGTCGTACATCCATATGGAAGGCAATTCAACGCCTCCAACAAGAAGGGCTCGTGATTGACAGTATTAAAAATAAAGGTTACAAACTTATTCAAGGCGATTTGATCCTACCTGATTTGATTCAAGAGAAAACCAACTTAAGCATTCTCTACAAGCCTGAAACAAAATCTACTCAAACAGATGCAAAAGAAGGTATTGAAGGTGGAAGCCTGGGAAATAGTCTCTATCTTTCCACATGTCAAACAGCAGGTCGTGGCCGCTTTCAGCGCCCTTACTACTCTCCTGCTCAGGGAGGTATTTATATGTCATTACATATTCAGCCAAATCTCACCTATGACCAGCTTCCTGCCTACACATTACTTACAGCAGGCGCCATTTACAAAGCTATTAAAAACCTCACCTTGATTGACGTGGGTATCAAATGGGTAAATGACATCTACTTTAAAAATAAAAAAATAGCAGGTATCCTCACCGAAGCCATGACGTCCGTGGAAACAGGTCTAGTAACAGATGTCATTATCGGCGTTGGAATCAACTTTGCCATCAGCGATTTTCCCAAAGAGATAAAAGAAAAAGCTGGAAGTCTCTTTACACCACCAGCTCCTATCACACGAAACGAACTAATCTCAGAAATTTGGCGTTGTTTCTACCAAACAGCACCCGAAGAACTACTCTATCTTTATAAAGAACACTCTCTTGTTCTAGGAAGAGAGGTCAGTTTTATCCAAGAACAGACTGAAAAAAAGGAGTCGCCAAGGACATCTCCGACAAAGGACAACTCCTTATCCAGCTTGATGACCAGACAGAAATCTGGCTCAATAGTGGTGAAATCTCACTCACTAGCTGGACTTAACAACGGCACTATATGCAACTAGCAACATATAGTGCTTTTTGAATGTAGAAAGCAACAGATATATAAATAGCTATTAACCTGTCAACAATTTACAGGTTAATAGCTTTCGAAGCATTCTTTTTATATGCCGTGCTATGTACCAAAGAAACCCCATAGCAGTGATTTTCGTGTCCAAGCATGACCAATGGAAGTGCAAAAACTTTAACAGCATACAAAAGCAGCCAAAACATAAAGACTTCAGCTTTTATATTCACCAAATTTTTACTAAACATCTCGTACAAGAAGCATGCATTTAAAGCCATATTGAAGAGACTTGCCAACGTTGCTGAAACTATATTGGTTTTCAATTTTGGATGATAACATTTAGCCACATATAAGGCCAATATTGAAATATTATAAAGGCAAATCGGTTGATAATTTTCTCTATAAATAACCAGCGTCTTACGATTATAGAACAGGAAACCATGAGGTCCACGATGATATTCATTTATCCAGACATGGCTAAGACCTCTAATCTCATTCCAATCTACAAATAAATCAATTTTTCTTAGATAAATCCCAGTTTTATGGATTAAACACTTCCATTTGAACAAGAAAGATAGAAGAAAAGTAAGGAGCAAAACTACAACTGTAACAACCTTCAACTCCTCTTGTCCGATAGTCAAAGATAGGTTAAAAAAGCGAATTTGCGCTTTTTTGCATCTAAGATCATTGAAATCACAGTTAGAAATACTACAAAGATAAATAGTATAAATCTATAAAAAATACTGTGAAATTTTACTCCATTTTTCATCTCGATTATCCCCCAGCCACTTAAAGTCTCTAACCTTAGTATACCACTAGATCTAGTCTATTTATGATTTTTTCTAGTATGAAAGTTACAGAAACAGCATTAGATAATAAAGCTCTATAATTCTGTAGTGAGTAAAACCACTATGGAGATTATGGAGCCTATTTGTTGGCTTGAATTGTCAAATTAAGTGTACATTTTATCACAAAACTACTCAATATTAAAGGCCCTAATATCAAGAGTGTAGATATTATCAATATGGATCCCCCAACAGGAAATCACTGAAGAAATATGATTTTCAAAAAAATCTAAAATCCCTTATCTAGAAGGTGCGAGATACAAAAGGCTGATTCGATTGAGAAAACGGTGTTTTCGCTGTAAAGTCCGTGGAAAAATGGCTGTCGCAGAGACTCCCTTAGTCAAGAAAAACCACCAAATCGCTCAAAAATTAATCGAGAAAGTCCCTATGACGGTCGTCGCTAAGAAACTCTTTCCTTCTGCTAAAATCATCCTCGATTGCTTTCACATTGTACAAAATCTCGGCCGTGCTATGAGCCGCCTTCGCATCCAACTCATGAATCAGTTTGATAGGAGATCGTACGAATATAAGGCAATCAAACTCTACTGGAAACTCATCCAACAGGAGAGTCGGAAACTAAGTCATAAACGCTTTTATCGCCAGACCTGAAAAAACACTATAATCTCTATCAGCTCTTGCTTTTTAACTTTCAGAACAAGGAGGCAGAAAATTCTTTCGAACTCGTTGAAAATAATCTCAAGCTGGTCCACCCTCACTTTCAGGCTGTCTTTCAAACCTTTCTCAAGGATAAAGAGCCAAAAAAAGAGAGTGCCAATGTGGCTCTCTCCAGAATATGACTTTTCACCAACCCACTAGAGTTAATAAAGATTCTCAAATCACATCACGGAGAATGGGGGATTCGAACCCCCGCGCCAGTTACCCGACCTAACGATTTAGCAAACCGTCCTCTTCAGCCTCTTGAGTAATTCTCCTATTAATGGGCACGAGTGGACTCGAACCACCGACCTCACGCTTATCAGGCGTGCGCTCTAACCACCTGAGCTACGCGCCCAAGTCAAAAACTTGGTAATTTGAACAAAGTTCAAAGCGGGTGACGAGAATCGAACTCGCGACAACAGCTTGGAAGGCTGTAGTTTTACCACTAAACTACACCCGCATAACTATTATAAAATGGCGCGAGACGGAATCGAACCGCCGACACATGGAGCTTCAATCCATTGCTCTACCAACTGAGCTACCGAGCCAAATTGCGGGAGCAGGATTTGAACCTACGACCTTCGGGTTATGAGCCCGACGAGCTACCGAGCTGCTCCATCCCGCGTTAATAATAAAAGGAGGATGTGGGATTCGAACCCACGCACGCTTTTACACGCCTGACGGTTTTCAAGACCGTTCCCTTCAGCCAGACTTGGGTAATCCTCCAAAATATAAAATGGACCTTGTAGGACTTGAACCTACGACCACTCGGTTATGAGCCGAGAGCTCTAACCAGCTGAGCTAAAGGTCCAACAAGATCTTTATAGCGGCGAAGGGGATCGAACCCCCGACCTCCCGGGTATGAACCGGACGCTCTAGCCAGCTGAGCTACACCGCC
>NZ_GG730095.1:0-620 GCF_000162495.1 Streptococcus sp. M143 | reverse complement strand
TGTACTGACCCCAAAAAGTTAGACAAATAATTTAAGCGAAGGATTTAGTTCTGTATTGCATAGGGCTAAGTCCTTTTAGTTTGACCATAATTCGTTTGTTGTTGTAGTAATCAATATAGTCCACAATAGCTTGTTCCAATTGCTTAAGTGACTGAAACGCCTTCTCATAACCATAAAACATTTCCGATTTCAAAATGCCAAAGAAAGATTCCATCATACCGTTGTCTGGGCTGTTACCTTTACGTGACATAGATGTTTGGATTCCCTTACTCTCTAAAAACCTGTGATAAGAATCGTGTTGGTATTGCCATCCTTGATCACTATGGAGACTCGTATTCTCATAGTGCTTCTCTGTGAATGCCTGTTCTAACATCGTTTGTATTAGGCGAACAAGAAAGATTAAAAGCAATAATTTCGCTGTTAAAGCCATCTAAAACTGGTGATAAGTAAAGCTTTTGAGTACTTGCTGGAATGGCAAACTCAGTCACATCCGTATAGCACTTTTCCATTGTTTTGGCTGCTTCAAATTGGCGCTGAATAAGATTCTCTGCTTTATTGCCAATCTCTCCTTGGTAGGAAGAATACTTCCGTTTCCGACGAATTCGAGCACTTAAACCAAG
>NZ_GG730096.1:0-1254 GCF_000162495.1 Streptococcus sp. M143 | reverse complement strand
CTCTATAATATTTGTAGTGGGTAACCCCCTATAGATATTATGGAGCCTATTTTGTTGTAGAAAAAAAAGTCCCATAAGATCTATAATGAAAAGCGACCAAACCATCATTAGAAAGAATCATATGGAACTATTACATTTTATCACAAAACTACTCGATATTAAAGACCCTAATATCCAGATTCTAGATATCATCAATAAGGATACTCACAAGGAAATCATCGCTAAACTGGACTACGACGCCCCATCTTGCCCTGAGTGCGGATATCAAATGAAGAAATATGATTTTCAAAAAAACCTCTAAGATTCCTTACCTCGAAACGACTGGTATGCCTACTAGAATCCTCCTTAAAAAGCGTCGTTTCAAATGCTATCATTGCACGAAAATGATGGTCACTGAGACTTCTCTCGTTAAGAAAAATCACCAAATCCCTCGTATTATCAATCAAAAGATTGCTCAAAAGTTGATTGAAAAGACTTCTATGACCGATATTGCTCATCAGCTGTCCATTTCAACTTCAACTGTTCTCCGAAAGTTCAATGACTTCCATTTTAAACATGATTTTTCTCGTCTTCCAGAGATTATGTCTTGGGATGTTGAAACAGTCAGGGGAGTGACTGTTTCAATCGGGAGATAAAGATGAGTTTCATTGCGCAAGATTTTGACAAGCTCAATATCATCGCTGTCCTTGAAGGCAGGACACAAACTATCATCCGAAATCATTTTCTTCGCTACAATCAAGCCGTCCGTTGGCAGGTGAAAATCATTACGATGGATATATTTAGCCCTTACTATGACTTGGCTAAACGACTTCGCTTTCGAATTTCTAGGCTCAGGCTGAAACAGTCTACCAGACTGTTTCACTCCCAAATGCAAAAATTGTATTGGATCGCTTTCACATTGTGCAACACTTAAGCCGTGCTATGAGCCGTGTGCGGGTCCAAATCATGAACCAATTCGATAGAAAATCCCATGAATACAAGGCTATCAAGCGCTACTGGAAGCTCATTCAACAAGAAAGCCGTAAACTCAGCGATAAGAGATTTTATCGCCCTGCTTTTCGTATGCACTTAACGAATAGAGAAATTCTAGACAAGCTTTTGAGCTATTCAGAAGACTTAAAACACCACTATCATCTCTACCAACTCTTGCTTTTTCACTTTCAGAATAAGGAACCCGAGAAATTTTTCGGACTCATTGAGGACAATCTAAAGCTGGTTCATCCTCTTTTTCAGACTGTCTTTAAAACCTTCCTC
>NZ_GG730097.1:795979-1002425 GCF_000162495.1 Streptococcus sp. M143 | reverse complement strand
ACAAGCATGAGCAACAGCGTGTCTGCTTCAATTAGTGCATCTGAATCAGCAAGCAACAACTCAAGTAGTACTTCAGTTTCAACAAGTACTTCAGTAAGCTTGAGTAACAGCGTAAGCACATCTACATCACTTAGCAATAGCGTTTCAAGTAGTTTGAGTACAAGTGCGTCACAACAATCTAACTCATTCAGCTATAGTAAGGGTGAGCCAACAAGCGAATCTAAGCCAGAGTTTAACCTTCCTAGCTACCTTGAATCTGTAAGTGCAAGTGAGTCAGTTTCACTCAGCAAGTCAGTAAGCGTATCATTGAGCGATAGTACTTCAGCCTCAATCAGCGCAAGTGAGTCAGTCTCAACAAGTACAAGCTTGAGTGACAGCATTTCTGCATCAATCAGTGCAAGCAACAACTCAGGTAGCGGTTCAGGTTCAACAAGCACAAGCAATGGTTCAGCTAGTCAATCAGCTAGCGCATCAGTATCAGCAAGTCAAAGCACTTCAGCATCTGTATCAGCTAGCCAATCAGCTTCAGCTTCAATCAGTGCAAGCAACAACTCAGGTAGCGGTTCAGGTTCAACAAGTACAAGCAATGGTTCAGGCAATGCCTCAACTTCAGCAAGTACTTCAGCAAGCTTGAGCGATAGTGCAAGTACCTCAGCTAGCTTGTCTGACAGTGCTTCAATCTCAAGTGCATTGAACCACTCACAAGCTCCTGCACAACAACCTGCTGGACCAGGACGTTCAAACGGTAGAAAACTTCCAAATACAGGAACTGCAAGTAACCAATTTGCTGGTCTTGGATTAGGAGTAGCTGCCTTGGCAACTGCCTCTCTTCTTGGCAAGAAGAAGAAATCAGCAGCTTCTGAAATGGATTTAGAAGACTAAGTCCCAGAAATCGACTAAAATGAAATTGTTGATATCATTTTAGCGATGAAAACAAAAACCCCGGATAGCTCAAGGCTATCTGGGGTTTTTGGGCTTTTTGTCAACTGTAGAGAGTGACATCTAATTAAGCATGAGAGAGAATCAGATTGGTTCTCTCTTTTCTAACATTCAAAGTGACGAGAACTATCACTCTAAATTTTTGAAATTTTGAAAATCAAATACTAGACATCTTATATTCTTGCTGATTGCTTTTAACTAATGGCGAAGTTCACCAGAACAAGTCAACGTCTGGCTGTCAATCTCACAAGGTGCTAAAGTTTTCCTGAAAGTTTGAGGATAAAAGGCTTTATTATAGCGCGACTGAGATGTTGGAATATGTGAAATTTATTCAGTATATTTTTGGTATTTTGAAGTAGTGTGATGATGGGGATCTGGCTGTTAAATCTGTCCGCAGTGAACCGCTTTCACTTGTTCCTGAACTTTCTCTAAGGCGTTTGTAGAAGTAGTATTTGGTGGGTGATTGCTCTTTTTTGCTTCGTTTTTCGTGGAAATTTAAATTTTTAATGATTCTTAATCTTGCTTGAAAATCCAAGGGATTTCTTCAAAAATTCACACAAAACTCTTCAATTTGGGTTTGTGGAAATCGGTTTTTTATGATAGAATATTAAGGAATGTATGTCATTCGATAAACAAATTTAATGAGGTAAAAACATGGAAATCATGACCATTGCGATTGTTGTTTTTGCCGTCATCATTGGTTTAGTCATTGGATATGTCAGCATCTCAGCTAAGATGAAATCATCTCAAGAGGCTGCAGAGTTGATGCTTCTAAATGCTGAACAAGAAGCAACTAATTTACGAGGACAAGCTGAGCGCGAAGCGGATTTACTGCTAAATGAAGCCAAGAGCGAAAGCAAGTCTCTTAAAAAAGAAGCACTATTGGAGGCCAAAGAGGAAGCCAGAAAATACCGTGAAGAAGTGGACGCTGAATTTAAGTCAGAACGTCAGGAGCTCAAGCAAATTGAAAGTCGTTTGACGGAGAGAGCTACGAGCCTTGACCGAAAAGACGACAATTTGACGAACAAAGAAAAAACACTTGAACAAAAAGAACAAAGTATTTCTGATAGAGCAAAAAACCTTGATGCACGTGAAGAGCAATTAGAGGAAGTCGAAAGACAAAAAGAAGCTGAACTTGAACGTATCAGTTCTCTTTCCCAAACTGAGGCTCGAGATATTATCTTGGCTCAGACAGAGGAAAACTTGACCAAGGAAATTGCTAGCCGCATTCGTGAGGCTGAGCAAGAAGTGAAGGAACGTTCAGACAAGATTGCGAAAGATATCTTGGTTCAGGCTATGCAGCGTATCGCTGGTGACTATGTCGCAGAGTCAACCAACTCGACAGTCCATCTCCCAGATGACACGATGAAAGGTCGCATTATCGGACGTGAAGGTCGCAATATTCGTACCTTTGAAAGTTTGACAGGGGTTGATGTCATTATCGACGATACGCCAGAAGTGGTAACCTTGTCAGGATTTGACCCGATTCGTCGTGAAATTGCTCGTATGACCATGGAAATGTTACTCAAGGATGGCCGTATCCACCCAGCTCGTATCGAGGAGTTGGTGGAGAAAAACCGTCAGGAGATTGACAATAAAATCCGTGAATATGGTGAGGCTGCTGCCTATGAGATTGGTGCTCCAAACCTTCATCCAGACTTGATGAAGATCATGGGACGCTTGCAGTTCCGTACTTCATATGGACAAAATGTCTTGCGTCATTCGATTGAGGTTGCTAAGTTATCTGGTATCATCGCCAGTGAACTTGGTGAAAATGCAGCTCTTGCCCGTCGTGCTGGATTCCTTCACGACATCGGGAAAGCTATTGACCGTGAGGTTGAAGGTAGCCACGTTGAGATTGGTACGGAATTGGCTCGTAAGTACAAGGAACACCCAGTTGTGGTGAATACGATTGCTAGCCACCACGGTGATGTCGAAGCCGAAAGCGTCATTGCAGTGATTGTTGCTGCAGCAGATGCCTTGAGTGCAGCGCGTCCAGGTGCTCGGAGTGAATCTCTTGAAAGCTACATCAAGCGTCTCCATGATTTGGAAGAAATCGCTAATAGCTTTGAAGGAGTGCAAAATAGCTTTGCTCTTCAAGCAGGACGTGAAATCCGTATCATGGTTAATCCAGGACAAATCAAAGACGACAAAGTCACAATCTTGGCTCACAAAGTTCGTGAGAAAATTGAAAATAATCTCGATTACCCAGGAAATATCAAGGTAACCGTGATCCGTGAACTTCGTGCAGTAGATTATGCTAAATAAATAAGAAAGAGCAGTTGAAAAATTACTGCTTTTTTGTTACACTAGATAGAAAGACTGTAGAAGGATAACTGACGCTATCATCAGTATCCGAGAGAAATTTTACTTTATTTCACAGACTAACTAAAGGAGACATAATGGCAGACCGAGGCTTGCTAATCGTTTTTTCTGGTCCTTCAGGAGTTGGGAAAGGAACGGTTAGAAGAGAGATTTTTGAGAGTTCTGAGAATCAATTTCAATACTCTGTATCGATGACGACGCGTGCGCAACGTCCTGGTGAAGTGGACGGAGTGGACTATTTCTTCCGTACTCGTGAAGAGTTTGAAGAGCTGATCCGTCAAGGTCAGATGTTGGAATATGCAGAATATGTCGGTAACTACTATGGAACTCCGCTGACCTATGTCAATGAAACTCTGGACAAGGGAATCGATGTCTTTCTTGAGATTGAAGTCCAAGGAGCCCTTCAGGTTAAGAAAAAGGTTCCAGATGCTGTCTTTATCTTTTTAACGCCACCAGATTTGGATGAATTGCAAGATCGTTTGGTAGGTCGTGGAACAGATAGTGCTGAAGTGATTGCCCAACGAATCGAAAAAGCCAAGGAAGAAATTGCCCTCATGCGTGAGTATGATTATGCCATTGTCAACGATCAGGTGCCCCTCGCTGCTAAACGTGTCAAGCGTGTGATCGAAGCAGAACACTTCCGTGTGGACCGTGTCATTGGTCACTACCAGGAGATGTTGCCAAAATCTCCAACTACTCGATAAACTATAGGAAACAGGTACAAGCAAATGATGTTAAAACCCTCTATTGATACCTTGCTTGACAAGGTACCATCTAAATATTCACTCGTAATTTTGGAAGCAAAGCGTGCCCACGAACTAGAAGCAGGCGCGCCAGCAACTCAAGAGTTTAAGTCTGAAAAATCAACTCTTCGCGCTTTGGAAGAAATCGAGTCTGGAAATGTAACCATTCACCCAGATCCAGAAGGAAAACGTGAAGCGGTTCGTCTCCGTATCGAAGAAGAAAAACGCCGCAAAGAAGAAGAAGAAAAGAAAATCAAAGAGCAAATCGCTAAAGAAAAAGAAGATGGTGAAAAAATTTAAGGTTGGGGGGACTCAATCTTATTTTTTCTATTGCAAGAATTTACTGACAAGAAGGAGGTGAGAAAATGGCTATCGCAAAGATTATCGTGGATGTTCCCCTGATGCAGACGGACCAGCCCTATAGTTATAAGGTCCCTGAAGAATTTGTAGAGATGCTGGAAGTCGGTATGCGGGTCCATGTCCCCTTCGGCAAGGGCAATCGTTTGATCCAAGGAATTGTGCTAGGTTTGGAGTCCCAGTCGGGAGAAGTAGCTGATCAGGACTTGAAGGAGATTGCAGAAGTGCTAGACTTTTCCCCCGTCTTGACTCAAGAGCAACTCTGGCTGGCTGAGGAGTTACGCAAGTCTGTCTTTTCTTACAAAATCTCCATTCTAAAAGCCATGTTGCCGGGATTTTTAAACTCTAGTTATGATAAGATTCTCTATCCTCTGGAAGGTCTGAGTCAGGCAGACAAAGAGCGTTTGTTTGGTTCAGAAGCTTCGCTAGCCTTTTCTTCTCTAGACTTTGCCAAACAGGCAGAAATGATGCGTTTGACTAGAAAAGGGCTACTCCGTTTAGAATACCAGGCAGTCGATCAAAAGAAGGTCAAGACCCAGTCTTGGTATGAGGTTGATGCTAATCGACTAGAGCAGACTGAGATTTCTACCCGTGCTAAGAAAAAGGCAGAGCTGAGAGACTATTTGCTGTCTCATCCTGAAAGTGCTCCTCTGGCTAGCTTGTTAGAGTCTTATTCGCGGGAGCAAGTCAACTTCTTTGTGGAACAAGGTGCTGTGTCCATAGTCCAAAAGGAAGTGCAACGCTCAGCTGTTTATTTTGAAGGCATTGAAGTCAGCCAACCTTTGGAATTGAATCCTGAACAAAGACAGGCACGTGATGCGGTTGTCAGTGCTATTGGCAGTCAACAGCCTCCTTTCCTCCTCCAAGGAATTACAGGAAGTGGGAAAACTGAGGTTTACTTACAGATCATCCAAGGAGCCTTGGACAAGGGCAAGACGGCCATTTTGCTGGTACCTGAGATTTCTCTGACGCCGCAGATGACAGAGCGTTTCATTGCTCGTTTCGGCGAGAAAGTGGCCATTCTTCACTCAGGCCTGTCCAGTGGTGAAAAGTACGATGAATGGCGCAAGGTTGAGCGCGGCGATGCCCAAGTTGTTATTGGCGCTAGATCAGCCATCTTTGCACCTTTGAAAAGTCTAGGCGTCATAATTATCGATGAAGAGCATGAAGCTAGCTACAAACAAGACAGCAATCCCCGTTATCATGCTAGAGAGGTCGCCATTCTACGGGCCCAGTACAATCAAGCAGCCCTGGTCCTTGGTTCAGCGACACCAAGTCTGGAAAGCCGTGCGCGGGCTGGAAAAGGTGTCTATCAACACTTGCGGCTAACCCAACGGGCCAATCCTTTAGCCACTATTCCTGAGGTTCAAGTGATTGACTTTCGGGACTATATCGGACAAAATGAGACATCAAACTTTACCCCTCCTTTGCTAGAAGCCATCCAAGACCGTCTGGACAAAAAAGAACAGGTAGTCCTCATGCTCAACCGCCGGGGTTATTCTAGCTTTGTCATGTGTCGGGAGTGTGGGACGGTGGATAGTTGTCCCAACTGTGACATTTCTCTAACCCTGCACATGGATACCAAGACCATGAATTGCCATTATTGTGGTTTTTCGAAGGGGATTCCTCATGTCTGTCCAAACTGTCAGAGTCGCAGTATTCGTTACTACGGGACGGGGACTCAGAAAGCCTATGATGAGCTAGCAGAGCTCTTTCCTCAGGCACGCATTCTACGGATGGATGTGGATACGACCCGTAAGAAAGGCAGTCACCAAGCCTTACTGGACCAGTTTGGTCGAGGTGAAGCAGATATCTTGCTGGGAACTCAGATGATTGCCAAGGGCTTGGATTTTCCAAATGTGACCCTAGTCGGAGTGCTCAATGCGGATACGGCCTTGAATCTGCCAGATTTCCGTTCTTCTGAGAGAACCTTCCAGCTCTTAACTCAGGTGGCAGGCCGTGCAGGTCGTGCAGAAAAGGCTGGGCAGGTCTTGATCCAGTCTTACAATCCTGAGCATTATGCCATTCGTTTTGCCAAAGATCAGGACTACGATGGCTTTTACGCTTATGAAATGAGTATCAGGCGCCAACTCGGCTACCCGCCTTATTATTTTACGATTGGGATTACCCTCTCTCACAAGAAAGAAGAAGAGGTTGTCAAACGTGCCTATGAAGTCATGGGGATTTTGCGCTCAGGTTTATCGGAAACTAGTAAAATCCTTGGACCGACACCAAAACCCATTGCCCGTACCCACAACCTTTATCATTACCAGATTTTGACTAAATACCGTTTAGAAGATGAGCTGGGACCGACTCTAAATCAGGTTCTGGCCTTAACTCAAGAAAGAGAAAATAGCGAGCTTCGTCTCAGTATTGATCACGAACCGCAGCAATTTTTATAAGAAGGAGAAGAAATGACAAAACTAATCTTTATGGGGACACCTGAATTTTCAGCGACAGTTTTGAAGGGGTTGTTATCAGATGACCGTTACGAGATTCTAGCTGTTGTGACTCAGCCAGACCGCGCTGTCGGCCGTAAAAAAGTCATCCAAGAAACCCCAGTTAAGCAGGCTGCAAAAGAAGCAGGCCTTCCTATCTACCAGCCTGAAAAATTATCTGGGAGTCCAGAGATGGAAGCCATTATGAAGCTAGGAGCTGATGGGATTATCACTGCTGCTTTTGGGCAGTTTCTCCCAAGCAAACTTCTTGATAGCATGGACTTTGCAGTCAATGTTCACGCTTCCCTTCTTCCAAAACACCGTGGTGGAGCTCCCATTCATTATGCCCTGATTCAAGGGGATGAGGAAGCTGGTGTGACCATTATGGAAATGGTTAAAGAAATGGATGCAGGAGATATGATTTCCCGCCGTAGTATTCCTATTACAGATGAGGACAACGTTGGAACCTTGTTTGAGAAATTGGCAATTGTTGGTCGTGACTTGCTTTTGGACACCCTTCCTGGCTATATTGCTGGGGAGATCAAACCTGAACCACAAGATCCTAGTCAAGTCACTTTCTCGCCAAATATTAAGCCAGAAGAAGAGAAACTCGATTGGACTAAAACCAATCGCCAACTCTTTAACCAAATTCGCGGCATGAATCCTTGGCCTGTTGCCCATACTTTTCTCAAAGGCGACCGCTTTAAGATCTATGAAGCCCTTCCAGTAGAAGGTCAGGGAAATCCAGGTGAGATCCTCTCTATTGGTAAGAAAGAATTGATCGTTGCAACGGCTGAAGGAGCTCTATCTCTCAAGCAAGTGCAACCAGCAGGTAAGCCTAAGATGGACATTGCTTCTTTCCTCAACGGAGTTGGACGGACATTGACTGTAGGAGAACGATTTGGTGACTAAAGTAGAAACGGCTAGAAATCTATCTCTAGCAGTGTTAGAGGATGTTTTTATCCACCAAGCATACTCCAATATTGCCTTAAACAAACACCTCAAGGGGAGTCGACTCTCAGTAGCAGACAAGGGGTTGGTGACAGAGATTGTCTACGGAACGGTAGCCCGAAAACTGACTCTGGAATGGTACCTGTCCCACTTTATCGAAGACCGGGATAAGCTTGATAACTGGCTCTATATCCTGCTCCTTCTGAGTGCCTACCAACTTCGGTATCTGGATAAGGTTCCCAATCACGCAGTGGTCAATGAAGCTGTAGAGCTAGCTAAAGCCCGTAAAAAAGGCAGTGAAAAATTAGTCAACGCTGTCCTTCGTCGTATTTTGCGAGAAGGCTGGCCAGACATTGATAGTATCAAACGCAAAAACAAGCGTGATTCCATTGCTTATTCTCTCCCAGTTTGGCTCGTGTCTAAGCTCAAGGAAGAATACGGCGAAGAGCGAGCCCAAGCCATCTTTGACAGCCTATTGGTGCGTAACAAAGCCAGTATCCGAGTGACCGACTTGAGTCGAAAAGAGGAAATCAAGGCCGTGTTAGAGGCGAGTGACTCACTTTTGGCTGTTTCTGGTTTGGTCAAGGAGCAGGGGCATTTTGCGGGTCATGACTTGTTCGCCGAGGGAGCCATTACCATCCAAGATGAGTCCAGTCAATTGGTTGCTCCCACTCTTGATTTACAAGGCGATGAGCAGGTCCTAGATGCCTGTGCGGCTCCGGGTGGAAAGACAGCCCATATTGCTTCTTACCTTACATCTGGTATGGTGACAGCTTTGGATCTATATGATCACAAGTTGGATTTGATCCAAGAAAACGCCCAACGTCTGGGTGTGGCAGATCGGGTGCAAACGCAAAAATTGGACGCCAGAAAGGTACATGAGTTTTTTGAAAAGGACTCTTTTGACAAGATTTTAGTAGATGCCCCTTGTTCTGGAATTGGTCTTTTGCGTCGCAAACCAGATATCAAATACAATAAAGAAACGGCGGATTTCGCATCATTACAGCAAATTCAGCTGGAAATACTAGGTAGTGTTTGTCAAACGCTACGTAAAGGTGGTATAATAACGTATAGTACCTGTACTATTGTCTCTGAGGAGAACTTTCATGTCGTTGAGGCATTTTTAGAAAGTCATCCCGAGTTTGAGCAGGTTAAACTAGAACATGAATGCAAGGATATTTTGAAGGACGGCTGTATCTTGATCACTCCTGAATTGTACGGAAGTGATGGATTCTTTATCAGCCAATTCCGCAAGATATCTGATTAGGAAGGAACTGACACAATGGAAATAGCATTATTAACAGATGTTGGTCAGAAACGAACAAATAACCAAGACTATGTCAATCACTTTGTCAACCGAGCAGGACGCACCATGATCCTCTTGGCTGATGGGATGGGAGGACACCGTGCAGGCAATATCGCTAGTGAGATGGCGGTGACAGATCTGGGCGTGGCTTGGGTTGATACCCAAATCGACACCGTCAATGAGATCCGTGAATGGTTTGCCCACTATCTGGAACTTGAAAATCAAAAAATTCATCAGATGGGGAAAGACGAAGCCTATAAGGGGATGGGAACAACGCTTGAAGCAGTAGCCATTATTGGAAATCAAGCTATTTATGCCCATATTGGTGATTCTCGTATCGGTTTGATCCGTGGTGAAGATTATCGCCAGCTCACAAGTGATCATTCTTTGGTTAATGCTCTGCTAAAGGCTGGTCAGCTAACTCCAGAGGAGGCAGAGATTCATCCGCAGAGAAATATCATCACCCAATCCATTGGGCAAAAAGATGAAATTCAACCAGATTTTGGCATGGTTAGCCTAGAGCCAGGAGACTACCTCTTGCTCAACAGTGACGGCTTGACCAATATGATCTCAGGAAGCGATATCTACGATATTGTAACGAGTGATATTTCCTTGGCAGACAAGGCGGCAACTTTGATTCGTTTTGCAAACAATGCAGGAGGCTTAGACAATATCACGGTTGCCCTTGTTCACATGAATGAGGAGGAAGTAGAATGATCCAGATCGGCAAGATTTTTGCCGGACGATATCGGATTATCAAACAGATTGGTCGAGGAGGCATGGCGGATGTTTACTTGGCCAAGGATTTGATCCTAGACGGGGAAGAAGTGGCGGTTAAGGTCCTGAGGACTAACTATCAGACAGATCCGATTGCTGTGGCACGTTTTCAACGTGAAGCGAGAGCCATGGCGGATCTGGATCATCCCCATATCGTTCGAATAACAGATATCGGTGAGGAAGACGGTCAGCAGTATCTAGCTATGGAGTATGTGGCAGGGCTTGACCTCAAACGTTATATTAAAGAACACTCTCCTCTCTCAAACGAAGAAGCCGTCCGTATTATGGGACAGATTCTCTTGGCGATGCGTCTGGCGCATACGAGAGGGATTATCCACCGAGATTTGAAACCTCAAAATATCCTATTGACACCAGATGGAACTGCCAAAGTTACAGACTTTGGGATTGCCGTGGCTTTTGCAGAGACCAGTCTGACACAGACCAACTCCATGCTCGGTTCAGTCCACTATCTCTCACCTGAGCAGGCCCGTGGTTCCAAGGCAACTGTGCAGAGTGACATCTATGCTATGGGGATTATTTTCTATGAAATGTTGACTGGACATATCCCTTATGATGGGGATAGTGCAGTGACTATTGCCCTCCAGCATTTCCAAAAACCACTCCCATCTGTTATTGCTGAGAATCCAGCAGTACCACAAGCTTTGGAAAATGTCGTTATCAAGGCAACGGCCAAGAAATTAACAGATCGCTATCAGTCTGTATCAGAAATGTATGTGGATTTGTCGAGTTGTTTATCTCACAATCGTAGGAGAGAACCAAAGCTAGTCTTTGATGAGGCAAGCAAGGTTGATACCAAGACCTTGCCTAAAGTTCCACAAAGCACTCTGACCTCTATTCCGAAGGCTAAGCCACAATTAGAGCGACCTCAATCAAAACAGCAGACTCAGCAGGTGATAAATGAAGCACCAGTACCAAAACCAGCGAAAAAACGGAAGTTTAAAGCTCGCTATATGATTTTACTGGTCAGTGCCTTGCTAGTTGCAGCCTCTTTGATTTGGATCTTTTCCCGAACTCCAGCGACTATTGCTATTCCAGATGTATCGGGACAGACAGTTGCTGAAGCTAAAGAGACACTGAAGAAAGCTAATTTTGAAGTAGGTGAAGAAAAGACAGAGGCCAGCGACACAGTAGCCGAAGGTCGCGTCATTCGAACAGATCCAGAAGCTAGAAGCGGTCGAAAAGAAGGAAGTAAAGTAAATCTAATCGTTTCATCAGGTAAGCAATCCTTCCAACTAAGTAACTATGTAGGACGTAAGTCCTCGGATGTTGTCGCAGAGCTCAAAGAGAAAAAGGTTCCAGAAAATCTTATCAAGATCGAGGAAGAGGAATCTAGCGAAAGCGATCCAGGAACAGTCATTAGGCAAACTCCAGCTGCAGGAAGTACTTACGATCTCACGAAAGCCAGCACGATTACCTTAACAGTTGCTAAGAAGGTGACCAGCGTTTCGATGCCAAGTTACATTGGTTCAAGTCTCGAATTTACTAAGAACAATTTGACTCAGATTGTTGGTGTAAAAGAGGCCAATATCGAAGTTGTGGAAGTATCAACTGCTCCTGAAGGAACTACTGCAGGAACAGTTGTTAGTCAGGACCCTAAACCTGGAGAAAAGGTAGATCTCAATAAAACACGTGTTAAGATTTCTATTTATAAACCAAAACCACTTCCTTCTTCATCAAGTTCGTCTCAACACGGAAATTCAGGAACAGACACGACGCCTTCACAGAGTAACAATCAAGGTAGCAATCCTACAACGGATTCTTCAGATGGCAGTAGAACGTCAAGTAATGAACGAAATTAACCCAATCTTTGTCATGATTTCATGACAAAGATTTTTTTTCATGAACTTTTGTGATAGAATAAAGGGAGTAGAAAATAGGAGTAGAAAATGGACGAATCAAAAGAGTTAAATGCTGTCATTGATGTGATTATGCTAGCTGGAACCATTCTCTTGAAAAGTGGTTCGGAGATTCATCGGGTTGAGGACACCATGATTCGCATTGCCCATTCACAGGGAATAGTGGATTGCAATGTTCTTGCCATGCCCGCAGCTATTTTCTTTTCGATTGAAAATACCAATATTTCTCGGATGAAACGGGTGACGTCATCCTCCTATAACATCGAAAAAGTCTGCGATGTCAACCAAGTATCACGAGAACTTGTCGGTGGTCAGATCGATCTTTCTGCAGCCTTTCAAAAGTTAAGGGAAATCAGAAATCAAGCCCTTCCTTATAGCAAGCTCCAAGTGACTCTTGCAGCGACCCTCAGTGCCCCTTTCTTTTCGATTATGTTTGGTGGCAATGTCTATGATGCTTTTGGAGCAGGCGTTGCGACCTTGTTTGGTTTTGCCTTCTCTCTCTATGTTGAGAAGTTTATCCGAATTCCTTTTGTAACAGCTTTTGCGGGTGCCTTTGTTTTTGGCTTGATTGCCCAGTTCTGGGCCCGCTATACTGGATTTCCTTCGACAGCAGACCTGATCATAGCAGGAGCGGTCATGCCCTTTGTTCCAGGGATTGCTCTGACAAATGCAGTTCGGGATATCATGACCAACCATATCAACTCTGGTATGAGCAAGATGTTTGAATCTTTGCTCATTACCCTCGCTTTAGGGGCCGGTACCTCCGTCGCCCTAGTTTTGATGACATAAGATGACTCTAACAAGTATTTTGCTCCAAGCAGTGGCGAGTTTACTTGCCATTATCACCTTTTTAATCGTACTGAATGTTCAACGCTCCATGCTCCTACCTGGTGGTATTTTGGGAATGGGCGTTTGGCTCCTCTATCTCGTGCTCAAAGAACCAACCAATGTTATTATTGCGACCTTTATCGCAGCAGTAATTGGCTCTTGCATCAGCCAGATTTTAAGTATTGTCTATAAGACACCAGCGGTGGTCTTTGTTTTGGCCATTCTTGCCCCCTTGGTACCAGGTTATCTTTCCTATCGGACGACTGCCTTCTTTGTGACAGGCGATTACAGCCATGCCCTTGCCAGTGCGACTTTGGTGGTTATGTTAGCTCTTGTTATTTCTATTGGAATGGCAAGTGGAACGGTGATTTTAAAACTTTATTACTATATCCGAAAACAGCGAGGAATCTCCTCCTAAGGCTGTCAAAGAAAAGGCTTGATTTGGTGAATCAAGTCTTTTTTCTCTCATTTGTTCCTATTTGTGATAAAATAGAATAGAACGATTTTTTACAATGAATGAAAAAACAGAGGTAAATATGACAATCGGTATTGATAAGATTGGTTTTGCGACCAGTCAATATGTCTTGAAACTACAAGACTTAGCAGAAGCGAGGGGAGTTGACCCCGAAAAATTTAGCAAGGGACTCTTGTTAAATGAAATTAGTATTGCACCACTGACTGAGGATATTGTTACCTTGGCTGCCAGTGCCAGCAACTCTATCCTCACAGATAAAGAAAAAGAAGAAATCGACATGGTCATCGTGGCGACCGAATCAGGAATTGACCAGAGTAAAGCGGCGGCGGTCTTTGTTCATGGTCTGTTAGGCATCCAGCCTTTCGCCCGTAGCTTTGAAATCAAAGAAGCCTGCTATGGAGCAACAGCTGCCCTTCATTATGCCAAGTTACATGTGGAAAATTCTCCAGAGTCCAAGGTCTTGGTCATTGCCAGTGATATTGCCAAGTATGGTGTGGCAACTCCGGGTGAGCCAACTCAGGGTGCTGGAAGTGTAGCGATGCTAATCACGCAAAATCCACGCATTATGGCTTTTAACAATGATAATGTTGCTCAAACACGCGACATCATGGATTTCTGGCGACCAAACTATTCAAGCACTCCTTATGTCAATGGTGTCTATTCAACCCAGCAATATCTGGACAGTCTCACAACGACTTGGGACGAATACAAGAAGCGCTACGATTGGACCATGGGTGACTTTGCGGCCATCTGTTTCCACTTGCCTTATCCGAAGCTGGCCCTAAAAGGCTTGCGCAAGATGATGGACAAGACTCTATCTCAGGAAAAACAGGATAGTTTGCAAGAAAACTTTGACAAATCAATTCTCTACAGTCAGATGATTGGGAATATCTATACAGGTTCCCTCTTCCTCGGCCTCCTCTCCCTTTTGGAAAATGCAGAGAATCTGAAGGCTGGCGATAAAATTGCCCTCTACAGTTACGGAAGTGGAGCTGTTTCAGAGTTCTTTAGTGGTGAATTGGTCGAAGGTTATGAGGCCTATCTCGACAAAGAGCGCTTGAGCAAACTCAAGCAACGTACAGCCCTATCCGTTGCAGACTATGAAAAAGTCTTCTTCGAAGAATTGCAGTTAGATGAATCTGGTTCAGCCCAATTTGCAGGCTATGAACATCAAGACTATGCCTTGGTTGAAATTGTCGACCACCAACGCCGTTATAGCAAGGTTGAAAAATAATGAAGATAAGTTGGAATGGATTTTCTAAAAAATCATACCATGAGCGCCTTGAGTTGTTGCGAGCTCAGGCGCTCCTTAGTCCTGAAAAGCAAAGGAGTCTAGAGCAGGATGAACAAGTCAGTTTGACGGTTGCAGACCAGCTGAGTGAGAATGTGGTGGGAACTTTTTCTCTGCCTTATTCGATCATTCCTGAACTTTTGGTGAATGGTCAGGACTATACAGTTCCTTATGTGACAGAAGAGCCGTCAGTGGTTGCTGCAGCTAGCTATGCCAGCAAAATCATCAAACGAGCAGGTGGCTTTGCTGCTCAAGTTCATCAGCGCCAGATGATTGGTCAGGTAGCCCTTTATCAAGTTGCTGAACCTGAACAAGCGCAAGAGAAGATTACCAGCAAGAAGGCTGAGCTCTTGGAACTTGCCAATCAAGCCTATCCTTCTATCGTTAAACGAGGAGGTGGGGCGCGTGATTTGCATGTAGAGCAGATCAAAGGTGAAGCAGACTTTCTCGTTGTTTATCTCCATGTTGATACTCAGGAAGCCATGGGAGCCAATATGCTCAACACCATGCTGGAAGCCTTGAAGCCAGTCTTAGAAGAACTCAGTCAGGGACAGAGTCTTATGGGAATTTTGTCCAACTACGCGACCGATTCTCTGGTGACAGCAAGCTGTCGAATTGCCTTTCGCTACTTGAGTCCTCAAAGGGATCAAGGACGAGAAATTGCGGAGAAAATAGCTTTGGCTAGCCAGTTTGCGCAGGCAGATCCTTACCGAGCAGCTACTCACAATAAAGGGATTTTTAATGGTATCGATGCCATTTTAATCGCCACGGGTAATGACTGGCGTGCTATCGAAGCTGGGGCTCATGCCTTTGCCAGTCGAGATGGACGCTATCAAGGTCTCAGTCAATGGACGCTGGACATGGAAAGAGAAGAATTGGTCGGTGAGATGACACTGCCCATGCCGGTAGCTACAAAAGGTGGCTCTATCGGTCTCAATCCTCGTGTAGCCCTCAGTCATGAACTACTAGGAAATCCTTCAGCCAAGGAATTAGCTCAGATTATCGTGTCCATCGGTCTTGCCCAAAACTTTGCGGCCCTCAAAGCCTTGGTCAGTACGGGCATCCAGCAAGGCCACATGAAACTACAGGCCAAATCCTTAGCTCTCCTAGCTGGTGCTAGTGAGTCTGAAGTTGCTCCCCTCGTTGAGCGCCTCATCGCAGATAAAACCTTTAACTTAGAGACAGCCCAGCGCTATCTAGAAAACTTAAGATCATAAAAAACTCAGACGAATTGGTCTGAGTTTTCTTGTGTTTATAGTCAATGAAAATCAAAAAGCAAACTAGGAAGCTAGCCGTAAGCTGTACTTGAGTACGGTAAGGCGACGCTGACGTGGTTTGAAGAGATTTTCGAAGAGTATTAAATACTTTTTCCTGGTAATAATGTAACTGGTAAGAAATAACCAGTTGTCGCGACCTCTTTACCTTCAATCTTCTGCAAGAGGAGATCAACAGTGAGTTGGGCAATCTCTTTCATAGGCTGCTTAATCGTTGTCAGATGAGGGTAGTAGTTCTCGATAAAGTAGGTCCCATCATAACCGATGACCTTGAGCTCTTCAGGAACAGAAATTCCCAGCTCCTGAGCGATTTTGATAACCAGGATAGCTGTCAAATCATCTGAAGCAAAAATCGCATCTGGTTTCTGATGGGTCAAGATATTCTTGATCTCCATTTCTTTTCTGACGGGAGAAAAGTCACTCGAAACATTGATGATAGGTGCTTTTGGGAGTAAAGAGGCAAAGCCAGCATGGCGCAGTCCAGTCGGTGAGTTAGAGTTGTCATTTCCTGTAATCATGATGATAGATTGGGCTCCTGTCTTGACCAAGGTTTGGGCGGCGAGAACCCCGCCACCGTAGTTATCAGAGGAGACGACAGGGATGTCTGGTGATAGATTTCGGTCAAAGGAAATAATCGGCGCTGTCACACGATTGTAGTCTTCGATTCCCAAGTTGTGACTTCCAGAAATGATACCATCGACCTGATTGGCCTCCAGCATTTCGATGTACTCGCGTTCTTTTTCAGAATCATGCTCACTGTTACAGATGATGGTCTTGTAACCATTTTTGAAGAGTTGGTGTTCCAACTTGTCAATCAACTCCGCATAAAAGACGTGACTGATGTTTGGAAAAATAAGTCCAATCAACTTGGCAGATTTTCCTTGGAGGCTTCGAGCCAGATTATTAGGCTTGTAGCCTAGTTCTCGCATGGCTTCATTGACCTTTTGAATGGTTTTCTCAGATAGATACCCCTTTTTATTGATGACCCGTGAGACGGTAGTGGGGCTGACGCCTGCAAGTTTTGCGACATCAGTTAGTTTTGCGACCATAATCTAATTCATAGTAAGTTCCAGTTGGGTTTCCAGACTTGATGAGGATACCATTTTGGTCCGCATGTGGGAAGACACGACCAGAAAATACTTTTTCTCCTTTATTGATGAAAATTTCAAAGACTGACTTATCGATGAAGATAGTGGCAGTAGTAGCTTGGTTATTGATAGGGCAAGAACGAGTGGTACCAAATTCTTGGGCGTACTGTTCACCAGCCTGACTACGATCCACTGTCATCTGTCCATTGACAAGGTCAAAGTTGATTGAAAGCCCCTTGCCTTCTTTATCAGCGAGCAAGACAATCTCGCTTTGGCTATTGGCTTCCAAGTTGAGCTCCAGTTCATAGGTGTTTTTGGTTTGAGTACGATTTGAGAAGACCTCTTCAGAAGAACGAAGTTCTTTGACGGCTGAGACAGGATATTGGTAGAGTTTGCCATCTTTGATAGTGAGTTCTTTGACCAATGAGAAGGTTCCTTGGTGGTCAAAACGGTCAGATGGGTAAGAAACATCTGGTAACCCAAGCCAACTAACTGCTAGAGCGCGTCCGTCAGGAGCGTTGAAGGCTTGGGTAGCATAGGCCTCGAAACCATAGTCTAGATTTTGTAATGGAGACACATCTACCATTTTGGCATTTTCAGGATCAAAGGAAGCCCCGATTTTGTACATGTTTGGATAGATATTATCATAGTCTAGAACACTCTTATCCAATCCTTGTGGACAGTAGAGAAGGACAGGTTGTTCCCCTACAAAGACTAGATTTGGGCATTCCATCATGTAGGCAGTGCGGTCGTTAGCAAAGTCAAGGTCGCCAACTGCTTGCCAGTTTGTATAATCATTGTCCACAGCCTTGTAGAGACGGACGAAGCCTTTTTTCTCCAAATCCTGTCCACCAACGATGGCATAATATTGTCCCTTAAAGTTAAAAATTTGCGGATCGCGGAAGTGGTCAGTAGAGTCTGATGGCTGGTCAATCAAGACCTTGTCAATCTTTGTAATCTTGCCATCCTTATCCATCAAAGCCCCAATCTGGTAAGGGTGACGGATCCAATTTTCATCACGGACATTTCCAGTATAAAATAGGAACAACTGATCGCCGAACTGCATGGCAGAACCAGAGTAAGCACCGTGGCTATCTAATGGAGTATCTGGCAAAACTTTGACTCCAGTTTCTGTAAAGTGTACTAAATCATCACTTTCAAGCTGCACCCAAGACTTCAACCCATGGGCTGCACCAAAGGGGAAGTTCTGGTAAAAGAGAATCCATTTGCCATCGAAATAAGAAAAACCATTTGGATCATTGAGAAGCCCTGTTTTAGGCTCGACATGGTAACGAGTATGCCAAGGAGATTGTGCCATCTTTTCCTTGATTTGCTTGATTTCATCATTAGACCAATCTTCATAGCGTCTATAACGGCGCTCAGTTGTCCATTCCATTTTATCTTTCCTCCATAAGTTCTATTCTATTATTAATAGTAAACGTTTTCGACAAAAAAAGCAAGTCTTTTATGTTAAAAAAGAGAAAAATATGTCAAACGATTACCATGAATCAAGTAAAGGGAATCTGGCAAATTTTCACGAAAAAATGAAAGAAAATGTAAATAAAAAGCTTTGAATCCTCTAATATAAAGATATTTTTTTGAGGACAAAGAGAATATCCCTCAAAAACAAGCAAAAATAATCAGGAACAAAAGAAAGGAAATAAAAAATTCTGCAAAACGCTTGACATATTTTAGAAACGTGATAAAATAATAGTCGTAGGGCGAATAAAATCGCTTTCAAACAAGAACAAAATTTTATAAGGAGATTTTTGCAAATGAACAATCAGGATATTGCAAAAAAGGTCATCGAAGCCCTTGGCGGACGTGAAAACGTCAACAGTGTAGCCCACTGTGCGACCCGTCTACGTGTCATGGTCAAAGATGAAGGGAAAATCAATAAGGAAGTGATTGAGAACTTGGATAAAGTTCAAGGAGCTTTCTTTAACTCAGGTCAATACCAAATCATCTTTGGTACTGGTACAGTAAACAAGATGTACGACGAAGTCGTTGCACTTGGTTTGCCAACATCTTCTAAAGAAGATATGAAAGCAGAAGCTGCTAAACAAGGAAACTGGTTCCAACGTGCTATCCGTACTTTCGGTGACGTTTTCGTGCCAATTATCCCAGTTATCGTAGCAACTGGTCTCTTCATGGGTGTTCGTGGTCTCTTGAATGCTCTTGGAATGACACTTCCAGAAGATGTTACCATTTACAGCCAAATCCTCACAGATACAGCCTTCATCATCTTGCCAGGTTTGGTTGTATGGTCAACCTTCCGCGTATTTGGTGGAAATCCAGCCGTTGGTATCGTCCTCGGTATGATGCTGGTTTCTGGCTCACTTCCAAACGCTTGGGCAGTAGCATCAGGTGGTGAAGTAACAGCTATGATTTTCTTTGGCTTCATTCCTGTTGTTGGTTTGCAAGGTTCCGTTCTTCCAGCCTTCATCATTGGGGTGGTCGGAGCCAAGTTTGAAAAAGCTCTCCGCAAAGTGGTTCCAGATGTCTTGGATCTCTTGGTGACGCCATTCGTGACACTTTTGGTGATGTCTATCCTTGGACTCTTTGTCATCGGACCAGTCTTCCATGTTGTTGAGAACTACATCCTTATCGGTACAAAAGCGATTCTTGGCTTGCCATTTGGTCTTGGTGGTTTCTTGATTGGTGGGGTTCACCAATTGATTGTCGTATCAGGTGTACACCACATCTTCAACTTGCTTGAAGTGCAATTGCTTGCTGCCGATCATGCCAACCCATTCAACGCCATTATCACTGCAGCTATGACAGCTCAAGGGGCTGCAACTGTTGCCGTTGGTGTCAAAACTAAAAATCCTAAACTGAAAACACTTGCTTTCCCAGCTGCTCTTTCTGCCTTCCTCGGTATTACAGAGCCTGCTATCTTCGGGGTGAACTTGCGTTTCCGTAAACCATTCTTCCTTTCATTGATTGCTGGTGCTATCGGTGGTGGACTGGCTTCTATCCTTGGACTCGCTGGTACTGGTAATGGTATCACCATCATCCCTGGTACAATGTTGTACATTGGTAACGGTCAATTATTCCAATACATCCTTATGGTAGCTGTATCATTCGTTCTTGGTTTTGCACTTACTTACATGTTTGGTTACGAGGACGAAGAAGAAGTTGCTAGTGAAGTAGCGACAGAACGTTTGGTTCAAGAAGAAACAACTGGTAACATTCCAGTAGCTCCTCAAAATGAAACAATCCAAACTCCAATCGTTGGGGACGTAGTTGCCCTTGAGAATGTTGATGACCCAGTCTTTTCAAGTGGTGCAATGGGACAAGGGATTGCAGTGAAACCAAGCCAAGGCGTGGTTTACGCACCAGCTGATGCAGAAGTATCAATCGCCTTTGCTACAGGACATGCTTACGGTTTGAAGACAGCAAACGGAGCTGAAATCTTGATCCACGTTGGTATCGACACGGTGACTATGAACGGTGAAGGCTTTGAACAAAAAGTTGCTCAAGGCGACAAGGTCAAAGCTGGTGATGTTCTCGGAACCTTTGACTCAAACAAAATCGCTGCTGCAGGTCTTGACGACACAACAATGGTTATCGTAACCAACACAGCAGACTACGCTTCTGTGACACCAGTCGCAAGCGGTTCAGTTGTCAAGGGTGACGCTATCATCGAAGTGAAAGCCTAGTCCTCTTCGAAAATCAGATTTAAAAATAAAACGAACAAATATTATGTTTGTTCGTTTTTACTTGGATGGTAAGATTTACAGAGGAAAATCTAAAATATTGAGAAATCTAGCCCTTTAAAATGTGCTATAATAGAGAAAACAAAGATAAGAGGTTTATCATGACAAAATTATATGGAAGCTTAGAAGCGGGCGGTACAAAGTTTGTCTGTGCTGTCGGTGATGAAAACTTTAATGTTGTGGAAAAAACACAATTTCCAACAACAACTCCTATCGAGACGATCGATAAAACCATCGAATTCTTTTCAAAATTCGATAATCTTGCAGGCCTTGCTGTCGGTTCCTTTGGTCCGATCGATATCGACAAAAACTCAAAAACCTATGGCTTTATCACAACGACTCCAAAACCTCACTGGGCAAATGTAGACCTACTTGGTGCCCTTCGCCGCTACCTCAACGTACCCATGTATTTCACCACAGACGTGAACAGCTCTGCCTATGGTGAAGTTGTTGCTCGTAACAATGCTGGTGGCCGTATCGAAAACTTGGTTTACTACACGATCGGTACAGGGATCGGTGCAGGTGTTATCCAACGTGGTGAGTTTATCGGTGGTGTCGGTCACCCTGAGATGGGTCACTACTATGTGGCTAAACACCCAATGGATGTAGAAAAAGAATTTAACGGCGTCTGTCCTTCCCACAAGGGCTGTTTGGAAGGCTTTGCGGCTGGTCCAAGTCTAGAAGCTCGTACAGGTGTTCGTGGCGAAAACATCGAACTCAACAGCTCTGTCTGGGATGTTCAAGCCTACTATATCGCTCAGGCTGCGGTCAATGCTACTGTGACTTTCCGTCCAGATGTGATCGTCTTTGGTGGTGGCGTTATGGCCCAACAACACATGCTGGACCGTGTGCGTGAGAAATTTACAGCTCTTCTCAATGGTTACCTACCAGTGCCAGACGTGCGTGACTACATTGTCACTCCAGCAGTCGCAGGAAATGGTTCTGCAACACTTGGGAACTTTGTCCTTGCTAAGAGTGTCGCAAAATAAAACAAACAAAAAATCCGCTTGGGAAACCAAACGGATTTTTCTATTCTCAAAACATCTGCCAGAAGAAATCAATAATATAGGTCAAACCATAAGTATAAACCACTAGGGTAAAGGGCTTGGTCAACACGATGATAATCATATAGCGTTTGAAGGTCATCTTGGTAAGGGCAGCCAGCATGCAGAGAAAGTCAGCTGGGCTAACTGGCCAGATCATCATAAAGATAAAGAACCGCTCGAAACGATTGCCCTTATCTAACCAACCGATGTACTTGTCATAGGTGCGCTTGCTGACGACCGACTGGACAAAAGCAGCCCCATAGAGACGGACGAGGTAAAAGATAATGGCACAGCCAATCACGATGCCGATATAGTTATAGATAGTTCCGATGATGTGGCCGTAAATAAAGACCCCAGCCACTGAGGTCAAAGCTCCCGGAATGATCGGAACAACGGTTTGTAGGATCTGTAAAAAGATAAAGAGTGGTGGTCCCCAAATCCCAGCTTGCTGGATAAAGGCCGATAGGGTTTCCTTGGACTGTAACACTCCTGCCTGATAGGCCCAAATGCAGAAAATCAAGGTGCCGACTCCCCCGACGATAGACGAAATATTGATGACTTGCTGCAGAAGGGGAGAAACAGCTTTCATTTGCTTATCCTGTGACATAGAAACTCCTTATAGATAGTATGATTCTACTATACCATATTTTTCTTATAAAGACTAATTTGATTCCTTATCTTGCTTTTTATATAAGTGTGGTACAATTAAAGAAGTAAGTCAAGAGATATAACGGTGAAAGAAATGTTAGATTTAAATTTTAAAGGAAGATGGAGAAAGTACCAAAAGGAAGTCTTGGATCGTTTTCAAGACTATCAAGCAGATAGGCATGTTCACCTAGTGGCGGCACCAGGGTCCGGCAAGACCACCATTGGTATCGAGCTAATCGCTCGTTTTGGCAATCCAGCCCTTGTCTTGGTTCCAACTGTCACCATTCGTGAACAATGGGTGGACAGGATTCAAACAGCCTTTTTAGAGAACGAACAGAAGATTTCAGATCTCGTTTCCCAAAACTTAAAGGAGATGAAGGCACTAACGATTGTGACCTATCAGGCTTTTCATAGCGCCATGAACCAATTGCAAACACAAGAAGATGGAGAAGCAGAGGATTTTGTGGGGTTTGATTTGCTTGCAAGTCTAAGAACTCAGAAAGTTGCTACTCTTTGCTTGGACGAATGCCACCACCTGCGCAATGAATGGTGGAAAAGTCTGGAAGCCTTTCGCAAGCAGTATGAACAGCTGCAAGTCATCTCCCTGACAGCGACACCACCTTATGACAGCGAGCCTGAACTCTGGGAACGCTATATCCGTATGTGTGGGGAAATTGACCAAGAAATCACGGTACCTGAACTAGTCAAGGAAGACACCCTCTGTCCTCATCAGGATTTTGTCTATATCTGTTCACCAACAGCTGAAGAGTCGGAACACATCATGCTGTTTGAAGATAGAAAGTGGGAGTATATCCACCAGCTTTTGGTAAATCCTGACTTTCAAGCTCTAGTGTCAGGTTCAAAGGTACTCAAAGGAGACATTTCATCTGATGTTCTACTAGAAGACCCTAAGTACTTGTCGGCTATTTTAATCTTTATGCATTCTCAGGGCTTGACCATTCCTGACTCTTTAGAGAATCTTTTGGGGGCGAAACGTCTGCCTCAGGTGAATTCCTACTGGCTCGAGCTGTTGTTGCAGAGCGTTCTCTATCAAACTCCAGATTGGTATGAGGATCCAAATGGATTTAGGGAAAAGTTAGAATCCGATTTGAAAGCACGGGGGTTGATCGAACAGCGACAGGTTTTTCTAGTCAAGTCCAAGTCTAGGGACAAGATTTTAAATCAGTCTTTGGGGAAATTGTCTGGTATTGCAGATATTTTTCTGACTGAGTATAAAAGTATGGGACAAGATTTGCGACAACTCGTCTTAGCTGACTATATTCGCAAGGATTTTGCCACCTATCTGGGAGATAATCAGGCAACAATTTCTCAGTTGGGAGTTCTCCCCTATTTTGAAAGCATTCGTCGGAAAGCTCAGGAGCATGAGATATCTGTATCTTTGGCTGTCTTGTCAGGGAGTGTCGTTATTCTTCCCATCAATGTGGCAGCAGAGTTGAAGGAACTCTTGCCTCAGGTTCATCTTAGTTTTTCGTCTATTGGTCAGTTAGACCAAGAGGATTATGTGCTGGTGGGATTCCCTAGTACGGCTAAGGGTATTGTAGCGGCGGTGACGGAACTTTTCCAACGCGGTCGGATCCAAGTCCTAGTTGGAACCAAATCTCTCCTCGGAGAGGGTTGGGATGCCCCTTGTGTCAATTCTTTAATCCTTGGAAGTTTTGTGGGGAGCTTTATGCTGAGTAATCAGATGCGTGGACGTGCCATTCGTACCTGGCAAGGACATCCAGAAAAGACTAGCAATATCTGGCATTTGGTAGCCGTTCAATCGGAGCCGCTCATCACACTCTCCGGAGAAGAGCCGACGCTAGATAGCAATCAGGATCTGCAAACCCTGTCGCGACGGATGGAACATTTTCTTGGACTGGCCTATAATCAGGAGAGTATTGAGACTGGTTTGGATCGTTTGGATTTTCCAAAGCCCCCTTTTAAGAAAAAGCAAATCAGAGAGTATAACGAACGGATTAAGATGTTATCCAAGGATCGAGCAGGTTTGCGCAAAAAATGGTACGATTCTCTCGTAATGGCAGATCGATTTGAGATTGTCACTGAAGTTGCGACTCAAAAACAGAAAATTCCAATCATGCTCCAGTTTGATGCATTAAAATGGGTTCGCATGTCATTGTTGCTGTTAGCAGTGGATTTGTTGGTCTTGTTGTTTAGAATGAGACTGACTGGAGTTTGGTGGCTTACAGCAGCCTGTCTCCTCTTTTTGTCCTTTGCATCTTGGCGCTACCTCTCCTATAAGAGTCCCTATAAACGCTTGCAATCTCTGTGTGAGCAGATCCGAAAGGTTCTGCTAGATTCGGGGCATCTAACGGACGATCAATCCCGTGTTCAGGTAGAGGAGGACAAGGAAAATTATATGGTTTTCGCCTATCTCAAGGGAGGAAGCATGAGGGACAAGGAGCTGTTTGTGCAGACTGTGGGAGAGTTCTTTGCTCCAGTGGACAATCAGCGCTATCTCTTGAAGGCAGAGAAAGTCCGACAAGGTCAGTCACCTTACTATGTCGTGCCTAGTCTTTTTGACAAGCGCAAGGAAGAAGCGCAGAAATTCCTTGACTTTCTGACGCCAACTATCGGACGCTATCACCTCGTCTACACACGAACAGAGGCCGGACGGAAAATCCTTCTCGAAGCTCGTATCAAAGCTCTCTCTAACAAAAACGACCGTATCTTGACTAAGAAGAAGGTTAAAAGCCAGTTGGAGTAGGGGCGTATGGGAAAATCCATCTGAAACATGATATAATATAGTAAAATTGTGCATTATAAAGGAGAGAATGATGCAAGTAAAACCAGAACTGGAGATAGAAAAACAACTGATCAACCAACTGGTAACTGGGGAAAGCCAATGGACTTATAGAGAAGACCTCAAAACAGAAGAACAACTATGGGACAATTTCTTTGAGAAACTGGCTCAAAACAATGTTGCTCTACTAGCAGACCATCCATTGACAGAGCAGGAAAAACGTCAGATTCAGAACCAACTGAACTTTGTCAGCTACTATGATGCTGCTAAGTGGTTGGTAGGTGAAAATGGCATTGCTAAAGTCGAAGTTCAAAGAGAAGATGCTAGCTTAGGCACCATCCGTTTGTCAGTCATCTGGAGAGACAATATCGCAGCTGGTAAGTCTAGCTATGAAGTTGTTAACCAAGTTGAGAGAGACAAGGCGAATCCTCTGGACCAAGACCGTAGACTGGATGTTACTCTTCTCATCAATGGCTTGCCCATGATTCAAATCGAGCTCAAGAGTTCCCAAGCTGCGTTTATCGATGCCTTTCACCAGATAAAAAAATATGATCGTGAAGGTAAATTCCGTGGCATCTACTCTAGCTTGCAGATGTTTGTTGTGACCAACAAGGTAGATACTCGCTATATCGCTGCAGCTCGTGAAAATAAACTCAACAAACAATTTCTAACCAAGTGGGTGGATAAGGACAATCATCCTGTGACAAACTTGACCAGTTTTGCCCATGAAGTCCTTTCTATCCCTCGTGCTCACCAGATGGTCATGCAGTATTCTGTCCTTGATGATAGCAAGAAATCTCTTATCCTCTTGCGTCCCTACCAGATCCATGCTATCGAAGCGGTGCAGGAAGCTTCGCGCCGTCAGGATTCTGGCTACGTTTGGCATACAACTGGTTCAGGAAAGACCCTGACTTCCTATAAGGTGGCGAGGAATCTCCTTCAAATTCCATCAATCCAAAAGACGATTTTTGTCGTTGACCGCAGGGACTTGGACCAACAAACCACTTCATCTTTCCTCTCCTATGCGACCAATGATGTCATTGATATTGACGAGACGGACAATACCCATGATTTGGTCAAGCGATTAGGAAGTAATGATAAGCGTGTCGTAGTGACCACCATCCAGAAAATCACTACTATGATGCGCAAGTTTGACCAAGGTCTTTACCAAAAAGATGCGGATAAAATCAAAGGACTCCGAGTGGCCTTTGTCGTGGATGAATGCCACCGTGCTGTTACGCCACAAACACAAAAGGACATTAAGACTTTTTTCCAACAGTCGCTCTGGTATGGATTTACAGGAACGCCTATCTTTAAGGAAAATAAACGCCAGCAGGTCGGTGACCTTGCCCAAATCACCCAGCAACAGTATGGAGATCGTCTCCATGAATATACGGTCAAGGAAGCCATCCATGACGGAGCTGTCCTAGGCTTTAAGGTAGACTATCGCAATACCCTCATCACGGATAAATCTGAAAATGACGTACCAGATACTGTCTACGAGGATGAGGAGCACATGCTAGAAGTCTTGGATGCCATTATCAATAAATCGCGCCAACAGCTAGGCTTCCAAAAGGGAGTGGGCAATACCTACAATGCCATCCTGACGGTCAAGTCCATCCCTCAAGCCCAAGCCTACTATGACCTTCTCAAAAGAGTCAAGGCTGGTCAGACACGAGTCAAGGTATCTGAGAGAGTCAAGATGGTCCTTCCGGATTTTCCAAAGGCGACCATCACTTACTCTGTCACTGAAAATGAAGAAGAGTCAAGAGCCAACCAAGACCACATGAAGCAGGTCCTAGAGGACTATAACCAAGAGTTTGATACCCACTTTACCATGGCGGATCTTCGTGGTTTTAATACAGATGTCAATAACCGTCTAGCTAGGAAACAGGATAAGTATCTCTATCGCAATGAACAGTTGGACTTGGTTATCGTGGTCAATCGTCTCCTAACTGGATTTGATGCTCCTTGTCTATCGACTCTCTTTATCGATCGTAAACCAATGCAACCGCAGGATTTAATTCAGGCCTTTAGTCGTACCAACCGTATCTTTGACTCCAGTAAGACCTATGGTCATATCATCACCTTCCAAAAGCCTTTAGACTTTAAGGAAGCAGTCGATAATGCCCTTAAACTCTACTCAAATGGTGGAGAAAATGAGGTCCTAGCTCCGAGCTGGGAAGAGGAAAAGAGAAACTTTTTGCGGAGTTGCAGTGATTTCCAAAATCTCATCACCGATGATCCTGAGGAAGGCCTTCAAATCGAGCAAATCTCTACACCTGAGTTGAGAAAGCTCGCCAAGGCCTATCAAGTCTTTGATAAATATCTAGCCTCTATCCGAGTGTATAAAGAGTATGATGAGGAAGAAATCTATGCCCAGACAGGACTAAGCGCAGAAGAATTGGAAAACTATCTAGGCTTTTATCAAAATATCCTTGCAGAATTAAAAAGTCGAAGAGATGATGGTGATGAGGATGGGGAACCCCTTGATATTCACTATGAACTAGAGTCTATCCAAGTGGATGAGATTAACTACGCCTATATCCTGACCTTGATCCAAAGCCTGATTGAGCAAGAGCAAAGCCAGGAAAAGAGTCTCAGTGCACAGGACAGAGAAGCAGTGGATACCTATATCCAAAGTCTGGAGAAGACCAATCCAAATCTCGCGCAAATCATCTCAGAGCTTTGGCAAGAAGTACAGGCAAATCCTGAACGCTACAGAGGTCAATCTATCGCCAATATTCTTGACCAGATGATTGAAGCAGTCATCCAGCAACATATCCAAGACTTTAGTAAGACTTGGTATGTGGGTGAAGACGAACTCCGCTACTATGTCAATCACTACCGCAAGGGAGCTAAAAAACAACTAGGAGAAAGTCAACTGACTAAGAGTCAGCGCTACAAGGACTATAAAGTTGAGGTGACAGATGCCCTCAATCCACTCCTCTATAAAAAACAAATCAAAGAAGCCTATACCCAACTCATCGAAGAAGTGATTGAGCCGTTGAGGGTTGGGAGATAGAGGAAAGTATTTTATTCTTATTCGAGGAACAAATATGGTTGAAAAATTTGATATAAAACAGTTGCGTTATTTTGCAATGACTAAGAGGCTTAATTTTCTAATTGGATCAGGGACTTCAGTTCCAGCCATACCTTTAATGTCTTTTTTCAAAAGTAAAGATAATTCAGATGAGGAAGCTAATAATTTACTATCTGATAAAGTTAAAGCAGTTTCAATGAAAGTTCTTGAAGATATTAGTAATGCTAATGATGAAGAAAATAATAAAGCAGCTTCAATGAAAGTTCTTGAAGATACTAGCAACGCCAATGATGAAGATAATATTAAAGCAGTTTTAAAAAGATATTCTGAATTTATTAAAGTTGTACTTCAACTTCTTTACCATGCAAATTCTAGACAAGTGACAAAAAATATCAATATTTTTACTACTAACTACGATCTCTTTATTGAGAAGTCACTGGATGAATTGATGAAATATGAATCATTTGTTTTTAATGATGGAAGTAATGGATATTTTAATAGAATTTTAGATAGTGCTAACTATAATAAGTCTGTTGCATATAGGGGATTAAATGATAATTACCTTAATGAACTTCCTACATTATCTTTGATTAAACCACATGGTTCGATGAACTGGGAAAGAGGGCAAGAGGACAATATTTTAATAAGGCAAAGTGTAGTTGAAAATCCTGTAGTAGTTAAACCAACTGGCTTAGAGGGTCAAGAAACGTTTCTAAACAATCATTTTCATGACATGCTAAGAGTATTTCAACTTGAGTTAGATAAACAACAATCTATTCTTATTGTTATTGGATTCTCATTTCAAGATAAACATATTGCTAAAATGTTGAACAGATCTTTGAAAAATCCTGAATTAAATGTCTTTATATTTTGTTATTCTGAATCTGATAAACAAAAAATATTAACAAATTTGGGCCTCAGTGATTGTCCAAGAAATTTGAATGTCATTGCACCTAATGAATTAGAGGAAAAGTATAAATCAAAGCAAAAAAGTGACGATGGAAGTGAATGGTTTAGTTTCGATATTAGCAATCTAACTGAGTTGCTTAGAGATGTATCTTTTGAGGAGCAGTTAGAATGAAAATGAGTATCAAAAAATTAGGTGTAATAGTAGGTGTTGATGGGGATATTTCTCAAGTTGGAATGTATCATTTATCTAATGATGCAGAGTACCTATGGCATGGTGACGTGTTACAAGGAGCAAAAATTGGAGCATATCTAACAATTTTACAGAACAATGTAAAAATTATCGCTTCTGTTGTTACTGAAAAAGTTGCTGATCAAAAAAATACAATTAGAAGCACAGAATTTGATAATCGTTTTTCAAAGAATTCTATAAATCGAATCGTTCATTTAAAAACTAAAGGTGTTATTGAAAACGGTGAATTCCAAGTAACAAGTCAATATGTACCTATGATTGGAAATGAAGTATGTATTACTTCAAAAAAAGACTTAGAATTAATATATGGGATTAATAAGTCTGAGCCAACTATTTCCATTGGACAGTCAATCTTAGAAGGTCAAGTTGTTCCTTTATCGATTAATAAAATATTTGCTTCTCATATTGGTGTGTTTGGGAATACTGGTAGTGGTAAGTCAAATACTTTGCATAAGTTATTCTTAGAACTCTTTCGGTCAGAATATCGAGAAAATATTTTAAAGTATTCAAAATTTTATATTATTGATTTTAATGGTGAATATACGAAAGATGATAGTTTTGGTGTGGCCGGTACCCATAAAAAAGTATTTAATGTTAAAACTAGGAGTAAAACATCAAAGAAAATCCCTATTACTGAGAAATATCTTTTTGATCCAGATATCCTTTCAATTTTATTTGGCGCTTCTTCAGCAACTCAAGTTCCATTTCTTAGGAAAGCAATGAAAGAGTGGAATGAAAAAGAACATACTGGAGAAGTTATTGCGAAATTTGTGGTTGGAACGTTGAAAAAAATTCTTACAACGGGAGATGCAGCATTATCTGATTCAAGGGATAATTGGATCAAAGTAGCAAAATCATACATAGCAAAAGAAAACTGGGGAATATTTATTCAAGTTTCCTCGTTAACTTATTATGCAACAACAAAAGCTTATTACACTCAGGGAGAAGAACATATTTATTTAAATGATAAGTCTGATTTAACTGAACAGATAGAAAAAAAGTTACAGATAGATGAAATTAGACAAGAACTTGCAGAAAGTTTTGATTCTTTGGACTTGATAGATAAATTAAAGTTCTTTTTAGATTTTCAGAAAGTTCACTATAGTACTTGGAAATCAACTAATATTGAGCATATTAATCCTTTATTTCATAGGATTGATACAGCTCTGAATAGCTTGAAGAAAGTTGTTGAGGTTAAAGAGAGTATTGAGGGAGATTTTTCTAGTCTAAATATTATTAATCTTGTACATGCTAATCAGGAAATCACTAGATTAATTCCTATGCTTATCTCTAAGATGATATATGATCAACAGAAAACGAAAATAGCTGGAAAAGATGTCACCTGTACTAGTCATTTGATTATTGATGAAGCACATAATATTTTAAATGCTCAGAATCATTCAGTAGGAGATACTTGGCAGGACTATAGATTAAATATTTTTGAGGAAATCATTAAGGAAGGACGAAAATTTGGTTTCTACTTAACTTTATCTAGTCAACGACCGGCCGATATTTCACCGACTATTCTTTCACAAGTTCATAATTATTTCATCCATAGATTGGTTAATGATAATGATTTACGAATGTTGCTGAATACTATGCCTACGCTGGACAAAACTTCCTTTAATAAAATTCCTAGTTTAGGTAAAGGAGAGGTTATAATTACTGGTAATGCTATTCAAGTTCCAGTATTTGTGAAAGTAGATAAAGAAGAAATCATTAGACCGAATAGTGATGATGTTATTTTGACTGAATTGTGGAGTTGAACTATGAGAAAAGAAGAAATATTTAGATTACTAGGAGTATCAGATGAAACTGAATTGGAAAGCTTATTGGATTATAAATCAGTTGAATATGCCGATGTAATTACTGAAGAAAATTATTTTATAATTAATCGTGAAACATCTAAGTATGGAATTCCATCGATTGAACGTAGCGGATTTGATATTAAAAAACATAAGTTACTTGAATTATCAATGGATTTAAATAAGCAACCATATATTTGTGAAGCATATCTAACTGGGGAAAGTTTGGATACTTTGGGAAGCAAGAAGAGAAAGAAATTAAAGGATCCAGTCAATTGGGAATGTGTTGCTTCAGATATATTTGCAAAAAAATATTTTCATAGAGGACATATTATTGGTCATTCATTAGCTAATGAACTTGTTAGAAATATTTATAATAAACAAAGTATAAATTTCTAATTATCTTTTTATATTTTCTTAAATGCTCGTAAAGCCTTATTCTATGTGCTTTCGAGTATTTTTACTGTAGGAAGATACTTCACGTTTCTTTGCATATTTCCTCATGTCTTAGCTGTCAGAAGTGGTAAATAAGTAGTAAATTCATTTGTACTACTAAGCAACAAGACGCTCCTGTTGCTTCTCTTTATTCAAGCGTTTCATTTCTGCCATTGCAGAATCGAATGTTGCATGTGCGTAATAGTTCAGCGTCATGGCTATATTAGCATGTCCCATAATGTACTGTAATGCCTTTGGATTCATTCCTGCATTTGCATAGTTGGTACAGAATGTATGTCGCAAACTATGTGGAGTGATGTGTGGCAATTTATCCTCGTTATACTTATTGTATTTCTTAACAAGACCTTTCATCATGCCGTTGTAATCACTTGCCACTTTTGGATAGTTCTTTCTATTAAGAAAGAGGAAATCACTATATCCATCAATCTCAACACGCTTATCATTCTTTCGATTCGCTAACACTCGCTTAAATGCTTGATAGGCTTCTTCAACCATAGGAACTTGACGTTCGCCACTTTTGGTCTTTGGTGTTTCAATGTAGTACCCAATTTCAGTATCTCTCAATAGCTGATGGTCTATATTGACAAGACGATTCTCAAAATCTAAATCTGGAAGTGTCAAACCACCAAACTCTGAAATACGAAGACCTGTTTTTAAGAGTATCAGAATTTCATCATAATTTTTGCTGTAGGTTTTATCAGCTTTTGCAAAGGCTAACAGTTTTTCTTCCTGTTCTTCTGTTAGTACGGTCTTAGGGACAGTATCATCATCAAGAACTGCTTTCAGTTGAAAGTCAAATGGATTCTTCCGAACACAATCATCTTGTATAGCAATATAGAATGAAGCCTTTAAAGAACGTTTGTAGTTATTGATGGTTTGATAAGCATAACCATTTTCACTCATTCTAATAGCCCATTCTTTAGCGTCTGATGGCTTAATACTGTCAATACTTCTTACACCTAACTTGTCTTTCTTCAAAATATCCATAAGATATTTGCGTCCAGTTTCAGTGTTTTTTCTAACCTTTGGTCTTTGAGCGTTCTGTTTTGCGTAAAGCTGGCAGAGTGTCATTTTCTTTCCTACAACATCAATACCATCATGAATGTCTTTCTGTAACTCTGCGATTTTCTCTCTAAGTGAGATACAATCACGCTTTCCTGCTGGTACTCGGTCTGTAGCCACAAGTTTCCACGAGTAAACAAATTGCGGTTCTCCAAATGAATCTATATATTTGTATAAGTATCTTCCGTCTTTTCGTTGGCTCTCTCCAGTCTTTAAGATTCGACCTTTATTGTCACGTCTTTTTTCTGACATGGCATTTGCTCCTTTCCTTTATGGAAAGAGCCTTGATACGACTTAATACTATTTTATCATATACAAGACCCTTTGGCGACGCTAGATTGCGTCCAATGTATCTATAATTTTTTCAAATTGTTTTCGTTTAATCTGAATACGATTGCCATTCATAATCAGCCAATTTGCATTTTTATTTTCCTCTGCCAAGCGTCGTAGCTTGTTTTCGCCAATACGAAAATATTTTGACGCTTCTTCAATGGTTAGGGTATAACGTTCCCAAATAGGAATGTCAGTCTGCTTCATAAAATCCTCCTTTCCAAATCACTTATTTGGATTTCATAAAAGTTGTTTTACCAGCAATCGAACAGCTTTAGCAAAGCTCACGGGAGTTCCACCCCTGCATGGTTCTCATGTAGCCATACTCATTGCCTGCGACGGTTTTATCACGCTCGGACTATTGACTGTATGGGAGTATCATTATCACGATAAGAATGTCGTTGCAGGCAATCCTGCTAAAGATTGCTTCTCGGATCACTAACATGAATCGCTCGCTATCTTTATAAGATAGGTCATGGCGGTTAGTTCCGTTGGCTCTTTTCTTATCGAAACGTATTCGATTACTTTTATTCAGTTTTCAAAGAACAATGGCTCGTTAGCCTATCAAAACACATTGAAAGCTCAATATGCTTTGGTGGAATAACAAACCTCCCTGTTCGGGAAGCGTGGAATGGTTTAGCACGCTTCCACGAAAGGAGAGAGGATATTACTTAATTTCAAATGACAAAATCTTTGTAATCAGTCTGGTTTCCATTCTTCCACGTAAGACTTCATCAACGACCATACTTTGATTGCCATATTCATCTTTCATAAGTCGTAGGGAACGCTTCGTTATGTACCCTCTGTAATGATGTAGAATCTGGTTAATCGCTTCGGTATCGCCATCTGTTGCCTTTACAATGAGAGGAAAGGGAATCATAGGATATTGTGTTTTCATTCTTCAAATTCCTCCATAAACTTTTTAATTAAGGCTAGTCCACTGGTTCTATGCCGATAGACAGTAGAACGGTTCAATTTCAACAGGTCTGCAATTTCTGAATCGCTCATGTCCATAAAGTAAAACAGCAGTAGAATTTCACGTTTCTTGTCTGGCAACTCACGTAATGCTTCACTCAACAAATCATTTTCAACGCCTACTGATAACCCATTGAGTGTAAAAATCTGAAAGTCAGTTGAATAGTTATCTGTTGTCGCAAACTGGCTAACAAGATAATCGCCAACATCCGAAAAGGACACCTCACGCTTTGCAATCCTTGAAAGATAAAGCATATAATTCTTTCGCTCGTCTTCCATAGCACGTTTACAGATATAGTCAAACTGATTTTCTATTGTGGTCTGAAAAGAAGATGGTTTCATGTTTCTCACCCCCTTTCTGTCTAGGAAAGGAAGTGAGCCTTGCTCGTTTATCTCCTTTCACTCTTAGTCCCAATGTGAAAGGGGGATTTGTTGAATTACTGATAAATAAACTTTGTAAAAAAGTTCTGAATAGCCAAAAAAGCATATAAACAGATTTATTTCTCTGTTTACATGCTTCTGTTATTCTATCTATATGATTTATAAAACCACATTGGTGGACGTACTTATCTATTGCAGATAGACGACTTTTTTTGACAAGAACCCAATGTAAGGAAATTTATTGTATATGATGTACTTCATGGCGACGTTGACCTCCAACAAACCGCCATTTGGAAGTAATATACAATATTTTAACAGCGTAAATAGCACTACCATATAACGGTTTTTTTTATTGGCGTTTAGTAGTGCTTTTTATTAAATATAAACCTATAAACCATATAACACGTTTTTCTATACCTGTTTTTAATTCAGTAGGAACAATAAAATGTATAGAGGTGGTCTACTATGCGTAAAAAAGAAGATAAATATGATTTTAGAGCCTTTGGTTTAGCCATTAAAGAAGCTCGATTGAAACGAGGTTTAACTCGTGAACAAGTGGGAGCATTGATTGAAATTGACCCACGGTACTTAACTAATATTGAAAATAAAGGGCAACACCCCAGCATACAAGTTCTTTATGACCTTGTATCGTTACTTCATGTTTCCGTTGATGAATTTTTCTTACCTGCTAATAACTTGGTAAAAAGCACCCGACGATTACAGATAGAGAAATACATGGATAGCTTTACAGACAAAGAACTATCCTTAATGGAATCTTTAGCCAGCGGTATCAACGAAGCAAGAAACATCGAAGACTAATTAAAAGAATCCATACATAACGGAAAGAGCCGATAAAATGAGATTGTATTAATCTCATTTTATCGGCTCTGCGTCTTTGCGTCTGGCTCTGTAATCACAGTTACTTTGAACTGCTTTATTTCAATTAAATTTTCTTGTCTGCATTTCGGACAATAGAGGGGGAATTTTTTTAATTCAGTATCTTCCCTTATCTTTAATCGTGTTTTATTTCCACATACAGGACACAATATCCACTTGTAGTTTATAATAACTATCTCCTCCTTTACACTTTAATTCAAATCTTTATTAAAAAATATTTCATCTTATTTAACAAGAAACCATATTTATATAACAACATAAAATACACTAAGTTATTTTATTGAACATATATCGTACTTTATCTATCCGACTATTTGGACGACGGGGCTGGCAAACAGGTTCACCGGTAGTAACATGGTACCCTTTTAACTCTGTTAAACAAACACTACGTCCATTTGTAAAGAAAGTTAAATCACTACGATATTCTTGAATACACCGAGCAGGGATTTCTCCACTAAGAATGACCTCATTATTTTTCAATTGAGTGTCTACGATGTTCGCACAATATTTAGGAGCATCGTTGTATGCTCGTGAAAGATATTCCTGTGGCGCATAAATTTTAAAACTAAGATATGGCTCTAACAATTCTGTTCCAGCTTTTTTTAAGACTTGTTCCAATACAATAGGAGCAAGCATCCGAAAATCTGCTGGGGTACTAACAGGGCTATAGTATAAGCCATACTTAAAACAGATTTTACAATCCGTCACATTCCAACCATATAATCCTTGTTCGCAACCATAGCGTATCCCTTCCATAACTGCATTTTGAAATGATTGATTTAAGTATCCAAGAGAAACCGAGCTCTCATACTGCATTCCACTTCCCAACGGAAGCGGTGATACAGATAAACCAATGGAAGCCCAGAAAGGATTTGGCGGCACTTCGATGTGAATGGTATATTCTGCATTTTTTAACGGTCTCTCCATATAAATGACTGTAGGCTCTTTTAGTTCTATCTCCACATGATACTTTTCTTGCAACAGTGCACTAATCACTTCCATTTGTACTTTCCCTAAGAAAGAAAGTATAATTTCATGTGTCGTAGAATCCACGTAATATCGTAGAAGCGGATCACTATCTGAGATTTCCAAAAGGGCATCAAGCAACATTTCTCTCTGTTCAGGTTTACTCGGTTCAACAGTTGTTTGTAGTAGAGGGTGCGGATTTTCAATCTTTTTTCTCTGTGGCAATAGTTTTGTATCTCCAAGAACACTATTTAACTTCAAAAACTCATTTTGCAAAATAACAATTTCTCCAGAATAAGCTCTATCAATCTTACATAATTCACCATTTATTGAAGTATACATTTCTGTAACTTTTATTTTTTCTTTTTCTGATACTCTAACCGAATCTCGTAAATGTAGTACTCCACTATAAAGGCGTATATATGCAAGACGTTGTCTTTTTTTTGTATATTCAATTTTGAAAACATTTCCGCAAAGTTCAGACGGACCTCGATGTGTTGATGAATAAAATTTATTCGTAATCACTTCTATAAGGTTATCAATCCCTATATTGTTTTTTGCACTTCCGTGATAAACAGGGAACAGGGAACAATTATGAAATCTTATGCTTTCCTCTTGTTCGAGTTCCAATGCTTCTAATGATTTACCGGACATATATTTCTCTAAAAGGTCATCGTTTCCCTCTATTACCGTATCCCATTGTTCAGATTCGGTAAAGTTCGTCACACACATATTAGGATACAGTTCTACCTTCTGTTTGATTACAATTTCGGCAGAAAGTTTCTCTTTAATATCCTGATAAACCGTTGATAAATCAATTCCATTTTGGTCAATCTTATTGATAAAAAAGATTGTGGGAATCCCCATTTTCCTAAGTGCATGAAATAATATACGAGTTTGTGCTTGTACGCCATCTTTTGCAGAAATCAGTAGAATTGCCCCATCTAAAACTGATAATGAACGATATACTTCTGCTAAGAAATCCATATGTCCTGGCGTGTCTATGATGTTCACCTTCGTATTTTCCCACTGAAAAGAGGTTATTCCTGTCTGAATTGTAATTCCTCTCTGACGTTCTAAAAGCGTATTATCCGTCCTCGTTGTACCTTTGTCCACGCTTCCTAATTCTGTAATCGCTCCACTGTTATATAATAAGCTTTCTGTTAAGGTAGTTTTTCCTGCATCAACATGAGCTAAAACTCCAATATTAATAATTTTCATGTGATTTTCCTCCATTCAAAAACCCAAAAGGGCATAAAATCCCAGTGATAAATACTTTTATCACTGGGATTTTTATGCATAACCATAGGTATACAAAGCATACAGATATTCTCTGGATACTTTAGAATCACATGATAAAGGTATTCTTAAACTGGGTACAAAAAACTAAGCCCTCCTAAAAAAGGACATCTAATTATTTGTTCCCGCTATCAAATTGACAGTTTATTTAAGAATACCTTGCCGCATATTTATTAACTCCTTTTAAATAGTCACTTAAATAATAGCACGTAAGAGCATATTTGTAAAGGAATCTCCAATTTTTTATCAAAAAGAGTACATGATTACAAAGTATCTGTAATCATGTACCAATATTTGTTATTTTACAATCTTCCAATTACTCCCGTTCTTTTCAAGTACCAAATCAAATTGAGATACCTGCGTTGCTTTGGTCTGCTGGTCGATATACTCCACTGTCAGCGATACCGTGACTTGATTATCCTTACGATTGTGAATAGGATTTACCAGTTCTTGAAAGATGTACTCTTTTCCGATTGGTTTTAATATCCCGTCATTCACATAGTAGGAAAGTTCACTGGCTGTCGCTGTAGGATAGAGCTTGAAGAACGTCGTTAAAAACTCATTGATTTCATTGGTTGTAATGGAATCAACCGTCCCCTCACTTTCAATGGCTTTTGGTTTATAACTTGATTTCTTAGGTATGTTGGTAATGGTCGGATTCTTAACCAGTACCATATTTCCAGAACCATCTACATAGACACTCACTATATAAGCAGAGTGGACGGTCTTTGTATTTTCTCCCTCTGTAATGAGCTGGTCTACACTGTAGGTTACATTAAACTCATTGTCGCCAGTTGGCTCTACCGTCCATATCTGAAATCCTCTTACAGAAGACGATACAGGAATATCTTTGCGTACTGTATCAACATTGAGAGCTTGAAGTTCATCTGTCAGATAGCCTTTTAGACTTTCCATTCGATTATCAATGGACTTATCGGATTGCTCCCATGAATAGTAGACTTTCGCAAAGTTCTCTACAAAATTTTCTACATGATGAGTATCAACGTATTCCTTTTCTATGATAGTTGTTTCGTGAATAGTATGAGTATCTATAGCTGTAAAGTGCTTGAATATCGCAAAGCTGAAACTAAGCCCTAAAAGTACCCACAAGGCAATCACAACCTTTTTATGAGGATTGACCTTATAGACACGAGGTTTCTTTTCCTTTGGTATCTGTTTTTCTTTATTCTGATTTTTTCTAAATTTCATCATTAAATCTTCCTTTCTCATTGTTTGATTCGTCCTGCTCCCACTAAATGCTGTTGCCAGTAGGGGCTTGTTAAGTCGGCATAACCGATTGGGTCGCCTGCATGAAACATACGGTTATTGCCAAGGTATATCCCAACATGAGTAATATAAGAGCCAGCGTTATAGGTAGAATGAAAGAAAACCAAATCGCCAGCTTGTGCTTCCGATAGTGGGATATGCTGGGTCACATCATATTGCTGTTGTGCGGTTCGTGGTAAGTTAATTCCAGCTTTTCCATACGTCCATTGTGTCAGTCCGCTACAATCAAAAGAAGTAGTCGGGGAAGCTCCACCGTAAACGTATCGCCAGCCCTCATATTTCAGTGCTTCGTCCATGATGGCTTGTACCGTATCATCATCAAACTCTGTTGTGACAAGATACTGCGTTACCAGTTGCACATAAAACATATTGCCATAGTTGTATCGCCAGCCCCCATTGATAGGTATGGCTATGGGATTGGGGTAAGACACTTTTTCGCCACCTGAATACTCTTTTGAGAAACTTTGAGCCAGTTCAAAGGTATATTTATTTCCACGATTAGCCACATACCCTAAGAAACCACCACCATAATTGTAGGACTGGATAACCGATTCTAAATCTACACTGAGCCTTTCGCTACTGGCTAATAATTCACTGAAATACTTCACACCTTGCTTAATGGATTCTTCTGTACTCAATGAATTAGGTGGAAGACCGAGGGATTCCGAGGACTGCATAACATCTTCCGCAGTACCGCCCGATTCCACCTGTATAATCGCAAGAAGTATGTTGACATATTCTTCAACGCCATATTCTTTGGCATATTTTTCTACCATAGGCTTATGAGCCAGCACTTCTGCGGAAACATTCACACCTCCATAATGAATATTGGAAATTCCGCTGTCCTGTTCATCTGAAAATAAAATGGCAACAAACAGAAGCAGTGAGAAGACCATCAAGAATAATCCAGAACCACCAATCACTAAAGTTTTCAACTTCATGGTTTCTTACCGACTTTCTTAATGGTGGCGGTTTTGATTGGTGGTCTACTTCTTGTATTTTGTAGTGGTACTCTTTGAACAGTAGACGGACGTTCTTTTGTGATTGGACGTTGTGAAGTTCTATCTGCTGTAGTGGTTGAAGTTGCTGGCTTTTGAACGGTTTTTTCTTGAACGGTATTGCCTTGGCGTTCCACTTTTGGACTTGAAAAATCGGACTTAACTGCTGGACGCTCTTGTTTGGCTTGTTGAGATTCCTTATATGAAGTCTGAATATTAGACTGTTTTGAGGTCTGTTCATCATGATATTGTTCTTGTCTTGTAGTCGGTCTTTCATGAACAGAAGAAGCAGGCTGTTTTTTCTGTTTGACCTGTTCCATTTCAGAGCGACGCTTCGCAATGGTTTTTCGCCTTTGTTCCTGCTGTTCCTTGCGTCCACTGGCTCTGTCCGCTTTGGTTTGAGAAATACTACTGGTTAAATCACGGACATTCTCTTTTACTTTGGATTTTCCTTGATATACTGCATATCTTGCATTGGTCGGCAAATCTTTAACCTGTTCTTTCAAACCACTAGCAGTGTCTACCATTCTGTCTTTGGTATCAGCTACTGTACCGATGGTTTGACCGATACGTTTTCCAAGTGTTGATTTTTCCTTTCCGTCTGGTCGGGAGTGATCTGCTTGTGTCCTTGCAGAACTCCCCGAACCCGACTGTCCTTTTTTACCTGTAACAATGGCAGACCCAGCCCCTAGAGTAGTCATGGAACGTCCAAGTTTCCGCTGTAGACGGTGCATGTGAGCGTGCATAAGCATACGAGGTTTTCTCATCACACGACTTCCCACACTTTGAGAATCGTTACTCTGTAGAGAAAACATACTCATTAAATCGCCCAGCTTGAAGTAGATTCCTGCAAAGATCACAATCTGTAGAAAAGCAATCAAAAAGAACGGATAACCAGCCGATAAGGTATAGAGCATGGTTGAAATACTAAATGCTGTCGTAATAATCAATGTGATTCCAGCTCGTGTCAAAATGGTATTAAAGAGCTTTGTTATGGCTCGTTTTGACATACCATCAAATGATGGAATCATGCTTAAAATAAAGCTCACAGGCAGAAACATAGCATAGATGATAAAAAGTACCTGCGAGAAAATCATGATTCCTGTTAATAGGAATACAAATATGGAAATCCCAATATTGAAGACAAATAGGAAGAAGACTGTACCTAAACGGTTAATGGTCTTTGTAATGGTTAGATTGGTATTGCTTCTGTCTTCAATTTCTTCCGCAACAATTTTTTCTCTGTCTTCGCCATTGTTGGAATCTGGGCTGGTGGAGAGCAGGCTTTCCACACGGTCAATACCGATACTTTCAATGTCTGAACTGTTGTATTGAAGCAGTAGCCACGGTTGCTGAACCTGTATGGAAAACAGGCTATCTCTGATTAAGTCCACGCTGTCCTTGCCTTGACTATCGGAATGGGGCATGACAATCTTCGTGCCAAGTGATAAACTGGCATTACTGATGTCTGATGAAAAGTCATTGATTTTTTTAATGTAGTCGGGAGCGTAGGCAATAAAGGAAGCCGATAGGATAAACACCAGCACAAAATTCATAATGGCATGAATTGCCTTTGTGGTTTCTCTCTTTATCAGTCCCGTATAGGCAACATAAACCCCAAGAACCAAAATCAAGAGTAAGAGGAATCCAACATAGAAACCCTCTGTTGAAAATCCGTTTGCACTCACACCAGCTAAGGTCTGCATATTCTTACCAATGGAATCTGCTGTAGCGGAAATGAAGTCTAAGGAATAGGCTTCCTGTACTAAGTAACCTGTCGCATTGGAAACATACAAACTGATTGTCCAAATAAAATTGGTAATGGCATATAGTCCATACATGACCTGTTTTCCAATCCCGTCCGACCAGTTCCACGGAAGCCAGCCCCAGCTATTATCCACATAAAAATCCAGTTGATAGTTTTCAAGTGGGTATCGGCTGTATTCATTTGCCACATTGACCGTATCATCTACCAAGCCCGCAGCTTGAACCACCGTTCCCAGCATGGCTAAAAGAAAAATGGCAATCACAAGTGTGAAAGCCACTGTCATTGCCACTTTACCTAGACGTTTCAGCGTCCAGTTTGATTTTATTCTGTTTACTATTGATGGTTTCACATTTACACCTCTTTTCGCACAGGTGGTCTGGTATCAAAGGCATGGAGCAGTTCTTCAAATACAGGGTGGAACTGTATCACACCGACACGACCATATAAATCACTGATAAGGCATTGCCCGTTTTCCAAATCACGCAATCGCTTCTGATTGTTTTCGTCCTCTGGGTCTACACCAAAAAAGGCTAAGGTCTTTTTAATCTCGTTAAGGTCAGTGGAACGAAATGCAAATTTTAAGCCGAGGTTATTTTTCAGTTTTTCATCTAAGAGGTCGTCTGTATTTTGGGTCACGAAATATACCCCAGCGTTCATAGCACGACCAGCCCGAACCAGCTTCATAGATAGTGTTTTTCCTTGTGCTACCTGTAAAAAGCTCCATGCTTCGTCTAAATCTACAATCTTGAAAATGCTTCGGTCTGTATGGATAAAGTCTAAAGCAAAGGTACTAATGACAATCAGCATAGCAACGGATAAAAGCTCCATAGTGGTATATTCCTCAAAGGAAGTTTCCTTGTCGGGAAGTACCAAGTCCGCAACCTGTATAATGTTCAGTTGTTTTTCTAAGCTGATAGACTGCTCCACATAACCATTACTGAATAATAAATGTGCAAAGTCATAGTCTGTAAAACTTTCGATATGGTCGGCTATACTGGTACTTAGTGGCGTATTCTCAACCCGTAATTCCTCAATCACTTTCATCAACCCTCGTACTTCACTATTGGTTACTGCACGAATGGCTTTTCTAAGGATTGGGAAGCGTTCCCCATCACGAGAGGAAATCCCCGTAAGGAATGTCAGAATATCAATAGCCAGTGATTCAGAATCTTTGGGATTTTTCATAATCACATAAGGGTCAAGTAAGCCTTTGTTTTTCTCATCAGAAGTCAGAGTGACGATATTGATTTCATGGGAAATCTCTGGCAAGGTTTCTTTCCATCTGCCACGTTCTGCTTTTGGGTCTACAATCACTGCTTGTGCCCCATAAAGCACCGCATAATAGACGATAAGGTTATTCGCAAAGGATTTACCACCACCCAGCGAACCAACAAAAGCCGACGCTAACGCATTGGTTACTGAACCCTTAACCCCTTGACTGGCAAGAGCAGGTTTCAGATAGACATTGCGTCCAGTATCTAAGCTGTAGCCAACATAAATCCCCTCATTTTCCCCCAGCATTTGAGTAGCACCAAAACCTAAACCAGCGAGGAAATCAGAGGTCACGTATTGAATATAATCATTCATATAACGCTTGCTGGCAGGTAAAAATTCTTCATGTAAGCCGAGCATATCCCCAAATGGTCGTACCAGTTTTACGCTTAAATCGTCATAAAAATCTTTCACTTCATTACAACGACGTTTGAGTTCGTCAAGATCATTTGCTGATACCCTTACCACATAAGACAGCTTGTACATAGATTCCTTGCTTTGGTCTAAATTGGTTTCCAGCTCATTCACACTTTCCAGAGCTTCCGCCACATTGGAGCTGGTTTCATTATCACTTTGCCAAGCGTGGTTATCCAAGTCTTTCAGTTCTTTCTTTTTATTGCGGACAGTAGATAGGGCTTTACGATTCGCTACAATTTCCACATTCATTGACGTATCAATCGGGAATGTAAATTGCTGTTGCTGGTAGTAGAAGATTTCAGAGGACGGGAAGTCCAGTTCTCCGACAATGCTGTTAATGGTAAAGTAAGCTACATAGACGGTTTCATCTTCCTGCTGGATTTTCAAATATCGCTGTTTTTCTTCCACCAAACAGCGAGTAGGCTTAATCAAGTCATAGTATTTAATCAGCGTTTCATTATCCAGCTTTTTCTTTGATAGATGGTACTCATACTCTTCATAGGCAGTGCCTGTCTGTCCGTAAAGGTGTTCAATCAGATAGCCGAAGTCGTCCTTATCTAACCTGCGGATTTTGAAACGACGAGAGATTTTATTTTCTAAGAGCTTTTCCATCTTCTGAAAACGCAGGATTTCATCATTACTCATACTAACAAAATCGCCCATCAGCTTATGGTTCACATCATAGACAAAATCAGACAAAGCATTTTTTGCTTCAACGGTAAGACTTTTCATAGAAAACTCCTGATCGTTGAGAAGCAACTTAAAGCCGATAAAGAAACGGTAGTTCACTTGATTTTCGCCAATCATGGATATTAAAGCGTCTGTCTGTTGGTCGATTTTGTCATAGGCAACCGCTTTGAGCTTGCCAGTGACTTCATTTTTGGAACGCTCTTGTGCAGAACGTATGCTGGATTCTGTACTGATTTGTAAAGCATGAATTTTGCCATCACGATTTTGTGCGATAAGCTGTCTGAAAGAATCATGCACTTGTATTTTCTGTTCTGGACTTAGAAATGAGTAATTGTAAGGAACAAGCTCATAGTAAGCATAACATTCCCCGTCTTTATTCCAGACGAGATTGTTTTCAATGTATTTAATTGGATATGCCATAAAATTCACTCCTAACTGCTGTAATGGCTTCTTGTGGCTGGTTTCTGCCAAGCGTTACTTTTTTTCCTGCATAGGTCAGCTTTGGTCGCAGTGCATAAGCAATGACAGACTTCAAAAATCCATAAGGCTTTTTACCATCAAAAGTTTTTGTAGACATAAACCATGTGAAAGCCACAGGAATCCCAAAGTATTTGAGAAATGCTCCCTCTATCATGGAAAGAGGGGGCAAGTTGCCAAGTATCATCACTGCAAAGAGTGACACGACAAACCATGTCATTTGCGTAAAGGTTATGGGAAACGGAAGTCTAAAATCATTGATAGAATACAGTACCTTTTCCACAGACCAGATACTGGTATAGCTTCGTATTTTCTTCATGTAATCAATCCTTTCATAAAAAATAGGGGTAGCTGATTGAGCCACCCCGTAAAATAGAAAATCTGCCAGTAGTAATGTACCGACAGATTTAATAGACGATTTCAAAAATCCCATGATTGGTTGAGATAAACGTTCCTGAAAGGTCTAAATCCCGACCATAGGCTTGATAATCAATATAGTTTTGAAGACTAGCTGGTACTTCGCCTAAAGCACCCGTTTCTTCAATGTAGTAGCGTGCCACGTCATACATATCATCACAATCGGAATGAATGATAATATCCTCTTGATGTTCGCTTAGTTCTTCAATGCTTGAAAAATGAGTGAGCAGAGCAGATAGCTCCGATTGTAATTCTTCGGGTAATTCCGATACCATTTCCCATAGTCGATTGAGTTCGCCAATGGAAGTGTATTCGTCAACCGTAAAGGGTAACTCGTAGTCATGAATGGCGTATTCCTCATATTCATCATTCAAGCCGATTTTCTCTTTGACTTCCTCAAAGTCAATGGGAAAGGTAAACCACGCACCGACCAATTCGCCCTCATTGTATTTGCCTAAATTCGCAATATAGACTTGCATATCGTCCATATATTCACGTCCTTTCTTTGTAGAGATTCAAAAATCCCTACCGCACTTCGTTTGGTGTACCATTCCTTTGCGGAACATAAGAAAACCACTTATATTCCACAAAAGAACGGTTTTATTTAAGCACCAATAATGCGATTGAATAGCTCTAGTAAAATGTCTTTTACTCCAGCAGCGTTGAAGACTAAGCCAACCGCAATAATCGCAATAATTAAAAAGCCAATCAGTTTGCTAAACTCACGCTTGAAGCCAAGATACAAGCCAATCACAACGATTGCTAAAAGCACCAGTGATTGAGCGTTTGATAGAAACCAGTTATAAAGGTTTTGTCCAAAATTCATAAAAATGTTCTCCTCTCTATATTCAATGAATTTGTATTTGAGTTATTTTTTTGTTGTTATCACGTCCTGTTCTTTTACTGACTGTTGCTTCAAAATCTGCTTGTGTCGGTCTGTCAGTTTCGCATGGTCGAGAATGTCTTTTACAACCTGCGTCTGGTTGATTTCATCAAGTTTAATCGCAACCTTTAAGGTCGGGGCAACTTGATGAGATAGCCAGTTCAGCGTCCTTTGGAAGGAGTAAGGCTCTGGTTTTGTGGTTAGTTTTAATCGTTCACGATTGTTCCCAATAAACCAAGCCCATTCTTCATTCAGTTTCCAATCAGAACGAGGTTTGGAATCGTCTTTATCTACAAAACGGATATACCGATTGATAATTTTAAAGGCGGTATGCTCTGGATTGTCATAGACGAGTAAATCACGGACTGCATAATAGGCACGCTCATTTTTCAATCGAATCTCAAAACGGTTTTTTACTTCTGCGTCTTCAATGGGAATATCATTTTTCTTGTACTGCTCGTAGTCCTTTTCATAGATACAGAAATAAACTTCACTTTGTAATGAACCGATATAGAGGGTGTTTCCCATACATTCCTTTTCCTCTTTGCGTACCAGTTCGCCACTGCGATAGCTTTTAAAACTGCGGAAGACGGAGATACATTCTTCCTGTTGGCACTTTTCAGTGAGTACAGGGATATTTAAAATCCCTGTCTTATCGTTAATGGCAAGGTCAAGGCGTTTCATCACACCGCCAGCCACCAAAACGTCCATAAAGAACTCATACCAGCTTCTTTGTTGTGCCAGAAGATAGCTTTCAAATTGTCTGCACCCACGACCTTTCAATTCCACCAGAACTCCTTTGTCCAGTTCATGGGAGCAAAGGACGAATATGTCGCCTAAAGCATAATGCTCTGAATAAGAATAGAAACCATAGTCCTCATGAAGAAAATAGGACAGTTTCAGTTGTAAGATGTTTTCGACCACCTGCTGTACGTCTGTTGTCGGAAAGCGAATTCTTACATAATCAAACAGCATTTCAAGGGGAGCGTCGGGATTGAAGCGTTCCAGAGCTTCCCAAAGGGACTGCTGTAAATCCTCTGATGGCTTGACTTTTCCTGTTTCAATATCGCTTAGATACTGCCTTGTAATACCAGTCGCAACAGCTAAACGGTTTTGAGATAGTCCATAAGCCAAGCGTTTTTCTTTTAAATGCTGTAACCAAGTTTGTTCATTCAGTAAAAATCCCTCCAATCAAAAAGGCGTATGTCAACTTTTAAAGCCCATTTGACATACGCTGAAATTTTGTAAATCCCTTGTAACCAAAGGATTTTCTAATGTTTTTTTGACTGTTTCCTGTCGATTTGTACCCCCCTGTTAGATACGGGGGGTTAAGTGCTGGCGTGGCTATTGCCACACCAGCCAGCAAGATCAGTCCACACCTGCGACTTCCGCTTCGCACGTCGCCTGCGTGGACTGTCTGCTGTTGGATAACTTTTTAATTTCCTCCAAGAAATCATATCCTTTTGGTACAAGGGGAGTATAAAACTCTGATATGACACTTGTTCCTACATCAACATAGCCACGACCTTTGATTCGCTTTAAGAAGAAATCCTTTTGTACGTCACTGCCAAACATCATGCCATAGCCCATTTCAGACATACGACCTAAAGCCACTCTGAAATTAAACTGATCACGGATTCCGTCGCCTAAATATTTTGCGTCTGGACGTTGACAAGCCAGTATTAGAAAGAAGCCAGCTTGACGACCTAACATGACAATCTGTTTCAGCTTATTCATAACTGCGGTGTTTTCTTTTGTTCCCAGCATTTCCATGAAAGCGACGTATTCATCAAAGATTAAGAAGTGTGCCGGGAGACCTAAGTAAGCATAATTTTTGCCAGTCTTATAGTTCTTCATCTGCTTCATTTCCTCACTACGTTTCATCATTTCTTCATAGAATGTTTCAATGCAAGAAAGCAAGTCTTCTTTTCTATAGTAGACATTTGCCATCACAGAACCTAAGTCCGCAAGATCAGCATTTTTCGGGTCAAGAATATACAGTTTTGAATCTGTATGAAGCAAGGCTTCAATCAGTGTCAGTATAAAGTAAGTTTTACCGCCACCTGTACCACCAGCAATCAACATATGAGGGAGCTTATCATATTCCCACCATACGTTTTTCATTAAGCGAAGTTTACCATCTTTAGCTTCTACTTCATCAATAGAAATACGACTGGCTATGGTGTCATAGAGCAAAGTATATTCCACATAGGAATCCTTTAACTCTTTATCCGTCAGCTCACAGTACAAGCCACTCTCTAATTTCTTTTCCAAGTGTAAGAGTTGGTCTTGATATTTTCCCAGCGTGATTTCCACCCGTATCTGTATCAAGCCATTTTTAAGTCGATAATACATTTTAGGGAAGTAGGTTATCTTTTCCTTTGTACGACCAGCACTATCTTTAAAGAAACCCTCTGTTTTGACCTGTTCAGATTCATACCACTTGTTTTCAAGTATCATCTTTGCCAGTTTTTGACGGTGGTAAAGTTGTTTAACCGTATCATAGCGAACCCGTTTGAATACAAACGCTACCAGCAAGCAGATAAGAATTGCGACACTGAAACTGATAATTAAATAGGGAATGTCAATCTTATCTGCTTGTGATAGGTTAAAATCCTGCCAGTTGATCTGCTGGATTGTCTTCACATGAAACAGTCCGACAACCAGCAGGAAAACAGGCAGGAGTGACGCTATCGTAAAATGAAAGACTAAATCTTTACCAGATGGGCGAATCCTTTTACCACGCTGTTTCATGCGAAAAAGTCTCCTTTCTACCTAGCGACTATTTGTCTTGTGTCGGTTCTTTCTTTGCTTGTGGTTGAGCTTTGAATGAACTAGAATCCTTTGTCAGCACAATATCGTCTGCCTTGATATACCAGTCAACATCTGCTCCTTGATAGGTGGCAGTAGCAACGGTGTCCGCAATGGGATTGATAAGTTCCACCCGTGCGTTATAATCAAACTCTTTCAAAGGCACGCTGGCAGGAATACTTACTTGAATCATGCGTCCTTGTCCTTTGGATTTTAAGTCATAGGTACGTTCCTTGATTTCATCTGAAACCGACCCGTCTTCATTTTGGATTCTCACTTCACGACGTAGAGCAGAGAATTTCAATTCTCCAAAAGTCGTGTCTTTATCTAATACAATGCCATTTGCTAATCTCATCATTTTTCCTCTCTTTCTTTATTCTTTTATCATGTCGTCAGCATGTAAAAGGTAATTTGTAAAACCACGAGTGCCGATTTTGTAGCCCTCTGCGGTAATACGTGGATTGACTAACTTCACACGTTCCTCAAAGCCGAAATGTTTTTCGCCAGCTTCAGCAGGAAGCACCACCACAATATCATCTGCTCTTTGAACATCAGAATAGAGATTATAGCTTCTTGATAAGACAGTTAGCCGTCCGTTGATTCTTCGCTGAACGACTTTATCCTCGCCAGCAAATTCTAAATTGCCGAATGTTTTTTCCATGTTGGGAATCACAAATTTAAGTTCCATATTTTTACCTATCCTTTCTTTTTTATTGGCTGAATGAATGTTTGATGGTCTTAAAGAGTGGGGAACGACCTTTTGATTCTTGATTTTTTGTTTTCATAAGTTCACTTCCTTTCAAAATCGGGTAAAAAAATAGACACCTCATTTTTTGAAGTGTCTACCTATTAAATATTCAAATTTTATTGGAAGTATCTTTATATCTTCACTTTTCAAGGATAAATCGTCGTATCAAAGCTCATTCATAAGTAGTAAATTAGTAGTAAATTGAGTGGTTTTGACCTTGATAAAGTGTGATAAGTCCAGTTTTTATGCGGATAACTAGATTTTTATGCTATTTTTGAAATAAAAATAAGAAAATTTTGTTTGTTCAAACAGCATGGAGTAATATAAACCTTCAACGTCTCAATTATTATAGTCAGTCTTATTTTGAGAATATGCTTGAAGAAATAATAAAAAATGGAAAAAATATTTTGTATAAATCAAAATTAATTTATAAAACAAAAATTGATAAAATACCTATAGGTATTCAAATTCAAGCTATCTCTATTGATGAAGAACTGTCCATTAATGTTTTTATTCCAAATGTTTCTCCAGGAATATCAATTGATTATACAGAAGGTAAGATAACGAGGTTAGAATGATAATACAAGCAGATTTTCCAAGTATTATTTTTTCAAGATTCAATGAAGATTCGTCATGGAAATCAAAAAAATTTAAAGAATTATTAGACCCAACGGAGAGAATTAGACGAGATCCATTTGGTAGTGCTTTAAAAAAGAATATTTTGTTCAAGTGGCGAGTAAGTTGTTTATGAAGAGTAAAGTGGGACTTACTGCCTCTTTATGCGTTTATGCGCTACTGCGGAAGACTATCTTGAAAAGAAATAGTGACTCAACTACTCAATGACCTCAATAGCATTCGAGATAGCAAGTACCGTCTCATTTCTAGTAAGCAAGAAAGAAAAAGGTCAAACCAGAAGAATCAGCCCAGTATAAGGATATGGACAAACCCCTTAGAAAGGAATTGCTAAGGGGATTTTTGCTGGTTTCGTGGTATAATTTTAGTATGTAGAATTATTCTTAAAAAAAATAGAGTTTTAATTTAGAGAGGTTGAAATGGGTTTATCTAATATTGAAATAAAAAAGGAGTTATCTAGGCGGTTCCAAGAAGCTAGAAAGAAGTCTAGACCTCAGACATGTTTACTATGCAAGAAGCCACTTACTAAACTTTGCAACTCACATTCAGTTCCTCAATTTGTCTTAAAACATTTGGCTGAGAATGGAAAAATTATGCAGTCAAGTTCACTAATGTCTTTTGAAGATATAGATTTATTTGAAATTGAAAAAGGAGTGAACAATTCTGGAATCTTTAAATTTATATGTCATTCTTGTGATAATGAATTCTTTAATGACTATGAATCTGAAGAAGCATTGTTAGGGGAAATTTCAGATAAAATGTTAGCTGAAATTGCTCTGAAAAATGGATTGATGAATGTTTCAAAGCGAAGCCAAGAAGTAAAATTATATAGTTCTCTTCCAGAAAGAATAATTGGTATTGACGATATGATAGATTTGTATAGTTTAGATTTAAGAGATTTTCTTCAAGAAGTGGAAGTTCATAAGCGAGAAATTTTAAATAATACAAAAGGTGCATATCAAATCGTGTTTAAAGAGATTCTCCCATTTGTGGTTCCTATTGCTACACAAGTAGCTATTACACTACAAGATGATATGTATGGGTATCCCGTAAATGATGTTTTTAATCCTGATCCAAAAGTCAGTATGCAAGATCTGCATCTGGTCATTTTCCCTTTTAAAAAATCATCTCTTGTTTTAGCTTTTTATCATAAAAAAGACAAAAATTATAGAACTCTAAGACATCAGTTTAATAGCGAAAATTCTAAAAAAACCAAAGAATTTTTAAATTATCTTGTATTTGCCTACACAGAAAATTTTTTTATTTCAAAAACAATTTATGAAAAAATTCAAAATAATAAAAAACTAATCCAGCTAAGTCGTGAATTGTATCAGAAACCTAATCTTGGAAATTTAAGTATGTATGATTTTTTTAATTTGAAATATGAACCGGTAAAGCCAGACGAAATTCCCAATTTCTTAACAAAAGACTGGGCACTAGGAGAAAATAATGAGTAAAAACAGTATTCCCAAAATTAGGTTTAACAATTTTAAAGCTTTTTGGGTAGAAAAAAAAATTGCAGATATAGTCAAAATATCTGCTGGTGGTGATGTAGATAAAGAAAGATTGAAGCAAAGTGGAAAATATCCTGTTATTGCAAATGCTTTGACAAACAAAGGAATCGTTGGCTTTTATGACGATTATAAAGTGAAAGCTCCTGCAGTGACTGTTACAGGTCGTGGGGATGTTGGATATGCTGTAGCAAGACATGAAAATTTTACACCAGTTGTTAGACTTCTAACTCTTCAATCAGATAGTATTGATATGGACTATCTTGAAAATCAGATTAATTCTATGAAAATTTTAAATGAGTCTACGGGTGTTCCTCAATTGACAGCTCCTCAACTTGGGAACTATAAAGTGTATCGTCCTGAAATTGACGAACAATCCGCCATAGGTTCTCTTTTCCGCACCCTCGACGACCTTCTAGCGAGTTACAAGGACAATCTCACCAACTACCAATCTCTCAAGGCAACCATGCTCTCCAAGATGTTTCCCAAAGCTGGGCAGACTATTCCTGAGATTCGTTTAGATGGATTTGAAAGAAAATGGGAGAAAAAAAAGTTAATAGACTTAGTATCGCCAGTGTCCAGAAAAGTAAAAAAACCCTCCGATCCTTACTATAGGTTATCGATTCGCTCACATGCTAAAGGTACCTTTAAACAATTTGTTGATGATCCTAAGAAAATTGCAATGGATAATTTATTCGAAGTTAAAGAGAATGATTTGGTTGTAAATATTACATTTGCTTGGGAACATGCGATTGCTGTAGCTAGTAAAGAAGATGATGGTTTATTGGTTTCTCATAGGTTTCCGACATTTGTAATTGATAAATCTGATAAGAATTTCATTAATATTTATATTAAGAGAGAAGAGTTTAGACAAAAGTTGGATTTGCTATCACCGGGTGGAGCAGGACGAAACAGAGTTTTAAATGTAAAAGATTTTATTAAGATTCAAATGATAGTTCCAGAATTGGAAGAACAACAAGCCATCGGCTCCTATTTCTCAAACCTAGATAACCTCATCAACTCTTGCCAAGAAAAAATCACTCAGCTAGAAACTTTGAAAAAGAAACTCTTGCAGGATATGTTTATCTAGATGATTAGTGATAACTTTTAACAATTATATTTAAAAACTTAGAAAGAAACATTATGGAAACAACACAAACTTCCCAGTCGCTCTATCAAGCCCTGTGGAACTCAGCGGATGTTCTCCGCTCTAAGATGGATGCTAATGACTATAAGTCCTATCTTTTGGGTATGGTCTTTTATAAGTATCTGTCAGACAAGATGCTCTTTTTCGTGGCGGAGACTATGGAAGAGGGGAGTGAGAGCCTAGAGGCTGCCCTTGTGGTCTATCGCAACTACTATGAGGATGCGGACACCCACGAGGATCTTCTTGCAGTTATGAAGGACGAACTCAACTATAGTATCAAGCCTGACTTGACCTTTACGGCTCTTGTAGCACGTGTCAATGAGGGGACTTTCCAGCTGGAAGATTTGGCTCAGGGTTTTCGAGATATTGAGCAGAGTGACGAACTCTATGAAAATCTCTTTGAAGATATCGACCTCTACTCTAAAAAGCTAGGGGCAACTCCGCAAAAGCAAAACCAAACGGTGGCGGCGGTCATGAAAGAGTTGGCAGTGCTGGATGTGGCTGGTCATGCAGGCGATATGCTGGGGGATGCTTATGAGTATCTGATCGGTCAGTTTGCGACTGACTCGGGTAAGAAGGCTGGAGAGTTCTATACGCCGCAGCCTGTTGCCAAACTCATGACTCAGATTGCCTTTTTGGGTCGTGAGGACCAGCAAGGCTTTACCATCTATGATGCGACCATGGGATCTGGCTCTCTCTTGCTCAATGCCAAGAAATACTCTCATAAACCGCAGACAGTGGTCTACTTCGGTCAGGAGCTCAATACCTCGACCTATAACCTAGCTCGGATGAACATGATTCTACACGGTGTTCCAGTTGAGAATCAATTTCTACACAATGCCGATACACTGGATGAAGACTGGCCGACTCAAGAGCCGACCAACTTTGACGGTGTTCTCATGAACCCGCCGTATTCTGCTAAGTGGTCAGCAAGCTCTGGCTTTATGGCGGACCCTCGTTTCTCTCCTTTTGGGAAACTGGCGCCCCAGTCCAAGGCTGACTTTGCCTTTCTCTTGCATGGGTATTACCACCTCAAGCAGGATAATGGGGTTATGGCTATCGTCCTTCCTCACGGTGTTCTTTTCCGTGGAAATGCGGAGGGCACCATTCGTAAGGCCTTGCTAGAAGAAGGGGCCATTGATACGGTTATCGGTCTACCTGCCAATATCTTCTTTAATACCAGCATTCCGACCACGGTTATCATTCTCAAAAAGAATCGTACCAATCGTGATGTCTACTTTATCGATGCTTCTAAGGAGTTTGATAAAGGGAAAAACCAGAATATCATGACGGATGTTCATATCGAGAAGATTCTGGAAGCCTACAAGTCTCGTGAGGAGATTGATAAGTTTGCCCACCTAGCAAGCTATGAAGATATCGTCGAAAATGACTATAACCTCAATATCCCTCGCTATGTAGATACCTTTGAGGAAGAAGAAGTAGAGCCACTGACAGATATCGTCAGCAAGATTAACGAGACAAATAAAGCTATCGAAAGTCAAACAGCTTCTTTACTTGACATGCTGAACCAACTCCACGGAACCACACCAGAAGCCGATGCTGAACTTAAACAGTTTTTGGAAAAATTTAAAGGGTGATGGCGTAATCGATTCGCTCATTTTTTAGATACAACTTTGTTTCCATATTCCCTGGAAACTGATAGAAAGCAAGGAGAAACATGGAACAAACTAATCAAAAATCCCAGTGCCAACAACTCTGGGCTAGAAACAAATACCTCGTTTTGAGTCATTCCAGCAATATTTACAATGAGATTCGCGAGTATCTAAAGCAAGAAGTGGTGGAGGTGAGTGAAGTTCAAGTGATGATTGACCGTGCCTGCCAGATTCCAGAACACAGGGGTCAGGTTTGCAATGCCTTTCAGCATATTTGGGGCTATTTCAAAAAGAAAGCGACAGATACTGAGCGCAAAGACTACATGCTCTTGCTGGATCGCTACCGCTATGGTCAAGCTTCTAAGGAAGACTTGATCGCTAAAACTCGAGACTTGCTTGAACTCTATCCAAATAGCTACTTGCAACATTCGACTTTACTGAAAGGAGACTCCCATGAGACTTTGGCATGAGGCTTTGATTTCACAACTTCCCCGTCCTCAACTTTTGGGGCAACATCGAGAGTGCTGCGCCCTGCGTGGCAATGGTTGGGGCAGAAAGCATGCGACGGTGAACTATGTCTTTACCCACTCGCCCTATCGTCTCTATGCCTATCATCGCTTGATCATGGGGGAGATGGCTAACCGTGGCTATAATGTCAGTCCAGAGTGGCTGGACAAGAACTACCGTGGCAAGATCTGTCATCCTTATCAAGACTTGCCTGAGGAGAACCTAGGTAATCCCGTCTATAGTGAGCATGATGCAGAATACTATGAGGAGTGTCTGGCTAATCTCCGAGAGAAAGGCATTGAGCTGGAGTAAGAGTCAGGCTTAGCTCCACATTATAACTCTTCTCGTAATTTTTTCGAATAATAAAGATGAGACCTTTAGAGTTTTTCTAAGGTCTTCTTTTTATGGGTATTAGAATTTACTTTTAATAACTTTTGAGTTATAATTTAATTAGAAAGAGGCTACTTGGTGCATACGATTTACTTCTATAAGGACAAAAATGGAAATGAGCCAGTCTTAGATTATATGAGACAATTGGCTAGAAAGAAGAGTAAGGACAGTCGCATCAAACTCAATAAACTAAACGACTATATCGAGTTGCTTAGTCAGCATGGGACTAGAACTGGTGAACCCTATATCAAACATTTGGAAGATGAGATTTGGGAACTACGACCTCTTAAGGATAGGATTTTATTTGTAGCATGGGTTGATGGGAGTTTTGTTCTTTTACATCATTTTGTTAAAAAGACTCAGAAAACTCCTAGGAGAGAGATTGATAAAGCCAAGCGTTAACTGAAGGACATAAAAGAAAGAGGGTTAAGTGATGAAGAATAGTGCCATTGGAAGTAATTGGAAAGATATCCGATCTGAACTCTTTACCAAGGAGGAAATCCTTGAAAGTGATATGCGAGTGGCTATCATGAGCGAGTTGATTGAGGCTAGACGTGAGCAAGGGATCAGTCAGAAAAAACTAGAAGAACTCAGTGGAGTGAGCCAGCCTGTCATAGCTAGGATGGAGACAGGAAAGACTAGTCCTCAGTTGGATACGGTATTGAAAGTTCTAGCCAGTTTAGGAAAGACACTAGCAGTCGTCCCACTAGAACAGGAAAAAAATTGATAGAGATGAGATTATTTTGTTTGCTAAAATCGTCCACAGGATAATTTCACCTCCCGCCCGCACTTTTTAAGGGAAATATCAAAATTACCAAAGGATAACTAACCTATAGTCTTTTCTAATAACAAGCCATAGTCACTTATAAGAATTACTAATAACACGTTTGAGCATTCCAACTAAAACACAGCCTAAAACAAGCAATACAAAGGATTTGAGACGCTGGTCTCAAGTCTTTTTCTGTTGTCTAAAAGAGTGATATAGTTTCAAACTATATCAAAGCCTAATTATTTACAATTATACAGACAGTTTCTTTTCTGTTAAGATAGTTTCAACAACAAATTTTGGAGGACACATCATGTCAACTACGATCATCGGTTTCCCTCGTTTGGGCGAATTCCGCGAATTAAAATTTACAACTGAAAAATACTTTAGAAAAGAAATCTCAGAAGAAGAACTCTTGGCAGCAGCAAAAGAATTGCGCGCGAAACACTGGAACATTGTCAAAGAAAAAGGCATCACTGAAATTCCATCAAACGACTTTTCTCACTATGATAACTTCCTAGATGCAGCTTTCCTTTTCAACGTGGTACCTGCTTCAGTTCAAAACTTGGACTTGTCTGACCTTGAGCGCTACTTTGCTTTGGCGCGTGGGTACCAAGGAGAAAAAGGGGATGTTCGTGCCCTTCCGATGAAGAAATGGTTCAACACCAACTACCACTACATCGTGCCTAAATTTGAAAAAGACACTCAAGTCAAACTTGCAGGTCACAAGATCTTTGATGAGTTCCAAGAAGCCAAAGAACTTGGATTGAACACTCGTCCAGTCCTTGTAGGTCCATTCACTTTCCTTCAATTATCAGACTTTGAAGACGGCGTGAAAGCAGAAGACTTTGTAGACAGCTTAGTAGCTGCTTACCAAGAAGTTTTTGCAAAATTGGCTGAACTTGGTGCGACTCGCATCCAACTCGACGAAGCGGCTCTTGTCAAAGATTTGACAGCTGAAGAAAAGGCTCTTTTCTTGAACCTCTACAACAAACTCTTGGCTGACAAAAAAGGTCTTGAAGTCTTGCTTCAGACATACTTCGGTGACGTTCGTGATGTCTACGCTGACCTTGTGAACTTGCCAGTTGATGCCATTGGTCTTGACTTCGTTGAAGGTAAGAAAACTCTTGAACTCGTTAAAGGTGGTTTCCCAGCTGACAAGACTCTCTATGCAGGTATCGTCAATGGTAAAAACATCTGGCGCAACAACTACGAAAAGAGTTTGGCTGTTCTTGAGCAAATCCCAGCTGAAAACATTGTTTTGACAAGCTCATGCTCACTTCTTCATGTGCCATTTACAACTGCTAACGAAGAATTTGAACCAGCTATCTTGAACCACTTTGCTTTTGCAGTAGAAAAATTGGAAGAACTTCGTGATTTGGATGCTATCCGCAATGGTCAAGGTGCAGAAGCTCTTGCAGCTAACAAAGAACTCTTTGCGACTGAACGTGTTGGTGAAAATGCAGCACTTCGTGCGCGTATCGCTGGATTGACAGACGCTGACTACACTCGTTTGCCAGCCTTTGCTGAACGTGAAGCCATCCAAGAAGAAGCTTTTAAACTTCCAGCCCTTCCAACAACAACTATTGGTTCATTCCCTCAAACTAAGGAAGTTCGTGCCAAACGTTTGGCCTTCCGTAAGGGTGAATTGTCACAAGAAGAGTACGATGCCTTCCTTGCTGAAACTATCGACGAATGGATCAAATGGCAAGAAGAAGTTGGATTTGACGTGCTTGTACACGGTGAGTTCGAGCGTAACGACATGGTTGAGTACTTCGGTCAAAACTTGTCAGGTTACCTCTTCTCTAAGAATGGTTGGGTACAATCATACGGTATGCGTGGGGTGAAACCACCAATCATCTGGGGTGATGTCACTCGTCTCAACCCAATCACTGTTAAATGGTCTAGCTATGCACAAAGCCGTACTGACAAACCTGTTAAAGGTATGTTGACTGGACCGGTTACCATCCTCAACTGGTCATTCCCACGTGAAGACATCTCTATCAAGGACTCAACTCTTCAAATCGCTCTTGCCATCAAGGATGAAGTGCTTGACCTTGAAGCTGCTGGCGTGAAGATCATCCAAATCGACGAGGCTGCTCTCCGTGAGAAATTGCCACTCCGTCGTAGCGACTGGTACGAAGACTACCTTGACTGGGCAATTCCTGCCTTCCGCTTGGTACACTCAACAGTAGCGCCAGATACGCAAATCCACACACATATGTGTTACTCAGAATTTACAGATATCATCCCAGCTATCGACAACATGGATGCGGACGTTATTTCCTTTGAAGCAAGCCGTTCAAACCTTGAAATCTTGGACGAACTCAAAGCGAAAAACTTCCAAACAGAAGTGGGACCTGGGGTTTACGATATCCACTCACCTCGTGTGCCAAATGAAGGCGAAATCGACCACACAATCGATGCTATTCTTGCCAAAGTTCCAAGCAAGAAAGTTTGGATCAACCCTGACTGTGGTTTGAAAACACGTGGTATTCCAGAAACAAAAGAAAGCTTGATCCGCCTTGTCGAAGCAGCAAAAGCTGCGCGTGAGAAATTGTAAGATAGGATTTCTCTCTTGACGCTGACTGATCAAGGGACTGCTTAGCCTTAGCTGGCTCAGCAATCATGAAATCAAAAAGAAAAGGATAAGGACTATGTCACGCCAAACGCCGTCACTTTCATTTGAAGTGTTTCCTCCAAACCCAGCAGTGGGTAATGATAAAATTATTTCAGCCTTGCAGGATATGCGGGAGCTGACACCGCACTTTATTAGTGTGACTGCCAGCAATAATAAATTTAATATCAAGGAAACGACGGTTCGATTGGCTGACTTTATCCAGAATGACTTGGCGATTCCAACTATTGCCCACTTGCCAGCTATCTATCTAACCAAGGAAAAGGTTGCTGAAACCATTGCAGACTTGGACAAGGTAGGTGTACAGAAAATCTTGGCCTTGCGTGGGGATATTATCCCTGATGTGGAGCCACAAAAGGATTTCCGCTACGCAACGGATTTGATCGAGTTCATCAAAGAACAAGCCCCTCACTTTGATATTGTTGGTGCTTGCTACCCAGAGGGGCATCCTGACTCGCCAAACCAGATATTGGATATTCAAAATCTAAAGAAAAAAGTGGATGCAGGTTGCTCAAGTCTCGTAACTCAACTTTTCTTTGATAATGAGCGTTTCTATGATTTCCAAGATAAGTGTACCTTGGCAGGGATTGATGTTCCCATTCATGCGGGAATCATGCCTATTCTTAACCGTAACCAAGCGCTTCGTCTCTTGAAGACTTGTGAGAATATCCACCTTCCACGTAAATTTAAGGCCATCTTAGACAAGTATGAGCATGACCCTGAGTCGCTCAGAGCAGCAGGACTTGCCTATGCAGTGGATCAAATCGTGGACTTGGTAACCCAGGATGTTGCAGGTGTGCATCTCTACACCATGAACAATGCAGAAACAGCTAAATACATCCACCAAGCAACCCATGCCTTGTTTAATCATCAGTCTTTAGGATAATAAAAAGCAAACCATTCTTCTCAGGTGAGGGGAATGGTTCCTTTTTAATAGAAAAGCCCGCACTTTTTAAGAAAAATATGATAAAATAGACTCTGTACGTACTTGATACAAAGATGAGGGTATAAAAAGATTTTTAGCAATTTAAATCTAACAAAAATAGACAGATGCTAGAGAATATTATTCTTAGATGTTTCAAAGTATCTAGATAGTTGAACACGGGCTAAATCCCTAGTGAAAAAGATAGATTTCCCAGTGTGCATCGCACACTGCGTCAATCTCCTATTTTCATACGGGATTCTTTACGCCCTTTGTATCCTGATTTTTGTAGGCAAGGCGTATAATTTCATCAATCCAAAGGGGATTAAAATGACAAAACAAGTGTTTCAAACGACTTTTGCAGGTCGTGAGTTGGTTGTAGAGACTGGCCAGGTTGCTAAGCAAGCAAATGGCTCTGTTGTCGTGCGTTACGGTGAGTCAACTGTCTTGACTGCAGCCGTGATGTCTAAGAAAATGGCAACTGGGGATTTCTTCCCACTCCAAGTCAACTACGAGGAAAAAATGTATGCGGCTGGGAAGTTTCCTGGTGGCTTTATGAAACGTGAAGGACGTCCTTCAACAGATGCGACCTTGACAGCACGTTTGATTGACCGCCCAATCCGTCCTATGTTTGCGGAAGGTTTCCGTAACGAAGTGCAAGTGATCAACACCGTCCTTTCTTATGATGAAAATGCATCTGCACCAATGGCAGCTATGTTTGGTTCATCCTTGGCATTGTCTATCTCAGATATTCCGTTTGACGGACCAATTGCTGGGGTACAAGTGGGTTATGTAGATGGCCAAATCATCATTAACCCAACGCAAGAACAAGCTGAGCAATCGCTTCTTGAATTGACAGTTGCAGGTACCAAGCACGCTATCAACATGGTTGAGTCTGGTGCCAAAGAATTGTCAGAAGAAATCATGTTGGAAGCTCTCCTTAAAGGGCATGAAGCGGTTAAAGAATTGATTGCCTTCCAAGAAGAAATCGTTGCTGCTGTCGGTAAAGAAAAAGCAGAAGTGGAATTGCTTCATGTGGATGCTGAATTGCAGGCTGAAATCATCGCAGCCTACAACAGTGAGCTCCAAAAAGCGGTTCAAGTAGAAGAAAAATTGGCTCGTGAAGCTGCAACTCAAGCAGTTAAGGATCAAGTTACTGCAGTTTATCAAGAAAAATATGCGGACCATGAAGAATGTGACCGTATCATGCGAGATGTGGCTGAAATCTTGGAACAAATGGAACACGCTGAAGTGCGCCGTTTGATCACAGAAGACAAGGTTCGTCCTGATGGTCGTAAGGTTGATGAAATCCGTCCTTTGGATGCACAAGTGGACTATCTTCCTCGTGTGCATGGTTCCGGTCTCTTTACTCGTGGACAAACTCAGGCTCTTTCAGTCTTGACCTTAGCTCCGATGGGAGAAACTCAAATCATCGATGGTTTGGACCCAGAGTATAAGAAACGCTTTATGCATCACTATAACTTCCCTCAATACTCTGTAGGGGAAACAGGTCGTTATGGTGCGCCAGGTCGTCGTGAAATTGGTCACGGTGCTCTCGGTGAGCGTGCTCTTGCTCAAGTATTGCCAAGTTTGGAAGAATTCCCATATGCGATCCGCTTGGTAGCTGAAGTCTTAGAATCAAACGGTTCATCTTCTCAAGCCTCTATCTGTGCGGGAACGCTTGCCCTTATGGCTGGTGGTGTGCCAATCAAGGCGCCAGTAGCTGGTATTGCTATGGGTCTTATCTCAGATGGAAATAACTACACAGTATTGACAGATATCCAAGGTTTGGAAGATCACTTTGGAGACATGGACTTCAAGGTTGCAGGTACTCGTGACGGAATCACAGCCCTTCAAATGGATATCAAGATCCAAGGAATTACTGCAGAAATCTTGACTGAGGCTCTTGCTCAAGCCAAGAAAGCACGTTTTGAAATCCTTGATGTCATCGAAGCGACTATTCCAGAAGTTCGTCCAGAATTGGCTCCAACTGCACCGAAAATTGATACCATCAAGATTGATGTGGACAAGATTAAGATTGTCATCGGTAAAGGTGGAGAAACCATTGACAAGATTATCGCTGAAACAGGCGTTAAGATTGATATCGACGAAGAAGGTAATGTTTCTATCTACTCTAGCGATCAAGATGCCATTAACCGTACCAAAGAAATCATCGCTGGTTTGGTTCGTGAAGCCAAAGTGGATGAAGTCTACCATGCTAAAGTTGTTCGTATCGAGAAATTTGGTGCCTTTGTCAATCTCTTTGACAAGACAGATGCCCTCGTTCACATCTCAGAAATGGCTTGGACTCGTACCAACCGTGTCGAGGACTTGGTAGCTATCGGTGATGAAGTAGACGTTAAGGTTATCAAGATTGATGAAAAAGGCCGTATCGATGCCTCTATGAAAGCTCTTCTTCCTCGTCCGCCAAAACCTGAGCATGATGAAAAAGGCGAAAAGTCTGAGCGACCTCACCGTCCACGTCATCACAAGGACCACAAACCTAAGAAAGAAGTTACAGAAACACCAAAAGATTCAGAATAAGAAAAGGAGAAATGTATGGGATGGTGGCGCGAAACCATTGATATTGTAAAAGAAAATGATCCAGCGGCACGCAACAGTTTGGAAGTTTTGCTGACTTATCCAGGTGTCAAGGCCTTAGCGGCTCACCGTCTCTCGCATTTTCTATGGAAACACGGCTTCAAACTCCTGGCTCGAATGCACAGTCAGTTTTGGCGCTTCTGGACCCAAATCGAGATTCATCCGGGTGCCCAGATTGACTCAGGTGTTTTTATCGACCATGGTTCAGGTCTGGTGATTGGAGAGACGGCGATTGTTGAGACGGGAGTTCTCCTCTATCATGGTGTGACTCTTGGGGGAACAGGGAAAGACTGTGGCAAACGCCATCCGACTGTCCGTCGAGGCGCGCTCATCTCTGCTCATGCTCAAGTTATTGGCCCAGTGGAAATTGGCGAAAATGCCAAAGTTGGAGCGGGGGCAGTCGTCGTGGCGGATGTGCCTAGTGATGTGACCGTAGTTGGAATCCCTGCCAAGATTGTGCGCGTCCACGGTCAGAAAGACGAGCCGACCATCCACGAGGTGGAAGAACAGCGAGAATATTATCTGGACAAGCTGGAGCATGCCCGCGAAGCCAGCCACCATTCGTCGGAGCTCTAAGAAAGACTTGTTTTGAACAGTAACAAGACATCTTACGGAGGTCTTGTCAAGGAATGCTTTAGCAAACTGTAACCCAATAGAAAAGATGAAAGAGGCTTTGCTGAAGTCCTAAAGAAAGAGAAGTTATGTTATTAGAGGAATTCGAAGATGTAGCTGGGGTTGTTGAGCCAACAGATAGGCAGATTATGGACAAGGGTGAGGTTTGTGAAACTATCATCCTGTCCTTTAATGGCGAAATTCTGAAACGTTTGATTGAGTCAGAAAAAGTCTATCAAGGAGGCTATTTAAAAAATCTTAACGGTCAATTCCCTTGGTATGTATATAATTATGATGGAAATCAAGTTGCGGTCATGACTGCGCTTATTGGAGCTCCATCAGTGATTGGCCAACTGGAGGAGTTGGCGGCCAGAGGCTTCAAGAATTTCATCATTCTAGGTTCTTGTGGCGTTTTGGATCGCTCAATTGAGGCGGACAAGATTATCCTGCCGGCTGCTGCTTTGCGAGATGAAGGCACTAGCTACCACTATGCCCCACCGGGTGATGAAGTAGCCTATAACGAATCACTGTTGATTAAGTTGGAAGCCATCTTTGATAAGCACGATATCGAGCATATCCGCACCAAGTCTTGGACTACTGATGCCTTTTATCGAGAAACGCCTGATAAGGTCAAGCGTCGCTTGGCTGCTGGAGCCAAAGTGGTGGACATGGAAGCTTCAGCTATCATGGCTTGGAGTCAATTTCGCAAGAGTAAAGTCTATCAGTTCTTCTACACAGCTGACTATGTGGATCATCATAACCGAACCTGGGATGCCCGCCATGAAGAACGGACAGCTGATGCCATGACTTTTTTCACTATCGCTTTGACAATAGCAAAGGAACTAGAAAGGTAACTACAAGAATGGCAGTATATTTTTACGGCTGTATCACCATGGATGGCTACTTGGCAGACAGCCAGCACAGGATAGACTGGCTGCATCAGCTTGGTTCTGTAGAGGATACAGGCTATGATGACTTTTACAGGCAAATGGATATCACCATCATGGGCAAGCGGACCTTTGAGGAAATCCAAGATTTGCAAGATGTAGAAAGTTTTTATCAAGCTACGGAAAACTATGTCTTTACGCATGATAGGCACCTCCCTGTCAGCAATTACCAGCCAGTAGCTGGGGATGTGGTGGACTTTGTTCACCAGATTGACAAAGGCAAAAATGTCTTTGTGATTGGTGGTAATTCCTTGGTAGGACCGCTCTTGGATGCGGATCTTTTCGACCACCTCATTATTCAGATAGCGCCCCTTATCCTAGGAAAGGGGGTTCCCCTCTTTACCCAAGAGGAAGGGCAGTGCTTTTACCAACTGGATAGCCTCAGACAATTTGGCCCTTTTGCAGAGCTGGTTTTCAGCCGAAAAAGTCAGAAATAGAGAAGGGAGTGGACCGCATGATTAAAATTTACGACACCATGTCTCGTGATTTGCGAGAATTTGTCCCAATCGAGGACGGCAAGATCAAGATGTATGTTTGTGGGCCTACGGTATACAACTATATCCACGTGGGGAATGCCCGTTCAACAGTGGCTTTTGATACCATTCGTCGCTACTTTGAATACCGTGGTTATGAGGTTGCCTATATTTCCAATTTCACAGATGTGGATGATAAGATTATCAACCGTGCCAAGGAAGAAGGCATCACGCCTCAGGAGGTTGCGGACAAGTACATCGCTGCCTTTCGTGAGGATGTGACAGCTTTAGGCGTCAAACCTGCGACTCGCCATCCGCGTGTAGTGGAGTTTATGGCTGATATCATTCGTTTTGTGGAAGACTTAATTGAAAAAGGCTATGCTTATGAGAGTCAAGGGGATGTTTACTTCCGTGTGGAAAAATCCCACAACTATGCTAAATTGGCTAATAAAACCTTGGAAGATTTGGAGCTGGGTGCTTCAGGTCGTACCGATGAAGAAACAGCTCGCAAGGAAAATCCTGTAGACTTTGCTCTATGGAAAACAGCTAAAACAGGTGAGATTTCTTGGGACAGTCCTTGGGGAGCAGGCCGTCCGGGCTGGCATATCGAGTGTTCGGTCATGTCAACAGGGATTTTGGGAGATACCATTGATATTCACGGTGGTGGAGCTGACCTAGAGTTTCCGCATCATACCAACGAAATTGCCCAATCAGAAGCTAAAACAGGCAAGACTTTTGCCAACTACTGGATGCACAATGGCTTTGTCAATATCGACAATGTCAAGATGTCCAAGTCCTTGGGCAACTTTATCACTGTCCATGATGCCCTCAAAACCATCGATGGGCAAGTGCTTCGTTTTTTCTTTGCCACTCAGCATTACCGCAAGCCTATCAACTTTACAGAAAAAGCAGTGCGGGATGCAGAGACTAATCTCAAGTATCTGAAAAATACCTATGAACAACCATTTACTGGGACTGTCGATGCTCAAGAGTTACAAGACTTTAAAGATAAGTTTGTAGCGGCTATGGATGAGGACTTTAACGCTGCCAATGGTATCACAGTAGTCTTTGAAATGGCCAAATGGATTAACTCAGGTAACTATGATGCAAGTGTTAAGGAAGCTCTTGCGGCTATGTTAGAGGTCTTCGGAATTGTCTTTGTTGAGGAAGTTTTGGATGCAGAGATCGAAGCCTTGATCCAAAAACGACAAGAAGCGCGTGCTAATCGTGACTTTGCGACAGCAGACCAAATCCGTGACCAATTGGCTGCTCAAGGAATTAAACTACTGGATACAAAAGATGGAGTGAGGTGGACACGTGATTGATGTCAATCTCATTAACGGGATTGCGCTAGCTTTTGAGGGAGATGCGGTTTATTCCATGTATATCCGTCGCCATCTCATCCTCAAAGGCATGACCAAACCCAACAAGCTCCACCAAGAGGCGACCAAGTATGTCTCAGCCAAGGCTCAGGCTTGCTTGATTGCCCTCATGTTGGAGGAGCAAGTCTTGACGGATAAAGAAGAAGAAATCTACAAACGAGGTCGCAATACCAATAGCCATACAAAGGCTAAAAATGCTGATGTGGTGACCTACCGCATGTCTACAGGTTTTGAAGCAGTGATGGGCTATCTCCATCTGACTGAAAATCTGGAGCGTCTAGAGACCTTAATTTCTTGGTGCATCCAAAAAGTGGAGGAGTAGGATATGATTGCAAAAGAACTACAGGACTGGTTTCCTGAAGCTCAGATTTCAGATCAGCCAGTAGAGAAACCAGGCTATCTTACTCTCCCTTTAGCTTCTCAGCAGTGGATTATGCTGGAGGAAGCTGGGCTCAGCGAGCGTGAAAAGCAGCTGGTTGCCCTTTTGACCCAGCAAGATCAGGCACGTTCGCTCAATCCTTGGTATCCCTATCTGATCGAGGGGAAGGGGCAGGCACCGCAAACATTTAAAAAAATTCAGCTGGTTTATTGCCATCTTTCCTATTTCCAACAGGAAAATCTATCCTCTTGGCTAGATATGATGCAAACTCTCTTTCCCAACTGCCAGACAGTGCTACAGGTCGGTGCTCAGGATTATGTATTTGTGCTTCAACAAGATAAGTACACCTCTGTACGAGCTATTTTAAGTGATACGATTGAAGCAGTGGAGTATGACTTTGGTCTTCGTCTGTCTATCATGTTAGGGCAGGTTTGGTCACAGGCTGGGTATCAGGCTCTGTCAGATTTAATCCAAGCAGAGCGAGACTTGTTTAAGACTTGGTGGCGTCAGGGTCACCAAGGTGTTCATACCTTTTCACAACTCTATCTTTGGAGTATGGGAGAAAGGAGCGTGGACTTGAAGGTAATCAAGGAATGCCTGCACCAGATGATTTTGGAGCAGGATCAGATTCAGGAAATCATTCTCTCTCTTTGGGAAAATAGTGCCGTTCTCACTAAAACAGCCCAGCAACTCTATCTGCACCGCAACTCTCTCCAATACAAGATTGATAAATGGGAAGAATTGACAGGGCTACAGTTGAAGGAATTGACCGACCTGACCCTGTGTTATCAATTGATTTTACCAGATATTCTCTAAAGTTTTGTGCAAGTTGCACAGAACTTTTTAATTTTTTTGGTCACCTTGCCATAGAAATGTAAAGCGTTTTCATCTATAATAAAACTATCAAAAGACAAAAGGAGTTCACCTCGATGGTAGAATTAAATCTTAAAAATATTTACAAAAAATATCCAAACAGCGAACACTACTCAGTTGAAGACTTCAACTTGGACATCAAAGATAAAGAATTTATCGTTTTCGTAGGTCCTTCAGGATGTGGTAAATCAACAACTCTTCGTATGATTGCTGGTCTTGAAGATATCACAGAAGGTACTGCATCTATCGATGGCGTGGTTGTCAATGACGTAGCTCCAAAAGACCGTGACATCGCCATGGTTTTCCAAAACTACGCTCTTTACCCACACATGACTGTTTATGATAACATGGCTTTCGGTTTGAAATTGCGTAAGTACAGCAAAGAAGACATCGACAAACGTGTGCAAGAAGCTGCAGCAATCCTTGGTTTGAAAGAATTCTTGGATCGTAAACCAGCTGACCTTTCAGGTGGTCAACGTCAACGTGTTGCCATGGGTCGTGCAATCGTCCGTGATGCAAAAGTGTTCTTGATGGACGAACCTTTGTCAAACTTGGATGCCAAACTTCGTGTATCTATGCGTGCTGAAATCGCGAAAATCCACCGTCGTATCGGAGCTACAACTATCTACGTAACCCACGACCAAACAGAAGCGATGACTCTTGCAGACCGTATCGTTATCATGTCAGCAACTAAAAACCCAGCTGGTACAGGTACTATCGGACGTGTAGAACAAATCGGTACTCCTCAAGAAGTTTACAAAAACCCAGTTAACAAGTTTGTAGCAGGATTCATCGGAAGCCCAGCTATGAACTTCATCAACGTGAAATTGGTTGGTAGCGAAATTGTTTCTGACGGTTTCCGCTTGAAAGTTCCAGAAGGTGCTTTGAAAGTTCTTCGTGACAAAGGCTACGAAGGAAAAGAATTGATCTTCGGTATCCGTCCAGAAGATGTGAATGCAGAACCTGCTTTCCTTGAAACATTCCCAGAATCAGTTGTCAAAGCTACGATCTCAGTATCTGAGTTGCTTGGTTCAGAATCTCACCTTTACTGCCAAGTTGGTAAAGACGAATTTGTTGCAAAAGTGGATGCTCGTGACTACTTGCAAACAGGTGCAACAGTTGAACTTGGATTTGACTTGAACAAAGCACACTTCTTCGATGTAGAAACTGAAAAAACAGTTTACTAAGATAAATAAAATAACAAAGCACTGCAGAGTCTCTCTTGCAGTGTTTTTTCTTTTAATTGCTTAGGCTAGGCATGAAAACAGGCTTTTCTAGTTTTAATATTCTTAAAAAAGTGATAAAATGGTAGGAAGAATTGGAGAGAATAAATGCCGAAAGAAGTGAATTTGTCGGGCGATGAGGTTGTCGCTTTAACGCAAAAATATTTATCGAAAGAAGATGTTGCTTTTGTACATAAAGCCTTAGTTTACGCAGTTGAATGCCATAGTGGTCAATACCGTAAATCTGGCGAGCCCTATATTATTCATCCCATTCAGGTGGCAGGGATTTTAGCTAAGCTTAAGCTAGATGCCGTGACAGTTGCCTGTGGTTTTTTGCATGATGTGGTTGAAGATACGGATGCGACATTGGATGATTTAGAGCAAGAGTTTGGTCATGAAGTTCGCATTATTGTTGATGGAGTGACTAAGCTTGGTAAGGTTGAGTACAAATCACTCGAGGAACAATTGGCTGAAAATCACCGCAAGATGCTTATGGCCATGTCTGAGGATATCCGTGTTATCTTGGTTAAATTATCGGACCGTTTGCACAATATGCGGACTCTCAAACACTTGCGAAAGGACAAGCAAGAACGTATCTCCAGAGAAACCATGGAAATTTACGCACCACTTGCTCATCGTCTAGGGATTTCCAGTGTCAAGTGGGAGTTGGAAGATCTATCTTTCCGTTACCTCAATCCAACTGAGTTTTACAAAATCACCCACATGATGAAGGAAAAACGCAGAGAACGTGAGGCTTTGGTCGACGAAGTCGTAACAAAGTTAGAGGAATACACTTCCGAACGCAATCTAAAAGGGAAAATCTATGGTCGTCCTAAGCATATCTATTCAATCTATCGCAAGATGCAGGATAAGAAGAAACGCTTTGAGGAGATTTATGACCTGATTGCCATTCGCTGTATCTTGGATACCCAGAGTGATGTCTATGCCATGCTGGGCTATGTTCATGAACTTTGGAAACCTATGCCAGGCCGCTTCAAAGACTATATCGCTAACCGCAAGGCCAACGGTTACCAGTCTATCCATACGACCGTCTATGGGCCAAAAGGACCGATTGAATTCCAGATTCGGACCAAGGAAATGCACGAAGTGGCTGAGTACGGGGTTGCGGCTCACTGGGCCTATAAGAAAGGCATTAAAGGGCAGGTCAACAGCAAAGAGTCTGCGATTGGTATGAACTGGATCAAGGAAATGATGGAATTGCAGGACCAGGCTGACGATGCCAAGGAATTTGTCGAGTCTGTTAAGGAAGAGTATCTGGCGGAGGAGATTTACGTCTTTACTCCAGATGGTGCAGTTCGTTCCCTTCCAAAAGATTCAGGCCCGATTGACTTTGCCTATGAAATTCATACCAAAGTCGGTGAAAAAGCAACTGGTGCCAAGGTCAATGGCCGTATGGTTCCGCTGACAACCAAGCTCAAAACTGGGGATCAGGTCGAAATTGTAACCAACCCCAATTCTTTTGGCCCGAGTCGTGACTGGCTCAACATGGTTAAGACCAGCAAGGCACGTAACAAGATTCGTCAGTTCTTTAAAAACCAAGACAAGGAATTGTCTGTTAACAAGGGCCGTGAACTGCTGATTAATCAGCTCCAAGAGAATGGCTATGTGGCTAATAAGTATATGGACAAGCGGCACATGGACCAAGTCCTTCAAAAGACCAGCTACAAGACAGAAGACTCCCTCTTTGCTGCTATCGGTTTTGGAGAAATCAGTGCTACTACCGTCTTTAACCGTCTGACTGAAAAGGAACGCCGTGAAGAGGAACGTGCCAAAGCTAGGGCAGAGGCTGATGAGTTAGTTAAGGGTGGCGAGGTTAAGGTTGAGAATAAGGAGAAGCTCAAGGTCAAGCATGAGGGCGGTGTGGTCATTGAAGGCGCCTCAGGTCTCCTAGTTCGGATTGCTAAGTGTTGTAATCCAGTGCCGGGTGACAACATTGTCGGCTACATTACCAAGGGGCGTGGTGTGGCCATTCACCGTGTGGACTGTATGAACCTTCGCGCCCAAGAAAACTACGAACAACGCCTCCTTGATGTGGAATGGGAAGATCAATTCTCAAGCAAGGAATATATTGCCCACATCGATATCTACGGCCTCAACCGTACAGGTCTCTTAAATGATGTTCTGCAAGTTCTTTCCAACACAGCTAAGAATATCTCAACCGTTAACGCCCAACCAACCAAGGATATGAAATTTGCTAATATCCATGTGTCCTTTGGAATCTCAAATCTCTCAACTCTAACGACAGTAGTTGATAAGATTAAAAGTGTGCCAGAAGTCTACTCTGTCAAACGAACCAATGGCTAAGATCTAGAAAGGATTTTTATGAAAATCGTCGTTCAACGAGTTAAGAAAGCTCAAGTGAGTATTGAAGGTCAGGTTCAGGGAAGAATCAATCAAGGGCTTTTATTGCTGGTCGGTGTAGGCCCAGAGGACCAAGAGGAAGATCTGGATTATGCTGTCCGAAAGCTCGTCAATATGCGGATCTTTTCAGACGCAGAAGGCAGGATGAACCTGTCTGTTAAGGATATTGAGGGCGCAATTCTTTCTATTTCTCAGTTTACCCTCTTTGCAGATACTAAGAAGGGGAATCGTCCAGCTTTTATAGGAGCAGCCAAGCCGGATATGGCATCAGATTTCTATGATGCTCTTAATCAAAAGCTAGCGCAAGAAGTGCCCGTTCAGACAGGTATCTTTGGAGCGGATATGCAGGTGGAGTTGGTCAATGATGGGCCAGTTACCATTATCCTTGATACTAAAAATAGATAAGAAAACCAAGTCAGCCGGCTTGGTTTTTGTTTATAGACACTCCCAGAAAGAGGTATGTTTGTTGTAAAAGTCTGGATAGTTTTCTCTTAGGTGGCTAGCCGTCATATAATATAAAGTAGAATGACAGGAAGTAAAGACTGGAGTAAGAGAGTAGAAATATTGAGGGCCAGTGATTGCTAAAAAGACAAATAATAGAAAATCGCTGATGAGCACCCCTAAATAGTAGAGGCGAATTTTTTTGTTCATCTGAGGATAAATCTCAGAGAAATGTTTTTTGAGTCGGAAGACCAAGCAAGATAGCAGTAGTCCCTGAGCAAGGATGAAAATGAAGCAAAAAAACAGGCCTCTCTCCAAAGAAAGTTCGTATCGGGGTCTGAAAGTTACCAACAGTAGCAAATCGCTGACTGCAATGGCTGCAAAATGGATTCTAAAGAGCTTTTTCATAGGAAAACCTCCCTCTTTTATCTAGCTTCATTCTACACCAAATGAATGGGACTTACAAGCAAAATAATAAAAAATCCCTGAAAGGAACTTCTTTCAGGAATAAGGGGTTAGTTGATTTTTTCGACATAGAGTTGTTTAGCGATATCGATGCTAACTTGGAGGTCTTCACCTTTGTTGACCAGTGTAAAAGTATTGGAAAAATTATCAAACTGCTTAACTTGGAGTTGGTCACCAATATGAATCTCATGCTTTTCTAAGTATTTGAGTAGATCAAAGCTATCATGAACCCGAGTCAGGAGATAGGTTCCAGCCTCTTTGGTATCTGCTAGAGGTAGGTTGTTGATCTCAACCAAGAGTTCTCCTTTAACAGGAATAGTTCCACCGTGGGGACAGGTTTGAGGGAAGCCAAGCAGTTTATCCAATCTCTCCACAAAGAGGTCAGAGACAGTGTGTTCTAGAACCTCAGCTTCCTCATGGATTTGATCGCTGGTATAGTCGAGATGGTGAACTAGAAAGACTTCAATCAACCGATGCTTGCGATAGAGCTCAGAGACCAGTTCGAGGCCGATATCTGTCAATAGATAGCCGTTCTCCTTGTCCTTGAGAATGAGATTTTCACTTTTCATGCGTTTGATCATCTCTGTTACGGCAGGTGGAGAGACCTGCATACGGGCAGCAATTTCTTTATTGGTGATTTTTTGCATTTCCGTACCGATTTCATAAATACATTTTAGGTAGTCTTCTTTATTTGGCGTCATTCGTTCCCTCTTGTCTTTTCTCTCCATCTAGTATATCAAAAAAAGCTAGATTTCTCTAGCCTTCAGCCCTAATGGCTTTGATTTTAGTCCAGTTCTTTCACTGCAGCAATAGCAGCTTCAAAGTCTGGTTCCGTGTTGATGTTGTCAACGTATTCCACATAACGGATGATATTGTTAGCATCGAGAACAAAGACGGCACGTGCAAGGAGATGCCATTCGTTGATCAAGAGGGCATAATCACGCCCGAAAGAATGGTCAAAGTAGTCTGAAAGCATGATGGCATTGTCAAGACCCTCAGCCCCACACCAGCGTCCTTGGGCAAATGGTAGGTCCATAGAAACGGTAAGAACGACGGTGTTGTCAAGGTTGGCAAGTTCCTGGTTGAATCGACGTGTTTGCGTTGAGCAGATTCCAGTATCGATAGAAGGGACAACACTCAAGACTTTTTTCTTTCCATCAAAGTCAGCTAGCGTTTTTTTAGAGAGATCGGTTGTCGTAAGAGAAAAGTCAAGTGCCTTGTCTCCGACTTGCAGTTGTTTACCTGTAAAGGTTACAGGATTTCCGAGAAAAGTGGTCATGAAACTACTCCATTCTTTTTTCTTTTATTTTACCGAGAATTGTCAGATTTTTCCAATGATTTGACTGGAAATTAAAAGATAAAAAAACGCCTGTTCATGTGAGAACGACGTTTTTTAATGGATTATTTTGACAAACCTTCAGCAATCTTGTCAAGGTTGTATTTCATCATGCTGTAGTAGCTGTCGCCTTCTTTGCCTTCTTCAGCGATTGAGTCAGTAAAGATTTGTGCGTAAATTGGAATATTTGTGTCTTGTGAAACAGTCTTCATTGGACGGTCATCGACACTTGATTCAACAAAGAGTGATGGAACTTTTGTTTGGCGAAGTTTTTCAACCAAGGTCTTGATTTGTTCAGGTGTTCCTTCCTCTTCCGTGTTGATTTCCCAGATGTAGGCACTTGGAACTCCGTAAGCCTTAGAGAAGTATTTGAAGCATCCTTCGCTGGTTACGATGAGTTTCTTCTCAGCAGGGATATTGTTAAATTTCTCTTTGGCTTCCTTGTCCAGTTTGTCTAGTTTTTCAGTGTAGTCTTTGAGATTTTTTTCATAGAATTCCTTGTTGCTAGGATCCTTAGCGATCAGCTGTTTAGCGATATTTTTAGCATAAATCATCCCATTTTCAAGGTTGAGCCAAGCGTGTGGATCTTCTTTGCCTTTTTCGTTTTGACCTTCGAGGTAGATGATGTCTACGCCGTCACTAACTGCAAAGTAGTCTTTGTTTTCAGTTTTCTTGGCATTTTCTACCAATTTGGTAAACCAAGCATTGCCACCTGTTTCAAGGTTGATACCGTTATAGAAAATCAAATCAGCTTGAGAAGTTTTCTTAACGTCTTCAGGAAGTGGTTCGTACTCGTGTGGATCTTGACCAACAGGAACGATACTGTGAAGATCAATCTTGTCACCAGCGATATTCTTAGTAATATCAGCGATGATTGAGTTAGTCGCTACAACCTTTAGTTTTTGGTTTGTAGATGCTGTATCTTTTTTCCCACTAGCACAGGCAGCTAATCCAATGATAGAAAGAAAAAGAACGAGCAATGTACCTAATTTTTTCATTAGATTCCTCCAGAAAGGGTTTCCCCGTTATTTAATGATTTTTTTGTTTTTTAGTTTCAAGTATCGTTGCTTAGGAGAGATAAAGAAACTGATTAAAAAGAAGCTGGCGGATGTGAGCACGATGCTGGATCCTGCTGCGAGATTGAAACTATAACCGATAAAGAGCCCTACAACAGAAGCCAGAGCTCCTAGGCCTGATGAAAGAAAAATCATGCTCTTTAGGCTATTAGCATAAAGGTAAGCCGTCGCAGCTGGGGTGATCAACATGGCTACGATAAGAATAGTTCCAACACTTTGCATGGCGGTGACTGACACAAGGGTCAAGAGCACCATGAGCAGATAGTGGTAGAAATTGACGGGCATTCCCATGGCTTTAGCCAAAAGCTCGTCAAAGGATGTAATCAATAGTTGTTTAAAGAAAATCCCGATAATCAAGAGAATCAATGCCCCCACACCAATGGTGATCCACATGTCCGTATCTTGGACAGCGAGGATATTCCCAAAAAGGATATGGAAGAGGTCTGTCGAACTCTTGGCAACACTAATCAAGATGACACCTAAGGCTAAGAAAGATGAAAAGGTAATACCAATGGCAGTGTCACTCTTGATGATAGAGTTCCCCTTGATGTAGGTAATGATGATGGAAGCCATCAAGCCAAAGATGATCGCTCCAATAAAGAAATCAATTCCCAGGATAAAGGAAAGGGCTACGCCAGGCAAAACTGCGTGAGAGATGGCATCTCCCATGAGAGACATTCCACGCAGGATGATAAAACATCCCACAGCTCCAGCAACGACTCCGATGACAATAGCTGTAATCAAGGCGTTTTGTAGGAAATGGAAATTTTGCAATCCATCGATAAATTCTGCTATCATAGGTCACCTCCATTAAAGAAGAGTTTGCTACCATAAGCTTTTTTGAGATTGGCTTCGGTAAAGGTTTCTTCAGTTGGACCAATAGCTACCAATTCTCGATTGAGAAGTAAAACTTGGTCGAAATATTGGGGAACTTTACTGAGGTCATGATGGACGATGAGAACGGTTTTACCAGCTTTTTTAAGATCTCTCAGCGTATTCATGATAATCTCTTCACTGATCGAGTCAATCCCAACAAAAGGCTCATCTAAAAAGATGTAGTCAGCTTCCTGCACTAAGCAGCGGGCAATCAAAACACGTTGGAATTGTCCTCCTGAGAGCTGACTGATTTGGCGTTCAGCATAGTCTGAGAGTCCAACGATTTCAAGTGCATCCGCCACTTTTTTCCAGTGGCTGGTCTTTAAAGTGTGAAAGAGCGGGATAGATGGATAGAGTCCCAGTGAGACACATTCCTTGACTTTGATAGGGAAATTGTAGTCGATATGGATTTTTTGCTCGACATAGGCAACTCGATGTAAAGATTTTTTGACTTCTTTGTCATCGAGAAAGGCCTGACCTTCATGTGGGATAATTCCCAACATACTTTTTAATAAAGTTGATTTTCCAGCACCATTTGGACCAATAATTCCGGTAATAGTTGGTCCTTGGAGCACTAGTGAAATATCCTTTAGTGCCAACGTTTCTTTGTAGGAGACACTGAGGTGTTCAATACGTATCATAACAAATTCCTCCCTCCTGTATTTAATATACATTAAAAAAAAATTAAGTCAAGTTAATTTTTAAAAAATTTAATAAAATAACTGAAAAATGAAACCGACAAGAAGTTCATTTTTAATTGCATTCCCAAGTGTTTTTTGCTAAGCTAAGAATAAGTGAAAAAATGAAAGCGAGAACAAGATGACACGTTATCAAGACGATTTTTATGATGCAATCAATGGTGAATGGGAAAAAACAGCTGTCATTCCAGCTGATAAATCTCGAACAGGTGGTTTTATTGACCTTGATGAGGAAATTGAAGAGTTGATGTTGGCAACTACGGACAAGTGGTTAGCAGGTGAGGATGTCCCAGAGGATGTAATCCTCGCAAATTTTGTTAAGTACCATCGTATGGTACGTGATTTTGATAAGAGGGAAGCAGATGGGATCAAACCTGTCCTTCCTCTACTCGAGGAATACCAAGACTTAGAAAGTTTTGCAGATTTTACCAGCAAACTAGCCGAGTTTGAACTAGCTGGTAAACCAAACTTCCTTCCATTTGGAGTATCACCTGACTTTATGGATGCCAGAACCAATGTTCTCTGGGCCAGCGCTCCAGGGACGATTTTGCCAGATACAACCTACTATGCTGAAGACCATCCTCAACGTGAGGAGCTCTTGACGCTTTGGAAGGAAAGTAGCGCAAATCTTCTCAAAGCCTACGATTTTTCAGATGAGGAAATTGCAGATTTGCTAGAGAAGAGATTGGAATTGGACCGTCGAGTTGCAGCTGTGGTACTTTCTAATGAAGAAAGTTCAGAATATGCCAAACTCTATCATCCATACGCTTATGAAGATTTCAAGAAATTTGCCCCTGCCCTACCTCTAGATGACTTCTTCCAAGCTGTTCTTGGGCAAGTGCCTGACAAGGTTATCGTAGATGAAGAACGTTTCTGGCAAGCAGCAGACCAATTTTATAGTGAAGAAGCTTGGCCTTTGCTTAAGGCAACCTTGATTTTGGCTGCGGTGAATCTTTCAACCAGCTATCTCACAGACGAGATTCGTGTCTTGTCAGGTGCCTACGCGCGAGCTCTTTCAGGTGTTCCAGAAGCTCAGGACAAGGTCAAGGCGGCTTATCACTTGGCTCAAGCTCCCTTTAAGCAAGCCCTCGGTCTCTGGTATGCGCATGAAAAATTCTCTCCAGAAGCCAAGGCGGATGTAGAGAAAAAAGTGGCGACCATGATTGATGTTTACAAGGAACGTTTGGCTAAGAATGACTGGCTCACACCTGAAACGCGTGACAAGGCCATTGTCAAACTCAATGTCATCAAGCCTTATATTGGTTATCCAGAAGAGCTGCCAGCCCGCTACAAGGACAAGGTAGTGAATGAATCTGCCAGCCTCTTTGAGAATGCCCTAGCCTTTGCGCGTGTTGAGATCAAGCACAGTTGGAGAAAGTGGAACCAGCCGGTTGACTACAAGGAGTGGGGAATGCCTGCTCATATGGTTAATGCCTACTACAATCCACAAAAGAACTTGATCGTCTTTCCGGCAGCTATTTTACAGGCGCCATTCTATGACTTGCATCAGTCATCTTCTGCCAACTATGGTGGTATCGGAGCGGTTATCGCCCATGAAATTTCTCACGCCTTTGATACAAATGGGGCTTCCTTTGATGAAAATGGTAGCCTCAAAGACTGGTGGACTGAGAATGACTATGCTGCCTTCAAAGAAAAAACTCAGAAAGTTATCGACCAGTTTGACGGTCAAGAATCCTACGGCGCAAGAATCAACGGAAAACTAACCGTATCAGAAAATGTTGCCGACTTGGGAGGGATTGCAGCAGCGCTTGAAGCTGCCAAGAGAGAGCCAGACTTCTCTGCTGAAGAATTCTTCCACAATTTTGCTCGTATCTGGCGTATGAAAGGTCGACCAGAGTTGATGAAACTCATGGCCAGTGTCGATGTCCACGCGCCTGCTAAACTCCGTGTCAATATCCAAGTACCAAACTTCGATGACTTCTTTACGACTTATGATGTCAAAGAAGGCGACGGCATGTGGCGTTCACCAGAGGATCGTGTGATTATTTGGTAAGACAAAAACCAAGGATTGTCCTTGGTTTTTTGCTTGCTAGAAAAAGGGATTAAAGGTCTTTTCGTGAGCGATGGTCGTAGCTGGACCATGCCCTGGATAGACATCGTAGTTAGGAAGGGTAAAGAGTTGAGTTTGGATACTATGGAGGAGTTGTTCCATGCTACCTGTAGGAAGGTCGGTCCGTCCGATAGTTTCGCGGAAAAGAGCATCTCCGGTCAAGACTAGATGGGCATCAGGAAAGACCAAGGAAACACCACCGATAGAGTGTCCAGGAGTAGGAAGTACAGTAAAGCGGAACTCTTCGATCTGGTATTCTTCATGAAAGACATAGGTGTGTTCAGCAGGTTTTGTGACCACATCTTCCATGTCATCATGTCGAGGGAGACCAGAGAGATTATCTACAGGTGTATAAAGCCAAGATGCTTCACTCTCTGCTACATAAACTGGAGGATTTCCAAAAGTCTCACGCACCAAGTCGAGACTCATAATATGGTCGTAGTGGGTGTGGGTCAGCAGAATCGCGCATACTGGTTTGTCGATTTTTTCGATAGTCTTGCGGATAGCTTCCCAATGGCTACCAGGGTCAACCACAATCAGGTGATGGTCTCCCTCTATGTAGTAGGTGTTTTCATAGGCAACAGGATTGACAGTTTTATGGATTTTCATAGGATTTCCTCTCTCAAAGAATGTACTGATATCAGTATAACACAGAAGAGAATGCTTAGGGTATCAGAAAGTATTTTTCTACCTTAACGATTTTTCCAAGCTTGGTAGCGGGTGTCGATCAAGAGTTGGGTTAGTCGTCCCATGGTTTCTCTTTCTTCGGGAGTGAGGGATTGAGCTTGGACAAAGAGATGGTGAATGTGTTCAATAACCTTGAAGGAAGAAAGATCGTTGATAGAGGAGATGCCTGCATCAAGAATGATTCCAAAAAAGAGGTCGAAGTAGAGCTGCAGTTCTTCGTCAGGAACTGTTTCAACCCATTCTTTAAAGGTTGTATCGACTTGCTGACTGTCACTATTGGTCTCATCCAGTTGGACAAAGTGTTTGTCTTCAACCTGCCAACTAAAGGTGTCGTGCTGGGCGATGCCACCTAAGGCAGTGCTTCGAACGACGATTTTCTTATCAGGGATTTCCAGCATCATCCCGATGATAGAACCTTGTGGGACAAATACTTTTGTTCTTTCCATCATGTTTTGATAGCCAGCTGTTTTGGTCAGTTCCTTGTGAAGTCCAGGGGCATCAAATGTATAGACGGCGACGATGTTTTTTTGTAAAAGTGGGTCGAGTTGACTGGCAGCATAGACAGCTAGGTTGCCTCCTTTTGAGTGTCCAGCAAGAATAACCTTTTGATTGGGATGTTGAGCAAAAAAGTCCTTTAAATACTGAAGGGCATGTTTTTGAGCTGGAATTTCCTTCATATAGGTCATATGGAAATCTTCTTTCCAACCGATGATACTATCATCCGTCCCACGAAAAACAAGCAAATAAGTATCGAGACTGATACGATAAGTCATAGCCGCAAACTGTTTTTGCAATTCAGGATCGATATCATTGATAAAGTTTGAGAGCTTGCAATTTTTAAACCGTTTGTGTTGAGCGAGCTGATCCAATAACTGGAGACGGTTTTTGCTGGTCAGCATCGTCGTGTCTCTAGGGATTTGAGCTGCTAGATCTATGAGACGCTGGGGTTCTTGGGTGACTACACCATCAAAAGCAAGGTAGGTTAATTCAGTCAAGGCAAGAACGTCTAACTCATTCACGGGAAGGTCATAAAAGGAATCGTATGCTACATCATTCAAGTAGTCAAAAATATTGGCCATAAAAGCTCCTTTCTCTATGTTTATCCTACCACATTTACAGAGAATTAGCTAGTAGGCTTGCTTAGTCCCTCTCCATAATGAACTAGTAGTTAGGTTTGATTCAGAGATACAGAAGACAGAATGCTTTTATTTCAATCCTCTAAACGAGCTAACTTGGATATTATTGCTATCAATTCCATTTTCCTTTAAAAAATTCTTCATCTCATTTACATCATCAGGCTGTCCTGTGATAAGATAGCTGGCTTGATTGCCGTATTCATCAATAGCACGTTTTAAAAATGCTTGACTTTGAGAAAATTCATCGCTAGTTTTATAAGTAAAATTCGATGTTTTTTGAGCCAGTTCCTTCATCTCATTATCGAAAATAGTAACTCCTTTGTCCAAATGGTTGAGAATAATTGGAGCTTTTCCAGCCCATTCTTTGATAAGGGGACGTAAAGCAGAAATTCCAACATCAGATGCAAAACAAACTAGTGGCTGATTCGTATCTTTAACGGTTAAAGAGGAATCCAGCCAACTCATCTCAATCTCACTGCCAGCAGATAAATGTGTTAAGGTTTCCTTAAAGTGGCTACCACTATTATGCGTTAAAATGAGGATCTCATCTTCATCAGGTGTGGAGGCAATGGTTAGCCATCGACTGGTCTGCTCTCCCTTAGCTTCGTTTTTCCTAGAAGCGGACGACGTATCAGGGAGTGTAAACTTAGCATAAGCCCCAGCTTTCCAGATTTGATGACTCGGCTTTGTGATATGAATTAAATACAAATCTCCGCTGGGATTTTCGATGGATTTTATCGATAATGTTTGACTCCGTCCAAGATAGGCGATGGCACCCCAAGTTATAAGGGCTAGTAATCCAAGTGTTGAAAGAATGATAATAAACATTTTTTTACCTCTTTTCATTTTTTTATGACTCCTATTCTTAATTGTTGAATGAACTATAATTAAATTCATTCACAAATTTCCAAAAAATAAAGAAAACCATTTTCTTTATTTTAGAACTCCTTTTATGAAGTTGGTTGCAAGTATTTCGACAGTTTTGCCAATATCTGGAAAATCTTTTTCCGTGATATGCATATCCATGTAGTAAAAAAGGTTGTAAACTTGTAAAATCTCTTGAATCTTTTCTGGAGAATACCCTTCAGACTGCATACGATTTGTAAAGGTTTTAACTAGAAACTGATGAAATGGATTTGCGACTTTGCCTTCTTCTGAGGAATAGTAGCTATGCAACTCATCTGCTATGGCAGGATTGTACCATTCTGCAAGGATTTTATTGGAAGAAACGAGTGCTCTGGACTGAGCAAAGAGTTGACTAATAAGATCAATCATATCAATTTCCCAATCCAGTTCTTCAATCATAGCTTGGCGAACACGGTTGTTTTCATCTATATAGATATCTAGAAAAATGGCTTCTTTACTCTCGTAATAGTTATAAAAAGAGCCGACTGCTACACCAGCTTGCCTAGCAATTTCTGAAATTCCTGTCGCCTTGTAACCTTTTTTCGAAAAAACTTCATAGGCCGCTGTCTTTAAAGCTTGTTTTTTGTCCAATCTGATTTAACCTCCTTTGTTTAATGAATGAATAAGTTGATTTGTTCATTCATATTCTAACAAATCATGGCTAGCTTGTCAATAAGAAGGCTAGATCTATTAAATAAGTGAAAGAAACGCTAACCAAATGAACACAAAAAGGAAAATATAGGATAAGGCTGGAACTATACTTAAAAATAAGGTATGATATCAGTGGGAATGTTCTCTATATAGCATCTGTTTACTGATCTGGATTTGGGAAATAGGCTGCTAAACAGTATGAGACACTGATCCGTAGATTTGATATGAAGGGTTTTGATGCTTTGAGTAATAGCAAAGGAGGAGCGCATGCACAAGATTTTACTAGTAGAGGATGACCAAGTCATTCGGCAACAAGTGGGGAAATTGCTTTCTGAATGGGGCTTTGAGGTTATTTTGGTAGAGGATTTTATGGAAGTATTGACTCTCTTTGTCCAGTCAGAACCTAATTTGGTCCTCATGGATATTGGTCTGCCTCTTTTTAATGGTTACCACTGGTGCCAGGAGATTCGCAAGATTTCCAAGGTGCCCATCATGTTTCTCTCTTCGAGAGACCAGGCTATGGATATCGTCATGGCGATCAATATGGGAGCAGATGACTTTGTGACCAAGCCTTTTGACCAGCAGGTGCTCCTTGCCAAGGTTCAGGGCTTGTTGCGCCGTTCCTATGAGTTTGGGCGGGATGAAAGTTTGCTAGAGTATGCGGGTGTGATCCTCAATACCAAGTCTATGGACTTGCACTATCAGGGGGAAGTTCTGAGTTTGACTAAGAATGAATTTCAAATTTTGCGAGTGCTGTTTGAACATGCTGGCAATATCGTGGCGCGTGATGACTTGATGAGAGAACTCTGGAATAGCGACTTTTTCATTGATGACAACACCTTGTCTGTCAACGTTGCTCGCCTGCGTAAAAAGTTGGAGGAGCAAGGTTTAGCAGGGTTTATCGAAACCAAGAAAGGGATAGGATACGGACTGAAACATGCTTGATTGGAAACAATTTTTTCTAGCCTATCTGCGTTCTCGTAGTCGCATCTTTGTCTATATTTTTTCATTGGGCTTTCTCGTCCTTCTCTTTCAGTTTTTATTTGCTAGTCTAGGAACTTATTTTCTTTATTTCTTTCTGCTCAGTAGTTTTTTGACCTTCTTATTTTTGGCTTGGGATATGTTTGCAGAGGCTCAGGTTTACCGACAGGCAGTTCTCTATGCTGAGAGAAATCCCAAGTCTCCTCTGGAATGTGCGTTGGCAGAGAAACTCGAAGAGCGGGAGTCTGAATTGTATCAAAAGAAGTCGGAAGCCCAAAGCAAGCTGACGGATTTGCTTGATTACTACACCTTATGGGTTCACCAGATCAAGACACCCATTGCGGCAAGCCGTCTCTTGGTAGCAGAAGTTTCTGATCGTGAGGTCAAGCAGCAACTGGAACAGGAAATCTTTAAGATTGACTCCTATACCAATCTGGTGTTGCAGTATCTTCGTTTAGAGAGCTTCCATGATGATTTGGTATTTGAAAAGGTTCAAGTGGAGGATCTGGTGAAGGAAGTGGTTCGCAAGTATGCTCTTTTCTTTATCCAGAAGGGGTTGACGGTCAATCTGCATGACCTTGACAAAATCATCGTGACCGATAAGAAGTGGTTGTTGGTCGTCATTGAACAAATCCTCTCAAACAGCCTCAAATACACCAGGGAAGGCGGTTTGGAGATTTATATGGAGGGCCAGGAGCTTTGTATCAAGGATACGGGAATCGGGATAAAAAATAGCGATGTACTCCGAGTCTTTGAACGTGGCTTTTCAGGCTACAATGGGCGTTTGACCCAGCAGTCATCTGGACTGGGTCTCTACCTATCCAAGAAAATTTCTGAAGAACTTGGCCACCAGATTCGTATCGAGTCTGAGATCGGGACAGGAACAACTGTTCGCATCAAGTTTTCCAATATGAATCTGATGATTGAGTGAGCATAGTTGATGATAACCTTATCCATCTGTGGAATTTTTGTTCTAGTCTATATCTCTATTTTCATGATAACGTCTAGAAGTTACTATAAGATTGTCCAGATGTAAAAAATGTTACACTAGGAAACGACTAGAATATAGTCAAAAAATAAAAGAGGCAAAAATGAAAGAAAGTTATTTTGACGGAGGAATCCTAGATTATATTGGATATTCTATCTTAGTAGCCATAATTTTCGGGCATACCTTGGGGATCGCAACACCTTGGGCGGTTTGCATGATGCAAAATTGAAAACCAAACATACGGTAGTGGATGGTCAACGTCTATACTTTGACGGGACTGGAACACAACTGTTCGGTAACTGGATCAAGTGGTTTCTTCTAACTATCATCACATTTGGGATCTATGGCTTCTGGTTGAAAATAAAAATGGAGCAATGGATTGTCAAACACACTCATCATGTTTAAACATTAAAACGGCATCTTCTTTCAGAGGAGATACCGTTTTTTTCTTTTTCGTATAAGGAAACAAAAATTTCTTCCTTTCTCTATCTTTTAAATTGATATATTTTTCCAGAGAAAGACTGTAAAATTTTTGATATAATGTTAAGGATAGACTGACGGAGGCTTAAAGGATAATTTTCAAAAAAATAACAGGTGAGAATTAAAAATATGTAAGATTGAACAGAAGTCTCTCTGCCGTCATCCAAGCAGAAACAAGATTATATGAAATAAAAGGAGTAACCAATGACCGGAAACTATTCAACACGTGAATACCGTGAGAAATTATATGATGATCTTCATGTTCGATTAAGAGATACAGTGATTTTGATGTGTGCGATTTTTATTGCCTCTATAGGTTTAAATATGAATTCAACAGCTGTCATTATTGGAGCCATGCTGATTTCCCCTCTTATGACATCGATTGTTGGACTCGGATTTGGTTTAGCTATTTTTGATACGCGTTTAATCAAGCAATCTCTAGAGGTTTTATTTACTCAAGTATTGGTCAGCTTGTTTGTCTCGACTTTGTATTTCTGGATTTCTCCCTTATCTTATGCAAGTAACGAACTGATTGCACGAACCTCTCCAACCATTTGGGATGTTCTCATTGCTATTGCTGGTGGGATAGCAGGTGTAATTGGGTCAAGGAAAAAAGAAGCAAACAATATCGTGCCAGGAGTAGCCATTGCAACAGCTCTGATGCCACCTATCTGTACTGCAGGATATGGTTTAGCTAACGGAAATGTACGATTTTTATTTGGGGCTCTCTATCTTTTCTTGATCAACTGTATCTTTATCATGCTAGCCAACATTGTTGGAACAAGAATTTTGATGAGAAAATCTCCCTTAAGTTCATTTAAAGAGCTAAACATTAAAATGAAAATTGGCTTGACATCCTTGATTGTATTATTGGTTCTTCCAGCCAGTTATTCAGCAGTCACTCTGACGATAGATCAAGCGCGAAAAGAAGGAATCAAACAGTTTGTAGCAAAAGAGTTCGCCAATCACACGGTCATTAATCAAGTCTACAAGTCAAGGAACAATGAATTGGTCTTGACGGTTGTTGGAGATCCGATTTCAGAAGAAGAATTAGAAACGCTCCATCAAAAACAAGCCTCTTACGGTATTCAATCTGTTCAATTAAAAGTCAATCAAGTTCATAATTCGACAAAATTAGATAGTGAGATGACCAAGGAATTTTATGAAAACATTAACAAGTATATCGATCAAAAACTCTCTGAAAAGGATTCGCAAAAAGATCTCGTAAAAGAAAATGAGGCAGACAAGGATTGAGGATATTGAACTTATCTAACTCATGGAAGCAAATTTTGGGAGGATATCCTATATCCAACAGTTAGTGGATAGAAAGGATTGTTTATGAGGATACCATTTATGGTGGTTTAACCAATCACTACTAGCTCAGGTTAAATAAAATATAAAAAAGCAACAACTATTTCAGTTGTTGCTTTTTCTTACTGAAAAATGTTTCTCAGACAGTGATCGTTTTATTTTTCTACACGAGATTTGTTGGCGATATCAGCAAGGATTGCTGATACAAACTCATCTACTGGGACAGTGTTTGTTTCTTTTTGGCCGTAGCGACGAACGTTGACAGTTCCGTCTTCCATTTCCTTGTCACCAACGATGAGCTGATAAGGAATTTTGCTAGTTTGTGAAGCACGAATTTTGAATTGCATTTTTTCATTGCGCTCATCCACATCGGCACGGACACCGCGGTCACGGAGTTTCTTAGCTACTTCCCAAGCGTAGTCCACGTGTTTTTCGTTAGATACTGGGATGAGGGTTACTTGGTGTGGTGCCAACCATGTTGGGAAGGCACCCTTGTAGTTCTCAATCAAGATAGCTGTGAAGCGTTCCATGGTTGAAATAACCCCACGGTGAATCATAACTGGACGGTGCTCTTCACCATCAGCTCCGATGTATTTGAGGTCGAAGCGTTCTGGAAGCAAGAAGTCAAGCTGGATAGTAGAAAGGGTTTCTTCTTTTCCGAGAGCTGTCTTAACTTGGATATCCAATTTTGGTCCGTAGAAGGCTGCTTCACCTTCAGCTTCAAAGTAGTCAACACCCATTTCATCAAGTGCTGCACGAAGCATGGTTTGGGCATTTTCCCACATCTCATCGTTGTCAAAGTACTTGTGAGTATCTTGAGGGTCACGAAGAGAGAGACGGAAGCGGTATTCAGTCAAGTTGAAGTCTTCATAAACATCGATAATCAACTGAAGGGCACGTTGGAATTCTTCTTGGATTTGTTCTGGAGTAACAAAGAGGTGTCCGTCGTTGAGAGACATTTCACGCACACGTTGAAGACCAGTGAGGGCACCAGATTTCTCGTAGCGGTGCATCATACCGATTTCAGCGATACGGATTGGCAATTCACGGTAAGAGTGAACATGGTGTTTGAAGACTTGGATGTGGTGAGGGCAGTTCATTGGACGAAGGACAAATTCTTCCCCATCACCCATGTCCATAGTTGGGAACATATCTTCACGGTAGTGATCCCAGTGACCAGAAGTTTTATAGAGTTCCACTGAGGCAATTGGTGGAGTGTAAACGTGTTGGTAGCCTGCAGCTATTTCCTTATCGACAATGTAGCGTTCCAATTCACGACGGATTGTCGCACCATTTGGCAACCAGAATGGCAAACCTTGTCCAACTTCTTGAGAAATCATGAAGAGGTCAAGCTCTTTACCAAGTTTACGGTGGTCACGTTCTTTGGCCTCTTCACGCATTTGAAGGTAGTTCTTCAAGTCTTTCTTGTCAAACCAAGCTGTACCGTAGATCCGTTGCATCATGGCATTGTCGCTATTTCCACGCCAGTAAGCACCAGCTACATGGAGAAGGTGGAAGATTTGGATGCGACCTGTTGACGGAACGTGTGGGCCACGGCAAAGGTCCACGTATTCGCCTTGACGGTAGATAGTTAAACCGCCTTCGTCTTCAGAGTGTTCTTCAATCAATTCCAACTTGTAAGGGTCGTTCTTAAAGATTTCACGCGCCTCGTCTTTCGTCACTTCTTCACGGATTGATGGGAAGTTTTCTTTGACGATTTTTTGCATTTCTTCTTCGATACGAGGAAGGTCTTCGTTAGAAATTTGACCAGCTTGATTATCCGTATCGTAGTAGAAACCATCCTCGATAGCTGGACCAACACCCAAGTGAATATCTGGGAAAAGGCGACGAGCTGCTTGGGCGAACAAGTGAGCCGCTGAGTGGCGCAAGATTGGAAGGGCATCTTCGTGATCAGGTGTCACGATTTCGATGCTTCCATCTTCAGTGATAGCACGAGTCGTGTCAATGAGTTTACCGTTGAATTTACCAGCCAAGGCTTTTTTAGCTAGGGAATTGCTGATAGATTGGGCAATTTCAAAAGTTGTCACGCCAGATTCGAATTCACGAACAGCGCCATCTGGGAAAGTAATCTTAATCATGGTTTTCTCCTTTGATATTTATTCTATTTTTGTTGGGCAATTTTAAGAGCCGAGCAACTTCTTCCGCAGTCTGCTTTTCTGACTGACTACCATCTGTTATGAGGCTAGGATAGCCTAATCTCACCGCTTCCTTCCGAACCATTTGGGCAAAAAGAATGTCTCGCTGCATCCAGTTTTCAAAAGCTTGCTCAGAGTTGGTTGTTCCCTCTAAGACAAAAGGAACCCATTCTCTCTGTCTATAATGCTTTTTTTGAAAATCAGCTGTCGGAGTCAAGCATAGATAGGAAGATGCTGGGCATTCAAGCTCCTTTACCAAGTGAGGCAAAAGTCCTGCCCCCTCCACCAAGAGAGGTCTATCTTGATTTTTTATCAAGTAATATCTTACATAAGGAAAAATCTCTTCATAAAAGCGCCATTCTTCATCTGCCATCTCTTCTGGACTTCTCATCCAGATTTGTTCTGGACTTCTATCCTGTCTAAGAAGGCAAATCGGCTGTGAGTCTGCACTTGCTTGACTCATCATCTCGTCTACCAAATCATCCAATTTGATATGAAGTAGCTGATACTGTCTAGCAAGAAGTGAAGCAACTGTTGACTTCCCACTACAAGGCGATCCGCCAATCATATAAAGCATCATTCTTCCTCCTTCTGACAAAATAAAAACGACATCCTCAAAAGGACGTCGTAACGTGGTTCCACCTTCATTTATGCAAGTCAAAAAGACCTACACCTCTGATTGGCTTTAACGTGGCCACCGTTTTATGTTTTCATAAAAGTCAGTAGAGTAGTATCAGTTTAGGCTCTCTATGCGTTTCCAGCAACCACGCACTCTCTAGTAGAAAGGGACTAAGTGACTTGTCTCTATGCATTATTATAGCATGATTGCGAGAATTTTCAAGGATTTTGTGAAAGTTTTTTATTTTTTCCTTGCTGGAGCATGTATTTGATACCTGAACCTGAAGCCATACCAAGTAGGGCAAAGAGTTCATAAGCTAGGAAATAAACGAGAATGAATTCATTGAAAGTGATGATGGTAAAGCAATAGAGAAGAGCAATACCGAGCAGCCACCACAGTGAGAATTGGAAACGGTAGCTATAAAGAAGGGACACGATGAAGGTTGCCAAAGGTGAAAAGAGGATGATGTTGTAAATGTAAAGCCCTTTCAGCGTATAAGGATCAGATATCAGCAGCAAAAGCAACTCATAGAGGGGCCAGTAAAAGAAGAATAGGACAAGGTAGTATGGAATATACTTAAGATATTTCCGCATGGCAATAGTCCTCCAATCTGAAAAAATAGAGAAATGTTGAAGACCACATGATCCTAAATGAAGGGGAACTCTCTACCTATATTATAGCACGATTTGCAACCCCTTACAAGGTGCTATGATAGGCAGAAATAATAAGCTTTATGAATTTTTTTGTTATAATACTAGCATAAGAAGTAAGAAAAATTGAGGAGAAAGAATGACCAAAATAGCAGTTCTTTCAGACATACATGGAAACACGACTGCCTTGGAAGCTGTACTGGCTGATGCTAAAGTGGCAAAGGTGGATGAGTACTGGCTTTTGGGGGATATTCTTATGCCTGGAACAGGACGTAGAAGGATTTTGGATCTCTTGGCTGATTTGCCCATCACTGCTAGAGTGCTGGGAAATTGGGAGGATAGTCTCTGGCGTGGTTTGCATCGCAAGCTAGATCTAACAAAAGCTAGTCATCGCTATCTCCTACGCCAATGCCAGTATATCTTAGAAGAGATTAGCCCTGAAGAAATCGAAGACCTCCACAATCAACCCATGCAAGTTCACCGTCGGTTCGGTAATTTGACGGTGGGAATCACTCACCATCTCCCTGATAAAAACTGGGGTAGAGAGTTGATTCATACGGGAAAACAAGAAGATTTTGATAGATTAGTGACGGAACCGCATGCCTCTATCGCAGTATATGGGCATATTCATCAACAGTTGCTTCGTTATGGAAGTGACGGACAGTTGATCCTTAATCCAGGATCCATTGGGCAACCCTTCTTTTTAGATGCGAAATTGCGTAAGGACCTGCGTGCCCAGTATATGATTTTAGAGTTTGATGAGACAGGTTTGGCTGATGTTGATTTTCGTCGAGTGGATTATGATGTAGAGGCTGAGTTGCAGCTGGCTAAGGATTTAAAGCTTCCTTATTTTCAGGTCTATTATGAAAGTTTGGTAAATGGGATTCACCACACTCATAACCAGGAACTTCTGTATGAAATTGCCCAAGAACAAGGGCATGATGCCGAGTTGGATGCATGGCTAGATAGTGGTAATAATTGACATTACAACGTAAAAGGGTATAATGAGTATCAGATAGGATGTGAAAGGAGAAGGAGATGCAAATTTCAAGTCGATTTACGATTGCAACGCATATGTTGATTATCATCGCTCTAGAAGGGAAGAAAACAAAAGTTACCAGTGATTTTTTGGCTGCTAGTGTTGGGGTCAATCCAGTTATTATCCGTAAAACCTTGTCCCAACTCAAAAATGCAGAGCTGATATCGGTTGCGCGTGGAACGGGCGGTACCGAGATTCTCAAAGACTTACAAGATATTAGTCTTTTTGATGTTTATCAGGCAGTTGAATGTTTAGGAAAATCTGGTAAACTCTTTAGTTTCCATGATAATCCCAACCCCAACTGTCCAGTAGGGGCCAATATTCATGAAGTTTTGGATCAAAAACTACTAGATATCCAAGAAGCGATGGAAAACCAACTCCGTCAGACGAGTCTGGCTCAGGTTGTGGCAGATGCAGAAGCAAGAATAGCAAAATAAGAGGACTAGGCTCCTCTTTTTCTATTACCATAATTATGGTACAATGTAGTCATCAAAGGAGGAGACTATGTACTTTATTACAGGATTTTTCGTCCTACTTTTTTTGATTTCATTTTTTAGGGACAATCGCAGTCTCTGGAATCCAGCTCTCTTGCTTTTATCTCTGCTCTTTTCTTACCTGTCTATTGCCAATCTTTTTTATGAAGCTGGACAGGAAGAAGTGCACATGATTTTCTTTGCAGTGATTTTTCTCTTGCTCCCTTTTTTAGTTTTTCTAAGTGGCTTTTTCCTGATTTATAATGGATTTGTGTTATTGAGAAAAGAAGGGAAATCCAAGGCAAATTATTTGTCTCTGGGGCTAGGGTGCGTGATTCTGTTCTTTTTTGTGATCATGGCGATTCGAATGAGCGATACCAATGGCTTGTTCTACACCAATCATCTAGTGAATATTTTCTTTTTCTTTCTGATCTACTCGTATTTGATTTTCGGCTTTGCCTTTGCAGGATTTCTACTTTATTCTATTCTGTATCTTTTTATTCCTAAGAAAAAACATTATGATTTTATTATTATTCACGGTGCAGGCTTATTGAATGGAGAAAAAGTAACTCCCTTACTTAAGAACCGTATTGACAAAGCCGTAGAGGCTTATCGTCAGTCGTCCAATCCCAACGTTAAACTCATTGCCAGTGGAGGTCGAGGTGGGGATGAGAAGATTTCTGAAGCTCAGGCAATTTGTAATTATTTGCTGGAAGAAACGGATGTTCCGAGAGAAGCCATTCTCCTAGAGGAAAGCTCGACAACGACCTATGAGAATCTTCTCTTCTCAAAAGAAATGGGAGAGAAACTGGTGGCTAGTCCACGTTTTCTCTTTGTGACCAATGACTATCATGTTTTTCGGACAAGTACCTATGCTAGACAACTCCGTATGAAAGGAGATGGCTTGGGTTGTCGGACAGCTGGTTATTATATTCCCTCAGCCTTTATCCGTGAGTATGTAGCTCTTTGTGTAAAAATGAAATGGCTCTTTGTTGCCTTTTATATTTTATTAATTTTAGCTCTGATTTTCTCTTATAGAGGTGTTCTATGGTAATATGTAAAATTCATATTGTAATTCTTGTTAGAATCTCTAAAAAATCTTGTAGTAACCCTAAGGGCAAAATTGTCACTAGTAATGAAAGAGCAGGGTAAGTGATTGTTAGTGCGGTTTTTGTAACGACTTCATGATTGCTCGTCAATCAATTGAACAATTTCTAACCTAGTTGCAGATTTTCAGAGAGAGTCAAAAATAGGCAACTGAATATGAGTAGACTAGAATTTTACAGTCAACGACAAATAAAAATGTGAACAGCAACAGAGGTTCACATTTTATTTTTGTCTATGGCAAAATGGCTTTTAGTTCCTTCAGGATAGTTTGCAAGGTTACGATCGCTTGTTCTCCTTGTTGTGGTTGATAGAGTAGTTGGAAATACTTGCGAATAGTTTCTTCAAATTGCTTAGGGAGGAGAGTACAATGGGCCTTTGCGTACTCCAGCATCCGTTTTTCACCAGGATGGGTTTGCTCATTGAGCGCAAACAACAAGTCAAAGTAGGAAGCAAAAAATTCACTTGAGCGGTGATTCATACTGAGAAAATCTTGGCGTTTGATAGCTTTTTCTATTTGGTGAGAGAAGGCAGGCATGGCTTGTTCTAGCAAAAGGAGTTGCCTTTCAATGATCTGTTTTTTGAGTTCCTGTGGATAGGGAATCTGGTAAGTTCTTTGGAGCGAAGCATAGTGTCCATTTGGATCGTATAGAATCTTGCTGTGGAGTAGATTGTGCCACATACAGGTTGTATAAGAGTTTTGGGCTTGATGCTGAAAAACAGTTGAGTTTAGTTCTTGTTCAAACGACTCCAGCGAACGATAAATTAACTCGATTTGGATACCGTTGTTTAGTACACAGTCGTCCTCTAATTCCCAAAACTGGTTTCCAATTTCCATATAGGAGCAATAGTTGCTAAGAATGATTTGACGAGTTTTCTCGTCAATAGGTGAGTTAAGATAGACATAGACATCATAGTCAGAATTTTGTTTGTAGTCACATATTTTCTAGAGAGAGTAGTTAATGAATAAGCACCACTTACAAAGAGTTAGGGTTAGGTGTCTAAGATTCTTAGTTTTGGGATGAGTGGTACATATTTTTACGAGCATTTTATTATGATGGTAAATGGATGTAGTCTGCACTTGTATTATTTAGGATAAGTGGTATAATTAGTTATACAAATCATACCACAAAGGGGGTAATAGTTGTGAAAGCACCAAAAGGTAAATATGCTTGGACGGCTACAGTTGGAGAAAAAGGTCAAATAGTAATACCAAAACAGGCGCGCGATGTCTTTAATATCAAACCTGGCGATACGATTCTGCTTCTTGGTGATGAAAAGCGTGGAATTGCCATACCGCCGAAGGGAGCCTTTGTACACTTGATGGAAATTGCTTTTGAAGAGAAGGAGGATGAATAAAATGAAGTATGTTTTAGAGGTAAATGATATTACAAAAAAATATTCAGCATTTGAATTGAAACCTATAAGTTTTCATATTAAATCAGGTGAGGTTATGGGATTTATCGGTAGGAATGGAGCAGGTAAGACTACAGCGATTAAATCCATTCTAAATCTTGTTCATCCTGATGCAGGGAATGTCCGTATTCTTGGAATGGATTATCTGGATAATGAAGATGAAATCAAACAACGAATTGGTTATGCAGTGGGAGGAACCAATTATTATAAAAGAAAAAAATTAAAGGATATTGTCGCCATTACTCGTATTTTTTATGATAACTGGGATGATGAATCGTATCGTCATTATCTTGATGCATTTAAACTTGATGAAAATAAGAAAATTATGGAACTGTCTGAGGGGATGAAAGTAAAATTTTATCTTACTTTAGCTCTTTCTCATCATGCTAAGCTTTTGATTTTAGATGAGCCAACTAGTGGACTTGATCCAGTATCTAGAGATGAGATGAATGAAATCTTTCGAAAACTAGCAGAAAAAGGGGTAGCAATCTTGTTTTCTACTCATATTACTAGTGATTTAGAGAAGTGTGCAGATACTATTACTTATATAAAAAATGGTGAATTGCTTTTATCTGAGAGAAAAGAGGATTTTATCAGTCATTACACGAAAGAAATAGGGCAGAAATCCACACTTGAAGATATTATGGTGCATATTGAAAGGGAAGAGGTGAATTTGTGATGAGAAAACTTCTCTATAAAGAAATGAAACTAACAGCAAATCCTTTGAGTTATTGGTTTATAACTTTTTCAGCTATTACGATGATTCCAAGGTATCCTATTCTTGTCAGTTCCTTTTTTATCTGTCTTGGTATTTTTTATACTTATCAACAAGTCCGAGAATGTGATGACATCACCTACACGGTCATGTTGCCAGTTAGAAAACAAGATGTGGTTACGGCTAAATATTTATTTGTTTTATCTATCGAGTGCATAGCTTTCATATTATGTCTTTTTCTGACGATTATTCGGATGAGACTCTTAGGAGATGCCACACTGTATGTGACAAATCCGTTGATGAATGCAAATGCTGCATATCTTGGCTATATAATGCTTGTATTTGCAACCTTTAACAGTGTTTTTCTCGGAGGCTTTTTTAAAACAGCTTATAAGATTGGGAAGCCTTTTATCCTATTCTGCGCAGTCGCAACTGCCATAATATTCATGGGAGAGATATTACACCATATTCCTAGATTAGAAAGTTTGAATGATTCTTCAAATTTGAACTTACCACAGATAGTAATATTACTTTTTGGTGTTGCCATATTTAACTTATGCACCTGGTTTTCTTATCAGAAAGCTATAAAAGACTTCGAAAGAATTGATTTATAAAATTGAATACATTAAGTGACCGTATTTTGTCGGAGAAAATCCAATAGAAAATGGTACTGATAAAGAATTAAAAGTTGTGGAGCTGTTAGAACAGTGTTTCATATGGAAAAAATGTATGGGAAATACCAAAATTGTAGGTATCAGAGTAGCAAAATAAATTTTTATTTCCGTTTGGTACCTATGATGGTGAAATTCCTGTTGGATTTATTATGATTGGCTATAATGTTGACGATTATTGGGACAATCCGCCTGATATAGCAAGAGGAAACTATAACCTTTGATGTTTAAGTATCAGAAAAAAGGTTTTGGAAGGGAAGCCATTGCTTTTGGCTTGAATTTTATTAAATCTTTTCCCTGTGGGAAAGCAAAGTATTGCTGGCTATCATATGAATCCGAAAATAAAGTAGCTTGTAAATTATATCATTCATTTGGTTTTACTGAAACTGGAGATATGGAAGGAAATGAGATTATTGCAATACTGGAGCTCTGAGATATTTTAATAATTTGAATATTAAAACATATATTGCAACAAAATCAGTTAAATGATAGAGTAGTATAGTAGGATTGAGCAAAAATGAGTTAAAATTGACCAGTACACACAAGAAAGTATCTCTACTTATGAAAATATAAAAATGTGAACCCTTGTTTCGAGTTCACATTTCTTTTTTTATTCTGCTGCTTGTTGCCAACGTTTGGCTAGCATGCGAGACAGGCTAGAGATTGCTAGGTTAAAGCTGAAGTAGATGAGGGCAATCAGGATATAAAGACTGAAGACCTGCTCTGGTTCGAAATAGCGTCCCATGAGAATTTGGCTAGCGCCAAAGAGTTCTTGTAGGGCGATAACCGAGTAGAGGAGACTGGTATCCTTAATCACGGTTACAAACTGAGAAATGATAGCTGGTAGCATTTTACGGATCGCTTGTGGGAGAATGATATGGTAGAGGATTTGCACAGAGGTAAATCCTTGCGACATTCCTGCTTCGTATTGTCCCTTGTCTACGGCATTGAGACCACCACGGATAATCTCAGCCAAGGCTGCTGATGTAAAGAGAGTAAAGGCAGTGATACCAGCTGGTGTGGACTTCATCTTAAACACCAAAAAGATGGTGAAAATCCAGAGGAGGTTGGGAACATTACGCACAAATTCGATGTAAATACTGGAGATGATTCGCAAGACAGGATTTTTCCCATTCCTCATGACGGCTAGCACCGTCCCGATCAGGGTAGAGAGGACGATAGCAATCAGAGAAATGTAGAGGGTCAAGCCAAATCCTTTAAAGATAAAGATTAGGTTATCTGGGGTCAAAACTTCTAAAATAGATTCCATAGTAACCTCCTAAAGTGAATAGGCTTTTTTGTTGGCTCGCTCCATCTTGCGACCAAACTGGGCGACAGGGAAGCATAGAGCAAAGTAGAGAAGTGCGGCACCTAGAAAGGCAGGGATGTAGTTTCCGTTTAGAGCCGACCAAGACTTGGTCACAAACATCAAGTCCACCCCAGAGATGATAGCAACGGTAGAGGTATTCTTGATGAGGTTAACGATTTGGTTGGTCAAAGGTGGGAGAATGATACGGAAGGCCTGAGGCAAGATAATCAAGCGCATGGCGCTGATATAGGTAAATCCTTGTGAGAGAGCAGCTTCCATCTGACCACTAGGAATAGATTGAATCCCTGAACGAATCACCTCAGCGATATAAGCGCCGTGATAGAGCCCCACGCAGAGAACAGCTGTCCAATAAATCGGAATCATGATGGTGTGTTCACTGATAAGAGGTAGACCATAAAAGACGATGACAAACTGCACCAAGAGGGGAGTGTTTTGATAAAATTCGACAAAGATACGAGCCAAAATTCTTAAAATTTGATGTTTGCTAGTTGATAGGACTCCAAAGAAGATGCCCAAAACTATGGCGAGGATAAAGGATCCAATAGCTAGGGCAAGGGTGAAGAGGAAACCATTGAAAAATTGTCCAAAATCCTGAAAATAGGCTGTCCAAGATGATAAATCTGTCATGGGGTGTCCTCCTTAATCTGCAGTATGGCTAGATGGTTTGAGCTTGTAACGGTCATAAAGCTTCTGCAAACTACCGTCCTTGTTCCATTTAGTGACCAAGGTATCAAGATAGTCGTTTAGCTCGGTATTTGATTTCTTGGTGACGATGCCGTAGTCAGATGGCTTGAAACTATCTTCTAGTAGTTCTGTCCGTTTACTAATGTAGCCAGATAGGATAGAGCGGTCAACAGAAAAGGCATCAATACGGTGAGCGTGAAGGGAAGTAATCAATTCTGGGTAGGAACCAAGTTCGACGAATTTAAAGGTTAGACCTTTCTTTTTACCCAGTTCAGTAATTAAGCGCTGGGTAATAGATCCTTGGGCAACTCCGATGGTTTTACCGTTTAGGTCCTCAATGCTTTTGATGTTGGCAGATTTGTTGACCAAAAATCCAGAAGCATCCGTATAGTAGGGACTGGTGAAGTTATACAGTTTTTTACGCTCGTCTGTGATGGTAAAGGTCGCGATATCCAAATCGACCTGTTCATTGTCAAGAAGTGGGCCACGGGTTTGAGCGGTAACAGGAACGTAGCGAACCTTGACCTTGAGCTCATTTGCAATCATCTTGGCTAAGTCGGTTTCGATACCAGAATAAGTCCCTGTCTTGGGATTCTTGTAGCCAAAATTGGGAACGTCTTGTTTCACACCGACAACTAGCTCGCCTCTTTTTTGAATGTCTGCGACGCTAGTATCGGCCTGGACTGGTTTTGCAGCAGCAAGACTGAAAAGGCTAATCAATAATGCGGATAAAAAGAATTTCTTTTTCATAGGCGCCTCCTTATTTGACTTTGTCACTTTCGTGGTTGATAATTTTGCTGAGGAATTGCTGGGCACGAGGTTCGCTTGGATTGTCGAAAAAGTCATCGACATCTGTCGTATCCACCAAAACTTCTCCGTCAGCCATAAAGATAATGCGGTCCGCAACCTCTCGAGCAAATCCCATTTCGTGGGTAACGATAATCATGTTCATCCCGTCATGTGCTAGTTTTTGCATAACTGCTAGTACATCACCGATAGTCTCAGGGTCAAGAGCAGATGTTGGCTCATCAAAGAGGAGGAGCTCCGGATGCATGGCAAGACCACGTGCGATGGCAATTCTCTGTTTTTGTCCACCAGACAGCATAGCTGGGTAGGAATCTTTCTTGTCCCACATATTTACAAATTCCAGATATTTTTGGGCTGTTTTTTCAGCTTCTTTTTTATCAATTCCTAGAACTTTAACGGGCGCAAGTGTCACGTTTTCTAACACTGTTTTGTGTGGATAAAGGTTAAAATGTTGAAAAACCATGCCGACTTCCTTACGAAGAGGAACTAAATCTTTCTGGCTAGCACCTGCTACTTGGTGTCCATTGACCAAGAGACTACCTTTGTCAACAGCCTCCAAACCATTAATCGTACGGATAAGAGTGGACTTCCCAGAACCAGAAGGTCCAAGCAAGACAACGACTTGTCCTTTTTCAAAACGGAGATTGATATCGCGGAGTGCGTGGTAGTCTCCATAATATTTTTCGACGTGTTTAAATTCTACTAAAGCCATGAGAGATCTCCTTTGTGTTAGATTTTATAACATGATTCTACACCAAAAGATTTGTCTTGTCAAATAATATCAGAAAAAAGTTAGTAAAATTTTTGTACAAAGCAATCTGAATAGAGAAAAAGCCTAAATCATGTTATAATGAAACGATAGAATTCTTAGAAAGAGTGGATGTTTTTTTGATAACTCCTACTTATGAATGGCAGTTTGCCCCGCAGGTAGAAGATGCGGATTTTACAAAGATAGCCAAGAAGGCTGGACTGGGTCCTGAAGTGGCTCGGTTATTATTTGAAAGAGGGATTCAGGATGAAGAAAGTCTAAAGAAGTTTTTAGAACCTTCCTTGGAGGACTTGCATGACCCCTATCTGCTCCATGATATGGAGAAGGCAGTAGAACGGATTCGTCAGGCGATTGAAGAAGGGGAGAATATTCTCATCTATGGAGACTATGATGCGGACGGTATGACTTCGGCTTCGATTATGAAGGAAAGTTTGGAACAACTTGGTGCCGAGTGCCGTGTATACCTACCCAATCGTTTTACAGATGGCTATGGGCCCAATGCCAGTGTTTATAAATACTTTATCAAGCAAGAAGGAATTTCCTTGATTGTGACGGTGGATAATGGGGTTGCTGGTCACGAGGCTATTGAACTAGCTCAGGCTATGGGAGTGGATGTCATTGTGACCGACCATCATTCCATGCCTGAAACCTTGCCAGATGCCTATGCCATCGTTCACCCCGAGCATCCAGATGCGGACTATCCCTTCAAACAGTTGGCTGGTTGCGGAGTGGCTTTCAAGCTGGCTTGTGCCCTTTTAGAGGAAGTCCAAGTGGAGCTACTTGATTTGGTCGCTATCGGTACCATTGCGGATATGGTGAGTTTGACGGATGAGAATCGCATTTTGGTTCAATATGGTCTGGAAATGTTGGGGCATACTCAGCGCATCGGTCTGCAAGAAATGCTGGACATGGCTGGGATTGCTGCTAATGAAGTGACAGAAGAAACGGTTGGTTTCCAGATTGCCCCTCGTTTAAATGCCTTGGGACGTTTGGATGATCCTAATCCGGCCATTGGTTTGTTGACTGGCTTTGACGACGAGGAAGCTCATGAGATTGCCCTCATGATTCATCAGAAAAACGAAGAGCGCAAGGAAATCGTTCAGTCCATCTATGAAGAAGCTAAGACCATGGTGGATCCTGAGAAGAAGGTCCAGGTTTTGGCCAAGGAAGGCTGGAATCCTGGCGTTCTGGGTATCGTAGCTGGGCGCTTGCTAGAGGAATTGGGGCAGACAGTCATCGTTCTTAATATAGAAGAAGGTCGTGCCAAGGGTAGCGCTCGTAGTGTGGAAGCGGTCGATATTTTTGAAGCTCTGGATCCCCATCGAGACCTCTTCATAGCCTTTGGAGGTCATGCTGGTGCAGCAGGAATGACGCTGGAAGTGGAGAAACTTTCAGATTTATCTCAGATTTTGGAAGACTATGTCCGTGAAAAAGGCTCAGATGCTGGTGGTAAGAACAAGTTAAATCTAGATGAAGAGTTGGATTTGGAGACACTTAGTTTAGAAACGGTTAAAAGTTTTGAACGTTTGGCACCTTTTGGAATGGACAATCAGAAACCTGTCTTTTATATCAAGGATTTTCATGTCGAAAGTGCTCGTACCATGGGAGCAGGCAATACCCACCTCAAACTAAAAATTTCCAAGGGCGAGGCGAGTTTTGAAGTGGTGGCCTTCGGACAAGGTAGATGGGCGACAGAGTTTGCTCAAACAAAAAATCTTGAATTGGCAGTCACCTTGTCTGTCAATCAATGGAATGGCCAAACTGCCCTCCAGTTGATGATGGTGGATGCGCGTGTGGAAGGTGTTCAACTCTTTAACATTCGTGGGAAGAACGCATCCTTGCCGGAGGGAGTTCCAGTCTTAGATTTTGCTGGAGAAGTGCCGGATTTGGCGAATAGTGAGGCGGTTGTTGTAAAAACCATTCCTGAGGATATTACCCTGCTGAAGACCATTTTTCAAGAACAGGATTTCTCAGCTGTCTATTTCAAAAATGATATTGAGAAAGCCTATTATCTGACAGGTTATGGGACTAGAGAACAGTTTGCTAAATTGTACAAGACCATCTACCAGTTCCCAGAGTTTGATATTCGCTACAAGCTCAAAGATTTGGCGACTTATCTCAATATCCAACAAATCTTGCTGATCAAGATGATTCAAGTATTTGAGGAGCTGGACTTTGTGACGATCAAAGACGGTGTCATGACAGTCAATAAAGAAGCGCCGAAAAGGGAAATTAGTGAAAGTCAGATTTACCAAAATCTCAAACAAACTGTAAAAAATCAAGAAATGATGGCGCTGGGTACGGTGCAAGAAATTTATGATTTTTTGATGGAAGAAAACTAGAAGATAGGAAAGAGTTGGGCAACCAGCTCTTTTTTGAAAACAAATCTTCATTTTGAAAATCATCAAAAAAATGGTATAATGGTAGGAAAAGATTCGGCTGAAAGTTTTAGAACTTTTAGAATAAGAGGGTAAACTTACCCTATAATCAAGATGAATTAAGTTTCGGAGGGAAAATGAGTAATATTAGTTTAACAACACTAGGTGGTGTACGAGAAAATGGGAAAAATATGTACATCGCTGAAATCGATGGTTCTATTTTTGTTTTGGATGCTGGGCTTAAATACCCTGAAAATGAACAACTAGGTGTTGATGTCGTCATTCCAAATATGGACTACCTTTTTGAAAATAGCGATCGTATCGCTGGGGTCTTCTTGACCCACGGACATGCGGATGCTATTGGTGCCTTGCCTTATCTTTTGGCAGAGGCTAAGGTGCCTGTATTTGGCTCTGAGTTGACCATCGAGTTGGCAAAACTCTTTGTCAAAGGAAATGATGCTGTTAAGAAATTCAATGACTTCCATGTGATTGATGAGGATACGGAGATTGACTTTGGAGGAACTGTAGTTTCCTTCTTCCGTACAACTCACTCCATCCCAGAAAGTTTGGGAGTCGTCTTGAAAACTCCAAAGGGCAGCATTGTTTATACAGGTGACTTCAAGTTTGACCAGACGGCTAGTAAATCCTATGCGACTGATTTTGCTCGTTTGGCGGAGATTGGTCGTGAGGGAGTCCTAGCTCTTCTCAGTGACTCGGCGAATGCGGACAGCAATATCCAAGTGGCGAGTGAGAGCGAAGTTGGAGAGGAAATTACCCAGACCATTGCGGACTGGGAAGGTCGTATCATCGTTGCAGCTGTTGCCAGCAACCTCTCTCGTATCCAGCAAGTTTTTGATGCTGCTGCAGATACAGGTCGCCGAGTTGTTCTGACTGGTTTTGATGTTGAAAATATTGTCCGAACAGCGATTCGTCTCAAAAAATTGTCTTTGGCCAATGAAAGTCTGTTAATCAAACCCAAAGAAATGTCTCGTTTTGAAGACCATGAGTTGATTATTCTTGAGACTGGTCGTATGGGTGAGCCTATCAATGGACTTCGTAAGATGTCCATCGGCCGCCACCGTTATGTGGAAATCAAAGATGGGGACTTGGTTTATATCGTAACCACTCCATCTATCGCCAAAGAAGCCGTCATGGCGCGTGTGGAAAATATGATCTACCAAGCTGGTGGTGTGGTGAAACTCATTACCCAAAGCTTGCGGGTATCCGGACACGGGAATGCGCGTGATTTGCAGTTGATGATCAATCTCTTGCAACCAAAATACCTCTTCCCTATCCAAGGGGAATATCGTGAGTTGGATGCGCATGCCAAGGCTGCCATGGCAGTTGGGATGTTGCCAGAGTGCATTTTCATCCCTAAAAAGGGAACGACCATGTCCTATGAACACGGGGACTTTGTCCCTGCTGGAGGAGTTTCTGCAGGTGATGTCTTGATTGACGGAAATGCTATCGGAGATGTTGGAAATGTGGTCCTTCGTGACCGTAAGGTCTTGTCAGAGGATGGAATCTTTATCGTGGCGATCACTGTCAACCGTCGTGAGAAGAAAATTGTGGCCAAGGCCCGTGTTCATACGCGTGGATTTGTTTACCTCAAGAAGAGTCGTGATATTCTCCGTGAAAGTTCAGAATTGATTAACCAAACAGTAGAAGAGTATCTTCAAGGTGATGACTTTGATTGGGCAGATCTCAAAGGCAAGGTTCGTGACAATCTGACCAAGTATCTCTTTGATCAAACCAAGCGTCGTCCAGCAATCTTGCCAGTCGTGATGGAAGCAAAATAATAAGCAGAATACCTACAGAAAAAGTCGAAATTCGGCTTTTTCTTATAGAATAGTAAAAGGAGAAAAACATGGCAGTTATGAATATTGAGTATTACTCAGAAGTTTTGGATATGGAGTGGGGCGTTACCGTACTCTATCCGGATGCCAGTCGGGTGACTGAACCAGATTGCACAGATATTCCTGTCCTTTATCTTTTGCACGGAATGTCAGGAAATCAAAATAGCTGGCTCAAACGTACCAATGTCGAACGCTTGTTGCGCGGGACTAATCTCATTGTTATCATGCCCAATACTAGCAATGGCTGGTACACAGATACCCAGTATGGTTTTAACTACTTTACTGCTCTAGCAGAAGAGTTACCTCAGGTTATGAAACGTTTCTTCCCCAATATGACCAGCAAGCGAGAAAAGACCTTCATAGCAGGCCTCTCCATGGGTGGCTACGGCTCCTTCAAACTCGCTCTCGCAACCGATCGTTTTTCTCATGCGGCTAGTTTTTCTGGTGCGCTCAGTTTTCAAGAATTTTCTCCTGAAAGTCAGGATCTGGGATCGCTTGCCTACTGGCGAGGAGTTTTTGGAGAGATTAAAGACTGGACAGCTAGTCCTCATTCGCTTGAAAACATGGCCGCAAAATCCGATAAAAAGACCAAACTATGGGCTTGGTGTGGGGAGCAAGACTATCTCTATTCTGCTAATAATCTAGCGGTGAAGAATCTCAAAAAACTTGGTTTTGAGGTGACCTATAGTCATAGTCCAGGTAAGCACGAGTGGTACTACTGGGAAAAACAATTGGAGCGTTTTTTGGCTACTCTACCAATTGACTTTGTTTTGGAAGAGCGCTTATCTTAGTTTTAGGTTTCTTTCAGTTTTTTTGAGTAAAATAGAGAATCTATCTTGATTATGGGAGACCATCGATTTTAAGATAGGTTCTTATTTTTATGAAAGGTGGAGCGTCATGTTCTGGATTATTCGATTATTGTTCCAATTTCTGTTGGGAATTTGGCGTTTCTTCTGGCGTCTGGTTTGGACTGTGGTCATTCTACTGCTCATTGCTTTTGGAGTGGTTTGGTATCTGTCTGGTGATTTTCATTCTGCGGTCAATCAGGTTGAAAAAATGAGTCAGATTGGTCAAGGTGGCTGGAATCAATGGAAAGAGACGGGAACGCTGGAAGTCTTGTCTCAGACAGACAGTCACCAACACGCGGAAGGCAAGTGGGCTCAAGCATCAGCTCGCATCTATATTGAGCCTCAAATGGATGAGACCTTCCAAGGCGCCTATGCAGAAGCTATAAAGAATTGGAATCAAACGGGTGCCTTTACCTTTGAGGTTGTCGCAGATTCTAGCCAAGCAGATATTGTGGCAAGTGAGATGAATGATGGATCGACCGCTGTAGCAGGTCAAGCCGAGAGTCAAACCAATTTGTTAACCAATCAATTTATATCTGTAACGGTTCGCCTGAATCATTATTATCTATCCAATCCAAACTATGGTTATTCCTATGAACGGATCGTGCACACGGCGGAACATGAGCTGGGACATGCCATCGGATTGGATCACACCAACGAGATTTCTGTCATGCAGCCGGCAGGTTCCTACTATGGAATTCAGCCCCAGGATGTGAAGGCTGTTCAAGAACTCTATACCAGTAGCGACTAGATAAAGTCGGTGCAATCCGAAAAGAAATCAAAGCTCCTCCATCAAGTGATCGGTGGGGCTTTTTGTTCGTCCTGTTACAGGCTTTTTGCTATAATGGAACTATGAATAATTTGATCAAATCAAAACTAGAGCTCTTGCCGACCAGCCCTGGTTGTTACATTCACAAGGATAAAAACGGTACCATTATCTATGTAGGAAAGGCTAAAAATCTGCGCAATCGCGTACGGTCCTATTTCCGTGGAAGTCATGATACCAAGACGGAGGCTCTGGTATCTGAGATTGTGGATTTTGAATTTATCGTCACCGAGTCCAATATTGAGGCCCTTCTGCTGGAAATCAACCTTATCAAGGAAAATCAGCCCAAGTACAATATCATGCTCAAGGATGATAAGTCCTATCCCTTTATCAAAATCACCAATGAACGCTATCCACGGCTCATCATTACTCGTCAGGTCAAAAAGGATGGAGGTCTTTATTTTGGACCTTATCCTGATGTGGGAGCGGCCAATGAAATCAAGCGATTACTGGATCGGATTTTTCCTTTTCGGAAATGTACCAACCCGCCGTCTAAAGTCTGTTTTTACTACCATATCGGCCAATGTATGGCCCACACCATCTGTAAGAAGGATGAGGCTTATTTCAAGTCCATGGCTCAGGAGGTTTCTGACTTCTTAAAAGGACAGGATGACAAAATCATCGATGATCTCAAGAGTAAAATGGCAGTAGCAGCACAAAGTATGGAGTTTGAACGGGCAGCGGAATACCGTAACCTGATTCAGGCCATTGGAACGCTTCGGACCAAGCAACGGGTTATGGCCAAGGATCTTCAAAATCGGGATGTCTTTGGTTACTATGTGGATAAGGGCTGGATGTGTGTCCAGGTTTTCTTTGTTCGTCAGGGCAAGCTCATCGAGCGCGATGTCAACCTCTTCCCTTACTACAATGATCCGGATGAGGATTTTTTGACCTACGTGGGACAATTCTATCAAGAAAAATCCCACCTGGTTCCCAATGAGGTGCTGATTCCGCAGGATATCGATGAAGAAGCTGTCAAAGCCTTGGTGGATACCAAGATTCTCAAACCCCAACGTGGAGAGAAAAAACAACTGGTCAATCTAGCCATAAAAAATGCTCGTGTTAGTCTGGAGCAGAAGTTCAATCTGCTAGAAAAATCTGTCGAAAAGACCCAAGGGGCTATTGAAAATCTGGGACGCTTGCTCCAAATCCCGACCCCAGTACGTATCGAGTCCTTTGATAACTCCAATATCATGGGAACCAGTCCGGTGTCTGCCATGGTGGTCTTTGTCAATGGTAAACCCAGTAAGAAGGATTACCGTAAGTACAAGATAAAAACGGTTGTAGGTCCAGATGACTATGCCAGTATGCGTGAAGTCATTCGCAGACGTTATGGTCGAGTACAACGAGAAGGTTTAACCCCGCCAGATTTGATTGTCATTGATGGGGGACAAGGTCAAGTCAATATCGCTAAGCAGGTCATCCAAGAAGAGCTAGGTTTGGATATTCCTATTGCAGGTCTGCAAAAGAATGACAAGCACCAAACCCACGAGCTGCTCTTTGGAGATCCGCTGGAAGTAGTGGAGTTATCTCGCAATTCTCAGGAATTTTTCCTCCTCCAACGCATCCAAGATGAGGTGCATCGCTTTGCCATCACCTTCCACCGTCAACTGCGCTCAAAAAATTCTTTTTCATCACAACTGGATGGGATTGACGGTCTAGGACCTAAACGCAAGCAGAATCTCATGAAGCATTTTAAATCTCTCACTAAAATCAAGGAAGCCAGTGTGGATGAGATTGTCGAAGTTGGGGTACCAAGAACAGTCGCAGAAGCAGTTCAGAGGAAGTTGAACCCTCAGGGAGAAGTGGAATTGGCTCAAGTGGCAGAAGAGAGAGTAGATTACCAAACAAAAGGAGATTATGATGAACCATAAAATCGCAATTTTATCAGATATTCATGGCAATGTGACTGCACTAGAAGCAGTGATTGCAGATGCTAAAGCTCAAGGAGTCAGTGAATATTGGCTTCTAGGAGATATTTTTCTACCTGGTCCAGGTGCTCATGACTTGATTGCCTTGCTAAAGGAACTTCCTATCACAGCAAGTGTTCGAGGCAATTGGGATGATCATGTCCTTGAGGCCTTGGATGGCGAATATGGTTTGGAACATCCGAAAGAAATCCAGTCAATGCGCATGACCCAGTTTTTGATGGAGCGAATGGATCCTGAAACGATTGTCTGGCTACGAAGCTTACCTATGCTAGAAAAGAAAGAAGTTGATGGACTGCGCTTTTCTCTTTCTCATAATTTGCCTGATAAGAACTATGGAGGAGACTTGCTGGTTGACAATGATACGGAGAAGTTTGACCAACTCCTAGATGAGGAAACGGACGTGGCAGTCTATGGTCATGTCCACAAACAGTTGCTTCGCTATGGCAGCCAAGGGCAACAAATCATCAATCCAGGTACAATTGGTATGCCCTATTTTAACTGGGAGGCGTTAAAAAATCACCGTGCCCAGTATGCCGTGATAGAGGTTGAAGATGGGGAATTGGTAAATATCCTGTTTCGTAAAGTCGCTTATGACTATGAAGCGGAGTTAGAATTGTCCAAGTCCAAGGGTCTTCCCTTTATCGAAATGTATGAAGAGCTACGCAGAGAAGATAACTATCAGGGGCACAATCTAGAACTCTTAGCTAGTTTAATTGAAAAGCACGGGTATGTAGAGGATGTAAAGACCTATTTTGATTTTTTGCAAAGTGAGAAATAAAATGGACGCCCTTAATTTGAAGTGAGGTTTGTAGTCGAATCGCTTAGAAAAGAGTCAGACAATAAGGAAGAAAAGATGGCTTAGCTAAAGTTTGACATTGAAATTATTTTGTTATACAATGAACTTAATTCTTAATAAAAAGGAGAACATTATGAAGAAAATTATTACAGCCAGTATGGCTCTTTTATCTGTTGTTGTTTTAGCAGCATGTTCAGGGAAAACAACGTCTGACTCTTCGACTAAGACTTCAAGCTCTGTAGAGAAAACTTCTTCAGAGGCTTCATCAACAACGTCTAGTTCAAAGACAGAAAATAATGAGGTTGTTTTGATCACCGATGAAGAAATTGACAATGCTAAAACTGTTGGAGATGTGAAGAAAGTCTTTGGTAAACTAGTCGACAATTATAAAAAGCATGCAGTTGAAATTGGGGAGAAAATTCCAGAGAGTGGAAAAGAAGCATATAACGCCCAAGTTGAACCAGCGCTTAAGTCTATGGAGACTGTAAGAGAGTCATTTAACGAAAGCCTTTCAAGTATTGGTTCTGATGATACAGTAGTGCCAGAACAAACTCGTACTCTATTTGTTCAACAGTTGAAAACTGGACGTGACACAATGAAGAAAGCGCTGGAAGCGGCTTATAAAGCAATTGCTCCATACACATCTGGTCAATAATATAAGAAAGTAGGTGTTCGATCACCTGCTTTTTGATTGCTTCAAATCTAAAGCGATACCTACTTAAAGAGCTTCAAATAAATAGCAGAGAGTTTGAAAGAAGTACTAACTCTATGAAAAATCTCTGCAAGCTCTTTCAAAATATGGTAGAATGGAAGCAGTAGAATTAGAAAAGGAAATCGATTATGAAATTTCTTGAATTAAACAAAAAACGTCATGCGACCAAGCATTTCACTGATCAGCCGGTGGATCCCAAAGATGTTCGCACAGCTATTGAAATCGCAACCTTGGCCCCAAGCGCTCACAACAGCCAACCTTGGAAATTTGTGGTCGTTCGTGAGAAAAATGCTGAATTGGCAAAATTGGCTTATGGTTCGAACTTTGAGCAGGTATCATCAGCGCCTGTAACCATTGCCCTATTTACAGATACAGACCTAGCCAAACGCGCTCGCAAGATTGCCCGCGTTGGTGGTGCAAAGAACTTCTCTGAAGAGCAACTTCAATATTTTATGAAAAATTTGCCTGCCGAGTTTGCACGTTACAGTGAGCAACAGGTTAGTGACTACCTAGCCCTCAATGCAGGTTTGGTTGCCATGAACTTGGTTCTGGCTCTGACAGACCAGGGAATTGGTTCTAATATTATCCTTGGATTTGACAAATCAAAAGCCAACGAAGTTTTGGATATCGAAGACCGTTTCCGCCCAGAACTCTTGATTACGGTAGGTTACACAGACGAAAAATTGGAACCAAGCTACCGCTTGCCAGTAGATGAAATCATCGAGAAAAGATAGAAAGAAGAAAAAATGACAGCAATTGATTTTACAGCAGAAGTAGAAAAACGCAAAGAAGACCTCTTGGCTGACTTGTTTAGCCTTTTGGAAATCAACTCAGAACGTGATGATAGCAAGGCTGATGCGCAGCATCCTTTTGGACCTGGTCCAGTAAAAGCCTTGGAGAAATTCCTTGAAATCGCAGATCGCGATGGCTACCCAACTAAAAATGTTGATAACTACGCAGGACATTTTGAGTTTGGTGATGGAGAGGAAGTTCTCGGAATCTTTGCCCACATGGACGTGGTGCCAGCTGGTAGCGGTTGGGACACAGATCCTTACACCCCAACTATCAAAGACGGTCGTCTTTATGCGCGTGGTGCTTCAGATGACAAGGGGCCTACAACAGCTTGTTACTATGGTTTGAAAATCATCAAAGAATTGGGCCTTCCAATTTCTAAGAAAGTTCGTTTCATCGTCGGAACAGATGAAGAATCAGGCTGGGCAGACATGGACTACTATTTTGAACATGTAGGACTTGCGAAACCAGACTTCGGTTTCTCTCCAGACGCTGAATTCCCTATCATCAATGGTGAAAAAGGGAACATCACTGAATACCTCCATTTTGCAGGTGAAAATACAGGTGTTGCTCGTCTTCACAGCTTCACAGGTGGATTGCGTGAAAATATGGTACCTGAATCAGCAACTGCTGTCGTTTCAGGCGACCTGGCTGACTTGCAAGGGAAACTAGATGCCTTTGTTGCAGAACACAAACTCAGAGGAGAAATTCAAGAAGAAAACGGTCAGTATAAGGTGACTGTGATTGGTAAATCTGCCCATGGTGCTATGCCTGCCTCAGGTGTCAATGGAGCAACCTACCTTGCTCTCTTCCTCAGTCAGTTTGACTTTGCAGGACCTGCAAAAGACTACCTCGACATCGCTGGTAAGATTCTCTTGAATGACCATGAGGGTAAAAATCTCAAGGTGGCTCATGTGGATGAAAAGATGGGTGCCCTTTCTATGAATGCGGGTGTCTTCCGCTTCGATGAAACAAGTGCTGACAATACGATTGCCCTCAACTTCCGTTATCCAAAAGGAACAAGCCCAGAGCACATCAAGTCAGTTCTTGAAAACTTGTCAGTTGCTTCTGTTAGCCTTTCTGAACACGGTCACACCCCTCACTATGTGCCAATGGAAGATCCGCTCGTTCAAACCTTGTTGAATGTCTATGAAAAACAAACTGGACTTCAAGGTCATGAACAAGTCATCGGTGGTGGAACCTTCGGCCGTTTGCTAGAACGTGGGGTTGCCTACGGAGCTATGTTCCCAGATTCTATTGATACCATGCACCAAGCCAATGAATTTATCGCCTTGGATGATCTCTTCCGAGCAGCAGCAATCTATGCTGAAGCTATTTATGAATTGATCAAATAAAATGATAGAAGTCTGAGATTGTATGCTTGGACTTCTTTTTGGAGGGAAAACAGATGTCTCAAATCGAAAGAATCAAGCAAGCCATTATGGCTGATCCACAGAATACCAGCTATACAGAACGCGGAATTGAGCCTCTCTTTGCAGCGCCAAAGACAGCTCGTATCAATATTGTCGGTCAAGCTCCTGGACTTAAAACACAAGAAGCTGGGATTTATTGGAAGGATAAGAGTGGTGATCGTCTCCGTGAGTGGCTAGGTGTAGATGAAGATACCTTTTACAATTCGGGCTTGTTTGCAGTTATTCCCATGGACTTTTATTTCCCAGGACATGGAAAATCAGGCGACCTTCCACCTCGTAAAGGTTTTGCCGAAAAATGGCATCCACAACTCCTCAAAGGATGTCCCAATATTGAATTGACCCTTTTGATTGGCCAGTATGCCCAAACCTACTATTTACATGAGAAAGTTAGTGGCAAGGTAACAGAACGGGTAAAACACTACAAAAACTATCTACCAGAATTTTTCCCTCTGGTGCACCCGTCACCACGAAATCAAATCTGGATGGCTAAAAATCCTTGGTTTGAGGCAGAAGTGGTGCCAGATTTGAAAGCATTGGTACAAAAGATTATTCATCAATAAAGGAGAAAAACTATGGATGCTTATCAACAAGTAGCTAATAAGTTGCAAGAGTTGGGAATCACCTTTGATGTGGTGGAGCACCCACCTGTATTTACGACAGAGCAGGCAGATAGCTATATTGAAGGAATGGAAGGAGTCCGGACTAAGTCCATGTTTTTGACCAATAGGAAGAAAACCCAGTACTATCTGCTCATCATGGGTGACAAGAAACGATTGGATATGGCTGACTTTAAAGTTCAAGTGGGAGCCAATCGGATTCACATGGCTTCAGCAGATTCTTTGGCTGAGAAAATGCAATTATCGCCAGGAACGGTTTCACCTTTTGGTTTGTTGAACAATGAAGAAAAAGATATTCTAGTTTATTTTGATAAGGACATTGTATCAGAGGATATCATGACTTTCCATCCCAATACCAATGAAAAAACAATCTTTATCAAGATTCAAGACTTATTCCGATTTTTAGATTCAATTGGATTTACCTATGAGTTTTTAACTTTGCCTTAAAGGCATCAAAAAGGAGAAATCATGAAAGAAATTGCCTTTGACACATTTTACCAACTTTACCAGAAAGAGCCACTTTCTGTATTGGATGTGAGGGAAGTAGATGAATTTGAAGCTCTTCATTTAGAAGGTGCTCAGAACCTACCACTTAGTCAATTGGCTGATATCTATGATCAATTGGACAAGGACCTCTTGCATTATGTCATTTGTAAGTCGGGCATTCGTTCGGCTCGTGCTTGTCAATTCTTAGAGGAGCATGGATACAAGGTCATCAATGTCCAAGGTGGAATGACGGCCTTTGAAAATCTTTAAAACTGTATGGCGATAGATCCTAATCTTCCCTTGCTAGGTTCTAACTGAGTGAGGGCTTGTGTTTTTAGACAATTCTTATTTTTAAAAATATTGAAAACATTCAATGATTAATTTTGGATACTTTTTTCAGAGTCTTAATCATGGTATACTAGGTCAGTATTTTAGAAATATGAAGGAGATTTTTATGGCTAAAAAAGGTGCTCTAACAGGCTTGCTCCTGTTTGGAATATTTTTTGGTGCGGGAAACTTGATTTTTCCACCTTCTCTAGGTGCTTTATCTGGAGAACAGTTTCTTCCTGCCATCGCAGGTTTTGTCTTTTCAGGTGTTGGTATTGCCGTCTTGACACTTATTATTGGAACTCTAAACCCTAAAGGATACATTCACGAGATTTCTAAGAAAATCTCACCTTGGTTTGCGACGCTTTATCTTGCAGTCCTCTATCTATCGATTGGCCCATTCTTTGCCATTCCACGTACATCTACAACAGCTTATGAAGTTGGCATTAGCCCCCTCTTGTCTGAAGCAAATAAAGGTCTAGGATTGATTATTTTTACAGTGCTGTATTTTGCAGCAGCCTATCTGATTTCACTCAATCCATCAAAGATTTTGGATCGAATCGGACGTATCTTGACACCAGTCTTTGCTTTGCTTATCGTTATCTTAGTTGTACTAGGTGCCTTTAAATATGGTGGAACAAGTCCTCAAGCGGCTTCAGATGCTTATCAAGCTTCTGCCTTTGGTACAGGTTTCCTAGAAGGGTATAACACCTTAGATGCCCTTGCCTCAGTGGCCTTCAGCGTAATCGCTGTTCAAACCTTGAAACAACTTGGATTCTCCAGTAAGAAAGAATACATTTCAACTATTTGGGTGGTTGGTATCGTTGTAGCTCTTGCCTTTAGCGCTCTTTACATTGGTTTAGGTTTCCTTGGAAATCATTTCCCAGTACCAGCAGAAGCCATCAAGGGTGGAACACCAGGTGTTTATATTTTGTCACAAGCAACTCAGGAAATCTTTGGTTCAACGGCTCAACTCTTCCTTGCTGTTATGGTAACTGTAACCTGCTTCACAACGACAGTTGGCTTGATTGTGTCTACAGCTGAGTTCTTTAACGGACGTTTCCCGCAAATCAGCTATAAGATTTATGCAACTGCCTTTACCTTGATTGGATTTGCTATTGCCAACCTTGGTTTGGATGCCATTATCAAGTACTCAGTGCCAGTACTGGTAATCTTGTACCCAATCACCATCGCCATTGTGATGATCGTGATTGTTAATAAGTTTGTCGCCCTATCAAAACCGGGCATGCAGTTAACTATTGGGCTTGTTACAGCTATTGCTCTTGCAAGTGTTCTTGGAAGTTCCTTTAAAATTGAGTTTCTAGCAAATCTCGTCAATGCTCTTCCGTTTGCAGCTGCCTCTCTACCATGGTTGGTGCCAGCTATTATTGGAATTTTGCTTTCCTTGGTTTTACCAAACAAGCAAGAAAGCGATGTTTTTGAAATGGAATAAAAAATAGAAATCACTTTTGTAAGTCAACTCTACAGGAGTGATTTTTCTTTTTTCCTCTCTACTGAAATGTGCTATAATAGGTAGCAAAAGAGGTGAAGAAATGAATCAGACTATAAACTATATCAAAGAACTAACCGCTATTGCATCTCCAACAGGCTTTACTCGTGAGATTTCAGACTACCTAGTCCATACTTTAGAAGAGCTTGGTTACCAGCCTGTTCGTACAGCCAAGGGCGGTGTCAATGTGACCATTAAAGGTCAAAATGATGAACAACAACGCTATGTGACTGCCCATGTGGATACGCTGGGTGCTATTGTCCGTGCTGTCAAACCAGATGGCCGTCTCAAATTGGATCGTATCGGTGGTTTTCCTTGGAACATGATTGAAGGGGAGAACTGTACGGTTCATGTGGCTAGCACTGGTCAAAAGGTATCAGGAACCATCCTTATCCACCAAACTTCTTGCCATGTCTACAAGGATTCAGGAACTGCAGAACGCACACAGGACAATATGGAAGTGCGTTTGGATGCAAAAGTGACCAATGAAAAAGAAACCCGCGCCTTGGGCATCGAGGTCGGTGATTTTATCAGCTTTGACCCGCGAACTGTTGTGACAGAGACTGGTTTTATCAAGTCCCGTCATTTGGATGACAAGGTCAGCGCAGCAATTTTGCTCAATCTTCTTCGAGTTTATAAAGAAGAAGGAATTAACTTGCCGATGACGACTCATTTTGCTTTTTCAGTCTTTGAAGAGGTTGGTCACGGTGCCAACTCCAATATTCCAGCTCAGGTAGTAGAATATCTGGCTGTCGATATGGGGGCAATGGGAGATGACCAGCAGACGGATGAGTACACAGTGTCTATCTGTGTCAAGGACGCTTCAGGTCCCTATCACTATGACTTCCGTCAACACTTGGTAGCTTTGGCGAAGGAGCAAGATATTCCATTTAAGCTCGACATTTATCCATTTTACGGTTCGGATGCTTCAGCAGCTATGTCTGCAGGAGCAGAAGTCAAGCATGCCCTCCTTGGAGCTGGTATTGAGTCCAGTCACTCTTACGAACGAACACACATTGATTCGGTCGTGGCGACAGAGCGTATGGTTGATGCCTATCTCAAGAGTGCATTGGTGGACTAATATGTGCTTGATTTGTCAAAGAATTGAATGGATCAAGGCAGGGGAAAATCCCTATTTTGTAAAAGAACTAGAAACAGGCTATGTTGTTATTGGAGACCACCAATACTTTAAGGGCTATACCTTATTTCTGGCAAAAGAGCACGTCACAGAACTCCACAAAATGGAGACTTCTGTAAAACTTCGTTTTTTAGAGGAAATGAGTTTAGTCCAAGAAGCTGTTGCCAAAACGTTTAAAGCTGAAAAGATGAACATCGAACTTCTAGGAAATGGAGATGCCCACGCTCACTGGCACCTCTTTCCAAGACGGTCAGGTGATATGAAGGGTCACGGACTCAACGGCCGTGGTCCTGTCTGGTGGGTGCCCTGGGAAGAAATGGCGGCAGAAGATTGCCAAGTGAGATCCCCTGAGTTGGAACAAATGATTAAAGCCTTATCCGATGAATTAGAGAAGCACTTGGTCTAAGAGAGGAAGAAAAAATGAAAAAAAGATACATCGTTTTATCTGGTTTGCTGGCAGTAACCCTAGCAGCATGTTCTCAAGAACAACCTAAAAATGAAGAAAACACTCAAAAAACGGAACAAACTAGTCAACCTGAAGGAACTGTAGGGAGCAAATCCCAAGCTTCTAGTCAGAAAAAGGCAGAAGTTGTGAATAAGGGAGACCACTATAGTATCCAAGGGAAATATGATGAAATCGTCGTAGCCAATAAGCACTATCCTTTGTCAAAAGACTATAATCCAGGAGAAAATCCAACAGCTAAAGCAGAGTTGGTCAAACTCATTGCAGCCATGCAAGCGGCTGGCTACCCGATCAGTGACCACTACAGTGGTTTTAGAAGTTATGAAACTCAAACCAAACTTTATCAAGACTATGTGAATCAAGACGGGAAGGAAGCGGCAGATCGCTACTCAGCTCGTCCTGGATACAGTGAACACCAGACAGGTCTTGCTTTTGACCTTATCGGGACAGATGGTGATTTAGTTACTGAAGAAAAGGCAGCCCAGTGGCTCTTGGATCATGCGGCTGACTATGGCTTTGTTGTGCGCTATCTCAAAGGTAAGGAAAAAGAGACCGGCTACATGGCGGAAGAATGGCATCTTCGCTATGTTGGAAAAGAAGCCAAAGAAATTGCTGCAAGTGGCCTTAGTTTGGAAGAGTACTATGGCTTTGAAGGCGGAGATTACGTCGATTAAAAAAAGAAATTTTTCTCTTGCATTTTTAGATAAATAGTGTATAATAGATGGGTATGTGTAAAGCATACTTGTGGGAGGTAAAAATCTTACATTACCGCCAAAACCACAAAGGAGGATTTAAAAATGGCTAAAAAAGTCGAAAAACTTGTAAAATTGCAAATCCCTGCTGGTAAAGCTACACCAGCTCCACCAGTTGGACCTGCTCTTGGTCAAGCTGGTATCAACATCATGGGATTCACAAAAGAGTTCAACGCTCGTACAGCTGACCAAGCTGGTATGATCATTCCAGTTGTTATCTCAGTATACGAAGACAAATCATTTACTTTCGTTACAAAAACACCACCAGCTGCTGTTCTTTTGAAAAAAGCTGCAGGTGTTGAAAAAGGATCAGGTACACCTAACAAAACTAAAGTTGCTACAGTTACTCGTGCACAAGTACAAGAAATTGCAGAAACTAAGATGCCAGATTTGAACGCAGCAAACATTGAGTCTGCAATGCGTATGATCGAAGGTACTGCTCGTTCTATGGGATTCACTGTTGTTGACTAATCAATAACACAGTAGAAAATCTCACAGCAGTCTATTAGTTGCTTTTCATACTAGGCAAGTGACTGATGCTTGTACTTAGGTACAGCAAAGGAACTTAACGAAGTAGGAAAAGAAAATTAATAGACTGAATACCCGCAAGACTTCATCATTTCGAGGAGTGACGTGGGAGATGAAAATCGATTGAACCACTTACAAGGAGAATAGAAAATGGCTAAAAAAAGCAAACAACTTCGTGCTGCTCTTGAGAAAATCGACAGCACAAAAGCATACAGTGTAGAAGAAGCTGTAGCACTTGCAAAAGAAACTAACTTTGCAAAATTTGACGCAACTGTAGAAGTTGCTTACAACTTGAACATCGACGTTAAAAAAGCTGACCAACAAATCCGTGGGGCAATGGTATTGCCAAACGGTACTGGTAAAACTTCACGCGTTCTTGTTTTTGCACGTGGTGCAAAAGCTGAAGAAGCAAAAGCTGCTGGTGCAGACTTCGTTGGTGAAGATGATCTTGTTGCGAAAATCAACGACGGTTGGTTGGACTTTGACGTAGTTATCGCTACACCTGACATGATGGCTCTTGTTGGACGTCTAGGACGTGTCCTTGGACCACGTAACTTGATGCCAAACCCTAAAACTGGTACTGTAACAATGGATGTTGCTAAAGCAGTTGAAGAGTCTAAAGGTGGTAAAATCACTTACCGTGCTGACCGTGCAGGTAACGTTCAAGCAATCATCGGTAAAGTATCATTTGAAGCTGAAAAATTGGTTGAAAACTTTAAAGCTTTCAACGAAACAATCCAAAAAGCAAAACCAGCTACAGCTAAAGGAACTTACGTAACAAACTTGACAATCACAACTACTCAAGGTGTTGGTATCAAGGTTGACGTGAACTCACTTTAATTAACTAGAATCTCTGGCTTCGGTCAGAGTTTTTTTATTCAAATCTATCAACAAAGGATTGGAGGAAATAAAAGTGTTGAGAGAAGCTGTACAGGAGGATTTATTTGAATTATTAAATCTCTACCTGTCCTTACATGAGAAAGAAATCCCAGAAGATAGTCTTCATTTGCAACAAGTATGGAGTGAGATGATTTCCGACCAGCGCCATCATGTTATCGTGAAAGAGGTGGAAGGAAGAATAGTCTCCTCCTGTATTTGTGTCATTATTCCCAATTTGACAAGAGGTGTGAGACCCTATGCTTTGATAGAAAATGTGGTGACCCGAGAAGAAGATAGAGGGAAAGGGTATGCAAGCGCTTGTCTTGAATACGCTAAACAGATAGCTAAAGAGGAAAATTGTTATAAGATGATGCTTCTGACAGGTTCTAAAAATGCAAGTACTCAGAATTTTTATAAAGGAGCTGGTTATAATAGTGAAGATAAAACAGCCTATATTCAATGGTTGGATTAAAGCTTGAATCTCAAATAGTCAGAACGAAATCATGGATTAGCAAATAAAAATCTTCTATTTCTTCTTTCACAAAAAATATGGTATAATAGAGAGTAAAAAACTTTGAAAGAAAGAAAAAGATGAATTTAAAAGATTATATCGCAACGATTGAAAATTATCCCAAGGAAGGCATCACCTTCCGTGATATCAGCCCATTGATGGCAGATGGTAATGCTTATAGTTATGCTGTTCGTGAAATCGTTCAGTATGCAACAGACAAGAAGATCGACATGATTGTGGGACCAGAAGCTCGTGGATTTATTGTCGGCTGTCCCGTTGCCTTTGAGTTGGGGATTGGATTTGCTCCCGTTCGTAAACCAGGGAAATTGCCACGTGAAGTGATTTCTGCTGACTATGAAAAAGAGTACGGTATTGATACCTTGACCATGCATGCTGATGCGATCAAACCAGGTCAACGTGTTCTCATCGTAGATGACCTCTTGGCGACAGGTGGAACAGTTAAAGCGACCATCGAAATGATCGAAAGACTCGGTGGAGTTGTAGCCGGTTGTGCTTTCTTGATTGAGTTGGATGAGCTTAAAGGCCGTGAAAAAATCGGAGATTACGATTACAAGGTACTTATGCATTATTAATGAAAAACAGTCCTTGGGGCTGTTTTCTCTTCATCTGCTATATAAATTAACTATAGCTAGTTAGAGAAAAACTATAATTGAAAACTATATCTTCATACAGTATAATAAAGGGAAGAAGTATTTGGAGGTTTTTACTTTCAAACAGACAACATCATTCCCGAAATAGAGAACTGTTAGGAGGGTATTATGCCGATTCGAATTGATAAAAAATTACCAGCTGTGGAGATTTTAAGGACAGAAAATATCTTTGTTATGGACGACCAACGGGCCGCTCATCAGGATATTCGCCCCTTGAAGATTTTGATTTTAAATCTCATGCCTCAAAAGATGGTAACAGAAACGCAACTTTTACGGCATTTGGCTAATACCCCTTTGCAATTAGATATTGATTTCTTATATATGGAAACACACCGTTCCAAGACAACCCGTGCCGAACATATGGAAACCTTCTATAAGACCTTTCCAGAGGTCAAGGATGACTTTTTTGATGGAATGATTATCACAGGAGCACCAGTCGAGCATTTGCCTTTTGAGGAGGTGGACTACTGGGAGGAGTTTAAGCAGGTCATCGAATGGTCCAAGACACATGTTTTTTCTACCCTGCATATCTGTTGGGGTGCCCAAGCAGGTCTTTATGCGCGCTATGGAGTTGAAAAACACCAGATGGCTCAGAAATTATCAGGCATTTACCCGCAGGATACCTTGAAAGAGGGCCATCTTCTCTTTCGTGGTTTTGATGATCGCTATGTAGCTCCTCATTCTCGTCATACTGAGATCTATAAGGAGGAAATTTTAGGAAAAACCAATCTGGAAATCCTCTCTGAGGGAGAACAAGTCGGTGTTTCTATTTTAGCCAGTCGGGATCTTCGTGAAATTTATAGTTTTGGTCATTTAGAATATGACCGTGATACTCTAGCAAAAGAGTATTTTCGTGATTGTGAGGCAGGACTTAATCCTCACATTCCAGAAAATTACTTCAAAAATGATGATGTGAATGAGACACCGTGTCTCTGTTGGTCTTCTTCAGCTGCTCTCTTTTTCAGTAACTGGGTTAACTATGCAGTTTATCAAGAAACCCCTTTTGACTGGAGAAAGGTAGAGGATGATGCGGCTGCATTTGGATATTTATAAGAGGAATTATGACATATTTTGACGCTTTCAAATCAGGGAACTTGGTTTTGCCAAGTGCCCTGCTCTTGCATTTTAAGGAACTCTTTCCTTCTAGTGATGATTTTCTCGTCTGGCAATTTTTTTATCTACAAAATACATCTGCTTTGGATGAGCTGTCGCCAAGCCAAATTGCAGAAACTATTGGAAAAGAACTTGCAGATGTCAACCAATCCATTTCAAACTTGACTGAAAATGGTTTGCTACAATATCGTACCATTGAACTAAATGGGGAAATTGAGCTTATTTTTGATGCTAGTTTGGCCTTTGAACGCTTGGATAACTTGTTGGACAGTCAGACTCCAGCTACAACTGCCCCAAACCCGCAAAATCAATTGAAGGATCTGGTTGAGACTTTTCAGCAGGAATTAGGACGCTTGTTAACGCCATTTGAAATCGAAGATCTTTCCAAGACTGTCAAAGAAGATGGGATCAAGGCGGATTTGATCAAAGAAGCTCTCCGAGAGGCTGTTCTAAATGGCAAGCCAAACTGGAAATATATTCAGGCCATCCTTCGAAACTGGCGCCATGAAGGTATTCAGTCTGTGGCTCAGGTAGAGGCCAAACGAGCAGAGCGAGAAGCCAACAATCCCAAACAAGTTCAGGCTTCGGCTGATTTCCTCGATGCTATGAATTTGTGGCAAGATTAGTCGCTTGAAAAATTTTGAAAATTAGAGTAAGGTTTGCAAGCTCCTTATAAATATGATAGAATAATAGTGAATAAAATGAAAAAAGAGGTATGTGAAATGTCACGTAAACCATTTATCGCTGGTAACTGGAAAATGAACAAAAATCCAGAAGAAGCAAAAGCATTCGTTGAAGCCGTTGCATCAAAACTTCCTTCATCAGACCTTGTTGAAGCAGGTATCGCAGCTCCTGCAGTTGATTTGACAGCTGTTCTTGCTGCTGCTAAAGGTTCAAACCTTAAAGTTGCTGCTCAAAACTGCTACTTTGAAAATGCAGGTGCGTTCACTGGTGAAACTAGCCCACAAGTTTTGAAAGAAATCGGTACTGACTACGTTGTTATCGGTCACTCAGAACGCCGTGACTACTTCCATGAAACTGACGAAGATATCAACAAAAAAGCAAAAGCGATCTTTGCAAACGGTATGCTTCCAATCATCTGTTGTGGTGAGTCACTTGAAACTTACGAAGCTGGTAAAGCTGCTGAATTCGTAGGTGCACAAGTATCTGCTGCATTGGCTGGATTGACAGCTGAACAAGTTGCTGCATCAGTTATCGCTTATGAGCCAATCTGGGCAATCGGTACTGGTAAATCAGCTTCACAAGACGACGCACAAAAAATGTGTAAAGTAGTTCGTGACGTTGTAGCGGCTGACTTTGGTCAAGAAGTTGCGGACAAAGTTCGTGTTCAATACGGTGGTTCTGTTAAACCTGAAAACGTTGCTTCATACATGGCTTGCCCAGACGTTGACGGTGCCCTTGTTGGTGGTGCGTCACTTGAAGCTGAAAGCTTCTTGGCATTGCTTGATTTTGTAAAATAATCTAACTTATTCCAGACAGACAGTCAAAGGTACCAGGTGACTTTGACTGCCTGTCTTGTTTTTACTTGGAGTATTCTTGTGAAAGAGGAATTTTTCCGACTAGGAAAGTTCCTTAGGGAAGGAAAGGCGTGCAGATGTGCGCTCTTTTCTGTATCAAAAGGTTATGAAAGGGGGAGTTATGCTCTATATTTGGTCTTATTTGAAAAAATATCCCAAGTGGTTATTCTTGGATTTCCTTGGAGCGGTTTTCTTTGTTATCGTCAATCTTGGACTGCCAACCGTTCTGGCTCGGATGATTGATGAAGGTGTGAATAAAGGGAATGAACAGCAATTGTATGTTTGGGCTGCAATTATGCTGGTGATTATCCTATGTGGAACCTTGGGGCGTATAGTCTTAGCCTATGCTGCTAGTAAGCTAACGACCAATATGGTCAAGGATATGAGGGATGATCTCTATGCCAAATTACAAGAGTATTCTCATCATGAATATGAAAAGATAGGAGTGTCTTCACTGGTTACTCGTATTACCAGTGATGCCTTTGTTCTCATGCAGTTTGCAGAACAGACCTTAAAACTGGGTGTCATCACTCCCATGATGATGTTGTCTAGTATTTTAATGATCTTTTTGACCAGCCCGTCATTGGCTTGGATAGTAGCTTTTGCAGTACCTTTCTTGGCTGTGGTGGTTATTTATGTGGCTGTCAAGACTCGCCCTTTGTCAGAGAAACAGCAGGCTACCTTAGATAAGATCAATCAATACGTTAGAGAAAATCTGATGGGGCTCCGTGTCATTCGTGCTTTTGCTCGTGAAGAGTTTCAAGAGGAACGCTTTGCAGGACAAAATGCGGTCTATGCAGATAATTCTAATCGTCTGTTTAAACTAACTGGTATGACAGAACCATTGTTTGTTCAGATTATCATTGCCATGATTGTGGCTATTGTTTGGTTTGCTCTGAATCCTATCAAGCAAGGTTCTCTTCAAATTGGGGACCTCGTAGCCTTTATCGAATATAGTTTCCACGCTCTCTTGTCCTTCCTTTTCTTATCCAGCCTCTTCACCATGTACCCTCGTACAGCTGTTTCGAGTGAACGGTTGAAAGAAGTCATGGATATGCCGATTTCCATTGATCCAAATGAAGGAGGTATCAGAGAAACTGAAACTCACGGCTATTTGGAATTTGAAAATGTCACCTTTGCTTATCCAGGTGAGACGGAAAATCCTGTTTTGCACAACATTTCGTTCTGCGCCAAACCAGGTGAAACCATTGCTTTTATCGGATCGACCGGATCTGGAAAGTCCTCTCTTGTGCAATTGATTCCACGTTTTTACGACGTCACCCTTGGGAAAATCAAGGTTGATGGTGTCGATGTGAGGGATTACCGCCTCAAGTCTCTCCGTCAAAAAATTGGTTTTATTCCGCAGAAGGCCTTACTCTTTACAGGAACTATCGCTGAAAATATTCGCTATGGGAAAGAAGATGCAAGTTCAGCAGACTTAAATCAGGCAGCGGACGTGGCGCAAGCCAAAGATTTTATCGAAAGCCGAGAAGAGGGCTTTGCGACCCATCTAGCTGAAGGTGGAAGCAATCTTTCTGGAGGACAGAAACAACGTCTCTCAATTGCCAGAGCGGTTATAAAGAATCCTGATATCTATATTTTTGACGATTCTTTCTCAGCCTTGGATTATCTTACGGATGCTATTTTGCGCCGTCGTCTCAAGGAAGTAACACAGAATGCAACAGTTTTAATTGTTGCTCAACGTGTCGGAACCATCATGAATGCGGACCAGATTATCGTTCTTGATAAGGGAGAAATCGTGGGTCGCGGTCGACATGAGGAATTGATGGAGACAAATGACATCTATCGTGAAATTGCTGAGTCGCAGTTGAAAAATGCATCTCTAACAGAAGAATAGGAGGAAATATGAAAACACAATCTAGTTTGGCTCGTTTGTGGAGCTATTTAAAAGCCTACCGTTTTTCTGTTTTCTTTGCAGTCTTTCTAAAAGTTTTGAGTGTGGTCATGAGTGTCTTAGAACCTTTTGTATTGGGGCTAGCCATTACGGAGTTGACAAAGAATCTCTTAGATATGGCTAATGGCCTTTCAGGTGCTCATATCAATACTGGCTACATCGGGACAGTTTTAATCATTTACCTCTTCAGAGGTCTCTTGTATGAACTTGGGTCTTATTATTCCAACTATTTCATGACCAATGCAGTCCAGTCCATGACCCAGGATCTGCGAAATGAAATGACCGAGAAAATCAATCGTATCCCAGTATCTTTCTTTGACAAACACCAATTTGGTGATTTGTTGGGGCGCTTTACCAGTGACGTTGAGACAGTGTCCAACGCTCTTCAACAGTCTTTCCTCCAAATTGTCAATGCCGTTCTGACGATTGTCCTCGTGATGGGAATGGTATTATACTTGAACTTTCAACTGGCTATAGTGGTGATTCTATCCATTCCAGTGACCTATTTCGGTGCCAGAAGCATCCTGAAACGTTCTCAGCCTTATTTTAAAGAGCAGGCAGCTATTTTAGGACGGATGAATGGCTATGTGCAGGAAAATCTCACAGGTTTTAATGTTTTGAAACTCTATGGTCGTGAGGAAACTTCTCATAAAGAATTTTCTAAGATTACAGACGATCTCCAACGTGTTGGTTTTAAAGCCAGCTTTATCTCTGGACTCATGATGCCCGCCCTTCATGCCGTATCGGATTTGACCTATCTGATCGTTGCAGTTCTTGGTGGTTTGCAGGTTATTGCGGGTCGTTTGACAGTGGGGAATATGCAGGCCTTTGTTCAGTACGTTTGGCAGGTCAGCCAGCCTATCCAAAACATCACACAACTTGCGGGTCAAATGCAAAGTGCCAAGTCTTCGCTCGATCGTATCTTCGACATTTTGGATGAAACAGAGGAAGTCAAGGGAGAAGAACTCGAAATCCTTGAACCTTTAACGGGTCAGGTAACCTTTAAGCAGGTTGATTTCCAGTATGTTGAAAACAAACCATTGATTCGAGACTTTAATCTAGAAGTTCAACCAGGAGAGATGGTAGCGATTGTTGGTCCGACCGGAGCTGGTAAGACAACCTTAATCAATCTGCTTATGCGTTTTTACGATGTCACAGCAGGTGCAATCTTGGTTGACGGGCAGGATATTCGCCAGTTGTCACGACAAGACTACCGCCGTCAGTTTGGGATGGTCTTGCAGGATGCTTGGCTCTACGAAGGTACTATCAAAGAAAATCTACGTTTTGGAAATCTTGACGCCAGTGACGAAGAAATAATAGAAGCTGCCAAAGCGGCAAATGTAGACCACTTTATCCGAACTCTTCCTGGTGGTTACAACATGGAGATGAACCAAGAGTCCAGCAATATTTCCCTCGGGCAAAAACAACTCTTGACCATCGCGCGTGCTCTCCTAGCCAATCCTAAAATTCTCATTTTGGATGAAGCGACTTCCTCTGTTGACACCCGTTTGGAACTCTTGATTCAAAAAGCTATGAAACGCTTGATGAAAGGAAGAACCAGCTTTGTCATCGCCCACCGTCTCTCTACCATTCAAGAAGCAGACAAGATTCTCGTTCTTAAGGATGGACAGATTATTGAGCAGGGAAATCATGAAAGCTTGCTCCAAGCAAAAGGCTTTTATTATGATCTGTACCAAAGCCAATTTTCGGGTAAATCTGATCAAGTCAGCTAATCAAAGCTGTCCAGATTTTTCTTAAATTATCAGTCTATTAAAACTTTTCTCAGATAGTACACTTTCCTTGCTATTGTTTTCTGGGAGTAGTATACTTGTATTATAGCTACTGTGAAGTGGTTATAAAAAAATGAAAAGAGGTAAGAATTATGGTTGAATTGAAAAAAGAAGCAGTAAAAGACGTAACAACATTATCTAAAGCAGCGCCAGTAGCATTGGCAAAAACAAAGGAAGTATTGAACCAAGCAGTGGCGGACTTGTATGTGGCTCACATCGCCCTTCACCAAGTTCACTGGTATATGCGTGGCCGTGGTTTCCTAGTATGGCATCCAAAAATGGATGAATACATGAATAGTCTTGATGGCTATCTTGATGAAATCAGCGAACGTTTGATCACCCTTGGTGGCAGACCTTACTCAACTTTGACAGAGTTCCTTCAACACAGTGAAATTGAAGAAGAAGAAGGAGAATTCCGTAACGTTGAAGAAAGCTTGGAACGTGTTCTAGCGATTTATCGCTACCTCATCACTCTTTTCCAAAAAGCTTTGGATGTGACTGATGAAGAAGGCGATGATGTTACAAACGATATCTTTGTTGGTGCTAAGGCTGAACTTGAGAAAACAGTTTGGATGCTTGCGGCAGAACTTGGACAAGCTCCTGGTTTGTAAGATATAGTTGCTACCCCTTTTATCATGAGGTGCTTGATAAGTGCCCATGACCAATCATCTTTTAAAAGTCATGTAACTGTAAACAGTTGCATGATTTTTTGTCTGCTGGACTTAGGACACATTGTCAAAAGTAGGATTTTACGGTATAATAGTTGCTGTTCGAGAAATTTTGATCTTCAAAAAATAGTGAAATGTTATAAGGAGAACCCATGAACAACTTACCAAATTGCCCAAAATGTAATTCAGAATATGTCTACGAAGACGGAAGTCTCTTGGTCTGCCCAGAGTGTGCCTATGAGTGGAATCCTGCGGAAGTTGCAGAAGTAGAAGAAGGCGTTGTTGCTATTGATGCCAATGGAAATAAATTGGCTGACGGCGATACTGTAACCTTAATCAAGGACTTGAAAGTAAAAGGTGCGCCAAAGGATTTGAAACAAGGAACTCGTGTCAAAAATATCCGTATCGTAGAAGGTGACCACAACATCGACTGTAAGATTGATGGCTTTGGAGCTATGAAACTCAAGTCAGAATTTGTTAAGAAAATCTAGCCATGAAACTGAATTATAAATTTATCTTTTATAGTCGTGTGTTCTTGTTCCTAGCGGCATTTACAGGAGTTTATTTGGAGATTACCAAGCACGGTGGCTTTGGAATGCTCCTTTACTACACAGTGTTGTCCAATCTTTTGGTAACGATTTTCACGGGTTATCTGCTCCGTGTGATGAGCCGTTCAGGGGAAAATTGGCAAAGTCCGACCTTGCTTCGTCTCAAGGGTGGCGTTACCATGAGTATCATGATTACCTGTGTGATTTACCATTTTATGCTTGCTCCGATTGCGACAGATTTTTATCGTGTGGAAAATTTCCTTTGCCACTATATCGTTCCACTCTGGTTTTTAGCCGACACCCTCTTCTTTGATAAACAGGGTCGATACAAGATCTGGGATCCAGTCTTGTGGACCATCTTGCCCTTGGTTTATATGATTTTTGCCTTGTTTAACGGCCTGGTCTTAAAACTCAATATTCCGAATTCCAAGGACAATCCCTTCCCTTATTTCTTTTTAAATGTGAACAAGGGTTGGGACGTGGTTATCAAATGGTGTTTGATCATTTTTGCGGCGTATATGGTTGCAGGCTTCATCTTCTATCTGATCAAGCAAATCAAGCGAAAATAGTCTCCCTATGAGGAAAGTTAGGACGGAGTCTCTAGTTCAATCGGGCTCCTTCTTTTCTTGCCATCTTCCTTTTAAAAGGATCAACAGTGAGAAATATATAGAAAGAAAATCCATGAAACAATTTTTAGAACGGGCTAGTATTTTGGCCCTCTCCCTCGTTTTGATTACCTCCTTTTCCATCTCGAGTGCTTTACCAGCCATGTTTGACTACTATCAAGGCTACCCCAAAGAACAAATCGAGCTCTTGGTCAGCCTTCCTTCTTTTGGAATCATGATCATGCTGATTTTAAATGGTTTTTTGGAACGTTTGTTTCCTGAGCGTCTTCAGATTAGTTTAGGGCTTCTCATCCTCTCTATCGGGGGAACAGCCCCCTTCTGGTATCAGGATTACAACTTTGTCTTTGCGATGCGGATTTTATTTGGTTTGGGTGTGGGGATGATCAATGCCAAGGCCATTTCTATTATCAGTGAACGCTATCATGGAAAGACACGGATCCAGATGCTGGGCCTTCGAGGATCGGCAGAAGTTGTCGGGGCGTCGATTTTGACTCTAGTGGTAGGTCAACTCTTATCCCTGGGATGGACAGTGACCTTCTTGGCCTACAGTGCGGGATTTTTAGTATTGATCCTTTATCTGCTCTTTGTCCCTTATGGGAAAGAAAAGAAAGAAACAAAGAAAAAAGAGGCCGAAATGACTCGTTTGACGGGACAGATGAAGGGCTTAATTTTTCTATTGGCTGTCGAAGCAGCAGTTGTTGTCTGCACCAATACAGCTATCACCATTCGTATCCCTAGTTTGATGGTGGAAAGAGGTCTCGGGGATGCTCAATTATCTAGTTTTGTTCTTAGTGTCATGCAGCTGATTGGGATTGTGGCTGGTGTGAGTTTTTCTTTCTTGATTTCTCTCTTTAAAGAAAGATTGCTCCTTTGGTCAGGCATCGCCTTTGGATTGGGGCAGATTGTGATTGCCTTGTCTCCGTCATTGGGTGTGATGGTAGTTGGAAGTATTGTGGCAGGTTTTTCTTATAGTGTGGCCTTGACCACTGTCTTTCAGCTTCTTTCTGAAAGAATCCCAGCGAAGCTCCTTAATCAGGCAACATCTTTTGCAGTGTTAGGATGTAGTTTTGGGGCCTTTACGACACCATTCGTCCTGGGAGCTGTCGGTATGGTTACTCAAAACGGGATGCTGGTCTTCACCATTCTAGGATGCTGGTTGATTGTCACTTCTATTTTTGTTATGTACGCACTTCAAAAGAAAGCTTAGGAATGATTCCTAGCTTTTTCTTTATTATTTCTGTACCCAGACAATTTCCTTTCTTTGAACTTGTTTGCAGGATTATTTCTTGATAAAATAAGACTTATGACAAGATATAAAGCAATTATTTCCTATGACGGCTATGCCTTTGCTGGCTTTCAGCGTCAGCCCCATGCGCGGAGCGTTCAGGAGGAAATCGAAAAAACCTTAACGAGGCTGAATAAAGGACAAGCGGTTACTGTTCACGGTGCTGGTAGGACAGATAGTGGGGTCCATGCTCTTGGTCAGGCCATTCATTTTGACCTCCCCTATCAAATGAATGAGGAAAAACTCCGTTTTGCTCTGGATACCCAGTCTCCTGAAGATATCGATGTGATTTCGATTGAGATTGTGGCGGATGATTTTCATTGCCGTTATGCCAAGCATAGCAAGACCTATGAGTTTATCGTGGATAGGGGGCGTCCCAAAAATCCTATGCGTCGTCACTATGCCACTCACTTTCCTTATCCACTCGATGTGGAGCAGATGCAGGAGGCCATCAAAAAGCTAGAGGGAACCCATGATTTTACCGGTTTTACAGCATCTGGGACTAGTGTAGAGGACAAGGTTCGGACCATTACAGAAGCTAGTCTTAGTGTTGATAAGACAGGCCAATTTTTGACCTTTACTTTTTCAGGAAATGGTTTTTTGTATAAGCAGATTCGCAATATGGTGGGGACTCTTCTCAAGATCGGAAACAACCGAATGCCAGTTGAGCAGATTGACCTCATCTTGGAGAAGAAGGACAGGCAACTTGCAGGCCCAACGGCAGCACCGAATGGCTTGTATTTAAAGGAGATTCGTTATGAAGAATAATCGTATTTTAGCCCTTTCTGGAAATGATATTTTTAGTGGTGGTGGTCTGTCAGCTGATTTGGCCACCTATACCTTGAATGGCTTGCATGGCTTTGTAGCAGTGACTTGTTTGACGGCTGTGACAGAAAAGGGTTTTGAAGTCTTTCCTACGGCTGATACTATTTTTCAACATGAGCTAGACAGCTTGCGTGATGTCGAGTTTGCGGGGATTAAGATTGGCCTTCTCCCTACTGTCAGTGTGGCTGAGAAGGCCTTGGACTTTATCAAGCAACACCCAGGGGTGCCTGTAGTTCTAGATCCAGTCTTGGTATGCAAGGAAACGCACGATGTAGCTGTCAGCCAACTCTGTCAAGAGTTGATTCGCTTTTTCCCTCATGTTAGCGTGATTACGCCAAATCTCCCTGAAGCAGAATTATTAGCTGGTCAGGAGATTAAAACCTTGGAAGATATGAAGGCTGCAGCGCAGAAATTGCATGAATTAGGAGCGCCAGCGGTCATTATCAAGGGAGGCAATCGCCTTAGCCAGGACAAGGCTGTGGATGTCTTTTATGATGGGCAAACCTTCACTGTCCTAGAAAATCCCGTTATCCAAGGCCAAAATGCTGGTGCAGGTTGTACCTTTGCCTCAAGCATTGCCAGTCACTTGGTTAAAGGGGATGAACTTTTACCAGCAGTAGAGAGTTCTAAAGCTTTCGTTTACCGTGCTATTGCACAAGCAGATCAATATGGAGTAAGACAATATGAAGCAAACCAAAACAACTAAAATCGCCCTAGTATCTCTTTTGACAGCCCTTTCTGTGGTTCTAGGTTATTTCTTAAAAATCCCAACACCAACAGGCATTCTAACTCTCTTAGATGCGGGTGTCTTCTTTGCAGCCTTCTACTTTGGTAGTCGTGAAGGGGCTGTCGTTGGAGGACTAGCAGGTTTCTTGATTGACCTCATATCAGGCTATCCACAGTGGATGTTCTTTAGCTTGGTAAACCATGGCTTGCAGGGATTTTTCGCAGGATTTAAAGGGAAATCTCAGTGGCTGGGCCTTATCTTAGCTACTATTGCGATGGTAGGAGGCTACGCCTTGGGTTCAACTTTGATGAATGGCTGGGCGGCAGCCCTACCAGAAATCCTACCAAACTTCCTGCAAAATATCGTGGGTATGGTTGTAGGGTTTGTGCTTAGTCAGAGTATTAAGAAAATTAAGTAAAGCAGCTGGAGAAAAGTTTTAAAAATCAGAAAAACGCATAATATCAGGTGTTGAAAAGCCTTGATATTATGCGTTTTATTGTGGGAAAATTTTCGAAGAAAATTAATCAAAATAAAGCAAATCTTTGCTGGTACTTGTAAAGAGGTCAAAACCATCCTTGGTAACAACACCGCAGTCTTCGATACGAACACCGACTTTACCAGGGATATAGATACCAGGTTCAACAGAGAAACACATGCCTTCTTCGATGACCATGTCATTTCCTTCCATGATAGATGGAAATTCGTGGACATCCATACCGATACCGTGACCGAGACGGTGGTTGAAGTACTCACCGTAACCAGCTTTTTCAATGACTTCACGGGCAGCGCGGTCCACTTCGTGAGCGGTCACACCAGGTTTGATAAAGTCAAGGGCAGTTTGTTGGGCTTCAAGGGTCAAGTTGTAAATGTCTTTTTTGAATTGGTCTGGTTTGCCAACAGCGACTGTACGAGTCATATCTGATGCGTAGCCATTGACCATAACACCCAGGTCAAAGAGGAGAAGGGCGTCTTTTTCGACCTTGTTTGCTGCTGGGATACCGTGCGGATTTGCAGCATTATCGCCAGTCAAGACCATGGTATCAAAGCTCATTTCATAGCCTTCACGTTTCATGGCAAAGTCGATTTGGGCAATGATATCTGTCTCTGTCTTATCAAGAGAAATATTGTCAAAACCAACCTTAACAGCCTTATCAGCATAGAGACCTGCAACCATCATTTTTTGCACTTCGTCAGCTGATTTGATGAGGCGCATGCGTTGGATGCGAGGAGTGAGATTTTCAAACTCAGCAGTTTCAAAGACAGTTTTCAAACCATGGTATTTGGTCAAGATGAGATTGTCAAACTCAACAGCAACACGTTTGAAGTCGTGCTGTGGCAAGGCATTTTTGATTTTTTGCCATGGATTTTCAGAATCCACATAGCCCACAACTGGGAAAGAGACAGTGTTGCTTGCACGTTCCACTTCAAGAGCAGGGACAAAGAGGAGGGGTTCTTGATCCGCTAGGATAAAGAGGAACATTTGGCGTTCATGAGGATCACTGTAAAAGCCAGTGAGGTAATTAATAGTGACGGGGTCAGATACGACAGCGACGTCTAGTTTTTCTGATTCAAGATATGTTAGGATTTGTTGTAATTTAGACATATGCTACCTTCTTTCTACCCCTCTATTTTGGCAAAAAATGAGAGAAAATGCAAGGGAGAAGGGTAAAAGAACAGGCAAAAAGAACTCCGACAAGATAGGGGAGTTCTTTTATCTAATTTTCCTTAGTTTAAGAAAAGTCAGCCTTGCTTTTGACGTCGCTGTATTCTTCAGCGATTTCTTGACTGAGAATATCTTCATAGGCAGGGAGTTGGATGTCCTGGCCGTATTTCTTCTTGAGGGCAGTAGTGACTAGGCGATAAGCTAGATTGGCATTACGAGAGAGGATAGGTCCGTGGAAGTAGGAACCAAAGACATTCTTATAATGAACCCCTTCGCCGACCTTTTCTTCGTTGTTTCCATTTCCATAGACCACCTGTCCCAGCGGTTTTTGGTCATCTGAGAGGAAGGTACGCCCCTGATGGTTTTCAAATCCATAGTAGGTTTCATTGAATTCGTCATTATGGATCTTGATGTCACCGATAAAGCGATTATTGGTCTGGTTGAGGGTATAGTGGCCCATGACCCCTAGCCCTTCGATGCGTTTGCCTGAAGCTTCAACATAATATTGCCCCAATAGTTGGAAACCACCGCAGATAGCGAGAACCACACCGTCATTTTGGATGTAGTTGTCAATGCTCTCTTTTTTAGCAGGAAGATCGCTAGCGATAATACTTTGTTCAAAATCTTGACCGCCGCCGAAAAAGGCGATATCATAGTGGTTTTCGTCAAAGTCATCATGGAGAGAAACAATATCAACTGTTACATGAGCTCCCAGTTTTTCAGCCACATACTTGAGCATGAGGATGTTTCCATTGTCCCCGTAAGTATTCATGAGGTTTCCATAGAGGTGGGCAATGTTGAGTTGATAAGGGTAGTTGCCATCTTTTGAGGAAAGTGAAGTATAAACCATTAGTTCATCTCCTTTCTAACAATCTGACGACTAGCCAGCAGTTCGCGGAATTCAAGCATAGCAGTATAGGTAGCTAGGATATAGGCATGCTTGCAGTCTTGGTTCTCAATGGTTTTGAGAACTTGCTCCAGATTGCTTGTCTCAGTGATTTTATCAGCTGGGTAGCCAGTCACTCGTAGACGACGAGCGATTTCAGAATGACGAACACCGCCAGCGTTGATTTCAGGAATATCCATGTCAGTGATTTGTTCAAAATCAGCATCCCAGATCCAGCTAGTGTCAATTCCGTCTGCATAGTTGGCATTGAGGAGGACAGATAGGCTAAATGGGTAAGGTGCTAGTTTGATCATTTCGATTGCTTGGGTTGCACCAACCGGGTTCTTGATGAGGACAAGGGTACATTCCTTATCGCCGATTTGGAAGGTTTCTTGGCGTCCAAAGACAGCGCGACTCTTGTCAAATCCTTGTTTGATCCGTTGTGAATCTGCACCGAGGAAACGGGCGATGGCAACCGCAGCAAGGGCATTGTAGATGTTGTAAAGTCCACCGATTTGGATTCCGTATTCTTGTCCGTCAATGACAAAACGAGAGCGATTGTTGGTCAACTCAACCAAATCTGTCAGACGGTAGTCCAAGTCAGGTCGTTTGCAACCACAATTTTCACAGATATAGGCACCCAAGTTGGCATAGGTATTGTGCTCGTATTTGAGGATACCTTGGCAGTCAGGACAGAGGATTCCTTCGGTATTGTAGTGAGCTAGTTGGGCTGGTCCTTTTTCCAAGTCAAAACCAAAATACTGTACAGGATTTGGAATAGCTGGCTTGTAGAATAGGGGGCTATCACCATTGAGGAGAACAGTAGCCGTAGGCACCTTACGAATGGCATCCAAAATCATCTTATAAGTCGTGTAAATCTCACCGTAGCGGTCCATCTGGTCACGGAAAATGTTAGTAATGACAAAAAGGCTAGGCTGGATATAGTCACAGATACGAGAAAGACTGGCTTCGTCAATTTCGAGGACGGCAATGTTTTTCCCAGTTTTAGAGGATTTGGCGGTCAAGAAGGTTGTCGTAATCCCTGTAATCATATTGGCACCGCTTGGATTGGTCAGAACCTGACCATAAACTTCTTTTAAAATGCCGACAGTGAGGGCGGTTGTCAGGGTTTTCCCATTGGTTCCAGTGACCACGACAATCTCGTAGTTCTTAGCTAGATTTTGTAAAATATCTTTATCAAATTGGAGGGCAAGTTTTCCTGGGAGCGTACTTCCACGACCAAGACGGTTCAAGATGAAGTGAGAAGAACGCCCAGCTAGGAGGCCCAAAGTAGTTTTTAAGTTCATATTTCTATTATATCATAAAAGAGGGAAAAGACAGATTTGAGATTTCGTAGAAGCAAAAACAGCCCGATGAGGGCTGTGAGTGATTAGTTCTGAAACCAAGTTGCGATTGGGAAGTCGTTTTGTCTCAGTTCCAGTTTTGTTTTTGTTAGAAGTTGACCATTTTCTAAAGAATACAATAACAAATGTTGATTGGTTACGACCAATACCTTGTTTGTCAAACTTGTATCGATGTGTATTATCTCTTCTGTAGAGTCAGGCAAATCTTTTCTGACATTGATTAGATAGCTAGATTCATCAGAGAGATTGACAATAGATAAGGCGCAGCGATCATTTCCATCCGCCTCATGTTTTACAATCAATCGGTCTTCTTTCGGTGTTTTATAAAGAAGATTTGGATTGCCCTCTGGTAGCGTGATGAAGTGCTTTTCTTTACTAGACAAGTTCATAACAAGTATGCGATTGTCTGGATCTTTGGAGAAAGTTTCTGTATTTCGGGTATAAGCAACACTACTGTAATAATTGTCACCGATTAATTCAGAAGACGTCAACATTTCAACGATCTTTCCTTCGCTTGTCAGAGGTGTGCGAGACAATTCTTTTAGTTGATCATTTTCGTCCAATTCAACTAAATAACCATCGAACACTAAAGCGGGTCGTTGACGGGACTCATCATGAAACCCCGAACCGAGATAGAGGCGATTCCCTCGTCCATGAAACTGGATTGGAAAGGAAGTGGATTCGGAAAATGTTTTCTGAGTAATCAGCTTTCCTGAGATGTCAAACATACTGAGCACCCCATCCTCAGTTGTAGTTTGACCTGTGTAGAAGAACTTGTCTGATACTCCAGCTCCCGAATAAGCATAGAAGGGAGTTGAAGTTTGTCGGATATCCCCTGTTTGAAAGTCAAGAGATACGATGTTCTGAGTGGATGCCTTCCCTCTGGTATTTCCAGACGAAAAGACGAGATAGCGATTGTCAAACCGTCCCTGAGGAAACCAGAAATTGACATCTTCTGCAATGGAGACATCCTCAGTCTTCATGAGCTGAAACTGATCGTTTTGCAACTGATAACTTTGAATGGATTTCGAATTGACAAGGTAAAAATCAGCAGCTTGATTGACTGTGAATCGCTGTTTTTGAGGTGAAATCAAGCGAAAAAGCATCCAGCAAAGCAGGAGAAAAATGAAGACTATACTGACACAGAAAACCAGTGTTTTCATAGCCGGACTTTTTCCCTTGGCTAGAAAGGAAAAAGGAGAGTGTTCTGGTGATTTAACTTGCTTTCCCATTTGAATAGCCTCCTTTTTGAACAGAAAATGAAGACAACATCCTACACCTATATTATAAGCTTTTACAGCTAAAAGCACAAATAATCTTGCAAGGAAACTATGGACTGGATAGAAAAAGACAAACATCGAAATGGATGCTTGTCTTGTGGAGAATATCTGAAAACTTAAATCGCAAACAAGTCATTCAAGTTCTCAGCCAAGGTTGGGTGAGTGAAGATTTGTTTTGTGAAGTAAGTGTAAGGGATTTTGTTGTCCATAGCAACAGTGATGATGTTGATGATTTCTTGAGAACCTTCTGAGAAGATGCTTGCTCCAAGAATTTCTTTTGTTTCAGTATTGACAACAGCTTTGAAAGCTCCGCGAAGGTCTCCATTTACGTGACCACGTGGCATTGCTGCAACAGGGATTTCCTTGACAGCGTATGGAAGTTTCAAATCAGCTGCTTGGCTTTCCGTCAAACCAACTTGTGAAAGTGCAGGTGTGATGAACATGGTGTTTGGTACATTGAGACGGTCTTCAAGTGTGTAGCTGCCATCTCCAGCAAGGTAGCTGTAGACAACACGGAAGTCATCAAGTGAGATGTAGGTAAATTGAGGTCCACCGTTGACGTCTCCAACTGCAAAGACACCAGGAACGTTTGTTTGACAATGTTTGTCTACCTTGATAGCACCACGTTCCGTTAGTTCAATATCCGTATTCTCAAGTTGAAGTGGTTCTACGTTTGGTTTACGTCCAGTTGCGTAGAGAAGGGCGTCGAAACGGTAGGTTTCGTTTTCAGTTACGACGAGAACTTGGTCACCGTCGTTTTTGATTTCAGTAGTACGGATGTTTTGAAGCAATTCAATACCGTCTTCTTCCATGTATTGTTTAGCAAGAGCTGCGATGGAAGGTTCTGCACGAGGTAGGAAAGTATCTAAGGCATCTAGGACGGTAACCTTGCTTCCAAGTTTGTTGTAAAGGCCAGCAAATTCAAGACCGATATTTCCACCACCAAGTACACCAAGTTTTTCAGGCAGTTTGTCCAAGTTTTGGATACCAGTCGAGTCAAAGACGTTTTTGCTGGTAGCAAGTCCGGGGATTGGCAAGACGTTAGAAACAGCACCAGTGTTGATAACGATAGTTTCAGCAGTGAGTTCTTGTTTTTCATCACCAGCTTGGATTTCGATGACTTTGTTTGAAAGGAAGTGAGCTTCCGCATCAAAGATATCCACACCTGTACCCGCAACAGTAGCATAGTTTTTACCGTTGAGGCGACTAGTGATGGTATTTTTGGTAGCAATGACTTCTTCAAAAGACAAATCTTTCTCAGCAGCAACTAGCAAGGTTTTAGTTGGGATACATCCGATGTTGATACAAGTTCCACCGTACATAGCTTTGCTACGTTCAACGAGGGCAACTTTTTTGCCAGCTGAAGCCAATTTACCAGCTAGTGTTTTCCCAGCTTTACCAAATCCGATAACGATTAAATCATATGTTAACATTTATAGTCCTCCTATTCGATTTTCATTCTAGCATAAGAAAACACTTTTTGCACAAATCTGCTACGGGAGAAATGAGCTATATAAGGGTGTATTTATAGGAAATCGTTTACATAAGTTTAGAAACGAATTCTGCTATCTTTTGCCCCGCTCTTGTGTTATACTAGATAGGTTGCAAAGAACTAGTACTTTTCTTTCGTGGAAAAGAAGCAACACGGTATCTCATTTTTAAATGAAGATACGTCATGAAAAGAAAAGTATATACTACGCGCTATAGGATGGCTTCGCACCATCTTTAGAAAGAAGAAAAACGTGAAATTTAATGAATTTAACTTGTCTGCTGAATTGCTAGCAGAGATTGAAAAAGCTGGATTTGTAGAAGCCAGTCCTATCCAAGAACAGACCATTCCCTTGGCTCTCGAAGGTAAGGATGTCATCGGTCAAGCACAGACTGGTACAGGAAAAACTGCAGCTTTTGGCTTGCCAACCCTTGAAAAAATCCGTACAGAAGAAGCGACCATCCAAGCCTTGGTCATCGCTCCAACTCGTGAACTCGCTGTCCAAAGTCAAGAAGAACTCTTCCGCTTTGGTCGTAGTAAGGGAGTGAAAGTTCGCTCAGTTTACGGTGGTTCCAGCATTGAAAAACAAATCAAGGCCCTTAAATCTGGTGCCCACATCGTGGTAGGAACACCAGGTCGTCTCTTGGACTTGATTAAACGCAAGGCCTTGAAATTACAAGACATTGAAACCCTCATCCTTGACGAAGCGGATGAAATGCTCAACATGGGCTTCCTTGAAGACATCGAAGCCATCATTTCCCGTGTCCCTGAAAATCGTCAAACTTTGCTCTTTTCAGCAACCATGCCAGATGCCATCAAACGTATTGGTGTTCAGTTTATGAAAGACCCTGAGCATGTCAAGATTGCTGCTAAAGAATTGACAACCGAACTGGTGGACCAATACTATATCCGTGTTAAGGAGCAAGAAAAATTTGACACCATGACCCGTCTCATGGATGTGGAACAACCAGAACTTGCTATTGTATTTGGTCGTACCAAACGCCGTGTAGATGAATTGACTCGTGGACTTAAAATCCGTGGCTTCCGTGCAGAAGGAATTCATGGTGACTTAGACCAAAACAAACGTCTTCGTGTCCTTCGTGATTTTAAAAATGGGAATCTAGATGTTCTAGTTGCGACTGACGTGGCAGCACGTGGTTTGGATATCTCAGGTGTGACCCATGTCTACAACTACGATATTCCACAAGATCCTGAAAGTTATGTTCACCGTATCGGTCGTACAGGTCGTGCTGGTAAGTCAGGTCAGTCTATTACTTTCGTAGCACCAAATGAAATGGGCTACCTTCAAATCATCGAAAACTTGACTAAGAAACGCATGAAAGGCTTGAAACCAGCAACAGCAGAAGAAGCCTTCCAAGCTAAGAAACAAGTAGCTCTCAAGAAAATCGAACGAGACTTCGCAGACGAAGTCATTCGTGGGAACTTTGAGAAATTTGCTAAAGATGCTCGTAAGTTAGCTGCCGAATTTAGTCCAGAAGAATTGGCTATGTATATCTTGAGCCTGACAGTCCAAGATCCAGACAGCCTTCCTGAAGTGGAGATTGCGCGTGAAAAACCACTGCCATTTAAACCATCAGGTAATGGCTTTGCTGGCAAAGCTAAGGGAGGTCGAGGAGGCCGTCGTGGGGACGACCGTCGAGACCGCGATCGCCGTGGCAATGGTCGTCGTGATGACTTCAAGAAAGGTAGTCGTGGAAACGATCGTTTTGATAAAGACAGACGGTACCGTAATAAAGACAATAAAAAAACCTCGCAACACTTCAAGCGAAAAGAAAACAGGCTTTGTTATTCGTAACAAAGGAGATAAATAAGAAAAAGCGATTCAAAATGAATCGCTTTTTTATATAAGGAGACCGATAGTAAAAGAAGATGTATAAAAGTAAAGGAAAGGTGAGATGGGAAGGGGAACTTTAATCCATCTTCTTATAATATTATTATATAAAAATCCAAACAGGATGTCAATAAAAAATTGCTATTTTTCTAAAATATTTTTGCTTTTAAAAATTGCAATTCAATAAGCAATTTTCAGATAATTATTGAAATAAAGACTTTTCTATGTTATAATGGAAGCGATTATATGCGAGGTAAAAAATGGCACATTTATTAGAAAAAACAAGAAAAATTACATCAATTTTAAAACGCTCAGAAGAGCAAATGCAGGATGAACTTCCATACAATGCCATTACACGTCAACTAGCAGACATTATTGATTGCAATGCCTGCATTGTCAATAGCAAGGGTCGTCTTTTGGGCTACTTTATGCGCTATAAAACTAATACAGACCGTGTAGAGCAGTTTTTCCAAACCAAGACGTTCCCAGATGACTATGTACAAGGGGCAAACATGATCTATGATACAGAAGCCAATCTTCCTGTTGAACATGATTTGACTATTTTTCCTGTAGAGAGCCGTGCGGATTTTCCAGATGGTTTGACAACCATTGCTCCCATTCATGTATCAGGGATTCGCCTAGGTTCCTTGATTATTTGGCGTAATGATAAGAAATTTGAAGATGAGGATTTGATTCTTGTTGAGATTGCGAGTACGGTTGTGGGGATACAACTCTTGAACTTCCAACGCGAAGAAGATGAGAAAAATATCCGTCGCCGTACTGCTGTAACTATGGCAGTCAATACCCTTTCCTACTCAGAACTTCGTGCTGTTTCAGCTATTTTATCTGAGCTAAATGGAAATGAAGGACAATTGACTGCATCTGTCATTGCAGACCGTATCGGTATCACGCGCTCAGTGATTGTCAATGCTCTCCGTAAGCTAGAGTCGGCAGGAATTATTGAAAGCCGTTCACTAGGAATGAAGGGAACATATCTCAAGGTATTGATTTCAGATATCTTTGAGGAAGTGAAAAAGAGGGACTACTAATGACAAAGGCTTTAATCTCAATTGACTATACAGAGGATTTTGTAGCAGACCATGGAAAGTTAACTGCTGGAGCTCCTGCTCAAGCCATATCAGAGGCGATTGCTCAGGTGACTAGACTGGCTTTTGATCGTGGAGACTATGTTTTCTTCACCATTGATGCTCATGAGGAAGGGGATGATTTTCATCCTGAGAGTAAACTTTTCCCACCTCACAACATCATTGGAACTAGTGGTCGCAACTTGTATGGAAAACTAGCAGATTTTTACCAAGCCCATGCTTCTGATAGTCGTGTCTTTTGGATGGACAAGCGTCACTATTCAGCATTTTCAGGAACGGATTTAGATATTCGCTTGCGAGAACGTCGAGTTGACACAGTTATCTTAACGGGTGTTTTGACAGATATTTGTGTCCTCCATACGGCTATTGATGCTTATAATTTAGGTTATCAAATCGAGGTTGTCAAGCCTGCGGTTGCCTCTATCTGGCCAGAAAATCATCAGTTTGCTCTTGGACATTTTAAGAACACTCTGGGAGCCAAATTGTTGGATGAAAATTTGGCTGAAATTAAAGAATGATTCCCTTGGAAAAATGAAAAAAATCTGAAAAAAGTGTTGACAAAGATTTTGAAAGTTGATATACTAGTAGAGTAATCGACGCGGGGATGGCGGAATTGGCAGACGCGCAGGACTAAGGATCCTGTGACCGCTTTAGGTCGTGAGGGTTCAAGTCCCTCTCTCCGCATAGGGTAAGAGTTAGCTTTGGCTAGCTCTTTTTGTTTTCCAAAGAAGGCTAGAGCTACAGTTCGACTATCGGAAGAGCTTGGCATCAAGAACTATCATTTATGGCATGGAGTCGATTTTTGATTGGTAAAACGTGTTCTATATGAAGAAAAGTTAGCGCTTGCTGGCTTTCTTTATTTTTTCAAAAAATAAATCGAAAAATTTTTTCGATTTCATAAACATTTCATATTTGGATTTTATAATAGTCTTACAAATATGGAGGTGACAAATGAATCCAATCCAAAGAGCTTGGGCTTATGTCAGCAGAAAACGACTGAGAAGTTTTATTTTATTTCTGATTTTATTTGTCCTTTTAGCAGGAATTTCAGCCTGTTTGACGCTGATGAAGTCCAACAAAACAGTAGAAAGCAATCTTTACAAATCACTCAATACTTCTTTTTCTATCAAAAAGATAGAAAATGGACAGACCTTCAAGTTGTCAGACCTAGCATCCGTGAGCAAGATTAAGGGACTGGAAAATGTCTCTCCTGAACTCGAAACGGTCGCAAAACTGAAAGACAAGGAAGCAGTGAGTGGTGAGCAGAGCGTTGAACGTGATGATTTGTCAGCTGCGGACAAGAACTTGGTTAGCTTAACGGCTCTTGAGGATTCATCCAAGGATGTTACCTTTACCAGTTCGGCTTTCAATCTAAAAGAAGGGCGACACCTTCAAAAAGGAGATTCCAAGAAAATCCTTATTCACGAAGAGTTGACTAAGAAGAACGGTCTTTCGCTTCATGACAAGATTCGCTTGGACGCTGGTCAGTCAGAAGCTGGAAAAGGGCAAACAGTTGAGTTTGAGATTGTCGGAATCTTTTCTGGTAAAAAACAAGAAAAATTCACAGGCTTGTCTTCTGACTTCAGTGAAAACCAGGTCTTTACAGACTATGAAAGTAGCCAAACCCTTTTGGGAAATAGTGAACCTCAAGTCAGTGCAGCACGCTTCTATGTAGAAAATCCTAAGGAAATGGACGGACTCATGAAGCAGGTGGAAAACTTGGCCTTGGAAAATCAAGGATATCAAGTCGAAAAGGAAAACAAGGCCTTTGAACAAATCAAAGATTCAGTAGCAACCTTCCAAACCTTCCTCACCATCTTCCTTTATGGAATTATGATAGCAGGAGCAGGAGCCTTAATTTTGGTCTTGTCACTCTGGTTGAGAGAAAGGGTCTACGAAGTGGGAATTTTACTCGCACTTGGAAAAAGCAAGATCTCAATCTTCCTACAATTCTGTTTAGAGGTAGTTTTGGTATCTCTTGGAGCTTTGCTTCCAGCATTTGTTGCAGGAAACGCAATCACATCCTATCTGCTACAAACCGTACTAGCAAGCGGAGATCAGGCAACCTTACAAGACACGCTGGCCAAAGCAAGCGGTCTATCAACTAGTCTCCTATCCTTTGCAGAATCCTATGTTTTTCTGCTCCTGATTAGTTGCTTGTCTGTAGCCCTTTGTTTCGTATTCTTGTTTAGAAAATCGCCAAAAGAAATTTTATCATCTATTAGTTAAGAAGGAGAAATCATGACTTTATTACAATTGCAAGATGTTACCTACCGTTATAAGAACACTGCTGAAGCAGTTTTATATCAGATCAAGTATAATTTTGAACCCGGAAAATTTTATAGTATCATTGGTGAGTCGGGAGCAGGAAAATCCACTCTCTTGTCCCTACTTGCTGGTTTAGATAGTCCTGTCGAAGGTTCTATCCTTTTCCAAGGAGAGGACATTCGGAATAAGGGATATTCTTACCATCGCATGCACCATATTTCCCTGGTCTTTCAAAATTATAACTTGATAGATTATCTTTCTCCGCTGGAAAATATCCGCTTGGTCAACAAAAAGGCGACTAAGGATACACTTCTTGAGCTTGGTTTGGATGAAAGTCAGATCAAGCGGAACGTTCTCCAGTTATCAGGTGGTCAACAGCAACGTGTAGCCATCGCTCGCAGTTTAGTCTCAGAAGCTCCAGTTATTCTAGCTGATGAGCCAACAGGAAATCTGGACCCTAAAACTGCTGGAGATATTATCGAACTGCTCAAATCACTTGCCGAGAAAACAGGTAAATGTGTGATCGTCGTCACCCACAGTAAAGAAGTGGCACAAGCGTCAGATATTACACTTGAATTGAAGAATAAGAAACTAACTGAAACTCGCAATACTACAAAATAAGATGAGCTTGTTTTGATAGAATTATTAAATCAAATCTAGAAAGGGAACCTATGTTACACAACGCATTTGCCTATGTTACAAGGAAGTTTTTCAAATCGATTGTTATCTTCCTGATTATTCTCCTCATGGCGAGCTTGAGTTTGGTCGGCTTGTCGATCAAGGGAGCTACTGCCAAGGCTTCTCAGGAGACCTTTAAAAATATCACCAATAGCTTCTCCATGCAAATCAATCGTCGCGTCAATCAAGGAACGCCACGTGGTGCTGGGAATATCAAGGGTGAGGATATCAAAAAAATCACCGAAAACAAGGCCATCGAGTCTTATGTTAAACGTATCAACGCTATCGGAGATTTGACCGGATACGACCTCATCGAAACGCCAGAAACCAAGAAAAATCTCACTGCTGACCGTGCCAAACGGTTTGGAAGCAGCTTGATGATTACAGGTGTCAATGACTCCTCTAAAGAAGATAAGTTTGTCTCTGGCTCATATAAGCTTGTTGAAGGTGAGCACCTAACCAACGACGACAAAGACAAGATTCTCATGCACAAGGACTTGGCAGCCAAACACGGCTGGAAAGTTGGAGATAAGGTCAAATTGGACTCTAATGTCTATGATGCAGACAATGAAAAAGGAGCCAAGGAAACAGTCGAAGTGACAATCAAGGGGCTCTTTGATGGTCACAATAAGTCAGCAGTAACCTACTCACAAGAACTCTATGAAAATACAGCTATCACAGACATTCACACAGCTGCAAAACTTTATGGATACACAGAAGACACAGCTATTTATGGGGACGCAACCTTCTTTGTAACAGCGGACAAGAACTTGGATGACGTCATGAAAGAGTTGAATGGTATTAGCGGTATCAACTGGAAGAGCTACACACTTGTGAAGAGCTCCTCTAACTACCCAGCTCTAGAGCAATCCATCTCTGGTATGTACAAGATGGCCAACCTCCTCTTCTGGGGTAGCTTGAGCTTCTCAGTTCTTCTACTTGCGCTCTTACTTAGTCTTTGGATCAACGCCCGTCGCAAGGAAGTGGGAATCCTCCTCTCTATCGGTCTCAAGCAGGCAAGTATCTTGGGGCAATTCATCACCGAATCTATCCTGATTGCCATCCCTGCTCTAGTTTCTGCTTACTTCTTAGCCAACTATACAGCTCGTGCCATCGGAAATACTGTTCTTGCCAATGTCACTTCAGGTGTTGCCAAGCAAGCCAGCAAGGCTGCTCAAGCCTCTAATCTTGGTGGTGGTGCAGAAGTAGATGGCTTTAGCAAGACCTTGTCGAGCCTAGACATTTCCATTCAGACATCAGACTTTATCATCGTCTTTGTCCTTGCCTTGGTTCTAGTGGTGCTCGTTATGGCGCTTGCTTCAAGCAATCTCCTCAGAAAACAACCAAAAGAGCTCTTGCTCGATAGTGAATAACAAACTTGCTACCTATTCTCCCCTAAATGGGGTATAATATAGGTAGCATTTTTATCTATTTCATCTTGATAAGGCCTCTTCCTATCAGGATGAAACAGAGAAGATTTACAAGAAATTTAAAGGAATGTGAAACGTTTTTCTATGAAAATTTTAATTGTAGAAGATGAAGAGATGATCCGTGAGGGGATCAGTGACTATTTGACGGATTGTGGCTATGAAACCATTGAGGCAGCAGATGGTCAGGAAGCTCTGGAAAAATTTTCCAGCTATGAAGTTGCTCTAGTGTTGCTAGATATCCAGATGCCCAAGCTCAATGGTTTAGAAGTCCTAGCCGAGATTCGTAAGACCAGTCAGGTTCCTGTCTTGATGCTAACCGCCTTTCAGGATGAGGAATACAAGATGAGTGCCTTTGCCTCTCTAGCAGACGGCTATCTGGAAAAACCCTTCTCCCTCTCCCTTTTAAAAGTGAGGGTAGACGCGATTTTCAAGCGCTACTACGATACGGGACGAGTCTTCTCTTATAAGGATACCAAGGTGGACTTTGAGAGCTATAGTGCAAGCCTCGCAGGAGAAGAAGTGGCTATCAATGCCAAAGAGTTGGAAATTCTGGACTATCTGGTGAAAAATGAAGGACGGGCTTTGACCCGGTCTCAGATTATCGATGCCGTCTGGAAGGTGACAGATGAGGTCCCCTTTGACCGTGTCATCGATGTCTATATCAAGGAACTGCGGAAAAAGCTAGACTTGGATTGTATTCTCACTGTGCGTAATGTTGGTTATAAATTGGAGCGAAAATGAAACGAACAGGTCTATTTACAAAGATTTTTATCTATACCTTCTCGATTTTTAGTGTTCTGGTTATTTGTCTTCATTTAGCTATTTATTTTCTCTTTCCATCGACTTATCTAAGTCATCGTCAGGAAACCATTGGTCAGAAAGCGACAGCCATTGCCCGGTCCCTTGACGGAAAAGACAGGCAAAGTATCGAACAAGTGTTAGACTTGTATTCCCAGACCAGTGATATCAAAGGAGCTGTCAAGGGAGAGATGACCGAAGACAAGTTAGAAGTCAAGGACAACCTTCCTCTGGATACGGGCCGTCAAACTACTTCCCTCTTTATCGAGGAGCGTGAGGTGAAAACGCAAGATGGTGGGACTATGACTCTCCAGTTTCTAGCGTCCATGGATTTGCAAAAAGAAGCAGAGCAGATTAGTCTCCAATTTCTTCCTTATACCTTGCTGGCATCCTTCCTGATTTCCCTCTTGGTGGCCTACATCTATGCTCGGACCATTGTTGCACCGATTTTGGAAATCAAGCGGGTGACCCGTCGGATGATGGACCTGGATGCCCAAGTGCGATTGCGCGTGGACTCTAAGGATGAGATAGGTGATCTCAAGGAACAAATCAATAGCCTTTACCAGCACCTTTTGACTGTTATTGCGGACTTGCATGAGAAGAATGAAGCCATTCTCCAGCTGGAAAAGATGAAGGTTGAGTTCCTACGAGGGGCTTCTCATGAATTGAAAACACCTCTGGCTAGTTTGAAAATCTTAATCGAAAATATGAAAGAAAATATCGGTCGTTATAAGGATAGAGACCACTATCTTGGAGTTGCCTTGGGGATTGTGGACGACCTCAGTCACCACGTTCTCCAGATACTTTCTCTCTCTTCTGTGCAGGAATTGCGAGAGGAGAAGGAGAACATTGACCTAGTCCAGATGACGCAAAGTCTGGTCAAGGATTATGCCTTGCTCACCAAGGAGAGAGAACTTCAGATAGATAATCGTTTGAACCATCAGCAGGCTTACATAAACCCATCTGTCATGAAACTAATCCTATCGAATCTCATCAGCAATGCTATCAAGCACTCCACTCCAGGCGGCTTGGTCCGTATCGGGGAGAGAGAAGGGGAGCTCTATATCGAGAATAGCTGTAGTCCTGAAGAACAAGAAAAACTGGCTCAGTCTTTTTCTGAAAATGCTAGTCGCAAGGCCAAGGGTTCAGGAATGGGGATCTTTGTGGTCAAAAGTTTATTAGAACATGAGAAATTACCTTATCATTTTGAGATGCAAGATGATCGCTTGACCTTTTTCATACGTTATCCTAAAGTCGTGCAAGACTAAGGGAAAGAAAGGGTTTACATTGATTAGGCTAGAAGAAATTCAATCTAAAGTATGGGAAAAACTAGCTTTTTTTATCAAAAAGTGATAAAATGAACAATGTAAATGGGATGTCCCAAAAAATATATAGGAGGCCTGACAAATGGCAATCGTTTCAGCAGAAAAATTTGTCCAAGCAGCTCGTGACAACGGTTATGCAGTTGGTGGATTTAACACAAACAACCTTGAGTGGACTCAAGCTATCTTGCGCGCAGCAGAAGCTAAAAAAGCTCCAGTTTTGATCCAAACTTCAATGGGTGCTGCTAAATACATGGGTGGTTACAAAGTTGCTCGCAACTTGATCGCTAACCTTGTTGAGTCAATGGGTATCACTGTACCAGTAGCTATCCACCTTGACCACGGTCACTACGAAGATGCACTTGAGTGTATTCAAGTTGGTTATACTTCAGTTATGTTTGACGGTTCACACCTTCCAGTTGAAGAAAACCTTGAAAAAGCTCGTAAAGTTGTAGAATTTGCTCACGCAAATGGTGTGTCAGTAGAAGCTGAAGTTGGAACTATCGGTGGTGAAGAAGACGGAATCATCGGTGATGGTGAATTGGCTCCAATCGAAGATGCTAAAGCAATGGTTGCAACTGGTATCGACTTCTTGGCAGCTGGTATCGGTAACATCCACGGTCCATACCCTGCAAACTGGAAAGGTCTTCACCTTGACCACTTGCAAAAATTGACTGAAGCTGTACCAGGATTCCCAATCGTATTGCACGGTGGATCAGGTATTCCTGATGACCAAATCCAAGCAGCTATCAAACTTGGTGTTGCGAAAGTTAACGTTAACACTGAATGCCAAATCGCATTCGCTAACGCAACTCGTAAATTTGCTCGTGACTACGAAGCAAACGAAGCAGAATACGACAAGAAGAAACTCTTCGACCCACGTAAATTCTTGGCTGACGGTGTAAAAGCTATCCAAGCATCAGTTGAAGAACGTATCGACGTATTCGGTTCAGAAGGTAAAGCTTAATCTAGCTGAACAATACAAATCAGAAACCTGCCCATGAGGGTGGGTTTTTTGTGTGGTGGAAATAAATTATTTTTCAAGTTTAGGAGGTGGAATTTAATTTGATTCTAAGAAATTTTTTAATTTATGATAAAATAATATCAGGCTTTCAAAGAGAGGAGGAGAGTCATGAGTTCAGCAGATTTTATCTTTTTAGATGGTTATGAAAATGCAGAATTTGATATCCAAGCATTTTGTGCTTCGCTGAGAGATAGGTATTCAGGTGTGATTATAAGGGAAGAAAACGATCATGAAAAAGCCTATCGTCTTTTATGGGATTACCAAAGTCCCGAGGTCTCAGTTGAGGGTGCTTTGAATCGAAAAAATGATGTCTTCGTTATAAACTACTTTGATTCAAAAAATCGGTTACAAGATTATGCCGCCTATATCCTCTGGCTTCGGGAATGGTTTCCATCAGATCAGAAGGTTCTCTTTTGTGATGAGGGCTACACGAAGATATTTCCTCTTCCTCACGACATATCTACAAAGGAGATTGAAATGAAACTTCATAATGAAGAAAAAAAGTGAATCGAATAGATTCATTATTGAATTTCAAAGTATCAGAAGGAATCATTTGAGGCGACAAAGGTCACCTTTTTGTGTACTGTTGAAGTTGATTAAAGATAGTGAAATTTTTATCGTATATGTATAGCAATGTTGCATCGTATTGGAAAGGTTTTCGTGCTATAATATTAATTAACAATAAAATTTAGTACATCAAAAATTACTAGAGATGTGGGATGTGAGGTTTAAGATGAGAGAAGCAGGACAATTTGATTGGGTAGATTTTTATAAAGAATTTGCGTTTAAACTTGTGAACTATAAAGAGAAAAGGGCAGAGCTCATTCAAAAGGTTAAGGCAATTTATCAAATGACGGGCATTTCAATGCCAACCTTGGACAAGGACAACAATATCATGGATATTGACCCTTTTACAATTTTTGGTCTATTCAATAAAGGGTTGAAAAATGAAAATCGGATTAAAATTTTGACTGCTATTGCAGAATTATTTGAATTATCTCATGATGTTCCAACTTCATTCGACAGTATTCCCGTTCTCAATAAACAGAATGCGACCTATTATCTTTTTTATACAGATAGAGGGGTTAGTGATATTGATGATTTGTGGGAGCTTTTTGTAGCGGCATTAGCTTATTCCGAAGATTCATCATCTGAAAATAAGGAGCTTCTCTCAGGCTATTTTGATAAAGTCATCAATAGAAAAAACAATGGTACTGCTAAAGTTACGATGGGCTTATATTGGATTGCCTCCAATTCGTTTTTAAATATAGATGGACCAAACAAGGAGTATATTTACGAATCTGGAAAATTACCTTTAGAATTAGTCCATAAACTCCCAAAGGTGAATTCGAAAGTTTCTGCATCAGATTATTTTTCTATTGTTGAAATACTTAAAAACTATTTAGATAGTCCACAGTCTGAATTGAAAAACTTCAATGAATTGTCTTTTGCAGCGTGGAAGTATTCTGAACAAGTGAAAAAAGAAAAACAAGCAAAAAATGAAGTTAGTGAGAGTTCAGCACCTACATACAATCTAGCATCGGAAGACACAAAAGAATTTGAAAAAGGAGATACTAGCTACGCTAGAGAAGATTTTCTAAAAGAAGTTTTTGTATCAGCAGAGGATTATGATCGATTGGCAACGATTCTTGGCCTTAAGAAGAACATCATATTGGAGGGGGCTCCGGGTGTTGGAAAAACATTTACTGCTGATCGACTAGCTTACTCACTGATGGGTGAAAAAGCGATCGATAGGGTAAAGATGGTTCAGTTTCACCAAAGTTACTCGTACGAAGACTTTATTATGGGATTTAGACCTTCTGCCAGTGGTTTTGAACTAAGAAAAGGTCCCTTCTATCAATTTTGTAAACAGGCTGAGGGCGATGAAAGCAATGATTATTTCTTTATCATTGACGAAATTAATCGAGGAAATTTGAGCAAAATATTTGGTGAATTGTTTATGCTTATCGAAATGGATAAGCGAGGAAGAGATCTACAGCTTCTTTATTCGGATGAACAGTTCTCAATTCCGGAGAACTTATACATTATTGGTATGATGAATACTGCCGATCGTAGCTTAGCCATGCTAGATTTTGCCTTGAGACGAAGATTTGCATTTTTTGAGCTGAAACCAGGATTTGATTCGGATGGCTTCAAAGAATATCAATCACACTTGAAGAATGAAAAATTTGATGCATTAATAAATACTGTGAAGCATCTAAATGAAATCATCGCTTCTGATGAAAGTTTAGGAGAGGGTTTTTGCATAGGCCATAGTTATTTTTGTAATCTAATACCGAATAGTATCGACCAACAAGTTCTTTCGAGTATTGTAGAGTATGAACTGATACCTCTTTTAAAGGAGTATTGGTTTGATGAACCTAGCTTAGTTAAAGAATGGAGTGGCAATCTAAGGAGTGCGATTAAGTGATACCGATAAAGAATGTTTATTACATGCTGACTTATGCTTTTAAGGTTCTTAAGGGGCAAGGATATCAGAAACTTGCCACAGAGGAGTTTCATCATACGGCTGATTTGATGAGTGCTATCTTGGCTAAAGGAATTGCCATACAGCTTAAGAGAGGACTGGGAAAGGAATACCTTGCTCAAGTGGAAGAACTCTCTACACTAAGGGGAAAAATTGAGATTACAGAGTCAATCAAAAGTCAATGTACTCTTGGGAAGAAAATATTTTGTACTTATGAAGAGTTTTCAGTAAATAATAGGATGAACCGTATTATAAAATCAACGGTCAATCTTCTGTTGAAAGCAGATATCTCCAAGGATAGGAAGAAAGAATTGCGGAAATTGATGGTCTATTTCCGTGATGTTGAACCGATTGATTTGGAAACTGTTAACTGGAATCTGCAATACAACAAAAATAATCAATCTTATAGAATGATGATTGCCATTTGCTATTTAGTGGTAAAAGGTTTATTGCAAACAACATCAGATGGTAACATGAAGATGATGAGTTTCTTAGATGAGCGACGAATGAACAGATTGTATGAAAAATTTATCCTTGAGTATTATAAAAAACATTATCCAGAATTAAATGCGAATGCAGCACAGATACCGTGGGCGTTAGACGATGGTATCGGTGAGATGCTCCCTATCATGCAAAGTGATATTCAGCTTCAAAAAGAGAATTCTATCTTGATTATTGATGCTAAATACTATAAAAGTACAACTCAAATGAATTTTAAAAAGTATTCTCTCCACTCCAACAATCTTTATCAGATTTTTACATATGTCAAAAATAGAGAATACCAAAATCAAGAACATGGTAGCAAAGTGTCGGGGATGTTGCTCTATGCAAAGACAGATGAAGTAGTTCAACCAGATAATGTTTATCAAATGCACGGTAATCAAATCAGTGTTCAGACTTTGGACTTAAATCTTTCCTTTAAAGAAATAGCGAATCAATTGGATACCATTGTTGTATCACATTTTGGAAATGCAAAAAAGTTCCGATGAAGCAGCGGAGAGTGAATCTAGTCGTTTTCAAGATATTCGATCACTGGGATATTCTATGCTTTCTTTCCTATCCTACAAAAAACACTTGTTTTCCCTTCTTAATTACTTTATAATAGAGTGTTACTGAGGCCTTCTAATGTGATAAAGAAGGCAGATTTTAGAAGATGAGAAATTGGCTTTTTGTATTTAGAGGACACGGTTTGTTGATTTCTTACTAAGGGGAGATAGATATGGCAATGATAGAAGTGGAACATCTTCAGAAAAATTTTGTGAAGACAGTGAAGGAGCCGGGCTTGAAAGGGGCTTTGCGCTCCTTTATTCATCCTGAAAGGCAGACCTTTGAAGCGGTCAAGGATTTGACCTTTGAGGTTCCCAAGGGACAGATTCTAGGCTTTATCGGCGCAAATGGAGCTGGGAAGTCGACAACCATCAAAATGCTGACAGGGATTTTGAAACCGACATCTGGTTTTTGTCGGATTAACGGCAAGATTCCGCAAGATAATCGTCAAGATTATGTCAAGGATATTGGGGTTGTTTTTGGACAACGTACTCAGCTATGGTGGGACTTGGCTCTGCAAGAGACCTACACGGTCTTGAAGGAGATTTACGATGTGCCAGACTCGCTCTTCCATAAGCGCATGGACTTTTTGAATGAAGTCTTGGATTTGAAGGAATTTATCAAGGATCCCGTGCGAACTCTTTCACTTGGTCAACGGATGCGGGCGGATATTGCAGCTTCCTTGCTCCACAATCCCAAGGTTCTCTTTTTAGATGAGCCGACCATTGGTCTGGATGTTTCGGTTAAGGATAACATTCGTCGGGCCATCACCCAGATCAATCAAGAGGAAGAAACAACCATTCTCTTGACCACTCATGACCTGAGTGATATTGAGCAACTCTGTGATCGGATTTTCATGATTGACAAAGGGCAGGAGATTTTTGATGGAACGGTTAGTCAGCTCAAGGAAACCTTTGGCAAGATGAAGACACTTTCCTTTGAATTGGTGCCAGGGCAAAGTCATCTCCTTTCTCACTATGAAGGCTTTCCTGATATGACCATTGATAGACAAGGAAACAGCCTCAACATTGAATTCGATAGTTCCCGCTACCAGTCGGCTGATATTATCAAGCAAACCCTGTCTGATTTTGAAATCCGCGATTTGAAGATGGTGGATACGGATATTGAGGATATTATCCGTCGCTTCTACCGAAAGGAGCTCTAAGATGATCAAATTGTGGAGACGTTATAAACCCTTTATCAATGCAGGGGTTCAGGAGTTGATTACCTATCGAGTCAACTTTATTCTCTATCGGATTGGCGATGTCATGGGGGCTTTTGTGGCTTTCTATCTCTGGAAGGCCGTCTTTGACTCCTCGCAGGAGTCCTTGATTCAGGGCTTCAGTATGGCGGATATTACCCTCTACATCATCATGAGTTTTGTGACCAATCTCTTGACTAGGTCGGATAGCTCCTTTATGATTGGGGAGGAGGTTAAGGATGGCTCCATTATCATGCGCTTGTTGCGACCAGTTCATTTTGCGGCCTCTTATCTCTTCACCGAGCTTGGCTCCAAGTGGTTGATTTTTATCTCTGTTGGACTGCCATTTTTAAGTGTCATTGTCTTGATGAAAATCCTTTCTGGACAAGGTATTGTAGAAGTGCTGGGATCAACTGTCCTTTATCTCTTTAGCTTGACGTTCGCCTACCTGATTAACTTTTTCTTTAATATCTGCTTTGGATTTTCAGCTTTTGTGTTTAAAAATCTTTGGGGTTCCAATCTACTCAAGACTTCCATAGTGGCCTTTATGTCTGGGAGTTTGATTCCCTTGGCTTTCTTTCCCAAAGTGGTTTCAGATATTCTGTCCTTCTTGCCTTTCTCATCTTTGATCTACACTCCGGTCATGATCATTGTTGGGAAATACGATGCCAGTCAGATTCTTCAGGCGCTTTTGCTACAATTTTTCTGGCTCTTAGTGATGGTGGGCTTGTCTCAGTTGATTTGGAAACGAGTCCAGTCCTTCATCACCATTCAAGGAGGTTAGTATGAAAAAATATCAACGCATGCATCTGATTTTTATCAGACAATACATCAAGCAAATCATGGAGTACAAGGTTGATTTTGTTGTTGGTGTTTTAGGTGTTTTCCTGACTCAAGGATTGAACCTCTTGTTTCTCAATGTCATCTTTCAACACATTCCATCCCTAGAAGGCTGGACCTTTCAAGAAATTGCTTTTATCTATGGATTTTCCTTGATTCCCAAGGGACTGGACCATCTCTTTTTTGACAATCTCTGGGCATTGGGGCAACGATTGGTGAGAAAGGGAGAGTTTGATAAGTATCTGACTCGTCCTATCAACCCTCTCTTTCACATCCTAGTCGAGACCTTTCAGATTGATGCCTTGGGCGAACTATTGGTCGGTGGAATTTTACTAGCGACAACGGTATCTAGCATTGCTTGGACTCTTCCCAAGTTCCTGCTATTCCTAGTCTGCATTCCTTTTGCGACCTTGATTTATACTTCCTTGAAAATCGCGACAGCCAGTATTGCTTTTTGGACCAAGCAGTCAGGCGCCATGATCTACATTTTCTATATGTTCAATGATTTTGCTAAGTACCCGATTTCTATTTATAACTCGCTTCTTCGATGGTTGATTAGCTTTATCGTTCCTTTTGCTTTTACAGCCTACTATCCTGCCAGCTATTTCTTGCAGGACAAGGATGTCTTCTTTAATATCGGTGGTTTGATTCTGATTTCCCTTGTCTTCTTTTTCATTTCCTTGAAACTATGGGATAGGGGCTTAGATGCTTACGAAAGTGCGGGTTCGTAAGAGGAAGAAACTCAAAGCCTTGTCTCAGGACAGGCTTTTTTAATCGTGATGAAAATTTCTTGACATCTATTCTCAGAGTGCTATACTAAAAGGGTAATCGCCGATTTAGCTCAGTTGGTAGAGCAACGCACTCGTAACGCGTAGGTCACAGGTTCGATCCCTGCAATCGGCAGAATCAAGAAGCCCATTAGGGCTTCTTTTTCTTTTGTTACAAATACTCAACCACTTAGACAGAGATATTGACCAGATAGGCAAAAGGGCTTGTTCTTGAAAAATTCCTCTGCTATAATGATTCATGTAAGGGACGTGAGGGGTCAGTATCAGACAACTCAAGAACCAAAAAAAGAAAATGGAGACAAAAAAATGAAAAAATTATTGGGACTTGTATTCTTAGCAGCTGCTGCGCTAGTATTGTATTTCGGGTTTGTTGGATGGCCAAGTTTGGATGTCAACCTCTGGTCGCTCATTCCGGTAGGATTGTTCCTCTATTTCACACTAGAAAACTTTTTGAAAAAAGATTATAAGGCTAGTCTCATGTGCTTGATTATTGCCTTTATCATTGCAAATGCTATTTTGGACCTTTTGCCAATTTCAAGTGGTTTGGTGATTGGTGCAGGAGTGCTAGCTTGTGTAGGACTTGGCTACCTCTTTCCTGATAAGGATAAAAAAGAAGATAAATAGAAAAGTCTCGAGGTTTCTCGAGACTTTGTTTTTATTTACCAGCGTAGTATTTTTGGATGCCTTTCACAATACCTGCGACTAGTCTATCTTGGTATCGATCGTCACGAATCTGTTGATTCTCAGTGAAATTATCCATATAACCGAGTTCTAGGAGGATGGCTGGTTTGGCAGTTTCGCGTAGAACGGCAAAACTGCTTTCCAATAAGCCAGCGTCCTTGGCACCTGTTTCTGCAAGGAGAGAGGAGTGGATAGCAGCAGCGAGGCGTTTGCTTTCACTCATACGATCAGGGTGATTGTGCCAGTATTTATTAATCTTACTTGGATAATCAGGTTCATCGCTATAGGAGTAGGTTTGAATACCGCTCGCTTTTGAGTGAATGTTTCCAGTAGCATTGAAATGGATACTGATAAAGATATCAGAGTTGGTTTTATTTACCATTCTTGAACGCTCAGTCTTAAAATCAACGTCGATATCACTGTCACGTGATGTGAGGACCTTGTAGCCTAGTTCTTCTAGCTTAGCGCGCAGTTTGCGATAGACTTGCATGTTGAGATCTTTTTCGGCTACATTGTAGTAAAAGGCGCCGGAATCTCGACCGCCATGTCCGGGATCTAGGAAAATGGTATTGCTGTATTGACCTTTTACAAATCCACCTTCTGTTGAAACTTCAGAAATCCATTGGCCGTATTTTTGGAACAGGTGTTCCTTGCCGTCTATCTTGTAGGTTCCTGATACATAATGTCCGCTATCGTCCAAATAGTAACGAGCCTTGTAATAGTCGTCATAAATCCACTCATTTTTGGCCATATAGCCACCAGACTTGAGATAGTAGGCTCCAATCCATTCACGAGCCGCATAGGTTCCATTCGCTTTTAGATAGAACCAACTGTTGTAGGCCTTGTCAAAGATCCACTCTTTTTCAGCCATGGCTCCACTAGATTTGAGGTAGTAGCTTCCTTTCCATTTATTGGAAAGCATGACTCCATTTTGTTCAAAGGCGTACCAAGTTCCCTTGATTTTCTCCCATTTGTCTCGGCTGTATTTCCCATATTCATTAGCGTAATACCAATTTTGGTCAATCTTCACCCAGGAGTTTTCCGCCATAGCCCCGCTACTGCCGAGCAGGTAAGCACCAACGGTCGTTTTGCTGAGCATCACGCCGTTTTTGTCAAAATAATACCATGAACCATTAATTTTCTCCCATTTGTCTTGCGAGATTCTGCCAGATGGTGTGACATAATACCAATTTTGGTCAACCTTTACCCAGCCATTCTCCGCCATAGCCCCGCTTTTGGTAAGGAGATAACCATCAACGATTGTCTGAGTGAGCATGACACCATCTTTGTCAAAGTAGTACCAAACTCCTCCGATTTTTTCCCATTTTTGTTGGATGATTTTTCCAGACTCACTGGCGTAGTACCATTTACCCTCAAGAGCTACCCAGCCATTTTCTACCATGACCCCGTCTTTATTGAGAACATAGCCATCAAAAATGGTATCATTGAGTCGGTTTCCATCGTTGTCAAAATAGTACCACTTATCTTGAATTTTTTTCCATTTGAGGACAGGCTGATTGTTTTCATAGAAACGCCACTGTTTGTTTTCTTCCTGCCATCCTTCTTTTTTAGGAGCTTCTTCTTTTGCCTTGTCTTTTGGAAGTGTTGCAACCTCCTCTTCAGTTTTAGTTGAAAGATCTTTCTTATCTTCCTTAGAGTTGCTTTGTTCGGTGGTAGCAGGAGGATTAGCATTGCTTTCCTCTGCGTAGATAGGTGCTTGGGCAAATCCTGCCATTGAAAGGACAACAGCACTTGCCAATATAAACTTTTTCAACGATATTCTCCAATCATTATTTTCTAAGAAATATTATAAAATATGTCTGACGGCTTATCAACTATCAAACTGAACTTCTTCTAGTAAGTATTCGATAAAGCGTTCGCCCATCTTAGACAGGCTGGTTTTTTCATGCTGGATATAGACTAGTTCAATCGGATCGTCAATGTCCAGTGGAATAGAAACGATATTGTCTCCATTGAGGTTACTGTTCAAAATCCCTGTTGCGATCGTGTATCCGTCCAAACCAATCAAGAGGTTAAAGAGGGTGGCACGGTCACTGACTACAATGGATTTCTTGTGGTGCTCTTGTGAAAGAATCTCTTCTGAAAAGTAGAAGGAGTTGTGCGTCCCCTGATCATAACTCAGATAAGGGAAGTCTTCCAAATCAGCCAGTTTGACCTTGTCTTTTTTAGCTAGAGGGTTGGTCTTGCTGACAAAGATATGAGGCTGGGCGGTAAAGAGGTGGTGGGCCAAGAGGTGGTTGTCGTCCAGCATTTTCGTTAAAACATCACGGTTGTAACTGTTCAAAAAGAGGACACCAACCTCACTACGGAAGTTCTTGACGTCATCGATAATCTCCCAAGTCCGAGTTTCACGAAGGAAAAGCTCGTATTTTTCCATATCACTTTTCTTGAGCAGGGAGACAAAGGCATTGACTACAAAGGCGTAGTGTTGAGACGACACGCTAAAGAGTTCGCGGTGGGCGACAGGATTTTTATAGCGTTCCTCCAGAAGTTGGGTTTGCTCGACAACTTGACGAGCGTAGGAGAGAAACTCCATCCCATCACGGGTCAAGGTAATGCCCTTGGGATTGCGGATAAAGATTTCAATGCCCATTTCATTTTCCAAGTCTCGAACTGCATTAGAGAGACTGGGTTGGGTGATAAAGAGTTGCTTAGCTGCCTCATTCATAGAGCCAGTTTCGACGATTTTGATAATATAGTGTAGTTGTTGAATTCTCATGTTTTTATTGTACCACACTTGCGGAAGATTGGGCAATGAAGACGAAGAAAATAGGGGGAAAGAGCCGGTCCAGTATTGAAAAAAAGTATAAAATCTGTTAGAATGAAAGCTATGAAAACATTCTATGATGTGCAGCAATTTCTCAAACAGTTTGGCATTATTGTTTACATGGGGAAACGCTTGTATGATATTGAACTGATGAAGCTCGAACTCTCTCGGATCTATGATGCAGGTCTGATGGACAAGCTAGACTATCTAGAGGCGGAAGCTGTTCTTCGTAGAGAGCACAAGATAGAATTAGACTACATAGAGAAAAATGGAGATAAGAACTTATGACAATTTGGATTGTTTGGGGAATCGTTCTGGCGATGGCGGCATGGATGGGTTATAACTACCTTCGTATTCGTCGTGCGGCTAAGATTGTGGACAATGCAGAATTTGAAGCCTTGATTCGGAAAGGGCAGTTGATTGATGTCCGTGAACCAGCAGAATTTCACAGAAAACATATCCTCGGAGCCCGCAATATTCCTTCAAATCAGTTGAAGTCAAGCCTTGCAGCCCTTCGCAAGGATAAACCTGTCCTTCTCTACGAAAACCAACGCGGACAACGAGTGACCAATGCAGCACTTTATTTGAAGAAACAAGGTTTCTCTGAGATTTATATCCTCTCTTATGGATTGGATTCTTGGATTGGTAAGGTCAAGACTAGCTAATATTTTATTAAAAACTGTTGAATGGTAGATAAAGCTAGTATCTTAAGGTATCATCATTTATATTAAATTTAAGGAGATTTTATAATATGAATTCACAACAAAAGAAAAAACCTTCACTTATTTTAGGTATCCTATCTATTGTGCTCGGTTTGCTATCTCCAATAGTAGGTCTGGTTTTGGGTATCATAGGATTGGTCTTGGCTATTTCATATCAAAAAGAATCTGGACTGGACTATAAAACAGAAAAAATTCTCAATATTGTAGGACTTGTAGTTTCTGTCCTTAACTGGATATTAGCCATTGCAATAGTTTTTAGATAAGCAAAAACAAAAAAAGCTTCAAACATAAAGCTTTTTTTGTTTTATCGACTTATCTCTAAATAGTTTTTAATAATTTGTAACTCTTTCTGGTTCAAGGGACGGTATTGCCCTTCTGCTAGCTCTGAATCTAATGTAAAATCGCCGAACTGGACGCGTTTTAGTGCAGTCACCTTGACACTAACTGATAGAAACATCTTCTTGACCTGATGAAATTTTCCCTCTGAGATGGTGATAGAGGCACGGCTCTCGGTTGGACTTGCGGACAGAATGTCTAGTTTTGCTGGTTTACAAGTGATCTCATCTAAAAAGACGATTCCTTCCTTAAACTGCTGGATATGGTCTGACGTGAGCGGTCCGTTTACTACCACTTGATAGGATTTATCGACATGGTACTGGGGATGAAGGAGTTGAAAACCAAGCGGTCCATTGTCTGTCAAAAGCAGTAGTCCTGTCGTATCGCGGTCTAATCTGCCGACGGCATAGAGACTGTCAGACTGGATGTCAGGTGGAAGGAGGTCCATAACGGTTGGTAGTTCCTTGTCTTTATTAGCTGTGACGACACCAGCAGGTTTATGAAGCATAAGGTAGGTGTGCTCATAGCCTCGAATGATACGGCCCTGAAAAAGGAGTTCTTGTAGCCCTGTATCGATATTCTGAGCTAGGGAGCTGGCTGGACAATCGTCCACCAGGATTTCTTTTTTTAATAGAGCCTGTTTCATAGCCTTGCGACTGACCTTTTCTTGGGCTAATAATCTATCTAAACGCATACTAGCTTATCTTATCATAAGTCTCTGACTTTGAAAAGAGTTGCCTTGCTTAGAAAAGGAGAGTGAAAACATTTACACTTAGCTGAACTGTGATTTTTGAATGAGACTGTGGTATAATTGTTCAGTTAGAAATAAAAATTTAAATATTAGAGGAAATCATGACAAAATTAAGAGAAGATATCCGTAACATTGCGATTATCGCCCACGTTGACCACGGTAAAACAACCCTCGTTGACGAATTATTGAAACAATCAGAAACTCTTGATGCACGTACTGAATTAGCAGAGCGCGCTATGGACTCAAACGATATCGAAAAAGAGCGTGGAATTACCATCCTTGCTAAAAATACAGCCGTTGCCTACAACGGAACTCGCATCAATATCATGGACACACCAGGACACGCGGACTTCGGTGGAGAAGTTGAGCGTATCATGAAAATGGTTGACGGTGTTGTTTTGGTCGTAGATGCCTATGAAGGAACCATGCCCCAAACTCGTTTCGTATTGAAAAAAGCCTTGGAACAAGACCTCGTCCCAATCGTGGTTGTCAATAAAATCGATAAACCATCAGCTCGTCCAGCAGAAGTAGTGGATGAAGTATTGGAACTTTTCATTGAGCTTGGTGCAGATGATGACCAGCTTGACTTCCCAGTGGTGTATGCTTCAGCTATCAACGGAACCTCTTCCTTGTCAGATGATCCAGCTGATCAAGAAAAAACAATGGCACCAATCTTTGATACGATTATCGACCATATCCCAGCTCCAGTCGACAATTCAGATGAGCCTTTGCAGTTCCAAGTTTCACTTTTGGACTACAATGACTTCGTTGGTCGTATCGGTATCGGTCGTGTCTTCCGTGGTAGTGTAAAAGTTGGGGATCAAGTTACCCTTTCTAAACTAGATGGTACAACGAAGAACTTCCGTGTTACAAAACTCTTCGGTTTCTTTGGTTTGGAACGTCGTGAAATCCAAGAAGCCAAAGCAGGTGACTTGATTGCCGTTTCCGGTATGGAAGACATCTTTGTCGGTGAAACCATTACTCCAACAGACGCTGTTGAACCACTTCCAATCCTTCACATCGATGAACCAACACTTCAAATGACTTTCTTAGTCAACAATTCACCATTTGCTGGTAAAGAAGGTAAATGGGTGACTTCTCGTAAGGTGGAAGAACGCTTGCAAGCAGAATTGCAAACAGACGTTTCCCTTCGTGTTGACCCAACGGACTCACCAGATAAATGGACTGTTTCAGGTCGTGGAGAATTGCACTTGTCAATCCTGATCGAAACCATGCGTCGCGAAGGCTATGAGCTTCAAGTGTCTCGTCCAGAAGTTATCGTAAAAGAGATTGACGGTGTTAAATGTGAGCCATTTGAACGTGTTCAAATCGATACTCCAGAAGAATACCAAGGTTCTGTTATCCAAAGCCTTTCTGAACGTAAGGGTGAAATGTTGGATATGATTTCAACTGGTAATGGTCAAACTCGTTTGGTCTTCCTTGTTCCAGCGCGTGGTTTGATCGGATATTCAACTGAGTTCTTGTCAATGACTCGTGGTTACGGTATCATGAACCATACCTTCGACCAATACTTGCCACTCATTCCAGGTGAAATCGGTGGACGTCACCGTGGTGCCCTTGTTTCGATCGATGCTGGTAAGGCTACAACTTATTCAATCATGTCTATCGAAGAACGTGGTACCATCTTTGTCAATCCAGGTACTGAGGTTTACGAAGGAATGATCATCGGTGAAAACTCTCGTGAGAATGACTTGACAGTGAATATCACCAAGGCTAAACAAATGACCAACGTCCGTTCAGCTACTAAGGACCAAACAGCGGTTATCAAGACACCTCGTATCTTGACCCTTGAAGAGTCTCTTGAGTTCTTGAATGACGATGAGTACATGGAAGTAACGCCTGAGTCTATCCGTTTGCGTAAGCAAATCCTCAACAAGGCAGAGCGCGAGAAAGCCAACAAAAAGAAAAAATCAGCTGAATAAGAGCTAGAAAGAGATAAAGATGGTCTATTTAATCATAGGGATACTCTTATTACTACTCTATGTATTTGCGACACCCCAAAGTATCAAAGGAACAGTCAACATCGTTATCTTGGTCTTTGTAGTTGTTGCTCTCTTGATTTTGCTGATGTTGTCCATCTTGCAAATCTTCCAATTACCGACAGAATTCTTTGTCACAATCGCCATGCTGGCTCTAGCCTACTTTAGCTTGAGAGACATTACGCTCATGCCTGTAAAAAAGGGTAAAAGAAGATAATAGAAGAGGCTGGGTAATGACTCAATTTGAGGAGAAAATCTAGCAAATTTTTCCCTGATAAAACGCATAATATCAAGGTTTTTGAATGCCTGATATTATGCGTTTTTATGATTTTTAAAACTTTTTGAGCGACCTATTAGAAAGTGGATACTCTTACAATTATTTTGGAAATAATTTAATTTCTGATTTAACGTATATTTTCTCAGAAGGGCTATTATTCCAACTTTTTCAAGGGTAGTCTTATTTTGGACCGAAAGAAAAAGATTGAAGAGATCGTCCAAAATGAACTTTTCTTCAATCTGGAGGTTCGTACCTCTTTTTTTATTTCTTTTTCCGATTTAATACGGCATTGAGTACAATGGCGAGGAGGCTTGCCACGACGATTCCGTTTGAGAAGAACATTTGGAAGGCTGTTGGCATGCTGACAAAGAGATTACTATTGTTGAGTCCGACACCTGCAGCGATGGATACAGCTGCGATAAGGAAGTTGTGTTCATTGTTAGCAAAGTCAACGCGCGCTAGGATTTGCATTCCTTGAAGGGAAACAAAACCAAACATCACCAGCATGGCACCTCCAAGGACAGGACTTGGAATGATTTGGGCGAGGGCACCAAACTTAGGAAGGAGTCCAAGGAGGATTAGGAAACCAGCTGCGTAGTAGATTGGCAGGCGAGTCTTGATACCTGACAATTTAACCAAACCAACGTTTTGTGAAAATCCTGTGTAAGGGAAGGTGTTAAAGATTCCTCCGAGAAGTACGGCCAGACCTTCTGCGCGGTAACCGTTGCGCAGGCGCGTGCTGTCGATTGGGTCATTGGTAATATCTGACAAGGCCAGATAAACACCAGTTGACTCCACCATGGAAACTGTTGCGATGATGCACATCATGACAATAGAGGAGATTTCAAAAGTCGGTACACCAAAATAGAGGGGAGTTGGGACATGGACAAGCGGTGCTGCTGCAACAGGTGAGAAATCTACCAAGCCCATAGTAGCAGCAATGGCAGTTCCAACAACCAGACCAATCAAAATGGAGATAGACTTGATAAATCCTTTGGTAAAGATGTTAATCAAGAGGATAATCAGAACAGTAATAGCAGCAAGCAAGAGACTTTGACCAGTTGGCTCTGGAACGTTATTCCCCATATTTCCAATAGCGACAGGAATCAAGGTCAATCCAATAGTCGTAATAACAGATCCTGTTACGATAGATGGGAAGAGATTGGCAACTTTTGAGAAAATGCCGGAAATCAGAACTACATAAATCCCAGAAACGATAAGGGCACCAAACATAGCACCGCTACCGTGGCTTTGCCCAATCATAATTAAAGGAGCGACGGACTGGAAGGCAACTCCGAGAACGACTGGTAGCCCAATCCCAAAGTATTTGTTGAGTTGGAGTTGGAGGAAGGTGGCCACCCCACACATGAAGATATCTGTGGAGATTAGGTAGGTCAACTGCTCAGCTGAATAGCCAAGAGCTGTCGCAATCATGATGGGAACCAGGATAGAACCTGAGTACATGGCTAGTAAGTGCTGCAAGCCAAGAACGGCTGCTTGTGAGTGTTTTTCTTGTTTTTGCATTAGAGATCTGCCTCCTTAAATACGACCTGACCATTTTCAAAACGATCCAAGCGAGCCAGTGATAGGACTGGATACCCTGCTTTTTCAAGCAAATCACGACCATCTTGGAAAGATTTTTCAATTACGATACCAATCGCTTCAACTTTTGCTCCAGCTTGTTCGATGATTTGGATCAAGCCTTTGGCAGCTTGGCCATTAGCAAGGAAATCGTCAATAATCAAGACCTTGTCCTCAGGTGAGAGGAATTTTCCAGCGATGGAAACGGTGCTGGTCACCTGCTTGGTAAAGGAGTAGACTTGGGCGGTTAAGATACCTTCGTTCATGGTGACGTTTTTAGCTTTCTTGGCGAAAAGCATGGGAACATTCAAGGCTTCAGATGTAAAAACGGCTGGGGCAATGCCTGAAGCTTCAATGGTCACGACCTTGGTAATGCCAGCAGAAGCGAATTGTTCCGCAAATACCTTACCAATCTCTCGCATCAAGCTAAAGTCAACTTGGTGGGTTAAAAAGGAATCCACCTTGAGGATATTGTCCCCCAAGATATGCCCATCCTCGATGATGCGCTCTTCTAATAATTTCATAAGACCTCCTAAAGTCTAAAAGATGCTTCATTTGCTTGTCTAGAGTTTCTACTATGTAATAGAAAAAGGACCTACTTAATCCCCTAAGTAAGTCCCCAAAATAGGCATGGCCAAAACCATACCTCCAGCTGACATACTCATTGTTAGGTGTTCCGGCACCTTGTAGAAACGTCGTGCCAATTCACGACATAAACAAGTAAAATGATATTCAATTTTAAACAGGCTGCTGCCAATGTTTATATTTTACACCAATTAGCTTTATAAATCAAATATTTTGTTAGTAAATAGATCATAAAAGCGAACGAATAAAAGGCTGCAATGCTAGATAGTATTGTAGCCTTTTATTCTTCTATTCGCTAAATCTTAAAAAATAGCCATCTGGATCCAAGACTGCAAATTCGTGAGGATAGATGTAGTGATCCCCAACACGAAATGTTCTCTTAGTCAAAGGACGATAAATAGGATAGTTGGCCTCCAGCAGTTTTTGGTGGAGCTGAGGGACATCTTCAATACCAAAGGAAATATTGACACCGCGCCCGAAAGGATAGGTTAGTTGGGCTAATTCTTCTGTGCTGCCTTCTTCTAGCATAAGTTGGCAGTCTTCAAGCGAGAGGAAGAGAAATTTCTCCTCTGGACGCTCGTATTCGACAGAAAATCCCAGCAAATCGCAGTAGAAGTGGCGTGACTTTTCGAGGTCAGATACTACAAATTCAGGAATGACAGCTTGATAGTCCATTCGTTTTCTCCTTAGAGCTCAATCTCCATGACAATGGGTGTATGGTCTTGGCGCGCACCGGAGTCAATCATATCAGACTTGGTTACCTTGTCAGCCACGCGGTTGCTGGTCAGCCAGTAGTCGATTCTCCAGCCTGTATTGTTGATTTTAGAAGTCTTGCTACGTTGTGCCCACCAAGTGTAGCGTTCTGGAACATCGCCATGAACATGACGGAAGGTGTCGGTAAATCCAGTTGCCAAAAGGTTGGTAAATCCAGCACGTTCCTCGTCGGTAAATCCAGGTGAACGGCGGTTGCTGGCAGGATTTGCAAGGTCGATTTCATTGTGGGCTACATTGTAGTCACCGGTCGCAAGGACTGGTTTTTCTTTGTCTAGTTCAGCCAAGTACTCCGCATATTTGACATCCCAGACTTGGCGTTCTTCCAAACGTTTGAGGCCGTCGCCAGCGTTTGGAGTGTAAACTTGGGTCACGAAAAATTCATCAAATTCTAGAGTGATGATGCGACCTTCTAAGTCCATGGTAGAAGGGGCACCGATTTCTGGAAAAGTGACAGTGGGTGTGAGTTCTTTCTTATAAAGGAACATGGTTCCAGCATAGCCTTTGCGGGCAGGTTCTTGAGAAGAACGCCACGTGTTTTCGTAGTTTGGAAAGAGTTCAGCTAAAATTTCCAAGTGTTTTTTAGTAGGACCCTTGGCAGAAAGCTTGGTTTCTTGGATAGCGATGATATCAGCATTTTCAGCGACCAAGGTTTGTAGTACTTCTTGGGACAATTTGGCACGAGTTGAGTCACTAGTTAGGGCAGCATTGAGGGAATCAATATTCCATGAGATGAGTTTCATAAAGTTACCTTTTTCATTCAGATTATAGATTTTATTATACCAAAAAAGGTCCATTTCCCCAACGTATGGCTTGAAAAATCACTCTCTTTCGTTTATAATTAAGAATGATTTTATGAAAGGGAGTGAAAATAAATGAAATTTTACTCATATGACTATGTACTTAGCCAAATCAGTCAGCAAAATGGCATCATGATTGGCTTTGGGATTGTGCTCCTAGCTATCACAGGATTTTTTGCTTTTAAAGCCTATCGAGATAAAAAGGGGACTAAGTTTCGGGAATTGGTCATGATTTTGGCCTTGACCTTGGTGGCCATGCTTTTGGTGACAATCTCAAAATACCAGACCAATCAAGCCTCTAACAACCAATTTCAAACTTCACTTCATTTCATAGAGGTTGTTTCCAAAGACTTGGGAGTGGATAAATCAGAAGTTTATGTCAATACTTCTGCAGCCACTGATGGAGCGCTTGTCAAGGTAGGTCCAAATTTCTACCGCGCCATGAACGGGAGCCAACCAGACAAGTATCTTTTAGAGAAATTAGAATTGCATCAAACAGACGCTATTGAATTGGTGGAGGTAAATAAATGACACTCAATTATATGGAAATTTTAATCAAACTGGCCTTGGGTCTTTTCTCGCTTGTTTTTGTTATCAATGTGACAGGAAAGGGAAATCTGGCGCCTAACTCTGCGACAGACCAAATTCAGAACTATGTTCTCGGTGGTATTATCGGTGGGGTGATTTACAATAGTTCTATTAGCATTCTGCAGTACGCAGTGATTTTGATGATGTGGACGATTTTGGTCTTGACCCTCAAGTGGCTCAATAACAATGTTCGTTTTGTCAAACGCTTGATTGATGGAAAACCAACTCTCCTTATCAAAAATGGGCAGATTGACCCAGAAGCCTGTCGTTCAGTTGGTTTGTCTGCAGCAGAAGTTGCTCTCAAACTTCGTAGCCAAGGGATTTTCCAGATGAAACAGGTCAAATGCGCTGTGCAGGAGCAAAATGGCCAACTCATCGTGGTCCAAATGGGGGATGAAAATCCTAAGTATCCAGTTGTGACTGACGGTGTGATACAAGTCGATGTTTTGGAGTCGATTGGTCGTAACGAAGAGTGGTTGCTTGATAACCTCAGCAAGCAAGGGCATGACAATGTAGCCAATATCTTTATCGCTGAGTATGACAAGGGTGCGGTCACAGTCGTAACCTATGAATAAGAAAAACCTGGGGTCTTGGCCTCAGGTTTCTATTTGCAATCAGAAAGGGATGTTATGTCCATTATTCAAAAACTTTGGTGGTTTTTCAAGTTAGAAAAACGCCGTTATCTAGTCGGGATTGTGGCCCTGGTTTTGGTTTCCGTTCTCAATCTCATTCCACCTATGGTTATGGGACGAGTCATTGATGCTATCACATCAGGGCAATTAACCCAGCAGGCCCTCCTTCTTGACCTATTTTACTTGCTTCTTGCGGCCTTTGGGATGTACTATCTGCGCTATGTTTGGCGTATGTATATCCTTGGGACTTCCTACCGTTTGGGACAGATTATGCGCTCTCGCTTGTTTGAGCATTTCACAAAAATGTCTCCAGCCTTTTATCAAACCTATCGGACTGGGGACCTGATGGCACACGCAACCAACGATATCAATGCCCTAACGCGTCTGGCAGGGGGCGGTGTTATGTCTGCCGTGGATGCCTCTATCACGGCTTTGGTGACCTTGCTGACCATGCTCTTTAGCATTTCGTGGCAAATGACGCTAGTTGCCATTCTACCCTTACCTTTCATGGCTTATGCGACCAGTCGTCTAGGGAGAAAGACCCACAAGGCTTTTGGCGAATCGCAAGCCGCCTTTTCTGAACTCAATAACAAGGTGCAGGAGTCCGTATCAGGTATTAAAGTGACCAAGTCTTTCGGTTACCAGGCGGACGAGTTGAAGTCCTTTCAGGCAGTCAATGAATTGACCTTCCAGAAGAACCTGCAAACCATGAAATACGATAGTCTCTTTGACCCTATGGTTCTCTTGTTTGTTGGTTCATCCTATGTCTTAACCCTCTTGGTCGGTTCTTTGATGGTTCAGAAAGGGCAAATCACGGTTGGGAATCTGGTCACCTTTATCAGTTATTTGGATATGTTGGTCTGGCCTCTTATGGCTATTGGTTTCCTCTTTAATATTACTCAGCGAGGAAAGGTTTCTTATCAGCGGATTGAGGATCTTTTATCTCAGGAATCACCTATAAAAGATCCTGAATGTCCTCTGGACAGTATCGAAAATGGACGTTTGGAGTACGCCATTGACAGCTTTGCCTTTGAAAATGAGGAGACACTGACGGATGTTCACTTTAGTCTGGAAAAAGGGCAAACCCTAGGCTTAGTCGGGCAGACAGGCTCTGGGAAAACGTCCTTGATTAACCTTCTCTTGCGAGAATACGATGTGGATAAGGGAGCTATTTATCTAAACGGTCATGATATTCGGGACTATCGTCTGACAGACCTTCGCAGTCTCATGGGCTATGTCCCTCAGGATCAGTTTCTCTTTGCGACCTCTATCTTAGACAATATCCGCTTCGGTAATCCGAACTTGCCCCTTTCAGCAGTTGAGGAAGCGACTAAGCTAGCTCAAGTTTACCAAGATATTGTAGACATGCCTCAGGGCTTTGATACAGTTATCGGTGAAAAAGGAGTCAGTCTTTCAGGTGGTCAAAAGCAACGTCTGGCTATGAGTCGGGCTATGATTTTAGACCCTGATATCTTGATTCTAGATGATTCCTTGTCCGCCGTGGATGCCAAGACGGAGTATGCCATCATCGACAATCTCAAGGAGACGCGGAGGGATAAGACAACCATTATCACAGCCCATCGCCTCAGTGCAGTTGTCCATGCAGATCTGATTTTGGTTCTGCAAAATGGCCAAATCATAGAACGGGGCACGCACGAAGACCTGCTAGTCCTAGATGGCTGGTATGCCCAAACCTACCAGTCTCAGCAGTTGGAAATGAAAGGAGAAGAAGATGCAGAATAAGAAAGAACAATGGGCTGTATTGAAGCGCTTGATGTCCTATCTCAAGCCCTACGGCCTCCTGACCTTTTTGGCACTCAGTTTTCTCCTAGCGACGACGGTCATTAAAAGTGTCATTCCCCTTGTGGCTTCCCACTTTATCGATCAGTACCTCAGCAATATTAATCAACTGGCCGTGACCGTTTTGCTGGTCTACTATGGTCTTTATATCCTACAAACTCTGGTCCAGTATGTCGGGAATCTTCTCTTTGCGCGGGTGTCCTACAGTATTGTAAGGGATATTCGTCGGGATGCCTTTGCCAATATGGAAAAACTGAGCATGTCTTATTTTGACAAGACGCCAGCAGGTTCCATCGTCTCTCGTTTGACAAATGATACCGAGACCATCAGTGATATGTTTTCGGGGATTTTATCCAGCTTTATTTCAGCAGTTTTTATCTTTCTGACAACTCTTTATACCATGTTGGTGTTGGATTTTCGTTTGACAGCTTTAGTCTTGCTCTTTCTTCCTTTGATTGTCCTTTTGGTCAATCTCTATCGGAAAAGGTCAGTGAAAATCATCGAGAAAACCAGAAGTCTCTTATCAGATATCAATAGTAAGCTGGCAGAAAATATCGAAGGAATCAGAATTATCCAGGCCTTTAATCAAGAGAAGCGCCTGCAGGCAGAATTTGATGAAATCAACCAAGAACACTTGGTCTATGCTAACCGTTCTGTGGCTTTGGATGCCCTCTTTTTACGTCCTGCCATGAGTTTACTGAAACTCCTAGGCTACACAGTCTTGATGGCCTACTTTGGCTACCGTGGACTTTCTATCGGGATAACGGCCGGAACCATGTATGCCTTTATCCAGTATATCAACCGTCTCTTTGATCCCTTGATTGAGGTGACGCAAAACTTTTCAACCCTTCAAACGTCCATGGTGTCTGCAGGTCGTGTTTTTGCCTTGATTGACGAGACGAACTATGAGCCTCTTCAAGAAAATGAGCAAGCCAAAATCAAAGAAGGCAATATTCGTTTTGAACATGTGTATTTCTCATATGAAGGCAAACACCAAATCCTGGATGATATTTCCTTTTCAGTTAAGAAGGGGGAAACTATTGCCTTTGTAGGTCATACAGGTTCGGGGAAATCTTCGATTATTAATGTCCTCATGCGTTTTTATGAATTTCAGTCAGGGCTAGTTCTCTTGGATGATGTGGATATCAGGAACTACAGTCAGGAAGAGCTGAGAAAGAACATCGGTCTGGTCTTGCAGGATCCCTTCCTCTATCACGGGACTATCAAGTCCAATATCGCCATGTACCAAGATATCAGTGATGATCAAGTAAAGGACGCAGCTACCTTTGTAGATGCAGATTCCTTTATTCAGGACCTTCCTCAGGGTTACGACTCTCCTGTTTCTGAGCGTGGTTCGAGCTTTTCTACTGGACAGCGTCAGCTCCTTGCCTTTGCCAGAACAGTCGCCAGTCAGCCTAAAATCTTAATTTTGGATGAAGCGACAGCCAATATTGACTCTGAAACAGAAAGTTTGGTTCAAGATTCCCTAGCTAAGATGAGACAGGGGCGGACGACCATTGCCATCGCTCATCGCCTTTCAACTATCCAAGACGCCAACTGCATCTACGTCTTGGACAAGGGGCGTATCATCGAGAGTGGAACCCATGAGGAACTCTTGGCCTTGGGAGGAACCTATCACAAGATGTATAGCTTGCAGGCTGGAGCTATGTCCTAATACTCTTTGGAAATCTCTTCAAACCATGTCAGCTTTATCTGCAACCTCAAAGCTGTACTTTGATTTTCATTGAACATCAGAAGGAAATCCTTCAAATTACAGATTTCTTGCACCGCCTTTTCCATTTTGTGGTATAATGAAAAATGTTGACAAATAGTATAATAAAAACAAAGGAGAAACAGCATGCTGAAATGGGAAGACCTACCCGTGGAAATGCAATCAAGCGAGGTTGAGTCCTACTACCAGCTTGTCTCTAAAAGGAAGGGGTCGCTGATTTTCAAGCGTTGCCTGGATTGGGTTCTGGCCTTGTTTTTGCTAGTTTTGACTTCTCCCATCTTTCTTATCTTGAGCATTTGGATCAAGTTGGATAGCAAGGGACCTGTCATTTACAAGCAAGAGCGTGTGACCCAGTACAACCGTCCGTTCAAGATTTGGAAGTTCCGTACTATGGTAACGGATGCGGATAAAAAAGGAAGCCTGGTGACTTCTGCTAACGATAGTCGCATTACCAAGGTTGGAAATTTCATCCGCCGTGTGCGTTTGGACGAACTACCTCAACTGGTCAATGTCCTTAAAGGCGAGATGTCCTTTGTTGGGACACGACCTGAGGTGCCACGTTACACCGAGCAGTATAGCCCTGAAATGATGGCGACCTTGCTCTTGCCAGCCGGAATCACCTCTCCAGCTAGTATCAACTACAAGGATGAGGACACCATCATCAGTCAAATGACGGAGAAAGGTCTGACGGTTGACCAAGCCTATGTCGAGCATGTTCTTCCTGAAAAGATGCGCTATAATCTCGCCTATCTCCGAGAGTTTAGTTTCCTTGGAGACATCAAAATCATGTTTCAAACCGTGTTTGAAGTGCTAAAATAAAGTAGTCATGAGAAAATGAGTACAGATAAAAGGAGCAAATCAATGCCAAATTACAATATTCCATTTTCACCACCCGATATTACGGAAGCAGAAATTGCTGAAGTAGCGGATACCCTGCGTTCTGGTTGGATTACAACTGGGCCAAAGACAAAAGAACTAGAGCGTCGCTTATCTCAATACACACAGACACCTAAGACTGTCTGCCTCAACTCTGCGACTGCCGCTCTTGAGTTGATTTTGCGTGTTTTGGAAGTGGGACCTGGTGATGAAGTCATCGTTCCAGCCATGACTTATACAGCTTCTTGCAGTGTCATCACACACGTAGGAGCGACACCTGTCATGGTGGATATCCAAGCAGATACGTTTGAGATGGACTATGACCTTCTTGAGCAAGCCATCACTGAAAAGACTAAGGTGATTATTCCGGTTGAGCTTGCAGGGATTGTTTGCGACTATGACCGTTTGTTCCAAGTCGTGGAGAAGAAACGGGATCTCTTTACAGCTGCTAGCAAGTGGCAAAAGGCCTTTAACCGTATCGTAATTGTCTCAGATAGTGCCCATGCTTTAGGATCTACATACAAAGGGCAACCAGCTGGTTCTATCGCTGACTTTACTTCCTTCTCATTCCATGCCGTTAAGAACTTTACAACTGCTGAGGGAGGAAGTGCGACTTGGAAAGCCAATCCAGCTATTGACGACGAAGAGATGTACAAGGAATTCCAGATCCTTTCCCTTCATGGTCAAACCAAAGACGCTCTTGCCAAGATGCAATTGGGTTCATGGGAATACGATATCGTTACACCAGCCTACAAGTGCAATATGACCGATATCATGGCTTCGATTGGTTTGGTACAATTGGATCGTTACCCAGCTTTGCTACAACGTCGTAAGGACATCGTGGACCGCTATGATCGTGGTTTTGCGGGTACTCGTATTCACCCACTGGCACACAAGACTGATACTGTTGAATCTTCACGCCACCTCTACATCACCCATGTAGAAGGAGCAAGTTTAGAAGAACGCAACCTCATCATCCAAGAATTGGCTAAAGCAGGAATTGCAAGTAATGTACACTATAAACCGCTTCCTCTTTTGACAGCCTATAAGAATCTTGGTTTCGATATGGCAGATTATCCAAGAGCCTATGCCTTCTTTGAAAATGAAATTACGCTTCCTCTTCATACAAAATTAAGCGATGAAGAAGTTGATTACATCGTTCAGACTTTAGTGAGAATTTCTGAAGAAATCCTCGGTTCTGGAAAAAAATAATAAAAAATCTTGACAAAAAGCGGACAATAGCATATAATATTCTCAACAAATCAGAAAAGTAACTATTTTTGATCTTCAGGGAGCCTGTGGTGATTGTGAACAGGTGGTTGGAAGTAGTGAAAGTGGGCTGATTTTAAAAATGAATTTGAAACAATGAAAATTCGGTGCGCACACCTTACAGTGCAACTTGTTGTTAGACAAGGCAGAGATGTAAAGGGGAATAGTCCCTTTATAATTGAGGTGGCACCGCGTTACCAACGCCCTCACACGGAAGTAGATTCTGTGTGTGGGCTTTTTTCATATCTTTAAATTAATACTGAAAGAGGAAAAATTTATGACAACTAAAGGTTATTTTGGACAATTTGGTGGTAGTTTTGTACCGGAGCCAATTCAGGCTTTGTTGGATGAGTTGGAAGTGACATTTGACAAGTACAAGGATGATCCAGAGTTTTTGGCAGAATTTCGCCATTACTTAAAGGATTATTCTGGTCGCGAAACACCGCTTTATTTTGCGGAAAGTTTGACAGACCACCTAGGTGGGGCTAAGATTTATCTCAAGCGAGAAGATCTTAACCATCTTGGTTCTCACAAGCTCAACAATGTTTTAGGACAAATTCTTCTTGCCAAACGTATGGGCAAAAAACGAGTGATTGCAGAAACAGGAGCTGGTCAGCACGGTGTTGCGACAGCGGCTGCTGCAGCCAAGTTTGGTATGGCTTGTGATGTCTACATGGGGGCAGAAGATGTGGAGCGTCAACGTCTCAATGTCTTCCGCATGGAGATGATGGGAGCGACCGTTCACGCAGTTGAAACAGGGACACGAACTCTCAAGGATGCGGTCGATGCAGCCTTTGGAGCATGGATGAATGACCTTGAAGCCTTCTACGTTTTGGGATCTGCTGTAGGACCTCATCCTTATCCTACCATCGTTCATGAATTCCAAAAGGTCATCAGTGAAGAATCTCGTCGTCAAATCTTAGAAAAAGAAGGTCGTTTACCAGACTACGTCATTGCCTGTGTAGGTGGTGGTTCCAATGCCATCGGTGCTTTTTCACAGTATGTAGCTGATGAAGAAGTCAAATTGGTTGGGGTCGAAGCTGCCGGTCATGGACTTGACACAGACAAGCACGCAGCCACTATGACAAAGGGTAGTGTCGGAATTGTCGATGGTATGAAGACCTATGCAGTCTTTAAGGAAGATGGAGAGCTGGCGCCAGTTTACTCTATCTCAGCTGGTTTGGACTATCCAGGGGTTGGCCCAGAACACGCCTACTTCAAAGATTCTGGCCGCGTAGAATACGTAGCAGCGACAGATGAAGAAGCTGTTCAAGCCTTGCTCCTTCTCAGCAAGACAGAAGGGATTATCCCAGCGATTGAAAGTTCGCATGCTATCGCAGAAGCGGTTAAACGTGCACCGAAACTAAGTAAAGATGACATTATCATCATCAATGTCTCTGGTCGTGGAGACAAGGACGTAGCTGCTATTGCAGACTACCTAGAAGCTAAAAAATAAAAGATGGAAAAATTACAGTCTTTTCTCTCACAGAGAGCTTGTGGTTGCTGGAAACAAGCAGAGAAAGCTGTAAGGTTGGGTCCATCTGAAACGAGAGAAGAAAATATAATTCTCAAGGGAGTGCCCTTTATCGCACAGCCTGTTGCAGGAATGTTCTGAGACAGGAATGAGAGATAGGAGAAATCCTATAATTGAGGTGGCACCGCGAATTTCGTCCTCACGCAAGTTATTTTGCGTGGGGATTTTTCATACAGTCGCCACGGACTAGAAGTAGAACTGAAAGGGAAATTACAATGGAACGAATCATTCATGGAGATGTCTTATCACCAATCTTGGCTTATATGCGCCTAAAGGGGCAACACAAGGTGATCTTAGAAAGTATTCCGAGAGACAAGGAAACAGCTCGTTTTTCTATCCTAGCCTATAATCCAGTTTTTGAGATTAAGTTTGAAAATGGAGTCCTTTATCAAAATGGGCAAGTGATTGATCGGGATCCCTTGGATTTCCTTTATGAAGTGACTCATAAGAGCCAGCACCATTCAGATCTCCCTTTTGGTGGGGGAGCTATTGGCTTTGTTGGTTACGATATGATTTCGCTCTATGAGGAAATCGGTCAAATCCCCCAAGATACCATTGGGACGCCAGACATGCATTTCTTTGTCTATGAGAGTTATATGGTCTTTGACCACAAGAAAGAAAAAATCCATGTCATTGAGGATGCTCTCTATAGCGAGCGCAGTACAGAGGATTTGGAAGAAGCCGTGAAGCAAGTGCTGGAGGAATTACGCATCCCTGCTTCAAATGAATTTGAAGATTTGGATTTATCTCCGCTGGACTTCAAACCCCATATCACTCCTCAGAAGTTTGAGCAAATGGTCGAAACCGCTCGTGGCTTGATTCGTAATGGTGATATGTTCCAATGCGTGCTCAGTCAGCGTTTCTCAGCAGAAGTTACTGGAAATCCATTTGACTTCTACAGAAATCTCCGCGTGACCAATCCATCTAATTATCTCTATTTCTACGATTTTGGGGATTATCAAATCATCGGTGCCAGTCCAGAAAGTTTGGTTTCTGTCAAAAATGGCATTGTGACAACCAATCCGATTGCTGGTACGCGACCAAGAGGGGCTACGGATGAAGAGGACAAGGCCTTGGCGACAGACCTCCTGTCCGATGAGAAGGAAACAGCAGAACATCGGATGTTGGTAGACTTGGGACGTAACGATATTGGCCGCATCTCTGAAACGGCAAGTGTCCAAGTCACTAAGTATATGGAAGTGGAGCTTTTCCGCTATGTCATGCATTTGACCAGTGTTGTGAAAGGGCGTTTGCTTCCCGAACTCACTGCCATGGATGCCTTGAAAGCTACACTTCCAGCTGGAACAGTGTCGGGAGCACCAAAGATTCGGGACATGAGACGGATCTATGAACTGGAAACAGAAAAACGTGGTGTATACGCAGGAGCAATCGGCTACTTGTCTGCGACTGGTGATATGGATTTGGCCATTGCCATCCGAACTATGATTCTTAAAAATCAAACAGCCTATGTGCAGGCTGGGGCAGGCATTGTCTACGACTCCATCTCCCAAAACGAATACCAAGAAACCATTAACAAGGCTAAATCTATGACTAGAATTGGAGAACTAAGACCATGATTTTATTGATTGATAACTATGATTCTTTTACCTATAACTTGGCCCAATACATCGGGAATTTCGCAGAAGTTCAGGTCTTGAGAAATGATGATCCCAAGCTATATGAAGAAGCTGAAAAAGCAGATGGTCTGGTTTTTTCTCCTGGTCCAGGTTGGCCAGTGGATGCTGGAAAGATGGAAGACATGATTCGTGACTTTGCAGGTAAGAAGCCGATTCTTGGAATTTGTTTGGGTCACCAAGCTATCGCAGAAGTCTTTGGTGGGAAGCTAGGCTTGGCTCCAAAAGTCATGCATGGGAAACAGAGCCACATCAGCTTTGAAGCGCCATCTGTTCTCTATCAAGGCATTGAGGATGGTCGTCCAGTTATGCGTTACCACAGTATTTTGATTGAAGAAATGCCAGACGGCTTTGAAGTGACAGCACGTTCGACTGATGACCAAGCCATTATGGGAATTCAACACAAAACCCTTCCAATTTATGGCTTCCAGTACCATCCAGAGAGTATCGGAACGCCAGACGGCTTGTCTTCTATTCGGAATTTTATCGAGAAGGTTGTAAAGTGAGGAAACTAGGATGAAAGAGATTATTGAAAAATTAGCAAAATTTGAAAATTTATCAGGTGTGGAAATGACGGATGTCATTGAGCGTATCGTTACTGGACGTGTAACCGAAGCGCAGATTGCTTCTCTTCTCTTGGCCCTTAAGATGAAGGGGGAAACACCGGAAGAGCGCACAGCCATTGCACAAGTTATGAGAGGACACGCTCAACATATTCCAACTGAGATTCATGACGCCATGGACAACTGTGGTACTGGTGGAGACAAGTCCTTCAGCTTTAACATTTCAACAACTGCAGCCTTTGTTTTGGCTGGTGGCGGCATTCACATGGCCAAGCACGGTAACCGTTCGATTTCTTCTAAATCGGGTTCGGCAGATGTCCTTCAAGCCTTGGGCATCAACCTAGACCTCAAACCAGCTGAACTAGGTAAGGTCTTTGATAAAACTGGCATTGTCTTTCTCTTTGCAAAAAATATGCATCCAGCAATGAAATACATTATGCCAGCTCGTTTGGAACTAGGAATTCCAACAATCATGAACTTGACTGGTCCACTGATTCATCCAATGGCTTTGGAAACACAGCTTCTTGGAATTAGTCGTCCAGAACTTCTAGAAAGTACAGCTCAGGTTTTGAAAAATATGGGTCGCAAGCGTGCCATCGTGGTTGCTGGACCAGAAGGATTGGATGAAGCTGGCTTGAATGGAACAACCAAGATTGCTCTTCTTGAAAATGGTGAAATTACCTTGTCAAGCTTCACTCCAGAGGATTTGGGAATGGAACGCATCGCAATTGAGGACATTCGAGGAGGAAACGCTCAGGAAAATGCAGAAATTTTGCTCAGCGTTCTTAAAAACGAACCAAGTCCATTCTTGGAAACGACAGTCTTGAATGCTGGTCTTGGTTTCTATGCTAATGGTAAGGTAGCTAGTATCAAGGAAGGAGTAGCCTTGGCTCGTCAAGTGATTGCTAGTGGCAAGGCCCTTGAAAAACTTAGATTGTTACAGGAGTACCAAAAATGAGTCAGGAATTTTTAGCACGAATCTTGGAACAGAAGGCGCGTGAGGTCGAGCAGATGGAACTGGAGCAAATCCAGCCCTTGCGCCAGACCTATCGCTTGGCAGTATTTTTGAAGAATCACCAGGACCGTCTGCAGGTAATCGCTGAAGTCAAGAAAGCTAGCCCTAGTCTGGGAGATATCAATCTCGATGTGAATATTGTGCAACAGGCTCAGACTTATGAAGAAAATGGCGCAGTGATGATTTCGGTTTTGACAGATGAGGTTTTCTTTAAAGGGCATTTGGATTATTTGCGGGAGATTTCTGCTCAGGTGCAGATTCCGACGCTCAACAAGGACTTTATCATTGATGAAAAGCAAATCATTCGAGCTCGTAATGCTGGCGCGACAGTCATCTTGCTCATTGTGGCTGCCTTGTCAGAAGAACGCCTCAAGGAACTTTATGACTATGCGACAGATCTTGATCTCGAAGTCTTGGTGGAAACTCATAATCTAGCTGAACTGGAAGTGGCTCACAGACTTGGTGCTCAGATTATTGGGGTCAATAATCGCAATCTGACAACCTTTGAAGTCGACTTGCAGACCAGTGTGGACTTGGCTAAACACTTCAAAGATGATTGCTTGTACATTTCTGAATCTGCTATTTTTACAGGGCAGGATGCGGAACGAGTAGCACCATACTTTAACGGAATTTTAGTTGGGACAGCTCTCATGCAGGCAAAGGATGTGGCTCAAAGAATCAAGGAGTTACAGATTGACAAAGGTTAAGATTTGTGGATTATCGACCAAAGAAGCGGTAGGAACAGCCGTATCTGCAGGGGCAGACTACATCGGTTTTGTCTTTGCACCTAGTAAAAGACAGGTGAGCTTGGAAGAGGCTGCAGAGCTGGCAAAGCTCATTCCTGCAGATGTCAAAAAGGTTGGTGTATTTGTTTCACCAAGTCGAGCTCAACTGCTAGAAGCGATTGACAAAGTTGACTTGAGCTTAGTTCAAGTTCATGGTCAGGCGGCAGATGATTTGTTTGAGGATTTGCCTTGTGCCAGCATTCAGGCGGTGCAAGTGGTTGGAGATGGTCATGTGCCTCATTCTCGGGCAGACTATCTACTCTTTGATGCCCCTGTAGCAGGGAGTGGTCAGACCTTTGACTGGGGCCAACTGGATACGACAGGACTAGCGCAGCCCTTCTTTATCGCAGGTGGGCTTAATGAAGACAATGTAGTACAAGCAATTCAACACTTTACTCCCTATGCAGTAGATGTATCGAGCGGAGTGGAGACAGACGGACAAAAAGATCATGAAAAGATTAGAAGATTTATAGAGAGGGTAAAGCATGGCATATCAGGAACCAAATAAAGATGGATTTTATGGAAGATTCGGTGGACGTTTTGTCCCAGAAACATTGATGACAGCAGTTTTAGAGTTGGAGAAGGCCTATCATGAAAGTCAGGCAGACCCAAGTTTCCAAGAGGAATTAAACCAACTCTTACGCCAGTACGTGGGACGTGAAACTCCCCTGTACTACGCAAAAAATTTGACCCAGCATATCGGCGGAGCCAAGATTTATCTTAAACGTGAAGACCTTAACCATACAGGGGCCCACAAGATTAACAATGCCTTAGGACAAGTTTTGCTTGCCAAACGCATGGGTAAAAAGAAAATTATCGCAGAAACAGGTGCTGGTCAGCACGGTGTGGCAACTGCAACAGCTGCAGCCCTCTTTAACATGGAATGTACCATCTACATGGGTGAGGAAGATGTTAAACGCCAAGCTCTCAATGTTTTCCGTATGGAGCTTTTGGGAGCCAAGGTCGAGGCAGTGACAGATGGTTCGCGCGTGCTCAAGGATGCGGTCAATGCAGCCCTTCGTTCATGGGTGGCTAATATCGATGATACCCACTATATCCTTGGTTCTGCCTTAGGGCCTCATCCTTTCCCAGAAATCGTTCGTGACTTCCAAAGTGTTATTGGTCGAGAAGCTAAACAACAGTACCGCGACTTGACGGGTCAAGATCTGCCAGATGCCCTAGTAGCCTGTGTTGGTGGTGGCTCTAATGCTATTGGGCTCTTTCATCCATTTGTAGAAGATGAATCTGTAGCTATGTATGGAGCTGAAGCAGCAGGACTTGGTGTGGATACGGAGCACCATGCAGCTACCTTGACCAAGGGTCGTCCAGGTGTCCTTCATGGTTCCCTTATGGATGTGCTCCAAGATGCTCATGGTCAAATTCTTGAAGCCTTCTCTATCTCAGCAGGTTTGGACTACCCGGGTATTGGTCCAGAGCATTCTCACTATCACGATATCAAACGTGCCAGCTATGTTCCTGTGACAGACGAGGAAGCCTTGGAAGGATTCCAGCTCTTGTCTCGTGTGGAAGGGATTATCCCTGCCCTGGAATCAAGCCATGCTATCGCCTTTGCGGTGAAATTGGCCAAAGAACTTGGACCAGACAAGTCCATGATTGTCTGTCTATCAGGTTGTGGGGACAAGGATGTGGTTCAAGTTAAAGACCGCTTGGAAGCAGATGCAGCAAAGAAGGGAGAAGCTCATGCCTAAGACACTAACAGAAAAATTGAAGGCTATTAAAGCAACTGGAAAAGGAATTTTTGTTCCCTATATCATGGCTGGAGACCACGAAAAAGGTTTGGATGGACTCGCCGAAACAATCCACTTTTTAGAAGATTTGGGTGTCTCTGCCATTGAAGTGGGCATTCCCTTTTCAGACCCTGTTGCAGATGGGCCTGTTATCGAAGAAGCAGGCTTGCGCAGTCTAGCTCATGGGACTTCTACCCAGGCTTTGGTTGAAGCCTTGAAAACCATTCAGACTGAGGCACCACTGGTCATCATGACCTACTTCAACCCGCTCTTTCAGTACGGTGTGGAGAAATTTGTCAAAGATTTGGCAGATACAGCAGTTAAGGGCTTGATTATCCCAGACTTGCCTCATGAGCATGCCAACTTTGTAGAGCCCTTTTTGGCAGATACAGACATTGCCTTGATTCCACTAGTTAGCTTGACAACAGGACTTGAGCGTCAGAAAGAGTTGATTGAAGGAGCAGAAGGCTTTGTCTATGCTGTTGCTATCAATGGGGTGACAGGAAAATCTGGTAATTACCGTGCAGACTTGGACAAGCACCTGGCACAATTGCATCAAGTAGCTGACATCCCAGTCTTGACAGGTTTTGGTGTATCTAGTCAAGCCGATGTCGAACGTTTTAATGCAGTGTCAGATGGCGTTATCGTTGGTTCGAAAATTGTAAAAGCTCTCCATGAAGGAGAGCCGATTGAGGACTTTATCAAACAAGCAGTAGATTACCAAAAATAATCACACAAGTAGCAAGTAAGAGGAAAGGCACAAAAGGAAGTCTTTCCTTTTTCTTTTTAGGGTATAAGTTCATGAATGACAGTTGAATATTAGTTTGGGTATTGCTTATGAATGGTATCTATATAGTTGGTGAAATGTTTCAGGAAATGCTTAGGAGATATAACAGTGATGTATTTTCCAAAAGCAAGCAAGGTATTGTATCCCCAATCATTGTCGTTTAACGGATAAGTAATCTCGTAAATATCGCTATTAATAGGTTTTATGGCATTATAGCCTAAGAGTTCCACAAATCGATCAAGAACAATTTTCTGGACATGCAGGATGACAGGTACTTTGTTTTCATTCATCCAAGCACCACCATCATAGGGAAGTGGTGTAAAATGTCTTTTTGAAAAAGTATCGGAGAGAGTAAGTTCACTAATTCTAGCAACTTTAAAAACAGAAAAACGCGCTTTATCAGTATCGTAGGCATCCATATACCAACTCCGGTCCTTATAGACAATACGGTAAGGTTCACAATTTTTTTGACTCACCAGTCCTTGTGAATTAATATAGGAAAATTTTATTTTTACTCTACCTCTGATAGCTTCCAATAACTTAAAAATCAAAGTTCGTATTTCCAAGTTCCCTTGAGATAGAGATAAATCAATTTCGAAATCAGAGTATGTATTGGTAGCATTTAATTTCAATATAGCATTGAAAGTAGAGGCATCTTCCAATACTTGATAACGGCTTTTTAAACCAGATTCGATCGAAAGCCGTTCGGATTGGGTCAGGGGAGGTTTGTCAGTTTGGAAGTCTTCCATAAGAAAAATGCCTCCATTTTTTCCTTTCATTACATAGAGAGGAATGCCTGCAAGAGATAAATCATCAATATCTCTCATAATAGTTCGTGTGCTGACTTTAAAAAGTTCTGATAATTCTTTAGCTGTTGTTTTTCGTTTATTTACTAAATGAGAAATAATCCCCATTTGACGGCCAATTTTCATAATTTTCTCCTTAAATATGACAGATAGTTGTCATATTACTTTTGTTATGATTATACCATAAAGAAAGGAGTTCATATAATGAAACATCAAACTAAACCATCGTTTACCTTAGTTGGCAAGAGTATTTTGATAGAAGGAACTACAGTTCATGAACATCACTATTCTAAAGAGAAAACAGCATTCTATACTCAGTTATTTAAAGAAGGAATGCTAGGAAAATTGATGCCCCATTCCATAGATAAAAGAGGCTATGCTTTGATAGTTCCTCATAAAGATGGTATACAATACTACGCAGGAGTTGCGGCAAATAATGCTGTGGCAGGTTACGAAAGCATTCTTGTCCCAGAGAAAGATTATTTAGTAAGCTCAGCCAGTGGTGATAAATCAAGACTCTTGTTTGATAAATTGGAGGATAACTTTTTTGAGGGAGAATATAGCTCGCTTTACAATGATGGAATTATCTTAGAAATACTTTTAAACGGTAATCCCATGGATGCAGAAGTTGAGCTTTGGGTTCCCAATTCAACAAACTAATAAGAACTGATAGAAAATTATTATAGTCGCAGCAAGTAAGAGGAAAGGCACGAAAGGAAGTCTTTCCTTTTTCTTTTGCGAAAGAAAGGCTAAAATCCCCGTCGCAGAAGCAAACTGGATTAAGATGAGTAGTTCTGTCGTGCTAAAGACGAGAGCACAAGAAGCCAGAAAGAGAAAATCCCCTGCGCCCATGCGGATATCGATAACATGCGCGATGACTCCAAGGATAAAGAAGAAGACCATAACCAGATTCCAACCACAGAAAACCATGAGGATTAGTTGGAAAGTCAGCCAGACTAGTAAGGGATATTCCTGATGGCGAAAGTCATAGATTCCCAAGGTCAAGCCAGCAGTTATCAGGATGACTTGGCCCAAGGAAATCCACCCCCAAGTCCAAGCTAGAAAGAGTAACCCCAAGCCTAGTTCAAAGAGGGCATACCAGGCAGGATAGCGAGCCTTGCAGTAGCGACAGCGAAAGCGACCAATTACTTGAGAGATAATCGGAATCAAATCTAAGGGACGCAAGCGAGTCTGACAGGAATCGCAGTGACTAGCTGGTCTGATAATGGATTGCTCAGGGAAACGGTCAATGACCAAACCTAGAAAAGAAGCGAGAATGCTCCCGACAAGAAAAAAATAAAGATCAATCATACTTATCTATTCGTAAAAAATAGGAGAAGTAGTATAATAAAGAAACATAGATAAGATAGTGAGGACAAAAGATGACAATTCGTTTTGAAGAAAAGGTAAGTATAGAAAACGCTCAATTCGTATGCCAATGGTCTAACTCCCTTGGCAAATCCTTTCAAGAACAATGGATGGGAACAATGATTCCTTTTCCCTTGACAATTCAAGTCTTACAAGATTTGGAAGGAATCTTTTCAATCTTTGATGGACAAGAGTTTGTGGGGCTTATTCAGAAAATTAGGCTAGAAGACAGGAATCTTCATATCGGGAGATTTTTTATCAATCCCCAGAAACAGGGGCAGGGCTTAGGTAGCCAGTCTTTAAGGAAATTTGTTAGTTTGGCCTTTGAAAATGAAGACATAGATACTATTTCTCTAAATGTCTACGTGGCAAATCAAACAGCTTACAATCTTTACCAAAAAGAAGGATTTGAAATCGTTCAAATGGTTGAAACACCTATACGAAAATACATCATGAAAAAGGGTAGATAGAAAGTAAAAAAGCCTTGGTTCCCAAAGCTTTTTTTATGTTATAAACTCATTAAAAGAACCCCCAGTTAGATTTGGAATATTTTTTATTCTGTGTCACATAAAAATAAATAAAATGAATGGCTATAGCTAGAGCTAAAATGGTTGTTATACTCACTACTATTATAGGATTAGAAGCAAAGATTAAAGAGAGAATCAAGGCAGCCAGATAGAGTGTCGCTTGGACACAGTAGTAACTTTTCGAATAGCGAAGATAGTGTTTGTTATAGGGCCCATTTACTAGGACAGCAGCTTGAAAGAGGCCAAATCCGATATAAGAGAAGCTGGTTGCAAAGAGACGATTAGCTTCAGGATTCTGAAGAAAACTCATCGAAACGGTCATCATAAGAAGTCCAATGAAAATAGGATAGTGACTGTAAATTAGAAATAGTCTCTTTTGATTAGATTTTTCATCAATAGCATGGTCGAATTGACCAAAATAAAACAAGAACAGAGAAATCATAATAATGAAATAAAGAACCGAATAAATCGAGAAATTCTCGATTGTAAAGAAGTTAGCTAGCTCCGTAATCATCTCTCCAAACATAATAATGACAAGAAGGGAGATACGCTCGATTAAATGGGGGAGATTTACCTGGTAATGCTTATCTTTATTAAGCAAGATACTTGGCATAATAAATGTTAGCAGAATACTAGCAAATAAGATATAGACTCTAAGGTAAATAGGAAGAAGAGCTGCTAGATAGACTCCTAAACTTCCTAGACCTGTTATCCATAGAAAACCTTTGATACTTTCCCGATTAGCATCATCGGTTGATTTTCTAAAAAATTCAACCAAATATTGAAAAAATAAGGTAAGGGTTAATGTACCAATAGCCCAACAGAGATAATGAAAATATTGTTGCCAATCAGGTCCAATCATATTGGCTATAAAGAGTAAAATTCCCATTTTGATAAACATGATTACTATGTTAAATAAAGAGTTCTTTCCATAGCGATTGGTATAATCGGTTTGAATCATCCAGGAATTGATGAGAAACAAAGTAGCAATGAAAAAATCAAGGAAAGAATTCCAAGTCAAAATACCGTTATGAAGATGGTCAATTAAAGTAGTTACTTTTGAAATTGCAAAAACAAAAACTAGGTCATAAAAAAGTTCTGAAAATTCTACACGTTTATGTTTAATAAGAGTTGTCATTTTAAGACCTTTCTATTTTAGAAGTACAATTTATTATAACATAAAATGGTAATAAAAAAAAGGAGATGCTTAAATAACTTCATGTGACGCGAATGAACTGCGCCACAAAAGTTAGGTTTTTTCTGTCTAACTTTTGGGGTGCAGTTCAGAAGGGGTGTTTTTTCTATCGTTTTTTAGTGCTAAGACTACACAAAAAAGCCTTGATTCCAAGGCTTTTTCCTGTTGATTTAGATGCCCCCTACAGGGATTTGGAAAGGACTTTCATATTGAGAGCAATTAAAAATATTGAAATATAAGTGATTTTAGGTATTTTCAATGTCATGATTTAAAAATGGGACAAAAGTGGGGCAAAAACCATACAGATTCTAAACTGTATGGTTCTTTTTTTATCTAACCAAGAAAGGTTAAAACTTATTAAAACAAATGCAATCAACTGTTGAAAACTTTTTAGTCCGTGTAATATAAAAACAAGTAAAAAGTTGAACTATAGGGAATATTGTGTCATAATAGGTAATAGATGAATAATTAATAGATTGGAAATAATGCTTTCTTACCTTAACAAGTTGAATTGGTTATACATTTTTTCGTCGCAATTGTGTCTATCTCTCGAGTTTAGCTAGTTTTTATAAGCTCTGGTTTCTAATCAATATAACAAATTTTAGAAGTGCATAAGACAAGATGGTGACATTACTACAGTCATTTCTAGTCACCATATGTTGCTGGCACAGGCTGTTTGTAGTGTTGGCTATTTACTAGTCAGTTTAATCGGAGTGTTTAATTTTTATTGTTGAAAGGTTTTTATATGGCGAAAATTCTATCTTTAGGTCTGACAGGTAAGAAATTACTTGCTCAGGGGTTCTTGTTTGTTCTGCTAGGTCTCATCTTGATGGTCACGGGGACTTGGTTGCCAGTAACAGTTATTCGCCTGGTTCTGTTTTTAGCTTGGATAGCAACGGTCGTAGATTTGCTATTAAGAGTTTTCAAAAAAAGCCAGTCAACGGATACCTTGGGAGTTGCACTGGTTAAATTGTTAGTGCTGGGATATTTGCTAGGTTCTAATCTTGCGACTGATATACCGATTTATGTTCTGGCTCTTGTGATTGGAGTTTATCAGATTTTTAGGGCCACGATTAATCTTGTCACCTATGTTCTCTACCGTAAAAATAATATTCGACCTCGTTTTCGTCTCTTACTAGATGGTATTCTACTAGTTTTTCTTGGTGGAGCTAGTCTTTTGTCCTCTACGGGAAATTCTGTCTTTCAACTCTTTGTTTTAGGGGCTTATTTTTTCCTTTATGGTCTGTCCAATATCCGTGACGGTTTCTTATTTGAAGGGGAAATTGGGAAAAACCATCTCAAACGTCGCATTAGAATTAGCTTACCTATTGTCCTAGCCGCTCTCATCCCTGCAAGAACTTTAGCAAAAATTAACAAATTTATGCTGGAAAATGCTGATGAGGAAGAAGATATCCATCTTGGAATAGTGAAGTCTGGTAAGACAGCAGAGCTAGAAATTTTTGTTCATACAGCTGAGACCTCCCTGTTTTCAGCTATTGGTCATGTGGATATCTGCTATCAGGGCCGTGTTATTTCTTATGGCAACTATGATCCGTCATCTGAGACCTTATTTGGTATGGTAGGAGATGGTGTCTTATATTTCTGTGACCGCGATAAGTACATTGATCTATGTAAACGTGAGAGTCAAAAAACACTTTTTGGTTATGGAATAGATTTGACACCTGAAATGGAAAAAGCAATTCAAAAAAAGTTGACTGAATTGAAACAACTGACGATTCCATGGGAGCCAAGTGCGGATAAAATCACGACAGGTGATGGTAAGGAAGACTACACCTACGCTTATAAAATCAGACATGAGACGGATGGGGAACTTTATAAATTTATCAAATCTAAGTTTAAATCCTACTTTGTCTTATCCACAAATTGTGTGCTCTTGGCAGATACCATAGTCGGTCAGGCTGGAACAGATATCCTCTCACCCAAAGGATTTATCGCACCAGGAACTTACCAAGCTTACCTTGACCGAGAGTTTGAAAAACCAAATAGTATAGTCGTATCTAAACATGTTTATTAAGGAGAATTTATGAACTTAGTAAAAAAATACACCCCGTTAATACTTTTTATAGGGCTGGTTGCTCTTGTAATTCTGAATGCATCGAGCTTTATATCAGGAGCAATCTCTCTCTTTGATGTAATATCAACCTTGATTTATGGTGCTGTTATTGCTTTTGTGCTTAATGTTCCTATGAAAAAAATTGAACAGTACTTAGTTAAATTGAAGGTAAAGGCAGAGTTGCGTCGTCCGATTGCCATGGTACTTGTTTTCCTAGCTCTTATCTTAATCGTGATTGCTCTTTTGGTTTTGGTGCTGCCAACCCTAGCCCAGACTATTAGTCAGCTGGGAACAGTCCTTTCAACAGTCCTTACTCAACTTGAGAAATTGCTAGGCAGCTCGGAATTTGTAACCAAAGACATGTTGTCAACTATCGTATCAGGCATACAGGGACAATCTAGTTCTATTAGCCAAGCTTTGATAGGTTTTTTATCAGGTCTGACTAGTAATATCGGCAATATTTTTTCAAGTTTGATGAATGCCTTTTTGATTATAGTCTTCACCTTTTTATTTTTATCCAGTAAGGAACATTTGGCAGCGATGACGAGTCGACTTCTAAAAGTTTTTCTTCCAGAGAAGGTGGTGATAAAGTTGACTTACATTGGACAAGTAGCACTAGAGACTTATGACCAATTTTTGATGAGTCAGCTGATTGAAGCAGTTATCATAGGAGTTATGATAGCGGTTGGTTACAGCGTGTTTGGGATACCCTATGGAGTAATGACAGGTATCTTTGCAGGAGTGCTATCGTTCATTCCTTATGTAGGGCCTATGATTGCTTGTGTTGTGGGAGCGATTTTTATCTTCACAGTGAGTCCTACTCAAGCCTTACTTTCTCTTCTTCTATATCAAGTTATACAGCTGATTGAAGGAAACCTTATTTATCCTAGAGTTGTAGGTCAGTCTATTGGTTTGCCAGCTATTTTCACGCTTGCGGCTGCTAGTATTGGAGGCAATCTCTTTGGCTTACTTGGGATGATATTCTTTACACCGATATTTGCTGTTATCTATCGATTGGTTAAGGAATTTGTCGTTGCAAAGGAAAATCAGCTAGATTAAGAAAAACTAAATTTAATAAGATATACTGAGAAGAGAGTGAGAGATTCTCTTCTCTTTTATTTTTAAATACTTTTCTACAAAAAGCTATTAGACGTTAAAAAAAGCCTTGGTTTCAAGGCTTATTTCTGTTGATTTAGATGTGCCCCCTGCAGGGCTCGAACCTGCGCCCCATAGCTTAAGAGTCTACTGCTCTACCAACTGAGCTAAGGAGGCAACAGAAAAAGCTGAGAATGTAACTTCCCAGCTATTTTAATATGCCCAAAATGGCAGCTAGATTATTTACGAAAGGCATCAAGGATATAGGTGAAACCAACAATTAAAAATGCAAAGGCAACGACATAAACGACAAAGACACTTGTAGCTACTGGATTGAACAAAATCACTAGACCTAGTAAAAATGCAAGCAACGCTATCCACATGATATGGTTGCCAATAATAGGGAAAATCAATCCCAGACGATTGCCTTTAAAGAAAACTATAATGGCTTCTACAATTAACCAAATTCCTAAAATAGTTGGAATGACAACTGGCAGCGTCACAAAGCCATAGGCAACGAGGTAAAGAGCTAAGAGAAGATTAACAATCCCTTGGAAAAGATGAGCTGGTGAGCGAAGCTCTTTTGGTACAGAGAAATAGCCTAAAATAGCTGCTATAGAAGAAACCAGTAAACCAAATGCAATCCACCAGCTGTAAGCAACAAGATTAGCTACTGGGTTTGTAAATAGGAAAAGTCCTAAAAGGACAAAAACAACTCCTGCAAGGAATAGCAGTAAACGATTAGAAAATTTCATTTCAATACCCCCTATATAGTATAGTATAGTTTGATAATAAAAATATTATACACCTTTTTAGAGGAAATGTCAATAAACAAAATGGAAAATTTGGAAGTTTCAGTCTGATTTATGAAAAGAAAATCAGTTTTTATTATTTTGAAAATAAAAAGAGAAGATAAAATTTGTCTTCTCTACATGAAAATATTGTATGGAATCAAAGCAAAAGTAACTGGCTTTACACTATTTGTAAAGATGTAATTTGATTCAAAAAGAAAAGATAGATTTAAAATGTGGGACAAATGATGGGGTAAATCAGTTATAGACAAGCAAAAAAAGCCTTGATTTACAAGGCTTTTTCCTGTTGTATTTAGATGCCCCCTACAGGGATCGAACCTGTGACCCACGGATTAAGAGTCCGCTGCTCTGCCAGCTGAGCTAAGGAGGCAAAGAAAAAAGCTGTATTGGTGCCGAAACTTCACGGTTTGTATTGAACCCGCGCAATTAAGCAGGTGGGCAACTCGCTCTAACTGAAGCTGTTTCCGTGTGAGACGGCCTACATGCTGTTAGAAGACTTTTGTTTCCCTAATAATACAAAAAATAGTCGGTCAACACTTAAGTGTGAAGTCGTACACCACAGCGTTTCTATGTTTATATGATACCACTTTTTCAAAAAAAATCAAGAGGAAAGTGCAATTTTTTGAAAAGGATTTCAGATTTTTCGCAAACGGTCGATAGCTTCCTTTCTTTGAGCCAAAGCCCGTTCATATTTACCAGTATCTTCTGCTTGGAAATAGTGATGATTACGAATTTTTTCTGGCAGATAGTCTTGCTTGACCCAATTTCCAGGATAGTTATGTGGATAGAGATAGTCTTGGGCATTCCCTAGTTCCTTGCTTCCACTGTAGTGCCCATCACGCAAGTGTCGCGGAATAGGCAAGTGCCCTGATGTTTTGAGGTCAGCAAGTGCCTTATCCATAGCTACATAGGCTGAGTTGGATTTTGGAGAAAGGGCCAAATCAATCACGACATTGGCAATGAGAATGCGGGCTTCTGGGAACCCAATCTTCTGGGCAGCATCAAGAGCAGTCACGGTGTGAATCTGGGCTTCAGGATTGGCCAAACCGATATCTTCATAAGCGATAACAGTCAAACGACGAGCGAGACTTGGCAAATCACCAGCCTCAATCAAGCGGGCGGCGTAGTGGAGGCTGGCATCGACATCTGAGCCACGGATGGATTTTTGTAGAGCGGAGAGAACATCATAATGCCCGTCCCCATCCTTGTCCATAGTAATATAGCTCCTCTGTAGGCTATTTTCCATGATGTCAAGTGTTATATAGTGAATGCCTTTATCATCTGCTGGAGTCGAAAGAACAGCCAAGTCCAGTGAATTAAAAGCAGAACGAAGGTCTCCATTTGTAGAGGTCGCGATGAAATCCAGTGCATCATCATCTAGCTCAACTGGGAAATCAAAACCACGCTCAGGGTTACTTAGAGCTATCTGAATCGCTTCTTTGACATCTTGATTGGACAAGGGTTCCAATTCAAAAATCTGGACGCGACTGCGAATGGCTGGAGTGACAGAGAAGAAAGGATTTTCAGTCGTAGCCCCAATCATGATGACCAGTCCACTTTCCAAGAGGGGAAGAAGAAAATCTTGCTTGGTCTTGTCAAGCCGATGAATTTCGTCCAGTAGGAGAACCAGTCCTCCTGAGAATTTAGCTTCTTCAGCGATTTCTTGGAGACGTTTTTTACTATCAACAGTGGCATTGAAGGTCCGAAAGGCATACTTGGTGGTTCCAGCGATGGCAGAGGCAATACTGGTTTTTCCGATACCCGGAGGTCCGTAGAGAATCATGGATGACAGGCGGTTGGCCTCCACCATGCGGCGGATGATTTTTCCAGGTCCGACCAGATGCTCTTGACCGATGACCTGGTCGATGGTTTTAGGGCGCATGCGAAGCGCGAGATTGTCAGGCATAGCAGTCCTTTCTAACATGGATTTTCTGATGTATATGTGGTAAGATGGTAGTATCTATTTTAGCATAATTCCGAGTATTCGGGGCGATTTAAGAGTCGCATAGAAAGAGGACAAAATGGCAACATACGGATTTTTAGATGTTTTAGAGGAAGAGTTGGAGAAGAACTTTCCCTTTGATTTTGAAATTAGTTGGGACAAGCGCAACCACGCGGTTGAAGTGAGTTTTCTATTGGAAGCGCAAAATGCTGCAGGTGTGGAGATGGTGGATGAAGACGGAGAGGTCTCATCAGATGACATTCTCTTTGAGGAAGCAGTCCTTTTTTACAACCCTGCCAAGTCAACGGTTAATGAAGAAGACTATCTCACGGTCATCCCTTACCTACCGAAGCAAGGTTTTTCTCGTGAATTTTTAGCTTATTTTGCGCTATTTCTTAAAGATACTGCAGAGGTTGGACTAGATGCCCTCATGGACTTTTTGGAAGACCCAGAAGCAGAAGAATTTGTCATGGAATGGAACCAAGAAGTCTTTGGAGAAGGAAAAGTTGGCTTGGAAGAGGGAGAATTTTATCCTTATCCAAGATACTAGGGATTATTGGGAGAGTTTATGAAAAAAATTGTGACGTATTTGATTCAGACAGTGTCTGTTCTTGTGATGATGCTAGCTTTTGCTTGTGGAACAATCGCATTTGCAGAGTTGGGGTATTCCGCAGTTTTAGTCTTTACTTTTGGTTATGCATTCGCTCTTCTAAGCATGTATGTAATCTTTATTCTTCATGAGCTTGGTCATGCATTTTGTGGTTATCTGACAGGCTATCGTCTGGTGGCTTTTGGATTAGGGAACTTTCTTTTAACCAAAAAGTCAGGAAGGCTTCATCTTAGTCGAACAGCAGTTATAAAAAATGTTGGTGCTCAGTATATTGGTTTAAAAGAGAATGAAAGTGATCAAAGAATCATCTTGATGCTTTCAGGAGGCTTGATAGTTCACCTTTGCTTGATATTATTGGCAACACTTTTTGGTTTTTTGACAACAAACTGGTATTTTGCAGGCACTTGGATTTGTCTAAATTTATCTCTTCTTCTATTCAATGCTCTGCCAGTTGGGATTACCGATGGAGCAAAAATTTGGGAATTACTACAACACCCTGAAAATACGAAATACGCCTACCTGATGTTGAGGCATTCTGCCCAGACCTTGCTAGCTCCTCAAGAATATGACTTGAAAGACTTTATCATGTCTGTTGATGAGGATGTGAGAGGGAGTTTTGCAGAAAGTGTTCAGACTCTTCAGGGATTGGTATTCATATTGGATGATAATATAGAGCTTGCAAAGCAACAGTTGCAGTCTGTGCTAGAGAAAACAGACAATCCAATGTCTAAAACTAGCTCTCAATTATACCTTCTTCAAGTTGCTCTGATGGAAGGAGATAATAAGAAAGCGGAAGAATATGCAAGTATTCGAGGGGTCAAATCCTTTTTATCTATAAAAACAGCAGATATGCAGGTCATTCAAGCTTGGTATCAATTTAAGGTAAAGAAAGATGTAGTTCAAACTCACAAGGCTATGAAGATTGCTAGACAGAAAATGAATAGTAGCCGAATGTTACGGGATGAGAAAATCTATTATCAAAATTGGTTAGCAGAGCTGGAAAAGGAAATGTTAGAAGGAACTGAAGATGAAACTAGAAATTTCTGATTTCACAGGCTGTAAGATTGCTTTGTTTTGTGGGGATAAGCTCTTGACTATCTTACGCGATGATAAGGCAAGTATTCCCTGGCCCAATATGTGGGAACTGCCAGGTGGTGGAAGTGAAGGCGATGAAAGTCCTTTTGAGTGCGTGGCGCGTGAAGTTGATGAAGAACTTGGTGTTTATCTGACTGAGGATTGTCTGCTTTGGAGCAAGGTTTACCCAAGTATGCTCTATGAAGGTCGGCACTCTGTCTTTATGGTTGGTCAGCTAAGTCAAGAACAGTTTGACAATATCACCTTTGGTGATGAAGGACAGGGCTATCAGCTCATGAATGTTGAGGAATTTCTTAGTTCTAGTCAAGTTGTCCCTCAGTTGCAGGATAGAGTGAGAGATTATTTGGAGGAAGTTCGATAAATGGAAAAGCGTAGCAAAAATATCAATATGTTTCTCATGGATGGTGAAGTGACTGGAAAAATCAAATGTACTTTGTCAAATTGGACGGGGGTGATTTACAAAATACCTCGTATTCAGTTGGGAGATTTGAAGTCTCGTGATGAAATGAAACAAAGTGGTATTTATTTCTTATTTGGTCGAGATGAAGATAAACAGAAAGATGTGACCTATATTGGTCAGGCGACAACTCGGAAAAATGGTGAAGGGGTATTGTTGCGAATTCAAGAGCATACCCGCGATACTCACGCAGATTATTTTAATGACGTCATCATTCTAACAACTCAAAATAATTCTTTTGGTCCAACAGAAATTAGCTATTTGGAAAATAAATTTACTCAACTTGCTAAAGAAGCTGGTCGCTACATTGTGAAAAATAGTAATGATCCAAATCCTGGTAATGTAAGTGAGGAAAAGGAATCTGAACTGAATGAAATTGTTGAAAATACGCTAATGATTATTGGAACTTTAGGTTATCGTGTTTTTGTTCCAATGACAAAGAAAGTTAGTCAAGATTTGACTGATAATCATTCAACCTATCTTTATTTAAAGCGTAAAACTAAGAAATCTAACAAAGTAATAGAAGCAACTTGTGAACGGACAACTGAAGGTTTTGTTGTTTTAGAAGGAAGTCAAGTAGAAATAAAGGATTCTCCATACCTTCCAGCAAGTTTAAAAGAAATGCGTCAGAATTTAATAGCTTCTCGGGTCATTCAAGATGGAGTGTTAAAGGAAAAACAACTCTTTTCTAGCCCTTCTTATGCAGCAGCTTTTTTGCTGGGTATGCAAACGAACGGTCGAACTGATTGGAAAGATCAGGATGGAAGAACTTTAAAAGAATTAGAAGAATTAATAGATTGATAAGGAAAAAATTTATGGAAACATGGCAAGAGTTAAAAGTTACAGTCAAGCGTGAGGGAGAGGAGTTGGTTTCCAATCTCTTGATTGAGCTAGGAGCGCAAGGTGTTGCGATCGAAGATAGTATGGACTATGTGGGAAATGTGGACCGTTTCGGCGAGATTTTCCCAGAGGTCGAGCAACAAGATGAAATCGTTGTGACGGCCTACTACCCTGATACGGTTGATGTGGCAGTGGTTGAAGCAGATTTGCAGGCTCGTCTAGCAGAATTGACAGATTTTATGGATTTAGGAGATGTCAAGATGGGTACGACTAACTTGGCTGAGGAAGACTGGGCAGACAACTGGAAGAAATACTATGAGCCAGCTCGTATCACCCATGACTTGACCATTGTGCCGTCCTGGACGGACTACGAGGCGACTGCTGGAGAAAAGATCATCAAGCTGGATCCTGGGATGGCTTTTGGTACTGGGACGCATCCAACGACCAAGATGAGCCTCTTTGCCTTGGAGCAGGTTCTTCGTGGTGGCGAAACGGTGCTGGATGTAGGAACTGGTTCAGGGGTTCTCTCCATTGCAAGCTCGCTGCTTGGTGCTAAGAAAATTTTCGCCTATGACCTGGATGATGTGGCGGTTCGGGTGGCTCAGGAAAATATCGAACTCAACCCTGGCATGGAAAACATCCATGTTGCTGCTGGAGATTTGCTTAAGGGTGTGGAGATTGAAGCAGATGTCATTGTGGCCAATATCTTGGCGGATATTCTCATTCATCTGACAGACGATGCTTATCGTTTGGTCAAGGACGAAGGCTACCTCATCATGAGTGGGATTATCAAGGACAAGTGGGACATGGTGCGCGAGTCAGCTGAGTCAGCTGGATTTTTCCTTGAAACCCACATGATTCAAGGGGAATGGAATGCCTGTGTCTTTAAGAAGACTAAGGATATTTCAGGTGTGATTGGAGGCTAACATGCAGCAGTATTTTGTCAAAGGCAGTCCTATCTCTCCTGTCACCATTGAGGACAAGGAAACCAGCAAGCACATGTTTCAGGTCATGCGCTTGAAAGAAGGTGATGAGGTTACCTTGGTCTTTGAGGATGGTATCAAGCGTTTGGCGCGCGTGCTAAATGTGGAAGCTCGTCAGTTTGAATTGCTCGAAGAATTAGCTGATAATGTAGAACTACCAGTCCAAGTCACCATCGCATCAGGCTTTCCCAAGGGAGACAAGCTGGAGTTCATCACTCAAAAAGTGACGGAACTGGGAGCTAGCCAAATCTGGGCTTTTCCTGCTGACTGGTCGGTCGCCAAGTGGGATGGTAAGAAATTGGGTAAAAAGGTTGAAAAACTAGAAAAAATCGCCCTTGGAGCGGCAGAACAAAGCAAGCGTAATCTGGTCCCAAGTATTCAGCTTTTCGAGAAAAAAGCAGATTTTCTAGCACAGCTGGACCAGTTTGACTCAATTGTGGTGGCTTATGAAGAATCAGCAAAAGAGGGAGAAGCCTCTGCGCTTCTGCAAGCAGTCACTGGTCTTGCAACAGGAGCCAAATTGCTCTTTATCTTTGGCCCAGAAGGCGGTCTCTCACCTGCAGAAATCGAAAGTTTTGAAGCCAAAGGAGCTGTTCTTGCAGGACTTGGTCCAAGGATTCTTCGAGCGGAAACAGCACCGCTTTATGCCTTATCAGCCCTTAGTGTTTTAGTAGAATTAGAGAAATAAGAGGAAGAAAATGGAACAAAAACACCGTTCAGAATTTCCAGAAAAGGAACTTTGGGATTTAACCGCCCTATACCAAGACCGTGAGGATTTCTTGCGAGCAATCGAGAAGACTCGCGAAGACATCAACCAATTTAGCCGTGATTACAAGGGCAATCTTCACACTTTTGAGGATTTTGAGAAGGCCTTTGCAGAATTGGAACAAATTTACATTCAGATGAGTCATATTGGTAATTACGCCTTTATGCCTCAGACGACAGACTATAGCAATGAAGATTTTGCCAACATTGCCCAAGCTGGGATGGAATTTGAAACAGATGCCAGTGTAGCCTTGACCTTCTTTGACGACGCTTTGGTAGCAGCAGACGAGGAAGTCTTGGACCGTTTGGGTGAACTGCCACATTTGACAGCAGCTATTCGTCAGGCTAAAATCAAAAAAGCCCACTATCTTGGGGCAGATGTGGAAAAGGCCTTGACCAATCTGGGTGAAGTTTTCTACAGTCCACAGGATATTTACACCAAGATGCGAGCTGGGGATTTTGAAATGGCTGACTTTGAGGCCCATGGCAAGACCTACAAAAACAGCTTTGTAACTTATGAGAATTTCTACCAAAACCACGAGGACGCTGAAGTTCGTGAGAAATCCTTCCGTTCCTTCTCAGAAGGACTTCGTAAGCACCAAAATACAGCAGCTGCAGCCTATCTAGCTCAGGTTAAGTCTGAAAAACTATTAGCAGATATGAAGGGCTACGACTCAGTTTTTGACTATCTTCTGGCTGATCAAGAAGTGGACCGTGCCATGTTTGACCGCCAGATTGACCTCATCATGAAGGACTTTGCACCAGTAGCTCAGAGATACCTCAAGCATGTTGCCAAGGTAAATGGTCTTGAAAAGATGACCTTTGCAGACTGGAAATTGGACTTGGACAGCGCTCTGAATCCTGAAGTGACTATTGACGACGCCTATGATTTGGTCATGAAGTCGGTAGAACCTTTGGGGCAGGAATATTGTCAGGAAGTTGCTCGCTATCAAGAAGAGCGCTGGGTGGACTTCGCTGCCAATAGTGGCAAGGATTCTGGCGGTTATGCGGCGGATCCATATCGCGTGCACCCTTATGTCCTCATGAGCTGGACAGGTCGTTTGAGTGATGTCTATACCTTGATTCATGAAATCGGGCATTCTGGTCAGTTTATCTTTTCAGATAATCACCAAAGTTACTTCAATGCCCACATGTCGACCTACTACGTCGAAGCGCCATCAACCTTTAATGAATTGCTTCTCAGTGACTACTTGGAGCACCAGTCTGATGATCCTCGTCAAAAACGCTTTGCCCTTGCTCACCGCTTGACAGATACCTACTTCCATAATTTCATCACCCACCTCTTGGAAGCAGCCTTTCAGCGTAAGGTTTATACATTGATTGAAGAAGGGGAGACCTTTGGAGCAAGCAAGCTCAACAGCATTATGAAGGAAGTTTTGACAGATTTCTGGGGAGATGCCATTGAAATTGACGACGATGCGGCCTTGACTTGGATGCGCCAAGCTCACTACTACATGGGCTTGTATAGCTACACCTACTCTGCTGGTCTTGTCATCTCGACAGCTGGCTACCTCCATCTGAAACATTCAGAAACCGGAGCTGAAGATTGGCTCAATCTTCTTAAATCAGGTGGTAGTAAGACACCGCTTGAGTCAGCCATGATTATCGGAGCGGATATCTCAACAGACAAACCACTCCGTGATACCATCCAATTCCTGTCAGACACAGTTGACCAGATTATTGCCTACAGTGCTGAGTTGGGAGAGTAAAGAAACAGGATGTCAGAATTAAACCTACTATAGAGTATGTGCTGAATTCGGATTTTAAAGAACAGAAAGTCATCTTCGGATGACTTTTTGATAAGTTACTAGAAATCCAGAGGTACTTTAGATGCATAAGATGCATAAAGAATTACAAAGAAAAGTGACAGAAGAAAAACCAAGCTATAGCCGAGAAGAAATTCAGTGGCTGCTTGAGCATTTGGGAGATCCCTCTCCAGAAATTCGAGACGAACTTGTTTTTACGAGTTTAGCTAGGGGCCTTCAAGAAGAGTTGTTTTCCCTTGAGCAGTTTCAGTTTATCTCAGAAGGGGTTTCCTCTGATGAAGGTCTATACAAAGAAATTGATAGTAGAGGGGTCTCGGCTCTTAAACGTTCTTTTAGGGCGCTTATTTATGCCAATCTACTGTCCTGCGATGGTACTAAGGAATCACTTTATTACCAGCAATTGTCTTCTCCTATCAGGATTACCATGCTAGATCAAGGCTTACACTATCTTACAAAGGAAAAAGAGACGACGGGTTACTCTCATCAGTTTGGGTGGATCCACGCATTTGCGCATGGGGCTGATCTCTTGACGGAAGTTATATGCCATCCTAGCTTTCCAAAGTCAGATATAGCCGAAGCATTTGAAATCATTGGGAAAATCTTTAAACGTGTTGAGATTCGTTTTACAAATGATGAAGATTGGCGGTTAGCGAGAGTACTTTATGAACCAATCTTACGAGGGAAAATCGAATCGTCTCTCCTCACTGCTTGGCTGCAAACAGTCGAATTTCCCTTGAAAGAAGTAAATGATTTCCATAAATTTTCCAACTTCAGATCCTGTTTGCTGGAAACTTACCTTCAACTAGACTGTCATAAACTTTTACAAGATGACTTGAAAGAAGCTATTCAATCTTTTCAGTACTAAGGATAAGCGAGTTGTTTCATGATTTTCAAATAACTTTCCAGTCAATTTTCTTGAAACCCTTTCCTTCTTTTGATAGACTAATACATAGTTTAAAAAAAGGAGACTTATCATGAAAAAATTTGTTGCTGAATTAATCGGTACATTTATGCTTGTGTTCATCGGAACAGGAGCTGTTGTTTTTGGAAATGGTGTTGAAGGTCTTGGACACCTTGGAATTGCTTTTGCCTTTGGTTTGGCAATTGTAGTCGCAGCTTTCTCAATCGGAACTGTTTCAGGTGCTCACTTGAACCCAGCTGTTTCGATCGCTATGTTTGTAAACAAACGTTTGTCATCTTCAGAACTTGTAAACTACATCCTTGGACAAGTAGTTGGAGCTTTCCTTGCGTCAGCTGCAGTATTCTTCCTCTTGTCTAACTCAGGTATGTCAACTGCTAGTCTTGGTGAAAATGCCTTGGCAAACGGTGTCACTGTCTTTGGTGGATTCTTGTTTGAAGTCATCGCAACTTTCTTGTTTGTCCTAGTTATCATGACTGTAACATCAGCAAGCAAAGGCAATGGCGCAATCGCTGGTTTGGTGATTGGTTTGTCATTGACAGCCTTGATTCTTGTGGGATTGAACATTACTGGCCTTTCAGTTAACCCAGCTCGTAGCTTGGCACCTGCCGTCTTGGTAGGTGGCGCAGCCCTTCAACAAGTATGGATTTTCATCCTTGCGCCAATCGTTGGTGGCGTTCTTGCAGCCCTTGTTGCGAAAAACTTTCTTGGAACAGAAGAATAATTGAAATTCAAAAAGCCTTGCTCCTCAGTTTGAGGAACAGGGCTTTTTCGTATCTGTTTAACGGTTGTCAATTTTCTCTGGATAAAGGTCGTGTTGAAAGAGGCGTTGTTCTGCCAATCCTTCATACTTAGTTCCAGGTTTACCGTAGTTGTAGTAGGGGTCGATTGAGATGCCACCGCGCGGAGTGAATTTTCCCCATACCTCTAAATAGCGAGGGTCTAGCAAGTTGACCAAGTCTTTCCCGATGGTGTTGATACAGTTTTCGTGAAAATCCCCATGATTTCGGTAGCTAAAGAGGTAGAGTTTGAGGGATTTTGACTCGACACAGAGCTTGTCAGGAATGTAGGAAATATAAATCGTCGCAAAGTCTGGCTGAGCAGTGATTGGGCACAGGGAGGTAAATTCAGGACAGTTGAATTTAATAAAATAGTCATTTTCAACATGACGATTGTCAAAAGATTCGAGGACTTCTGGTTGATAGTCAAAAATGTAGTTGGTTTCTTTGTTGCCGAGGAGGCTAAGGTTTTTCATTTCTTCTTGTTGTGACATGATTTTTTCTTTCTAATTTAAACACCACGTTGGTTGTCGTAGAGGAGGGTATGAAGTTGAGGAAGGACGCGGACATTGCCCCAGCTATCGTCAGCAGCGACGCGTTCCCAGAGTTCTTTGAGGCGATCTAGTTGGTCTTGGACAATATTGCCTGTAGCCTTGGGCTCAGGATTTCCAGCCGATAAGAAGAGGACATCTGGTTGGTAGCGTTCTTGAATCCCTTTAGCAAAGGCCAAATCAGCATCATCAAAGACAGGAATTTTAAAGGTGACCTTGTCTGGATCTAGTTGGGAAACGATAAAGTCCAAGGTCTCGAAGTTGATTTCCATCTTGGATGAAGGAGGCTTGGGACTCAGGGTGACCTGATCGATATCTTTTAACCAATTTTGCCAGCGGGAGCCTTGGGTCTCAACTGCCAGAGTGACACCACGTTCCTTGAGCTTAGTGACCAGTTGAGCCATGTTAGCTGCTAGGATAGCAGGATTTCCCCCAGATAGGGTAACGTAGTCGTAGCTTCCTAGTTTGTCTAAGGCAGCAATGACTTCGTCAGCGGTCATGCGAGTTGGTTTTTCAGAACCATCCCAAGTAAAGGCAGAGTCGCACCAGTCGCAGTGGTAGTCGCAACCAGCAGTGCGGACAAACATGGTTTTCTGCCCAATAGCACGACCTTCACCTTGAAAGGTTGGGCCAAAAATTTCCAGAACTGGTAGTTTGAGGACACGTTCCCTAGTCATCTAACCACTCCCGTCTAAACTCTGCAAAGGCAGTCGGAGTTTCATAGAGGCGAACGTATTCCAAACGGAGACCGCGCTCGTCTGGCAACTCTTGACTCATGGTTTGGAAAATCCAGTAAACCATGTTTTCAGCAGTCGTGTTCATATAGGGCAGGGTTTCATTGAGATAGCGATGATCTAGGTGGGGCTCTAAGAAGTTCTTGTAGATAGCTTTGATGTCTCCAAAGTCGTAGGTCATGCCCCGTTCATCTAAAAATCCACTGACAGCGATTTGCAAATGATAGGTGTGTCCGTGCAGGGATTTGCATTTTCCCTCATAGTGAAAGAGGTGGTGGGCAGCATCGAAGGTAAACTCTTTTGATACCAAGGTTCTGTGAGGATTGTAGACAAGAGATTCCCCAGTTTCCTGTTTGATTTCTTTGGGAGCAAAAAACATTAGCCCTCTCCTTTCTGTGAGAGATAAACATCAAGGCCATGCTGACGTAGGTGGCAGGCTGGGCAATCTCCACAGCCACTTCCAATAATTCCGTTGTAGCAGGTCAAGGTCTTTTCACGAACATAGTCAAAGGCACCGAGTTGGTCGGCTAATTCCCAAGTTTCAGCCTTGTCCAGCCACATGAGAGGTGTTTGGATAACAAAGTCGTAATCCATGGCAAGGTTGAGAGTAACATTAAGGGATTTGACAAAGACATCCCGGCAGTCAGGGTAGCCTGAAAAATCTGTCTCACAGACACCTGTCACGATGTCTTTAATGTCCCGTTGTTTGGCAAGAACTGCCGCAAAGGACAGAAAGAGGTGGTTGCGACCGTCAACGAAGGTATTGGGAACCTCTCCCTCTTTTTGCTCGATTTCCATATCAGAAGTCAAGGCATTTTCAGTGATTTGTCCCAGCAGAGACATATCTAAGATGTGATGACGGATTCCCTGTTCCTTAGCGATTTCTCTAGCAACTTGAATTTCGAGATGATGGCGTTGGCCGTAGGCAAAGGTGACGGCTTCGACTGTTTTATAGTGTTCTTTAGCCCAAAAGAGGCAGGTTGTGGAATCTTGACCGCCGCTAAAGACGACCAAGGCTGAATGACGTTTCATAGTACTCCTTCTAAAATGGGAAATGTTCAGAGCACGCAAAAAGCTCCCTTGAGGGGAGCTAAAAAATACCAAGTAGAGGTTTTTTTTAGCGATGGCATGTCCCAAACATCGTAATATTCTACCTACAGTCTAGCATATTTTTTGAAAAATGGCAAAGGGTAAGAAAAAAGAGACCAAATGAAGTACATGGTCTCTCGTGTGATTAGCTCAATTCAGCAACGATGGCCTTGATTTGTTCTGCTGTGTGAACACCTGCAACTTGTTTCACCACTTGGCCGTCTTTTTTGAAGAGAAGGGTTGGGATAGACATGATTCCAAAAGCACGAGCTGTATTTGGATTTTCATCAACGTCCATTTTAACGATTTTCAAGACATCTTCTGAAAGTTCTTCAGACAATTTATCCAAGATTGGACCTTGCATACGACATGGACCACACCAAGTTGCCCAGAAGTCTACCAAGACCAAACCGTCTTTTGTTTCTTGTTCAAATGTTGCATCTGTAATTGCTTTTGCCATTGTATTTCTCCTTTTTTAGTTATATTGGCTTAAATCTTGTTTCATGAGATAGAAGAAAACATCTCCATAAGTCCCATGGTAGTCCAAATCATGACCATTGTAGGTTAATTTTTGGACAGTATAGTAATCAGCAACGCCGATGAGGCAGGCGTGTTGAGAACGTTCAAAGTCTTGGTAAGACTCGAAAGTCATAGTTCTCTCTTGCTTACTGGCGTCTAGATAAGTAATTTCGATCATATAAAACTCCTTTGTTCGATCTTGACTTTATTGTACTCCTTGAAAAGAGGAATGTCAAGAAAAATGATTGCGCACGCAACTTTTTTAAAAAATCTGATTAAGAAATGAAATCAAGACTCGTTTCCAGTCTTTCTTCGACGGCTTTTTGCAGGTAAGCTAGGGTGGTTTGTCCCTCGTCAGTCAGGCAGATAAAACTAGCCCGTCTATCCTGATCGCAACATCTGCGACTAAGCAAACCGCAGTTTTTCTCTTCTAATCGTGCCACCATTCGAGAAACAGCGCTCGGACTGAGATGGAGTTTATCGGGTAAATCAATCTGTCGTAAGGATTTTTCATCGGCTAGATCCAAATAGTAGAGCAGGTAAAACTCTTTCAAGTTCAGCCTTTGTTCACTCTGCTGGGCAATAGTTTCTTCCAACAAGGCTTCCATTTCTTTTTGATGGCGGTTGTAGTCAAACCATTTTTCTAAGTAGGTCATTGCTTTCTCCTTTCTTTTCAAAGTAAAATCACAAAGTCATTACTGACTGTCTTTGTAGCATAAAATGATTGCGCATGCAATGATTATACTACTTTTAGCTAATCCTTGCAAGAAAGAAAAATTTCGGCATTTCCTTGAAATTTCCTGAAAAAAGAGTAAACTGGTATGCAAGAATTCTATTTCAAGGAGTTTGAGATGAAGTTATATGTTCAATTAATGATTCTCTTTGTGATTTCTCTAATCGGTGAGGGAATCTCCAGTTTCTTTCATCTGCCTATCCCAGGCAGTATTATCGGTTTGATTATTCTTTTTCTAGCCCTGCAGTTCAAGTGGCTGAGAACGAGGCATGTCAATATGGTCGGGAATTTCTTGCTGGCCAATATGACCATTCTCTTTTTGCCGCCAGCAGTGGGTATCATGGAAAAGTTTGATGTGATTGCTCCCTATCTCTTGCCCATCGTTTTGATTGTCTTTTTTGCGGCTGTGATTAATATTATCCTCATCGCCCTAGTGGTTCAGTTTATCAAGCGACGGTTTGAGGGAGATTATGAGAAAGGAGACGCCAAATGAGTGAATTTGTATCCAATCCTCTGTTTGGGATCGCCTTATCTATCCTAGCTTATCTAGCAGGAATGTTGATTTACAGACGTTTCCCCCATCCATTGACAACGCCTTTGCTTTTGTCGGCAATTTTTATCATTATTTTCCTAAAGGTAACGGGTATTTCTTATCAAGATTACTACCAAGGTGGGGTTTATTTGAACAACTTGATTGTCCCATCGACGGTGGCTCTAGGGATTCCGCTTTATAAGAGTTTTCATCTGATGAAGCACCATGCGCGGAGTATTCTCTTTGGTAGTCTGCTAGCAGTAGTTGTCAATACTTGCTTTACTGCCATAGTAGCGAAAATATTTGGCATGGACTTTTTCCTAGCCATTTCTCTCTTTCCCAAGTCAGTGACAACCGCCATGGCAGTGGGAATCACAGAAAAATTGCAAGGCTTGACGACTGTGACCTTGGTCGTCGTAGTAGCAACTGGGATTTTGACTAGTGTTATTGGACCAACCCTTTTGAAGTGGTTGAAAATTGATGATCCAGTGGCTGTAGGTCTTTCCCTTGGAGGGACAGGTCATGCTGTCGGAACGGGTACGGCCTTTCGATACGGCTCTGTAGCAGGCGCCATGGGTGGCTTGGCTATCGGTGTCACCGGTATTCTCTATGTTTTTGTCAGCCCTCTTGTAGCTAGTTTGATATTGAGTTAAAGTATAGAAAACCCAGCTCTTGTAAGCTGGGCATTTTTTATTGCAAATTAACCTTGTTTTTCAAGATATAGTAGGTTCCGAGGTAATAGATAGTCGCTAGAATAGCGTCTTTAATAATATCAACTGTTATTAGTAAATTGAAGTTGTCATCAACTCGCAAGAAGATGGAAATATAGCCAATCACGATGTTAAGCACGATATAGGCTAAAATTCCCATAGCGGTACGATACTCGTTAAATAGTTGACCAATTGAGATACAAAGGTAAATAGATAAAATCCAAGTAATTGAACCGACCAGAAGAGAGAGGGCATAGAGCCAACCGTAACCGAGATAAGGAGAGATAAATCGATAGAGGAGTGGCAAATCTTTCACTACAGGGGTGAGTGAGAAGATAATAATGATACTCAAGATAAATACAATATAGCTTATGATTGACCAAATGAGAGCACCCAGTAATTTGGCGGTGATGATCTGGTGTTCAGAGACGGGCAGAGTCAATGTCAGATAGCCCTGACGATCGTAGACACTTCCCTTGAAGCGTCGAACGATTAGAAAGATAGTCGCGATCCAGAGAGTAACGCTGAGCCCACCAAAAACTAAGATCAGAAAGCCTAACAGATAGTAGGGATCATTACCATAGCTAGTGTAGGTCTGACTAATGCCAGAAATGGATGCACCAATCAAAACCGAAATTGCAAGCACAGCACCGTAGAGAGCTAGATACCATTTGTTAACATTTTTAAATTCATAACGAACTAAATTCCAAAACATAATAATCTCCTTTAACTAAGCTTTGAACTCCTGGCGGAAGAGCTGGTCAATCGACTCACCTGACTCATAACGAATATCATCAACATTTCCTTGACGGACAACTTTTCCGTTATTTAGGAAGATGATTTCATCCAAGATCGGCTCAATATCTGAAATCAAGTGGGTAGAAATCAAAACAGTTGAAGTTGGTGAGTAGTTGTTGATGATGGTGTTCAAGATATAGTCACGGGCAGCTGGATCCACACCACCAATAGGTTCGTCGAGCACGTAGAGACGAGCTTCACGGCTCATAACCAGGATGAGCTGAACCTTTTCCTTGTTTCCTTTTGACAATTTCTTGAGACGACTGTTTTCATCAATGCCAAGATCTGTTAAAAGATGCTGAGCCCGCTCAAGATTGAAATCTTGGTAGAAAGTTTTAAAGTAGGTCAGTGCTTCTTTGATTTTCATCTGTTCATTCAGATAAGTCGTGTCTGGTAGATAAGAGACAATGGCCTTGGTAGCAGGACTCGGATCCATGTTGTTAATGAGGACACGACCTTGGTCTGGTTGGAGAAGTCCGTTGATCAGCTTGATCAAGGTTGTTTTTCCAGATCCGTTTGGACCGAGAAGCCCGACGATTTTTCCAGCGGGAATCTCAAGGGAAACATTGTTAAGGGCTGCTGTAGCCCCATAGGATTTGGATACATTTTCAAATGCTAGTAATGTCATAATTTTACACTCCTTTGATGTATTCGCTAAGCACACTTGGCAGTTCTTCTTTTTGATAGCCGAATTGAAGCATGCCCGTTACAAAGTTTTTCAGTTGCTCCTCAGAAAGCTGTTTGCGGGACTGAACGATGAGATCTAAGTCCTCAGTGACAAAACGACCAGTAGTCCGCTTGCTATAAACGAAGCCCTCGCGCTCAAGGTCAGACAAGGCGCGCTGAATTGTGTTGGGATTGACCCCAGCCTCGCTCGCTAGTTCCCTTACGGTTGGGAGCTGTTGGTTGGGTTCCAGTTCATGGGAAACAATCTGTAATTTGATTTTTTCCATAATCTGCAAATAAATGGGTTTTGTATTATCAAATGACCAGGACATCATAGTCTCCTTTCTTTTTCTTTATTGTTCTAATTAAATAATACAATAAAACAAAAAACTTGTCAAGTAAAAATAAGAATTGTTTTGGGAATTGCTCAAAAAATGGTATAATGAAAAGAAAACGACAAGGAGGGAAATGCATGCGTTGTCCAAAATGTGGGGCTACCAAGTCTAGTGTTGTTGATAGTCGACAAGCCGAAGAAGGAAACACCATCCGTCGAAGACGTGAGTGCGACGAGTGTCAGCATCGTTTTACAACCTATGAACGAGTAGAAGAAAGAACGCTGGTTGTCGTCAAAAAAGACGGTACGCGAGAGCAGTTTTCGAGAGATAAAATCTTTAATGGGATTATTCGCTCAGCCCAGAAGCGTCCTGTGTCAAGTGATGAAATCGGCATGGTGGTCAATCGTATCGAGCAAAAGCTCCGTAGTCGCAGTGAGAATGAGATCCAAAGTGAATATATTGGCTCTTTAGTCATGGAAGAATTGGCAGAGCTTGATGAGATTACCTATGTTCGTTTTGCCAGTGTTTACCGTAGCTTTAAGGATGTGAGTGAGTTGGAGAGTCTGCTCCAGCAGATCACCCAGTCCTCTAAGAAGAAAAAGGAAAAGTAAATGAAGCCAAATGACCGTTTTTCTTTTCTAAAGAATAATCGGGTGTCGCAAGATACCTCTTCTCTGGTGCAGTGCTACCTCCCGATTATCGGTCAGGAGGCACTGAGCCTCTATCTATATGCTATTACTTTTTGGGATGGTGGGCAAAAGGAGCACCTCTTTGCTAATATTCTTAATCATTTGAACTTCGGGATGAATACGCTCCTCCAGTCTTTTAAAATCTTATCTGCTGTGGACTTGTTGACTCTTTACCAGAAGGGGGAAGTCTATGAATTGCAGCTTCATTCTCCCCTTTCCAGTCAGGAATTCCTAAGTCATTCTGTCTATAGTAGACTATTGGAGAAAAAGATTGGGGATACAGCTGTTTCTGCCATGAAGCAGGCTCCAAGTGAGGGAGAAGTACTCTCGGTTTCTTTGAGTCAAGTCTTTCCAACCCTGACCGAAGAAGTGACCCCAAGCGAGTCTAAAAGCAAGTTAAAAAATGATTTTGATTTGGAACATTTTCAGCGCCTGATGGCTCGAGATGGCTTGCGTTTTGAAGACGAGCAAACGGATGTTTTGGAATTGTTTGCCATCGCAGATGAAAAAAAATGGACCTGGTTTGAAATCTATCAACTAGCCAAGGCGACAGCTGTAGCTCAGGTTATTTCAGTCAAACGCATGCGTGAAAAGATTGCGCAAAAGCAGGTTTCTTCTGACTTTAGCCCCAAAGAAATGACCATTATCAAGGAAGCCAAAACCAAAACTCCCCTACAATTTTTAGCGGAAATCAAGCAAACTCGTAAGGGGAACATCACCCAGAGCGAACGGGAACTTCTTCACCAGATGGCATCTTTAGGCTTGTTGGACGAAGTCATCAATATCGTCTTACTTTTAACCTTTAACAAGGTTGATTCGGCCAATGTCAATGAAAAATACGCCATGAAGGTCGCAAATGACTATGCTTATCAAAAAATTCGGACAGCAGAAGAAGCTGTGCTTCGGATTCGAGAGCGTCAGCAAAAAGGGCAAGAAGACCAGAAATCGAAAACTAGCTCGACTAAGACAAATGTTCCCAAGTGGAGTAATCCAGAATATAAAAATCAAACCAGTGAGGAAACTCGTCTGGAACTCGAACGCAAAAAACAAGAAATGTTAGCCCGATTAGAAGAAGGAGGAGACTAGATGGAAAGTGTTGGCGACGTTATCAAACGTCAGACAAGTCGTTTTCAGTATCAGGACCTAGTCCAGCAGATTATGAAAGACCCAGATGTGGCGGCTTTTATCCAGAAAGAATCCCTCAGTCCAGAGGAGTTGAATCGTAGCATCTCCAAGTTCAATCAATATATTACAGAACGGGATAAGTTTCTTCGTGGGGATGCGGACTATATAGCGCGTGGCTACAAGCCTATCTTGGTTATGAATCACGGATATGCGGATGTGTCTTATGAAGAAACACCAGAACTAATCGCGGCAGAAAAAGAGGCTGCAATTAAGAATCGTCTCAAGTTGATTAATCTACCAGCAAGTCTCAAGAAAGCGAAGTTGGCTCAGATTGACCTGGATGATCTAGGACGCTTGCCGATTTTTGAGAGACTCTATTCCTTTGTTGACCTTTACCCAAACATCCGAAAAGGCCTCTATCTTTACGGAGATTTTGGTGTCGGAAAGAGTTTCATGATGGCGGCCTTGGCTCACGACCTATCTGAAAAACGTGGGGCATCAACGACGATTCTCCACTATCCAAGTTTTGTCATTGATGTAAAAAATGCCATCGGTGAAGGATCTGTGAAGGCCTTGGTGTATGACATCAAGTTAGCAGAAGTCCTGGTCTTGGATGATATTGGTGCAGAACAGTCTACCCCTTGGGTGCGTGATGAGATTCTTCAAGTCATTCTCCAGTATCGCATGCAGGAAGATTTGCCGACCTTCTTTACTTCCAACTTTAATTTCCAAGATTTGGAAAAACATTTTGCCAAAGGAAAGAATGGAAATGACGAGACTTGGGAAGCTAGACGGGTTATGGAGCGAATCCGTTATTTAGCAGAGGAAACGAGACTAGAAGGAGAAAATCGCCGATGACAGAAACCATTAAACTGATGAAAGCTCATACTTCAGTTCGTCGTTTTAAGGAGCAAGAAATTCCTCAAGCAGACTTGGAAGAGATTTTGACTGCTGGACAAATGGCGTCATCTTGGAAAAATTTCCAATCCTACTCTGTGATTCTTGTGCGCAGTCAAGAGAAGAAAGATGCCTTATATGAGTTGGTTCCGCAGGAAGCCATTCGCCAGTCAGCTGCCTTTTTGCTCTTTGTCGGTGACTTGAACCGAGCTGAAAAGGGAGCGAGTCTTCATACGGATACTTTCCAACCTCAAGGAGTGGAAGGCCTCCTTATCACGTCTGTAGACGCGGCGCTTGCTGGTCAAAACACCTTGCTTGCAGCAGAGAGTCTGGGATATGGTGGTGTGATTATCGGTTTGGTCCGTTACAAGTCGGAAGAAGTGGCAGCGCTTTTTAACCTGCCTGACTATACCTACCCTGTTTTTGGGATTGCCCTTGGCGTACCAGATCAACAACACGAAGTCAAACCAAGACTGCCTTTGAACCAAGTGGTATTTGAAGAAGAATACCAAGAACAGCCCGTAGCATCGATTTTGGACTATGACCAAGTACAGGCGGACTATGCTGGTGCGCGTGCGACGACCTCTTGGAGTCAGCGTTTAGCAGAGCAGTTTGGTCAAGCCGAACCTAGTTCAACTCGGAAAAATCTAGAACAGAAAAAGTTATTGTAGAAAGTGAGAAAACATGGCCTTACCAACTATTGCCATTGTGGGACGTCCCAATGTTGGGAAATCAACTCTATTTAATCGGATCGCTGGTGAGCGGATCTCAATCGTAGAAGATGTCGAGGGTGTGACACGTGACCGTATCTATGCAACGGGTGAGTGGCTCAATCGTTCCTTTAGTATGATTGATACTGGAGGGATTGACGATGTCGATGCTCCCTTCATGGAGCAAATCAAGCACCAAGCAGAAATCGCTATGGAAGAAGCTGATGTCATCGTTTTTGTGGTGTCTGGGAAAGAAGGAATCACGGATGCAGATGAGTACGTAGCTCGCAAACTCTATAAAACCCATAAACCTGTTATCCTTGCCGTTAACAAGGTTGACAATCCTGAGATGCGAAATGACATCTATGATTTCTATGCTCTGGGCTTGGGTGAACCGCTGCCAATTTCGTCTGTCCACGGTATTGGAACAGGGGATGTGCTCGATGCCATCGTGGAAAATCTACCACACGAAGTCGAAGAAGAAAATCCAGACGTGATTAAATTTAGCTTGATTGGTCGTCCTAACGTTGGAAAATCAAGTTTGATCAACGCCATTTTGGGAGAAGACCGCGTGATTGCTAGCCCTGTAGCTGGTACAACTCGTGATGCCATTGATACCCATTTTACAGATGCGGATGGCCAAGAGTTTACCATGATTGATACAGCTGGTATGCGGAAGTCTGGTAAAGTCTATGAAAATACGGAGAAATACTCTGTTATGCGTGCCATGCGTGCCATTGACCGTTCTGACGTGGTCTTGATGGTCCTCAATGCCGAAGAAGGTATTCGTGAGTACGACAAGCGTATCGCAGGTTTTGCCCACGAAGCAGGTAAAGGGATGATCATCGTGGTCAATAAGTGGGATACTCTTGAGAAAGACAACCACACCATGAAAAAATGGGAAGAAGATATCCGTGAGCAGTTTCAATACCTGCCTTACGCACCGATTGTCTTTGTATCCGCGCTTACCAAGCAACGTCTCCATAAATTGCCTGAGATGATCAAGCAAATCAGTGAAAGTCAAAATACCCGTATCCCATCAGCTGTCTTGAACGATGTCATCATGGATGCCATTGCTATCAATCCAACACCGACAGACAAAGGAAAACGCCTCAAGATTTTCTACGCAACCCAAGTGGCAACCAAGCCACCAACCTTTGTCATCTTTGTCAACGAAGAAGAACTCATGCACTTCTCTTACCTGCGTTTCTTGGAAAATCAAATCCGCAAGGCCTTTGTCTTTGAGGGAACACCGATTCACTTGATTGCGAGAAAACGGAAATAAACGGCTCTTTGTTAACTGTAGTGGGTTGAAGTCAGCTAAGATCGAGAAAGGACGAATTTCGTCCTTTCTTTTTTGATGTTGAGAGCGATGAAAATCCTTTTTTTGAAGTTTTCAAAGTTTCGAAAAGCAAAGGCTTGCGTTTGATAAGTTTGATGAGATTATTGGTCACTTCTAATTTGGCGTTGGAATAGGGTAATTGGAGAGTGTTGACGATCTTTTCTTTATCCTT
>NZ_GG730097.1:787405-795466 GCF_000162495.1 Streptococcus sp. M143 | reverse complement strand
CTTCTTCTTTTAGCGCTTGTATAAAAATTGAAAGTTCTATAATGAAGTTAGCCAGCCAACTTTCCTAAAAATGAGCTGGTTCAACTAGTCTATGTTGTTAAATGAAATCTAGTTATAGGCATAAGAAAACACCTCTGTGTTAGACTTGTTGTTCACCACAAACACAAGAAAGGCACAGAGATGCAAATCAACTATACTACAAAAGCTAAACACTTGACAATCCATAGTCGTCGCTTAATCGAACGATGGAAATTAGAAGAGAAATCAAATAGAGAAATCGCCTCTCTACTTGGAAAAGCTCCTCAGACCATCCACAATGAAATCAAGCGTGGTACAGTCCTACAATGTATTGGAAAGGGACGTTTCAAAGCGAAAAACTACTGTCTACTGGCCTTGACGGATCAAAGGAGCAGACACCAAATCATTCGATCAATTCCAAATAAAATCGCTGAGTCTGTCAATCAGGCTATAAAACTTATCTTAAGACAACACAAGATTCTTTCCATCACGGCAGATAATGGAGCCGAATTCAACCGCTTATCTGATGTGTTTTCTAAGGAACATATCTACTATGCACACCCCTATGCCTCTTGGGAAAGGGGAACCAATGAGAATCACAACAGGCTCATTCGTAGATGGTTACCTAAAGGAACCAAGAAAACGACTTCCAAAGAAGTCGCCTCCATCGAAAACTGGATCAATAACTATCCTAAAAAATGCTTGGACTACAAGTCGCCCAGAGAAGACTGCTTGCTGGCTAACTTGAACTTGAAATTTAGCGCTTGTATAAAAATTTAAGAAAAACGGAAAATTTTTTTATAAAAGCCTTTACAAAAAAAATAAAGTGGTATAATTAAATCATAAACAAGTGCAAACGTTTTCGTAAAACGTTTGCCTAAATAAAATAAAGGAGATTTGAATGATGAAAGCTACATTCAAAAATGTCTTGTCTTTCGAGTTTTGGCAGAAATTCGGTAAGGCTCTAATGGTGGTTATCGCCGTTATGCCAGCGGCTGGATTGATGATCTCAATCGGTAAATCAATCGTGATGATTGACCCAAATCTTGCTCCTCTAGTGATTACAGGTGGAATCCTTGAGCAAATTGGTTGGGGGGTTATCGGTAACCTTCATATTTTGTTTGCCCTTGCTATTGGGGGAAGTTGGGCAAAAGAACGTGCAGGTGGTGCATTTGCAGCCGGGCTTGCCTTCATCTTGATTAACCGTATCACAGGTACTATTTTTGGAGTTACAAGTGATATGCTGAAAAACCCTGAGGCTATGGTCACTACTCTCTTTGGTGGCTCAATCAAAGTTGCTGACTACTTTATCAGCGTTCTTGAGGCTCCAGCGCTTAACATGGGGGTTTTCGTAGGGATTATCTCTGGTTTTGTTGGGGCAACAGCTTATAACAAATACTACAACTACCGTAAACTTCCTGATGCGCTTTCATTCTTCAATGGGAAACGCTTCGTACCATTCGTTGTCATCCTTCGTTCAGCTATTGCAGCAATTGTACTTGCAGCTTTCTGGCCAGTAGTTCAAACCGGTATCAATAGCTTTGGTATTTGGATTGCCAACTCACAAGAAACTGCACCAATTCTCGCACCATTCTTGTATGGTACCTTGGAACGTTTGCTCTTGCCATTTGGTCTTCACCACATGCTCACTATCCCAATGAACTATACAGCTCTTGGTGGAACATACGAAATCCTTACTGGTGCAGCTAAAGGAACTCAAGTATTTGGTCAAGACCCACTATGGCTTGCATGGGTAACAGACCTTGTTAACCTTAAAGGTACAGATGCAAGTCACTACCAACAATTGTTAGATACTGTTCACCCAGCTCGTTTCAAAGTTGGACAAATGATCGGTTCATTCGGTATCTTGATGGGTGTCATCGTTGCTATCTACCGCAATGTTGATGCTGACAAGAAACACCAATACAAGGGTATGATGATTGCAACAGCCCTTGCAACATTCTTGACAGGGGTTACTGAACCTATCGAGTATATGTTTATGTTTATCGCAACACCTCTTTACCTAGTGTATGCTCTTGTTCAAGGTGCTGCCTTTGCTATGGCGGATATTGTTCACCTTCGTATGCACTCATTCGGTTCAATTGAATTCTTGACTCGTACACCACTAGCAATTAATGCTGGTATTGGTATGGATATCGTTAACTTTATCTGGGTAACTGTCCTCTTTGCGGTTATCATGTACTTCATTGCCAACTTCATGATCAAGAAATTCAACTACGCAACTCCAGGACGTAACGGAAACTACGAAACTGCTGAAGGAGCATCAGAAGATGCAGCTTCAGGTGAAACAAAAGTTGCCGCTGCTTCTCAAGCTGTAAATATCATTAACCTTCTTGGTGGTCGTGCAAACATCGTAGATGTAGATGCATGTATGACTCGTCTTCGTGTAACTGTTAAGGATGCAGATCGTGTTGGTACTGAGGAACAATGGAAAGCTGAAGGAGCTATGGGTCTTGTCATGAAAGGACAAGGTGTCCAAGCTATCTATGGACCAAAAGCTGACGTGTTGAAATCTGATATCCAAGATATCCTTGACTCAGGTGAAGTAATTCCTGAAACTCTTCCAAGCCAAATGACAGAAGTTCAAAAAAATACTGTACATTTTAAAGGTGTAACTGAGGAAGTTTACTCAGTAGCTGACGGTCAAGTTATTGCCTTGGAACAAGTGAAAGATCCAGTCTTTGCTCAAAAAATGATGGGTGATGGTTTTGCAGTAGAACCAGCAAATGGAAACATTGTATCTCCAGTTACAGGTACTGTATCAAGTATCTTCCCAACAAAACATGCACTTGGACTTGTTACTGAATCAGGTCTTGAAGTACTTGTTCATATTGGTTTGGATACTGTAAGTCTTGAAGGAAAACCGTTTACTGTTCACGTTTCTGAAGGACAAAAGGTTGCAGCAGGTGATCTTCTTGTTACAGCTGACTTGGATGCTATCCGTGCAGCAGGTCGTGAAACATCAACAGTGGTTGTCTTCACAAATGGAGATGTTCTCAAATCTGTTAAATTAGAACAAACTGGTTCTCTTGCAGCTAAAACAGCAGTTGCTAAAGTAGAATTGTAATATACTTGAGGTTGGAAGCTGTTTTCCAACCTCTTGTTTTAGGAGAAAAGCATGAAATTTTTAACACTCAATACCCACAGTTGGATGGAGAAGGAAGCAGAAGAAAAATTCCAGCTCTTACTCCAGGATATTCTTGATAAAGACTATGATTTGATTTGTTTCCAAGAAATCAATCAAGAAATTACTTCTCCAGAAGTGGAGGTTGATCATCTTTATCAAGCTTTACCAGCGGCAGAACCCATTCATCAAGATCACTATGTCCGACTTCTGGTTGAAAAATTGTCTGAGAAAGGGAAGAATTACTACTGGACTTGGGCTTACAATCATATCGGCTATGACCGCTACCATGAAGGTGTGGCAATCTTATCTAAAACGCCTATTAAAGCGCGTGAAATTTTAGTGTCTGATGTAGATGACCCAACGGACTACCATACTCGCCGTGTCGCCTTGGCAGAGACAGTGGTTGAAGGGAAGGAGCTTGCTCTTGCAAGCGTTCATCTTTCTTGGTGGAATAAAGGTTTTCAAGAAGAATGGGCACGATTTGAGGATGTACTGAAGGATTTGAATAAACCTCTGATTTTAGCAGGTGATTTTAATAATCCAGCTGGTCAGGAAGGCTACCAAGCGATTTTAGCTAGTCCACTGGATTTGCAAGATGCTTTTGAAGTTGCTAAGGAGAGAAGCGGTAGCTATACCGTTCCACCAGAAATTGATGGTTGGAAAGGAAATACCGAACCGCTTCGAATTGACTATGTCTTTACAACGAAAGAGTTAGAAGTAGAAAGCTTGCATGTAGTTTTTGATGGTCAGAATAGTCCGCAAGTCAGTGACCACTATGGTTTGAACGCGGTATTAAATTGGAAATAAAAGCAAAAAATGAAAGGGAGCGATTCCTTTCATTTTTTTACAAAAATCCCTATAATCACAATTTTAGAGAAGAAAGTTTCTTGTATATTTGTATATTATGAGGAAATATCCACAAATAAGTTTTTAAAAATTTACGGTCAAAAAATAGATAATATCAACTATTTATGATAAAATAGAAATTATGAAATAAAAGGAGGACTGGAATGTTTTTTCAGGATAGAAAGATAAAATATTCAATCCGCAAATTGTCAGTTGCTACTGTGTCACTTGCGATTGGATTTTTGTTTGCGCCTGCGGCGCTTGGAGTCGCTCAAGTAGCTCAAGCTGATGAGCTTGCAACTACTGAACAAGTGGAGAATAAAGCAGAGAATCAGGTCTCGGTGGGCTCTTCTGCAACAGAGCAAGCAGAGCCTCAGAAAGAAAACCAAGTTGCTTTGAAATCTTCCGAATCTGCGGTAGCAGAAACAAGTCAAGCGACAGATTTGACTGCTTTTAAAAATGCTCAGCCAGCTACAGGCACAAGCCAGTCAGCTGCAGGCACTGCCCAAGCAACTCCAGCAAATGCTAGTCTCAATAAGAGCACTTTGGAGAACTACCTCAAAGAGTTGCGCAGCAAGGACTTTTCAAGTAAGACAGACGATAGTCTAGAAATCTTGAACGGCGTGATGGCAGCTGCTGATAGCGTGCTTCAAACTGCAACAAAGCAAGAAGAAATTGATAAAGTTTATCGCAATCTCGTGACTTTTGTTAATTCTGGTCTTCGTGATAAAAATCCGAAATTCATTCCAGAAAAGGATAAGACTCCTCGCTCGGCACTTTATGAGTTTGAAAGTGCTACACCAGGAAAAACGGTTCCATTTGGTCTGAACTACTTGAAGCCAGAAGACACAACAATCTACAAAAAGGGCGATAAAGTAAAAGCCATCCAGCCAACTGAAACAACTTATGTAGAGTATGATGGAAGTGGTAGATGGACCTTTAAGGGCTATGACCATGATAGTCAGGTGATTGACAAAGATGATGTTTTCTTCACAGGTAAGTGGGAATATACACCAACACCATACAAGGCTACCTATAGATCGGTTAATGGATCACCTGGAAAAACTTTGCCATCTTATGTTGCAAATTGGAGTCCAGAAGATAAAAGAAGATTTGCTGAGGGTGAAGTAGTAAAAGCACAAGAATTTCACTATGTTTTTTATACTTCAGAAGAATATCCTAACCGAAAAGGCTATTGGGCTTTGACTGGCTTTGATGCTCCAAGTAAAGTGGCAAACAATGGCGATGTAGAGTTCGTAGGAACTTGGAAATACTTTGAGGATGTCACTGTATCCTACAAACCTATGAACCAGCACGATTTTGAGAATTTTTATCATTTACCAAGTAGTCCTAAGACCTCACGTGACGAATATAAATTACCTCTTCCTAAGGAGATAAAAGATCTAGAAAGTAAGCTATACGATTACAAGCTTTCTCTCAATCAGTTTGATAAACGTGATGAGTATTTACCTAAAGATATACTGGATACGCTAGCAGCCTTGCATCGCTACGATGAAGCTCAAAATCTCTACAAACCTTTTTATGATGCGGAAAATGAAGGAAATTGGACCTTTGAGGAAGATGTAGTAGATTTAACCTTCAGTCGTGAACTAGAGCGGGCGGCTACATATGGGGAAATACCAAAAGTTACAATACCATTGGAGTTTGTATTTAAAGGGGTTCCTCGGAAACCGACTTACGAGTTTCTCAGTGGGACTGCTGGCAAAGCACTACCTGCTGAGATCAATAATCTGAAGCCGGTAGATATGCCTGAATGGGAGTATGCAAAGAGAAAGCAATACCCGAAAGGTGAGATGGTTGAGTCTGTTAGACCGACTCAAGAGTCCTACTATGATGCAGTTAACAAGGGTACCTGGACCTTTACAGGCTACGATTTTACTAAAAAACCAGTAAGTGAGTGGGATCATAAAGGATGGAACCTTAAGTTTACAGGTACTTGGACTTTTGTAGCGGATAAGTACTCAGAAAACTATGAATTTGTTAGCTCAGATCCTAGTCGATCTCTACCAGCTGCAGTTAAGGCCTTGACGCCAAGTAATACAAATACTTACAAAAATGGCGAAACTGTATTTGCGGAATATCCACGTGAGACGACCTACATGGACTTTGATAACGAGGGTACTTGGAAATTTGATGGCTATGACGCTAATAGCAAGGTAGTTAATCAAGATAAAGTTCTCTTTACAGGTACTTGGTCTTTCACACCACACAGAGATAAGACTGTTTCCTTTGACTTTGTCAGTGATACCCCAGGGAAGGCTATTCCAGATGATCTGAAGGCACAAATTCCAGCTCCTATCACGACATCTCCGAAAGATTATTCTGATAATGTTAGATATGCCATTGAAAGTTTCTATACATACACAGATGATGATAATGATGGTACATGGAAGTTTATTGCTCCTGAGAAGATAGAAAAACCATCTGATGATGAGGACTCTACTTACACACTCCACTGGGTCTTTGAACCGACCAAGCGTAGTGTTTATTATGACTTCTATACAGATTCAAAAGATGATTCTGGTCAAACGATCTATCCGCCATCAACTTTGTATAATTTAATCACTTACGAAAGAGAATTTGTCAAGGGTGAAAAAGCTCGCGTTAAAATGCCGTCTAAAACAAGATTTGAGGATCCTGATGGCCGAGGGACTTGGGTATTTGATGACTACTATGAAGATGATAATACGACTATTTCTCCACGTGTGAAAACAGTCGGGGCAGGAGACGTTATCTTTAGAGGGAAATGGATTTTGGTTCCTACCAATCAGTCTGATACGATCTATAGGGTAGAGTATAAATTTACTAACTCGACTCCTGCTTATCCTCTTCCAAATAAGATTCGCGAGATGCTTCCAGCTGGCACTGATTTCGTTGGACGAGCTGATGATTACAAAGATGCAAGCAAACTTGACACCACCACAGTAACTGTTCCGACAGGTACATGGACCTTCCATGGTTTTGATGCGGATAAATACGGAAAAGCTATTGCAGGTACGAAAGTGAAGACCATCACAGGATCTTGGAGCTTTACGCCAAATGGTATAGACTATCAGTTCCAATCAACTAATCCTGCTTTTGCACTACCAGATCATATCACCAAGTTGACTCCGAAAAATCCTTATGATTACAAGTTATATACTAAGGAAATTCTGGCTGAACAACCAAGTGAAACGACTTATGTTGATATAGCAAATAAAGTGACTTGGACATTTGCAGGATACGATAAAGAAAAAATCGTTGTAGCAAAAGGCAGACAGACTTTCCTTGGAAGCTGGGTACCTACTCCAAATCCAGAATATGTATTCAAATCTTCTGACGCACGTGTTCCATTGCCACAAAGTATTTTGGGAATGCTTCCAAATGATGAGGCTTCTTATAAGGTTGGTGACACCATTGTAGCCAAACAACCTGCTAAAGAATCAGTAGTTGAAGAAGAAAAAGACTATCTCTGGACCTTCAAAGGTTACGATCAGAAGAATGCGACATATAATGGCAAGCGCGTGACATTTACAGGTATCTGGGAAGCAACGCCTAGACCGCATCATGTAAGCTATACTTTTGAAAGCGAAACGGCTGGTGTTGATTTGCCTGAATTTATCCAGAAGAAAGCGCCAAAAGATGGCTCAACTTACTTCAACGGGACGAGAGTTTTTGCAGAAGAGCCGACAACAAAGACTTACAAAGATGATATGAACGATGGTAGCTGGACTTTCCTTGGTTACGATGCCAAAAGTAAGTTTGTGAAAAAAGCTGATTTGACTTTCACAGGTAAGTGGAAGTTTGAAGCTAACAAGTATCAAGCTACTTATCGCTTCGAGAGCGCGACAGTAGGTAAAGCTCTTCCAGCAGCCATCACAGCATTGACTCCAAGTGACAGTGCAACATATGAGAATGGTGACACTGTTTCCGCTCAACAACCATCTCAAACTACATACACCGACGCAGTGAACGACGGCACATGGACCTTCAAGGGTTATGACGCAGCTAGCGCCGTTGTCAACAAGTCCAATGTAGAGTTTGTAGGG
>NZ_GG730097.1:759817-786439 GCF_000162495.1 Streptococcus sp. M143 | reverse complement strand
TCACAAACTACATACACCGACGCAGTGAACGACGGCACTTGGACCTTCAAGGGTTATGACACAGCTAGCGCCGTTGTCAACAAGGCTAAAGTAGAGTTTGTAGGGAAATGGTCCTTTGAAGCTAACAAGTACCAAGCTACTTACCGCTTCGAGAGCGCAACATCAGGAAAAGCTCTTCCAGCAGAAATCAGCACTTTGACTCCAAGTGACAGTGCAACTTATGTGAATGGTGCCTCTGTTTCCGCTCAACAACCATCACAAACCACATACACAGATACTGTGAACGACGGCACTTGGACCTTCAAGGGTTACGACGCAGCCAATGCAGTCGTGAACAAGGCAAATGTGGAGTTTGTAGGCAAATGGACCTTTGAAGCTAACAAGTATCAAGCTACTTACCGCTTCGAGAGCGAGACAGCAGGTAAGGCTCTTCCAGCAGCCATCACAGCCTTGACTCCAAGTGACAGTGCAACTTATGTGAATGGTGCCTCTGTTTCCGCTCAACAACCATCCCAAACCACTTACACTGACGCAGTGAACGACGGCACTTGGACCTTCAAGGGTTACGACGCAGCTAGCGCCGTTGTCAATAAGTCCGATGTTGAGTTTGTAGGTAAGTGGGAATTCAAGGCGAATCCGACAAATGCTGAAACTTATACGCCTCAAGTAACGGAAGAAACTATCAAGGTTGGACAAACACCTGACTTAACCGATAATGTGACGAACTTGCCAAGCCTTCCAGCTGGCACTAAGGTAGTTGATATTACACCTGCAGGTCAAATTGACACAACAAAACCAGGTACTTACACAGGTAAGGTACGAGTTGACTATCCAGATGGTTCTTCTACTGAGGTGTCTGTACCAATTAATGTTTTGCCTGCACCAGTAACTGAAACCTATCAAGTGACTTATCGCTTCGAAAGTGCAACCGCAGACAAAAACTTGCCAGCAGAAGTATTGAGCTTACTTCCACAAAGTGGAACATATACTACAAGTTCTTCTGCAGCGATTGCTTTCGTTCCAGAAGCACCGATGCCTGTAGAAGTTGCTGTTGCAAATGGTACATGGACATTCCTAGGTTACCAAGAAGTGGAAGAGGGGGCAAATCTAACCTTCGTCGGTAAGTGGGTCTTTGAAGCTAAGCAAGATCCTAGTCCACAACCACAACCACAGCCGCAACCAGCACCTCAACCAAATCCAGTTCCACCAGTTAATCCAGGAGGAGAGCAGGGGGCTGATAATAATCAGGCAAATAGACTTCAACCAAGAAAACCTGAAGAGAATCCACCAGCTCAAAGTCCAGCAGGAGAAAAGGAAAAACAAGCTACATTGCCAAATACAGGTAGCACTGCACCACTTTCACTCACTGGTCTAATGACTAGCTCTCTTCTTGCAGGTCTAGCAGCGTTGCTTCTTGGTCGCAAGCGTGAAGATGATTAAGTACTAATTTTATCTAGAAGCTTTCGACTTTTAAAAGATTCTTAAGCACCTGCTTGACAAATCTATCTGAGTCGCAAGCTGAAGGCTGAGAGAAGACCAATTTGGTCTTCTCTTTTTGCATTTTGGATAGAAAGCAAATGTGTGATCTCAAGTCTAAGATTGGTATTTGGAGATGTTGAGAGCCTTGTGATAGGTTAGATAAGTGTGGCTACAGAAAAAGAACAAAATATGGTATAATGGTTGGAAGAATAGAATTGAGGATAATATGTCATTTACGAAATTTCAGTTTAAAAACTACATAGAAAAGGCTTTGGAGGAGTTGAAATTTACAACTCCGACAGAGGTTCAAGATAAGTTAATTCCTATTGTCTTGGCAGGTCGTGACTTGGTCGGTGAGTCAAAAACAGGTTCAGGGAAGACCCACACTTTCTTGCTACCCATTTTCCAGCAATTGGATGAAACTAGCGATAGTGTGCAAGCTGTAATCACTGCTCCAAGTCGTGAGTTAGCTACTCAGATTTATCAAGCAGCTCGTCAGATTGTAGCTCACTCAGATGTCGAAGTCCGTGTGGTTAATTATGTGGGTGGTACGGATAAGGCGCGTCAGATTGAAAAACTTGCCATTAGCCAACCACATATCGTTATCGGGACTCCAGGGCGTATCTATGACTTGGTCAAATCTGGTGATTTGGCTATTCACAAGGCTAAGACTTTTGTTGTCGATGAAGCCGATATGACCTTGGATATGGGATTTCTGGAGACCGTTGATAAGATTGCAGGAAGCCTTCCAAAAGACTTGCAATTCATGGTCTTTTCAGCGACTATTCCACAAAAATTGCAACCGTTCTTGAAAAAATACTTGTCAAATCCTGTCATGGAAAGAATCAAGACTAAGACAGTTATCTCAGATACCATTGATAACTGGTTGATTTCGACCAAGGGCCGTGACAAGAATGCTCAGATTTATGAATTGACTCAAGTTATGCAGCCTTATCTAGCAATGATTTTTGTGAATACCAAGACGCGGGCAGATGAATTGCATGCATACTTGACTGCTCAAGGATTGAAGGTGGCTAAGATTCATGGAGATATTGCACCTCGAGAGCGCAAGCGGATTATGAATCAGGTGAAGAATCTTGATTTTGAGTACATTGTCGCAACAGACTTGGCAGCGCGTGGAATTGACATTGAAGGTGTCAGCCATGTCATCAATGATGCCATTCCTCAAGACTTGTCCTTCTTTGTACACCGTGTTGGACGAACTGGACGCAATGGTCTACCTGGTACAGCTATTACCCTTTACCAGCCAAGTGATGACTCGGATATTCGTGAGTTGGAGAAATTAGGGATCAAGTTTATTCCTAAGATGGTCAAAGACGGAGAATTCCAAGATACCTATGACCGTGATCGTCGCGCCAATCGTGAAAAGAAGCAGGATAAGCTTGATATTGAAATGATTGGCTTGGTTAAAAAGAAAAAGAAAAAAGTCAAACCAGGCTATAAGAAGAAGATTCAATGGGCGGTGGATGAAAAACGCCGCAAAACCAAGCGTGCTGAAAATCGTGCACGTGGTCGTGCCGATCGTAAAGCCAAACGCCAAACTTTCTAAGAACAAAATTGGAGCTGAATGGCTCCTTTTTCTAACTTCGTTTTATGATTTTTCAAAAATACTGCAAAAAAAGTAAAAAGTGGTATAATGATAAGGTTATATAGTCCCGATAAGATGGTAGAAATTTCTATCAGTACTTTGTAACTCGCAAAGAATGACGGCTCCAAAGTCGCTCGTCCTTCTACGGTTGCCGCTATAATGCGGTCACCCTATGCGCCTTACTAGCTTCAGAAATAAAAAAGTATCGTTTTTATTTCTTTCGCGTCGTAACTCTTAGACTGTAGAGATACCTATCAGTACTTTGTAACTCTATAACAATATTTTTTAAGGGGGGACATTTTTATGTCAGAACGTAAATTATTCACGTCTGAATCTGTATCTGAGGGGCATCCGGATAAGATTGCAGACCAAATTTCAGATGCGATTTTGGATGCTATTTTAGCAAAGGATCCAGATGCGCACGTTGCTGCCGAGACAGCTGTATACACAGGTTCGGTCCATGTTTTTGGTGAAATTTCTACACATGCTTATGTAGATATTAACCGAGTGGTTCGTGATACCATTGCAGAGATTGGTTATACCAATACAGAGTATGGTTTTTCTGCGGAGACGGTGGGAGTTCATCCGTCACTTGTTGAGCAGTCACCAGATATCGCCCAAGGTGTTAACGAAGCCTTGGAAGTTCGTGGAAATGCAGATCAAGATCCACTGGACTTGATTGGTGCTGGTGACCAAGGTCTTATGTTTGGATTTGCGGTGGATGAGACAGAAGAACTCATGCCTTTACCAATCTCACTTAGCCACAAGTTGGTTCGTCGTTTGGCAGAACTTCGTAAGTCTGGTGAAATCAGCTATCTCCGTCCAGATGCTAAATCACAAGTTACGGTTGAGTATGATGAAAATGACCGTCCAGTACGGGTGGATACAGTCGTTATTTCAACTCAGCACGACCCAGAAGTTAGCAATGAACAAATTCACAATGATGTGATTAGCAAGGTCATCAAAGAGGTAATCCCAGCTTCTTACTTGGATGAGCAAACCAAATTCTTCATCAATCCAACTGGTCGTTTTGTAATCGGTGGACCTCAAGGAGACTCAGGTTTGACTGGTCGTAAGATTATCGTGGATACCTATGGTGGCTACTCTCGTCATGGTGGTGGTGCCTTCTCAGGTAAGGATGCGACGAAGGTGGACCGTTCAGCCTCTTATGCAGCTCGCTACATTGCCAAGAACATCGTTGCAGCAGGCCTTGCTAAGAAGGCAGAAGTACAATTAGCCTACGCTATTGGGGTAGCGCAACCTGTTTCTGTTCGTATCGATACTTTTGGTACAGGAACAGTAGCTGAAAGCAAGCTTGAAAAAGCAGCGCGTCAAATCTTTGACCTTCGTCCTGCAGGAATTATCCAAATGCTGGATCTCAAACGCCCAATTTACCGTCAAACAGCGGCTTATGGACACATGGGACGTACAGATATTGACCTTCCATGGGAACATCTGGATAAGGTAGATGCTTTAAAAGAAGCTGTGAAATAAAACTAAAAGATTGGTAGTTGTGCACTACCAATCTTTTTTGCAAGTGAAAACCAGCTTTTAAGCTGGTCTTCTTATTTTATAGGGATTGAAATCTCAATCAATTTATCTGAATAAAGCGTCTTGATATTGGCTTCATCAATGCTTCCTTTGTCGATTTTACGTTTCAAGAAGAAGTCTTGGATGGTTTCGATTTCAGGTTCACGAATAGCACGGTGTTTGTTGGAAATGAGGATTTCATAGTGAAGCGGGGCTTGCGTGAAAACTACATCTGTGTTTCCAGCAGAATAGACCTCGACAAGAGTTGCGTCTGTGCTTTCTAATTGGCTTTTAACAAGTTGCGAGTGTGAATTAGTCGTGTTGATAAGCTTCATAACAGTTCCTCCGATTTTCTAACTCTATTATAGCACTTTTTGGATAAAATCGTGTATTTTAGCCAATTCCATGCTGGATTTTCCAAGCTTCAATTCCCCATTTATGGCTACCACGTTTGAGTTTTTCAATTGCTTCATCAATAGGAAACCAAGCAATATGATTAAAATCTTCCAATGGTTTTTGTACTTCTTGGAAAGAAATAGCTTCATAGAGATAAGCTGGATTGTAGTAGTAGGTGTCACGGTGACGAGAGTAGAAATACTCATCAGCTTGTCCGAAATAGCTTCCAATTTCAGCAGTAAAACCAAGTTCTTCGATTAGTTCTCTCTTCAGTGCTTCTTGATGATCTTCGCCTGCTTCAATCTCTCCACCTGGCAAGAACCAAGCACCATTGGGGGCTTGAACTAGGACAATTTGTTTTTTCTCCGCATCCGGAATAACTGCGTACACACCATAGCGGGGCTGGTAGGTCACATTCTCTTTTTTATCACCATAAGTTGGGTTTGCCATTGCATTTTCCTCATTCTCTAGTATCTTTATTATTATCATAATGGACGAGGGGCAAGCTGTCAAGAATAAACAGTTATTTTAGTAAAAAAAGGTGCAGAAATTGATAGACTTCCTGCACCTGTTAGATCGTTTTATTCTTCTTTTTCAGAAGCAATCTCTTCTATTTTTTCAGTTTTTTTGGCAGATTTGATTTGAATCTTACCATTGCTTGTCATAACTGCCTTGAGGTCTTTTTCACTTGGGTTTTCAAGGTAGTAGTCTGTGATGGCATCCTCGATATGGTCTTGAATGGTACGGCGGAGTGGGCGTGCCCCCATTTTTGGATCATATCCCAAGTCAACCAACTTTTCCTTGACCTTGTCTGTCACATCAAGGTGGATATTGTTGCTGGAGAGACGTTTGTTGACATCTGCTAGCATGAGTTCGACGATTTGGAGAAGGTTGTCCTTGCTGAGAGGTTTAAATTCGATGATGCCGTCAAAACGGTTCATAAACTCAGGACTAAAGAAGTTGCCGAGTTCACCGAGAACAGAGTTGGTTCGACCTTCACGAGCAGCTCCAAAACCAACGCTGGCTTCGGCTTTACCAGTACCCGCATTTGAGGTCATGATAATGATGGCATCCTTAAAGCTAACTGTTCGTCCTTGCCCATCAGTCAAACGACCATCGTCCAAGACTTGGAGGAACATGTGCATCACATCTGGGTGGGCTTTTTCAACTTCATCGAGAAGGATGAGTGAGTAAGGATTGCGACGAACTTTTTCCGTTAACTGACCAGCTTCATCGTAGCCTACATAGCCTGGAGGGGCTCCGACCAATTTAGCCACACTGTGTTTTTCCATGTATTCACTCATATCAAAGCGAATCATGCTGTCAGCAGAACCAAAGAGTTCAATGGCTAGTTGTTTGGAAAGTTCTGTCTTACCGACACCAGTTGGTCCGACAAAGAGGAAGCTTCCGATTGGGCGGTTAGGAGTTCCAAGTCCAACACGATTACGACGGATGGCCTTGGCAATCTTATCGACAGCTTCATCTTGACCAATGACATGAGCTTTGAGGTCGTCTGCTAGATGGATAAGCTGAGCCTGTTCTTTTTCTTTGAGTTCTCCAACAGGAATATTGGTTTTCTGCTCAATGATGTGTTCGATTGTTTTCTCGCTAATGATAGGAGTATCCTGATCGGTCACCTTGTTTTTCTGCATTTCCTTGTACTTGGCAATCTGATCGCGGAAATAGGCAGCCTTTTCAAAGTCTTCCTCTCGTGTAGCTTGAGCCTTGAGATTCTCAGCCTCAATCAAGCGCTGGTCAATCACTTTAGGATCAACAAAGTTCAGCGTCAGATTCATCTTTGAACCGGCTTCGTCTAAAAGGTCAATAGCCTTGTCTGGCAAGAAGCGGTCTTGGATGTAGCGGTTGGAAAGATTTGCAGCAGCTTCGATAGCAGCATCAGTATACTTGACGTGATGGTAGTCTTCGTATTTCTTTTGAATCCCTTTGAGGATGGTGATGGTTTCTTCGACAGTTGGTTCATCTACCTTGACAGGCTGCATACGGCGCTCTAGAGCAGCATCTTTTTCAATGATACGGTATTCATTGAGAGTAGTGGCACCGACCAGTTGCAATTCACCACGGGCAAGGGCAGGTTTGAGGATATTTCCTGCATCCATATTGCCATCGCCAGCAGATCCTGCACCGACAATTTCATGGATTTCATCGATAAAGAGAATGATGTCCTCGCGTTTGCGGATTTCTTCCATGAGCTTCTGCATACGCTCTTCAAATTGGCCTCGAATCCCTGTTCCTTGAACTAGACTGACCACATCCAGACGGATGACCTGCTTGCCTTGGAGTTTATGGGGAACATCGCCATCGACAATTTTTTGAGCTAGACCTTCAACAACGGCAGTTTTACCGACACCCGGTTCTCCGATAAGGACAGGATTGTTCTTGGTTCGACGGTTGAGGATTTCGATAACACGGATAATCTCCTCATCTCGACCGATAACAGGGTCAATATCTCCTCTACGAGCAATCTCAGTAATGTTGATACCATATTCCTCTAGGAGTCCTCTTTCTTGGCTAGGAGGTGTTTGAAGTGGACCGCGGTTTTGAGGCCCGTAGCCCCCATTGTCCCCATCTCCTCCACCTGATTGAGTGGGAGGGATGTTATTAGAAGAAGGTCTGAAATTGTTCAAATCATTGAAAAAGTCTCCGAAAGGATCAAAGTCACGATTGTTTAAGTCAGTCATTCCTTTAAAGAGGGTATTATTTGGATCTGTTTTGATAATTTTATAGCAGTTTTGACAAAGATCAATTTGCTTTTGCTGTCCATTGATATTGGTATACAGATGAATTGTTGAGTCGTTTATTTTACAGTTTTGACAGAGCATACATCTACCTCATTTCATTCTTATTCTTGGCCTAAGAAAAAGGTCAAGAATAGTCAAAGTTTTATACTCTCATTATAGCATGATTAAGGTGTAAAGCAAGTAAAAAGATTGGGTTAGGGAGATTTCGAGAGAAGTTCTCTAAGAAAATCTTTGCTTATGAGGGTAAGAAAAAATCCCATTTGCAGGGACAAAAAGGATTCTCGTTCATCAGTCAGGTTTTCCCTGCTGCTTTTTTATTAGTAAAGGAGTTCGTAGATCTCCATTGCAATCAAGTCAATGCTATCAAAGGTATAGGTTTCACGCGCTTCAACATCGCGAAGGGTGAAGAGTGATCCATTTTCTTCGTCATAGCTGTATGCAACTTCTGCAACAACAACTCCTTCACGTTCAAAATTACGTTTTAGATTTCCGCCATCTTTTGTCATAGCTTCTAGGCGGTTGATGATTCTAACCAAATGTGATTCCATTATGATTCTCCTCCATTTCTTATCGTTACTATTTTACCATAAACCACGGGGACTTGACTAGAAAAAACTAAGATTTCTCGCTATTTCTCTTTTGCATAAAATTATTGGTGAAAATCAGTAGAAAAATATTGAATTTTAATTCAAGCTATGTTATAATCATACAATCTAATGTTTAGAAAGCTGAGTTTATATGAATTTTTCCTTTTTACCAAAGTATTTACCTTATTTTAATTACGGAGCTCTTATCACTGTAGTGATTTCAATTCTGGTAGTCTTTTTCGGTACCATTCTAGGTGTCTTATTGGCCTTTGCTCAACGCTCACGTTTTAAGCCTCTTGTCTGGTTTGCAAATGTCTATGTATGGATTTTCCGAGGAACACCGATGATGGTGCAAATTATGATTGCATTTGCCCTTATGCACATTGATGCTCCAACTATTCAAGTAGGAATTTTAGGAGTTGATCTTTCTCGTTTGATTCCTGGTATTCTGATTATTTCGATGAATAGTGGTGCCTATGTGTCTGAAACCGTTCGTGCAGGGATCAATGCCGTTCCTAAAGGACAATTGGAGGCGGCTTATTCCTTGGGTATTCGTCCGAAAAATGCCATGCGGTATGTCATTTTGCCACAGGCTATCAAAAATATTCTTCCAGCTCTGGGAAATGAGTTCATCACCATTATCAAGGATAGTTCGCTTTTGTCAACAATCGGAGTCATGGAACTTTGGAATGGAGCTACGACGGTAGCAACGACAACCTATCTACCTTTAACGCCTCTCTTATTTGCAGCCTTTTATTACTTGATTATGACTTCTGTTTTGACAGTGGCTTTGAAGGCATTTGAAAATTACATTGGACAAGGAGACAAGAAATAATGACAGAAACCTTGATTAAAATTGAAGAACTACATAAGTCTTTTGGGAAGAATGAAGTCTTGAAAGGAATCAACCTTGAGATCAAAAGAGGGGAAGTTGTGGTAATTATCGGTCCGTCAGGGAGTGGGAAATCAACTTTCCTTCGTTCGATGAATCTTCTCGAGGAAGCAAGTAAGGGAAAGGTTATCTTTGAAGGAGTTGATATTACGGATAAGAAGAATGATCTTTTTGCTATGCGTGAAAAGATGGGCATGGTATTCCAACAATTCAACCTCTTTCCCAATATGACGGTGATGGAAAATATCACCTTGTCACCAATAAAAACCAAAGGAGAAAGCAAGGAAGTAGCGGAGAAAAGAGCACAGGAACTGTTAGAAAAAGTTGGCTTACCAGATAAGGCGACGGCCTATCCTCAGAGTTTGTCAGGTGGTCAGCAACAACGGATTGCAATTGCACGTGGACTTGCTATGGAACCAGATGTTTTGCTTTTTGATGAGCCGACTTCAGCCCTAGACCCTGAGATGGTTGGAGAAGTCCTAGCTGTTATGCAAGACCTCGCTAAATCAGGGATGACTATGGTGATTGTGACGCATGAAATGGGCTTTGCGCGTGAGGTGGCAGACCGTGTTATCTTTATGGCGGATGGGGTTGTTGTTGAAGATGGAAGGCCAGAAGAGATTTTTGACCATACCCAAGAACAACGGACCAAGGAATTTTTAAGTAAGGTTTTGTAAGACCTCATTTTTAGAAGAAATGGAGTAGAAATCATGGCTTCAAGTAAAGAATGTTTAGCCTTTATTCTCGATCAGCTATCGGAGTTAGAGGAGATGAGTTATCGTCCAATGATGGGAGAGTATATCCTTTATTATCGTGGGAAGATTATTGGGGGAATCTATGATAATCGTCTGTTACTGAAGCCTGTGAAGGTGGTCTTGGATCAACTGGGCCAGACAAGACTTGAACGTCCTTATGAAGGAGCCAAGGAGATGATTTTACTAGAAGACCTTGAAGATAAGTCATTTCTAGCGAGACTAATCAAGGATATGTACGAAGTTTTGCCTGCTCCCAAGGTCAAAAAGAAAGCATGATAAACTTGCCTAAGATAAATAGGCACTAAAAGCTCGATAAGAGCTTTTTCTTATAGTTTCAAACTATAAGGTCTATTAGTCAAGAAGTGTTAGAATGCCAAGGTATTTTTTGATATAATAGAGGATATTTGATAGAAAAGAGAAGAAATATGGCACAGATTATTGATGGGAAGGCTCTTGCAGCTAAGTTACAAGGGCAGTTGGCTGAAAAGACTGCCAAACTAAAAGAAGAAACAGGTCTAGTTCCAGGCTTGGTGGTGATTTTGGTGGGGGACAATCCTGCCAGTCAAGTCTACGTTCGCAACAAGGAACGGTCAGCTCTCGCTGCTGGCTTCCGTAGTGAAGTAGTGCGAGTTCCAGAGACCATTACCCAAGCGGAATTGTTAGACTTGATTGCCAAATACAATCAAGATTCAGCTTGGCATGGGATTTTGGTTCAGTTACCTTTACCAAAACATATCGATGAAGAGGCGGTTTTATTAGCCATTGACCCAGAAAAAGACGTGGATGGTTTCCATCCGCTAAACATGGGACGCCTCTGGTCAGGTCATCCAGTCATGATTCCTTCGACACCTGCAGGAATTATGGAGATGTTTCATGAATATGGGATTGAGTTGGAAGGTAAAAATGCGGTTGTTATCGGTCGTTCGAATATTGTTGGAAAGCCGATGGCTCAGCTTCTTTTGGCTAAAAATGCGACTGTGACTTTGACTCACTCACGCACCCATAATCTTGCTAAGGTTGCTGCTAAGGCGGATATTCTTGTGGTTGCAATCGGTCGCGCTAAGTTTGTGACTCCTGACTTTGTCAAACCAGGGGCAGTTGTCATTGATGTAGGGATGAACCGTGATGAAAATGGCAAGCTTTGTGGAGATGTTGACTATGATGCCGTTGCACCACTTGCCAGTCACATCACACCTGTACCGGGTGGAGTTGGTCCTATGACGATTACCATGCTAATGGAGCAAACCTATCAGTCAGCGCTTCGAACACTAAATAAGGACTAGGAAAATGAAATTCGTATTTGACCTGGATGGAACGCTATCTTTTGACTACATGACCATAGACGAGGAGATTCAGCAGGTTCTTTTAAAGGCTGAAGATTATGGTCATGAGCTTGTGTTTGCCTCAGCTCGCTCTTATCGGGATTGTTTGGGTTTATTAGGTTCCGAACTCAGTCAGCGCTTGGTCATAGGGTTGAATGGAGGCGTAGCCTATCATCTGGGGAAGGCTATCTTCGAAAGGAATCTCGATGCTAAAGTTTATCAGGCGCTAGTGGATTATTGCCAGACTTATAATCTCCCTTTCTTTGTAGATGATTGCTTTGACTATAGTGGTCAGATTGTGGAGAAGATTCCATTTTTCTCCAGTGTGGACCCCCTAAAGGTAGCTCGTCATCAGAAACTCGAGGACTTAGGGACTCCGATTAAGATAGTCGTTTATATGGGCGACCACGAGGATTTGCTTGATGATCTGCTTGGTCAGTTAGAAAGACTGGGGCAGGCTCATCTGTCTTATCATGCGCATGAAAAGTGTCTTTATGTCAACCCCTTAGATACTCACAAGGCTACAACAGTTGAAACGTTATGTGGGGAAAACTTCATCGCCTTTGGAAATGATCAAAACGATATTGAACTGTTTAAGACATCTCTTTATTCAGTTCAGATAGGAGACTTTGCTGGCCTTACTCCATATGCAGATGAAACGTTAGAGCTAAAAGGAGCTCCTTCTCCAGCAGTAGCAGCCAAAATCTTACAGACTTTTGCGGAATTTAAGGGAAAATAGTGTAGAAGGAGGTAGAACAAGGTTCGCCTTCTTTTTATGTAGAGTAATGCAGTCTATAAACTATAAATTTGAAGTTTGAAAAAGATATTAATGGAATTCAATTTGTAGTAGAAAGAGTCTAGAACCGAAAGCTATTTTCATTGCAACTATTCCTTTTAAATGACCCCTTCTTATATATCATTTTATTGGGTTAAATTAATGGAAAATAATTGCAATTTAAGGTGCGTTTTGATATATTTAATATATAAAATATATTATAAAACTTGGTACTTGTTTGTGTATTCAGAAGGAGGTTATTTTTTAAAATAAAGTAAACGCTTACTTTGTATCAAGAAAAAGAAATGAGGATTTCAATGAACAAAAGACTTTTTGATAAACGTTGTCATTATAGCATTCGTAAATTTGCAATAGGTGCGGCATCTGTAATGATTGGGGCTAGTATATTTGGTATTTCTGCTGTACAAGCTGAGGAGGTGGCTTCATCCAATGCTAAAACAGAAGAAACAACTGTTCATCAAGCTCAACCTTTAGATAAGCTTCCCGATGATGTGGCAGCTGCTATTGCAAAGGCTGATGAGAATGGTGGGCGTGAGTTTGTAAAACCAAAAGCTGAATCGGCAGAAGACAAAGTGACTAAGGATACAGAACCTACTACACCTACTAACGAGAGTAGTCGTGAATTGGTTAGTCCTAAAGGGGAAACTCCAAATAAAGTAGAAGAAGGAAACAAGGCTGATAACAAACAGAAATCTGAAGATGCAAATCCAAAGCCTGTTGAATCTGCAGTAACAGCTGGAACAGAAGTGAAAGAGGATTCTAAAAAAACTTCTGAAAAGGACCAAGTGAAAGCAGACACAGAGATTAAACCTTCTTCTGAAAAATCGCAAGTGCTGTCTAGAGAGTCAAACAAAGCCGAAGTTGAAAAGGAAAAACAGCTATTATCGGAACGAAAACAAGATTTTAATAAAGATTGGTATTTTAAACTAAATGCCCAAGGAGATTTTTCAAAAAAAGATGTGGATGTTCATGATTGGTCTAAATTGAATCTTCCTCATGATTGGAGTATTTATTTTGACTTTGATCACAAGTCTCCCGCTCGTAATGAAGGTGGGCAGTTAAATGGTGGAACAGCTTGGTATCGTAAGACTTTCACATTAGACGAAGCAGACAAGAATAAGGATGTTCGTATCAATTTTGATGGGGTTTACATGGATTCAAAGGTCTATGTAAATGGTAAATTTGTCGGACATTATCCAAGTGGCTATAATCATTTTTCATATGATATCACAGAATTTTTAAACAAGGATGGTAGTGAAAATTCAATTACTGTTCAAGTGACCAATAAGCAACCAAGTAGTCGTTGGTATTCAGGAAGTGGGATTTATCGTGATGTAACCCTTAGTTATCGTGATAAAGTCCATGTTGCCGAAAATGGTAATCATATCACTACTCCAAAACTTGCTGAGCAAAAAGAAGGGAATGTTGAAACACAGGTTCAAAGTAAGATTAAAAATACGGATAAGAAGGCTGCTAAAGTCTTTGTGGAACAACAAATTTTTACTAAGGAAGGTAAGGTTGTTTCAGAATTAGTCCGCTCTGAAACGAAGAATTTAGCAGAAAATGAAACTGCAGATTTCAGACAAACAATCCTAGTTAATAAACCAACTCTTTGGACGACAAAAAGTTATCATCCTCAACTGTATGTGTTGAAAACAAAGGTTTATAAAGAAGGTCAACTAGTTGATGTAACAGAAGATACATTTGGTTACCGTTATTTCAATTGGACTGCTAAGGAAGGTTTCTCTCTGAATGGTGAACGCATGAAATTCCACGGAGTAAGTATTCACCATGACAATGGAGCCTTGGGGGCAGAAGAGAATTATAAGGCTACCTATCGTAAATTAAAACTCTTGAAAGATATGGGGGTTAACTCTATTCGAACAACCCACAATCCAGCGAGTCCTCAGTTGCTTGATGCTGCAGCTAGTTTAGGTCTTTTGGTTCAAGAGGAAGCTTTTGATACTTGGTATGGTGGCAAGAAGACTTACGACTATGGACGGTTCTTTGATCAAGATGCAACTCATCCGGAAGCTAAGAAGGGTGAGAAGTGGTCTGATTTTGATCTCAGAACAATGGTAGAACGTGATAAGAATAATCCGTCTATCGTCATGTGGTCTCTTGGAAATGAGGTAGAGGAGGCAAATGGTAGTCCTCGTTCTATCGAAACTGCTAAACGCTTGAAGGCAGTTATCAAAGCGATTGATACTGAGCGTTATGTAACCATGGGGGAAAACAAATTTAGTCGTGCGGCGACAGGTGATTTCTTGAAACTCGCAGAAATTATGGATGCTGTCGGTATGAACTATGGTGAACGTAATTATGATGCTGTTCGTAGAGCGCATCCAGACTGGCTCATTTATGGTTCTGAAACTTCTTCAGCTACTAGGACGCGTGATTCTTATTATAACCCTGCTCAAATCCTTGGACATGACAATCGTCCAAATCGTCACTATGAACAATCTGACTATGGTAATGACCGTGTTGGATGGGGAAGAACAGCTACTGAATCATGGACTTTTGACCGTGATCGTGCTGGCTATGCTGGACAATTTATCTGGACAGGAATTGACTATATTGGAGAACCGACTCCATGGCATAACCAAGATAGTACACCTGTCAAGAGCTCTTACTTTGGTATTATTGATACAGCTGGTTTACCAAAGAATGATTTCTACCTTTACCGTAGTGAATGGTATAGTGCTAAAGAAAAGCCAACTGTTCGCATTTTACCACATTGGAACTGGACTGAAGAGACCCTTAAGGATCGCAAGATGCTGATTGATGGAAAGGTTCCGGTTCGTACCTTCTCAAATGCTGCAAGCGTCGAATTGTTCTTAAATGGAGAGTCGCTTGGTAAAAAGGAATTTACTAAGAAAAGGACAGAAGATGGACGTCCATATCATGAGGGAGCTAAACCAAGTGAATTGTATCTTGAGTGGCTTGTGAAATACCAACCAGGCACACTGACTGCGATTGCTCGAGATGAAAATGGCAACGAAATTGCGCGTGATAGTGTGACAACTGCTGGGGAGCCAGCAAGAGTTCGTCTGACTAAAGAAGAGCATGTTATCACTGCAGATGGAAAGGACCTATCCTACATCCATTATGAAATTGTTGATGGCGATGGTAATGTGGTTCCTACAGCTAACAATCTTGTTCATTTCAATCTTCATGGTCAGGGACAAATCGTTGGTGTGGATAATGGAGAACAAGCTAGTCGTGAACGCTACAAAGCTCAAGCAGATGGAACATGGCAAAGACGTGCTTTCAATGGTAAAGGGGTTGTCATTGTAAAATCAACAGAAAAAGAAGGTAAATTTACTCTTTATGCAGATTCTGCTGGTTTGACATCTGATAGCGCAACGGTCGCAACGGTGTCTGGTAAGAAAGAAAATCGTCACTTTGTAGCCTTTGCTCCTGTAAAAGCAACAACTGATGTGACGACAAATCCTGAATTACCTCAAACAGTAACAGCTATTTATAGTGACGGTAGTGTTGAGGAAAAGACTGTAACTTGGGAAATGCCATCTGACTTGCTTACAAGCGCAGGTGAGAAAAAAGTATCTGGACGCGTAGAAGGTTTGGAAACTAAAGCTGAGGCACTTGTTAAAGTGATTGCTTTAGATAGATGGTTACCAAAAGTTGCTACAGTCCCAGTTGGAACGAATGCGGCTGATTTGGATAAAACGGTCACAGCTGTTCTGACAGATGGTAGCTTGATTGATACTGATGTTGTTTCTTGGACCTTGAAAGACCCTGCTGCTTTGAACAAGGAAGGTGGACGTACGGAGGCTACTGGTAAATTGGTAGATGACGACCGTGAAGTGACTGCAACCTTTATCGCAAGTAGTAAGGAAACAACAAGTAGCATTACAGGACTTACTGTTGGGGATAAAGCTCTTGAGAATTTTGAGTCTGGCAAGACCTATTACCGTGTATCCCTTCCTTACACTGCAACTATTCCAAGTGTTGGAGCTCAGACTACCGGATATCAAGTAACTGTTCAGCAAGCTTCTGCTGATAATGGTTATCAGGCTTCTGTCTTCTTGAGTGACCAAAAGGGTGACTTGGTTCAAACTTACTTAATTCAGTTTGTGAAGGAAGCTCCTGCTTTGAAACGTTTGGAAGTGGTTGTAGAAGGAAAAGAAACTGCCACTGAAGATCAAGTATTAACTTATCACGTCATTGGTCGTTATGAGGATGGTTCACAAACAGAGTTTTCGGCTTCAGATATTCACTTAGAAGCTAAATCATCTGATGGGGGACATCTTGAGGTGAATGGTCAGAATCTATTGCTCTATACTAAGGGAAGAGTGACTTTGACACCTCGAATCGATAATCAAACAGAGAAAACAGAATCTGTAACCACTGAAGTGGTGATTAAAGAAAATAAAGTCAGCAAGAAGATTGTGAAACTTCATCCTGTTTCTGTTTCTACAGATATCAATCAGCAACCGAATCTACCTAAAGAAGTTGGAGCAGAATTTGATAAGGGCTTGCCACGCAAAGTATCTGTAGCTTGGGATAAGGTAGATGAAAAAGAGTTGGGGCACTATCATAGCTTTACGCTTAAAGGACATGTGGAAGGCACAGATATTGAAGCTCAAGCGACTGTAACGGTTGAAGGATTGCAAGTTGCAGAGGAAATCAGTCTCACAGTACCTAAGGGTGAGACGGTTCAATTGCCAGCTAATGTCCGGGCTTACCATTCTAACGGAACAACTATCTACAAAGATGTTGTTTGGGATCAGGTTCCAGCCAACTTTAGTCAAACTGAAGGGGTCTATGAAATCAATGGTCGTTTAGTAGGTAGCAATCTGACAACTAAAGCTCATGTTCGAGTGTCTAGTCAAGTGGTTGCTGGAAATAATATCTCTAAACAATGGACAGGTTCACAATTACCAGCTGCCATTGTATCCAATACAGGAGGAGATGACACAGCCAACACCTTGAACGATTTGACTGTATCAAGAACGCCATCAGATGCTAAAAATAGATGGACTACTTGGAGAACAAATACTGATAATGACTGGGCTTCTATCTTATTTGGTAATTCAGGAGACTTGACGAAGCGTTTTGTCAACAATTTGTCGGTTGATTTCTATACTGATGGAGCAATTGGTCTTCCAAAAGAATATGTAGTTGAATATTATGTAGGTAAAGAAATTCCAGATTTACCAAGTGATGTCAGTCATGCGCAACGAGATAGCAATCATCCATTTAATAATCCAGACAATTGGAAAGCAGTTGAAAACTTACATGCTCCAAGTCAGCTGTCTGCAACTCAAACCAATCACTTCACATTTGACAAGGTCGAAACCTACGCTGTTCGTATTCGTATGAAGAAAGCAGATGGAACATCAGGTGTTGGTCTGACAGAGCTAACTGTGCTTGGAAACAAGGTCTTAAGTGAAACAAGTTCAGAGATTTCTATCAAGGTAGATGGCAAGGATCTTGAACATTTTAATCCATCTAAGACAGATTACTATATTCCTCAATCTAGCAAAGAAATCACAGCAACAGCTAGCAATAATGGTTTGGTAACAGTTGTTCCTGCAACAAGTCCAAAAGGTGCAACACGTCTCATCTTGAAAGCAGAAGATGGTACGGTGTTGAAAGAATATCGAATTTTCCGCAATGATGAGAGAGAAACTAGTCAACCTCTTGCTGCAGAAAACAGTGCTAAAATCTTGAATGTTGGAGACAATCTTCAACTTCCTTCAGAAGTAAGTGTTTATTATCCAACTTCAACTAATTGGACTACAGATAAACTTGCAGTGAAGTGGGATGCTATTCCTGAACATGCGACAGAGCATGAGGGAACATTTGAAGTTACCGGTCATGTCATTGGTACAAATCTAACGACTAAAATGCAGGTGACAGTTGTTTCTAAAGGCAATCAAGTCATTTCAGAAAATCCAAGCAACAATGAAACTGATTCTAAAGCCTTTGCTTCGACAACGAACGATACTCAAGCAGCTTCACATGATCGAATTTTCTATATCAATGATGGAAAATACAATGAAGATGGACGTTGGACAAACTGGTCTCGTACTCCGAAAAATCAAGAAACTTCTGTTGGATTACTCTTTAAGAAGGATGGAAAAATTGCTTCTCAATCTATTGGGAAAGTAGCCATTCAGTTCTTTAAAGATAGTGGCACAGATGCTCCAGAGAAAATGGTTCTAGAAAGATATATTGGTCCTGCTTTTACAGAACCAAGTACGATTTCTCGTTACGAAGAAAATGCCGATCATCCATTTAACAAGGCAGAAAATTGGGCACCAATTTCTTACAAAGCTTCTGGAGAATTAGTAGCTGGTAAACCAATCGAGTTTAACTTTGAACCGGTTCAAACGACAGCTATTCGTGCGCGCATGACTCGTAAGGCTACCACCAATGGTCTTGCACTTGTAGAATTTACAGCCTACTCTGCAGGCAAGGGATCAGAAGTGGAAACACCATCAGCGACTATTTCGATCGACGGAAAAGCATTGGAAAACTTTGATCCAAATGTGACAGATTACACTCTAACAACAATGGGTTCAAAACCAAAAGTCACTGCAACAACTAGTGGACATGGAGTAGTTACAGTTGTGGATTCTGGAAATGCCAATCTTCCAACACTGGTTCGTCTTGTTTCCAAAGATGGAAATCTGGTGAAAGAATATCGTTTACACTTTAAGTCTACCTTCCAAACAACACCAACAGAAGGCGTTAAGAACTTAGTAGCAGAAACTCCAAGTTTGGAAATTGAAAAGACTCCGCTTCCGTTTAAAGAAGTTATTCGTGAAAACCCTGAACTTGCTCAAGGTCAACGTCGTATCGTTTCTGAAGGACAAGATGGAGAAAAAGTTGACTATATTCAAGTTTTGGGTACTACTAGAAGTCTTGTTCATTCTGAAGAAAGAAAGGCTCAGGATCGCATTGTTGAAGTAGGAGTGAAAGCATCTATTTCAAGTAGTAAAGGCGAGGAGCCAGCTCCAGTCAATGAAGTTCCAGAATTCAAAGGTGGTGCTAACTTTGTAGAAGCAGCAGTCAATGAAGTTCCAGAATTCAAAGGAGGTGCTAACTTTGTAGAAGCAGCAGTCAATGAAGTTCCAGAATTCAAAGGAGGTGCTAACTTTGTAGAAGCAGCAGTCAATGAAGTTCCAGAATTCAAAGGAGGTGCTAACTTTGTAGAAGCAGCAGTAAACGAAGTTCCAGAATACACAGGAACTCTTGCTACTGTAGGAGATCAAGCGGCACCAAGCGTTGAGAAACCTAAATTTAAGGGCGGCGTTAATGCTGTAATGGCTCTAGAACATAAACTTCCAGAGTATCATGGTGTTCTAGCCACGGTAGGAAATGAGGAAGCGCCTGTTCTTGAAAAACCAGATTATCCAGTAGAGCTATTAGCTCATGACCAGACTATAAAACCAAATGTTTCAGTAGTAAAAGAAGAGCAAAATAGATTACCAGAAACAGGTGAGGGAGAATCTGAAACAGCCATTTTCTTGGCAGGTGTTAGCTTGGCCTTGTCAGCAGCCCTGTTAACTGCAAAACGAAAAGAGGATTAGTTTGTGCGTCTAATGCTATCCTATTGGTATAGCCTGGTCGATGATAAAAAATCACATCGATAAATGAGTTGAAGAGATGGAGAGGACCGATTAGGCCTCTCCGTCTTTACTAGTAAAAATGGAATCGTTTACTTTCGTGTTTGGATGAAAGGAGATAAGATAAAGATGGATAAAAATTTTTTCAATAAACGTTGTCATTACAGTATTCGTAAATTCGCTATTGGAGTAGCTTCTATTATGATTGGTGCCAGTATCTTTGGTGTTAATTTAGTAGAGGCAGCAGAAACAGGTAGTGTAGGAGATAAAGAGGGAACTATAACTCAAGCTCAGCCATTGGAAAAGTTACCTGATGAACTTGCAGCAGTTTTGAAGAAAGCAGAAGAAAATGCTGGGAAGGAAGCTAGCTCGACAGTTGGAAATGGAGAAACTACAGGAACGATTGGTTCTACTGATTCGACAAATAATCTTAAACCAGCTGAAGCACCTGGAATTCCAGAGAATGAAACAAAGCCGTCTGAAGCCATGAGTGGAGGACAAAATGATAAAGAAATCGCTAAACCTAGTCAACCAATTACACCTGAAACTCCAAAAGTAGAGCAAACAGGTGATGGGACAGTTGAGTTGGCAGATCAATTCACTGCAAGCAAACCAGCTAGCGAAGACAGCATTGCAGCTGCTAGCAAGAGCAATGACTATCTTAAGAAAGAGTACAAGGTCTTCCCAACTCCACAAAAAGTGACCTATGGCGAAGGTGTTACAGCTCTTCGTAAGCAAGTCAATCTGGTTATGGGGGATCAACTCGATATCTATACTCGCAATCGCTTGAAGAGTGTCTTGCAGGACAATCAAGTATCTTACAAAACTAGTAAAACGGTCGTTTCTGGCGCAACTAATATCTATCTTGGAGTGCATGGACAAGGTTCACAAGCAGAACAAAACTTGTCCAAGGTTTCCGCAGGTCTCTTTGACAAAATTGATGCTTATGCTCTGACCATCAAGGACAACTCTATCTTCATCGTCGGAAAAGACACAGATGCGGTCTTTTATGGTTTGACAACCTTGAAACATATGCTCAAGGAAAGTCAAGTGCCAGTCCTTCGCAATGTGACAGTGGAAGATTACGCTGAAATCAAGAACCGTGGGTTTATCGAAGGTTACTATGGAAATCCATGGTCTAATGAAAATCGTAAAGAATTGATGCGTTATGGAAGTGAATTGAAGTTAACTCAATACTATTTCGCACCAAAAGATGATCCATACCACAATAAGAAATGGCGTGAACTTTACCCAGAAGAAAAACTGGCTGAAATCCGAGAACTTGCACGTGTCGGTAATCAAACAAAGACACGTTATGTTTGGACCATCCATCCATTTATGAACAATCGTATCCGCTTTGGCAATGAAGCGCATTACCAGGCTGATCTTGCAACCATAAAGGCTAAGTTTACTCAGTTGTTGGACGTGGGAGTGCGTGAATTTGGTGTGCTTGCAGATGATGCACCAAGCCCAGTTGGTGGTTACCATAGTTATGTTCGCTTGATGAAGGATATCACAAATTGGTTGACTGAAAAACAAACAACATACAGTGGTCTCCGTAAAGATATGATTTTTGTTCCTGCCTGGTACATGGGGCAAGGAACTGAAGCTGAACTTCGAACCTTGAATGAATATCTTCCTGAAAATGTCCATTTAACTCTTACTGGTGGAAAGGTCTGGGGGGCTGTTGACCAAACATTCTTAACGAACTTAAAGAAAAATTTAACAGAAGGTGGTAAGACTTACCGTCCAATTCAGTTCTGGATTAACTGGCCATGTAATGATAATACAAAACCCCACCTAATTCTTGGAGGCGGTGAAAAATTCTTACATCCAAATGTTGATTTATCACTTGCACAAGGAATTATGCTAAATCCAATGCAACAATCTGAAGCATCTAAAGTGGCACTTTTTGATATGGCTCAGTATGGATGGAAACAATGGAGAAGTGTAGAAGAAGCAGAACAAATCAACGATATGGCCTTTAACTATGTAGTTAATGATCATTTTGAAGAAAGCAGTGTTTCGAAGGCTTTTCGAGAACTCGGAAAACACATGCGCAATCAAAATAGACCTCCCCATGTCACTAAATTAGAAGAGTCTGTAGAATTGGCTCCAAAATTGACAGAATTCTATAACAAACTCAAATCTGGTCAAAATCTGGATACTGAAAGAAAAGAGTTGAGGGAAATTTTTGCTGATTTGAAAGCCAATGCTCTATTACTTAAAGAAAAAGGTGATCAGAAATTAATCGAACAAATTCACTATTGGTTAGAGAATACAGTAGATCAAATGAACGCGCTTGAAGCTTTCCTAACAGCTACAGAAGGTCTTACTGAAAAGAATGATGCCAAGGTGTGGGAGTATTATCAGGCCGGAGTCAAACATTATGACCAGTCAGTTAAGTATGCCTTCTTTTACGTTGACCATTATGAATACGCAGAATTTGGTGTCCAACATATTCGACCATTTATCAATAATCTCAAAGAATACTTAGCCTTACATATCCAAGCAATGTTGAATCCAGATAAATTTGTGACAACATTTATTACGAATCGTGCTGGAATAGAAGGCGGATTGAAAGAAGTCACAGATGGTGACTTTGATACACATGTGATTGCCAAAACAACCATTGTGATTGAGAGAGGCGATTATGTAGGCTTGCGCTTTAATAAGGCAATTAAAATACACAAATTAGGTTTCGCTACAGGTACTAATACGGCCGATAATTATACCTTTAGTAATGCTCTTGTTGAATATCAAAATGAACATGGAGAATGGGTAGCCATAACGACCCCCGCTTATACTGGTAGAGAACGTATTCTGGAATTTAATGACCTCGATATCACAGCTCAAGCTGTTCGTATGATAGCAACAGCTAAGAAGGATAATGCTTGGCTTGCCATGCGTGAAATTGCTGTTAACAGACCCCTAGAATTGGGTAGTAAGAAGGTTAGGGGCACTATTAGTTTAAGTCCAAACCTTGTTTACAAATATGGAACAAGTGTTGTTCAGATGCAAGATGGTCGAGAAAACACAGAATCCATGATGGCACATGTTGATCAGACCAATGTCACACCAGCGCAAGCCTGGGTACAAATGGACTTAGGTGGACTGCACAAAGTAAAACGAGTTCATCTGATGCAAGGGGAACGAGACAAACTAGCATCTGGTGTCATCGAATATTCTGCAGATGGTACAAATTGGACAACGCTTCAAAATTTATCAGGGCAACGAACTTCTGATATTGTGCAAGAATTTACAACTCGTTTTGTTCGCATTCGCAATACACAAACCTTAAATAAGTGGTGGAGAATTGCGGAATTTACAGTAGATGTCGATAGTCCAAATCTTGACTTAACAGATACCAACGTTGATGCCTTGAAGGAAACACCAGTAGTGGATAGCTTAGGCAGTTACGAACTTCAAATTCCAGCTGGAACCAAACTCCCTGCTCATAGCTATCTAGGAATGAAGCTTGACCGTATCCATCAGATCAAGAGCATCCAGCTCAAAGGCCAAGCCAACCCTGCTCTTAGCCTAGAGTATTCTGCAAATGCGCAAGAGTGGACGTCAGCTAGCCAGTTGAAAGACAGATCTGTCGCAACCCACTTGGTACGTTATGTTCGTCTGGTCAACAAAACGGATCAGGAACAAGCTGTGACAGCCACTTCTCTCCTTGTGACAACCAAAGAAGTACAACCAACCAAACTAGAATCTACAACTATGGGCATTCATCCAACATACGGCAGCAATGATGTTCGTAAACTGAACAACCTAGATCAACTATTTGACGGTGTTTACAACAACTTCGTTGAGTTTTCAGACTATGCCCATAAAGATGGTCATGTAACCTTGAAACTTGGTAGCGAACGCACGATTAAGAAAATCAGAGCCTACATCCAAGACGGAACTCAAAACTATCTTCGTGATGGTAAGATCCAAGTCAGCCAAGACGGTAAAACTTGGACAGATGTCGTGACAGTGGGAGATGGTGTGGCTAATAGTCAACACGATGATTCTCTGACAGATGGTTGGACACATGATTCTAAGATGCCAGGAAATCGCTACATCGAGGGTGAATTGGCTACACCAGTCAAAGCTAACTATCTCCGTGTCCTCTATACTGCAGACTATGATGCTCGTTTTGTAGGCTTTACAGAATTGGTCATCAATGATGGCGAATTTGTCAAACCAATCAATGATCCAACAGTAGAAGGAAGTAGTGGAGAAAGCCAAGGTAATCTTTACAATAATCTTGTAGACGGCAAAGTCTTGACCAGCTACAAGTCTGAAAAAGACAAGGGCGAGTTAGTTTATCACTTATCTGAGCCAACCAATACCAACCACCTTCGTCTCGTTTCCAGTCTTCCTGAAGGAGCGAAAGCACGTGTTCTTGCTAGAACACTTAAGGATGGTCAAGACAGTTGGACAGACCTCGGTGCCATTACATCTAGTCTCCAAACCTTCGCTATCCGAAATGGTGGCTCTCTTCTAGACGTCAAATTAGTCTGGGAAGGTGGCAAGGCTGAGTTTTATGAATTGGCAAGCTTCCATCAAGAATTAACAGAAGAACCTGTTCAGTCAAGCAAGGGCGAAGAGCCAGCACCCGTTCTTGAGGTTCCTGAATTCACAGGTGGTGTCAATGCAGTTGAAGCCCTAGTACATGAACTTCCAGAGTACACAGGCCCAGTAGCGACAGTAGGTGACCAAGCTGCTCCAACAGTAGAGAAACCTGAGTTCAAGGGTGGTGTCAATGCAGTTGAAGCCCTAGTACATGAACTTCCAGAGTACACAGGCCCAGTAGCGACAGTAGGTGACCAAGCTGCCCCAACGGTAGAGAAACCTGAGTTCAAGGGCGGTGTCAATGCAGTGATGGCTCTAGTGCATGAATTGCCAGAATACACAGGCCCGCTAGCAACAGTAGGAGACCAAGCTGCTCCAACAGTAGAGAAACCTGAGTTCAAGGGCGGTGTCAATGCAGTGATGGCTCTAGTGCATGAATTGCCAGAATACACAGGCCCGCTAGCAACAGTAGGTGATCAAGCTGCTCCAACAGTAGAGAAACCAGAGTTCAAGCTAAGTTCGTTAGAAAAAACTCAGACTTCAGGAGCACCAGTTCAAATTGCCAAAGAAGACAAGAGATTGCCAGAAACTGGTGAGAAACAGTCAGAAACAGCTATTTTCTTGGCAAGTGTTGGACTAGCTCTATCTGCTATCTTTGTCGCAAAAAGTAAAAAAGAAATTAATTGACTTTGAAAAAAGAGATATTTCGTAGAGGGGCTTTGTCCCCTCTTTTTCTATATGAAGGAAGAGATTTATGTTTAAGATGCAAGGTCAATAAACTTTATAGTATAATGAATAGAGAGGAAAGAACGATGAAAGTGATTGATCAAGCCTTACTAGAAAAAGTCATTATTGAACGTTCTCGTACCAGTCATAAAGGAGACTATGGCCGTCTGCTCTTGCTTGGTGGGACCTATCCTTATGGTGGAGCCATCATCATGGCTGCCTTGGCAGCTGTAAAAAGTGGTGCAGGATTGGTGACAGTTGGAACAGATAGGGAAAATATCCTTGCTCTACACAGTCATTTACCTGAGGCTATGGCCTTCTCTCTTCAAGATCAGCAATTGTTAAAAGAGCAATTGGAGAGGGCAGAAGTTGTCTTATTGGGACCTGGTTTACGAGACGATACTTTTGGAGAAGAACTAGTCAAACAGGTCTTTGCTAGCTCAAGACAGAATCAGATTTTGATTGTAGACGGAGGTGCCTTGACTATTCTCGCTAGGATAAGTCTGTCATTTCCTTCTAGCCAGCTTATCCTAACTCCCCACCAAAAGGAGTGGGAAAAACTGTCTGGAATTACGATTGAAAAACAAAACGAAGGTACAACAGCTAGTGCTTTGACTTCTTTCCCTCAAGGAACAATTTTGGTAGAGAAGGGTCCGGCTACTCGTATTTGGCAAGCTGGCCAATCTGATTGTTACCAGTTACAGGTTGGTGGTCCCTATCAGGCGACTGGGGGAATGGGAGATACTCTGGCTGGAATGATTGCAGGATTTGCAGGTCAGTTTCACCAAGTCAGTCTCTATGAGAGAGTGGTGGTAGCGACTCACCTTCATTCAGCTATCGCGCAAGAACTAGCTCAAGAAAATTACCTTGTCTTGCCTACCGAAATTAGTAAAACTCTTCCGAAAACAATGAAAAAAATATCTCAAAAAGGCAGCTAATACCTTGGTTGTCTTTTTATGTTGATGTAGGTTTGTTGATAAGGTTTTCAAACACCTCAGAACCAGCAATCAACTGCTGAACTTACGAGGAATTCTCACTTTTAAGGTCTTGATTTTTACTCAAACTCAAAAGAAAAGCGAGGTTGTTATCAAAGTTGAGGGGTGTCAAATCATGCTTTTTTTGATATAATTTTTAATGATGAATGCAAGAAATGATCGGTATGTGGTCGTTGATTTAGAGGCGACCAGCACCGGAAGCAAGGCAAAAATTATTCAAGTAGGCATTGTGGTGATTGAGAATGGTGAAATCATCAATCAGTATGCGACTGATGTCAATCCCCACGAACCCTTGGATTCTCATATCAAAGAATTAACGGGTCTGACCGATCGGCGTTTGGCTGCGGCACCAGAGTTTTCTCAGGTGGCCGGAAAAATTTTTGAATTGGTTAAGGACGGTATTTTTGTTGCGCACAATGTACAGTTTGATGCCAACCTTCTTGCAGAATTTCTCTTTTTTGAAGGATATGAATTGCGCACACCGCGGGTGGATACAGTTGAGCTTGCTCAAGTTCTGTATCCTCAGTTTGAAAAGTATAACTTAGGAATCCTTTGTCAAGAGTTGGGCATTGAGCTGGAACATGCCCATACTGCCCTGTCAGATGCTCAGGC
>NZ_GG730097.1:732157-759371 GCF_000162495.1 Streptococcus sp. M143 | reverse complement strand
AACAGCAGAACTCTTGCTTTACATGCGTCAAAAACTTTTTGAGTTACCAAAAGGGCTCTTAGAAAGCTTATTAAACCTTGCAGACAACCTTCTCTATGAAAGTTATCTGGTGATTGAGGAGGTCTATCAGCAACAATCTCTCTTGTCTTTACCGGACTTGATGGAGCTTCATGGACTTTTCCTGAGAAAGGAAAGTCAGGCATTAGTACCACGAAAGTTATCCAAAGATTTTGCAAAAAATATTTCTTTATTGGGGCTGGAGGAGCGACCGCAACAGTTGGAATTTGCGGAGAAGATTGAGCAATTATTGGAAGAAGACCAGACTTCCTTTATCCAAGCTCAAACGGGACTGGGCAAGACTTATGGTTATCTCCTCCCAGCTTTGAACTTGGAGAGTCAAGCAGGGATTCTAGTGAGTGTTCCGACCAAAATTCTTCAAAATCAAATCATGCAAGAAGAAGGTCAGCGCTTAAAAGAGGTCTTCCATCTGAAAATTCATAGTCTCAAGGGGCCTCAAAATTACTTGAAACTGGATGCCTTTCACCGAGTTCTCCATCGATCTGAGTCCAATCGCCTTTTCACACGCTTTAAAATGCAACTGCTCATCTGGCTAACAGAGACAGAGACAGGTGATTTGGATGAAATCGGGCAACTTTATCGCTATCAACACTTTCTGCCTGAACTAGTCCACGATGGCAAGCTTTCAAAGAAAAGTTTATTTGCTACAGAGGATTTTTGGAAACGAGGGCAGGAAAAAGCCAAGACTAGTCGCGTCCTCTTGACTAATCATGCCTATCTGGTCACTCGTTTGGAAGACAATCCAGAATTTGTCGATAACCGTTTGGTAATTTTGGATGAAGCTCAAAAAATGCTATTAGCTCTTGAAAATCTAGCCCAGCAGGCTTATCGCCTTGAGGATCTTGTTACTCAAATTGAAAAGTCCTTGGAGACAGAGGAAGATTTGGTTCAGAAGCGCTTGCTTGAGAGTATCGGCTTTGAATGTCGTTACTTGATAGAGCACTATCAGTCAGGCCTTAAGAATGGAGAGTGGTTGGATTCTCTTGAAGAGTTGCGCCAGCATTTTTCGGAGTTAGTTCTCCCAGAGTATAGAGAAATTGCAAACTTTTTCACATCGGACCGTGAATTTTGGCTTGCTGCAACTGAGAAGTCTAGCAAGGACGTTTTGATTTGTTCAAGCAAAAAAGGCCGCTTTATACTAGCAGACCTATTGCCAGAAGATTGCATGCTCCTAGGAGTATCGGCCACTCTTGAAATCAGCAATCGGATTTCCTTAGCAGATTTATTGGGATTTCCAGATGCTCCGCTTGTTAAGCTTGATGTAGCAAAGCAGGAGCAACAAGAAGTCTTTCTAGTCGATGATTTTCCTCTTGTGACAGAAGTTTCGCCTGTTGACTATGCTAGTGAAGTGGCTTCTGTTATCCGAAGGTTGCAAGCCTTTCAAGAACCCATACTGGTTTTGTTTACTTCAAAAGAAATGCTGCTGGCAGTTTCGGACCTGCTCGACCAACTGCATCTAGCTCAGTATAAAAATGGGGAACCAAGCCAACTGAAAAAACGTTTTGAAAAAGGTGAACGCCAAATCTTGCTTGGAACAGGTAGTTTCTGGGAAGGAGTTGACTTTTCAACCCATCCATTTGTAATCCAAGTGATTCCGAGATTGCCTTTCCAAAATCCCCAAGAACCTTTAACCAAAAAATTAAATCAGGAACTGCGCCAAGAAGGGAAAAATCCTTTCTATGATTATCAGTTGCCGATGGCTATCATTCGGCTAAAACAAGCCTTGGGCCGTACTGTCAGACGACCCGACCAAGGTTCGGTTGCTGTAATCTTAGACAGTCGTGTCGTCAGCAAGCGTTACGGCAAACAAATCGCTCAGGCCTTGTCAAAAGAAAGGGCTGTTCAGGTTCTTTCTAGAGGCCAGCTAGAGCCTGCTGTAGCTGATTTTCTCCAAACTCGTCGCAATAGAATGAAAGAAAAATCCAAGAAAGAGAAAAGGTAAAAAATATGAAACGTTCCTTCGACTCTCGAGTCGATTATAGCCTCCTCCTACCAGTGTTTTGTTTACTGGTGATTGGAGTGGTGGCCATTTATATAGCAGTTAGTCATGACTATCCAAATAATGTATTACCAATTCTAGGCCAGCAAATCGCTTGGATTGCCTTGGGTCTTGTCATTGGTTTTGTGGTCATGTTCTTCAATACCGAGTTTTTATGGAAGGTGACTCCCTATCTTTATGGCTTAGGCTTGGCCTTGATGGTTCTCCCTCTTGTTTTTTACAATCCGAGTTTGGTGGCTTCTACAGGTGCCAAGAACTGGGTATCGATTGGTGGAACGACACTTTTCCAGCCATCGGAGTTCATGAAGATTTCCTATATCTTGATGTTGGCTCGAGTCATCGTACAATTCACTCAAAAACACAAGGAATGGCGACGGACTATTCCCTTAGATTTCCTATTGATTGGTTGGATGATCGCCTTTACCATCCCAGTCTTGATCCTCTTAGCCCTACAAAGTGACTTGGGGACTGCCTTGGTCTTTGTAGCTATTTTTGCAGGCATGGTTCTCCTTTCAGGTGTTTCGTGGAAGATTATCATTCCTGTTTTTGCGACAGGAGTGACTGCAGTTGCAGGCTTCATGGCCATCTTTATAAGCAAGGATGGACGTGCCTTCTTGCATCAGATTGGAATGCCAACTTACCAGATCAACCGCATCTTGGCTTGGCTCAATCCCTTTGACTTTGCGCAAACAACGACTTACCAACAGGCGCAGGGACAAATTGCGATTGGAAGTGGTGGCTTGTTTGGACAAGGTTTTAATGTGTCCAATCTCCTCATTCCAGTACGTGAGAGTGATATGATTTTTACGGTGATTGCTGAAGATTTTGGCTTTATTGGTTCGGTCTTTGTCGTTGCCCTGTACTTACTTCTCATCTATCGAATGTTGAAGATTACGCTCAGGTCAAATAACCAGTTCTACACCTACATTTCGACTGGTTTTATCATGATGTTGCTCTTCCATATCTTTGAAAATATCGGTGCCGTAACAGGCTTACTTCCTTTGACAGGGATTCCTCTGCCTTTCATTTCTCAGGGGGGATCCGCAATTATCAGTAACCTCATCGGTGTCGGTCTCCTCTTGTCTATGAGTTACCAGACCAATCTAGCAGAAGAGAAAAGTGGAAAAGTTCCATTCAAACGAAAAAAAGTCGTCTTAAAACAAATCAAATAAGGAGGCCACTATGGCAAAAGTTGCAGTTATCTTAGCAAATGGCTTTGAAGAAATTGAAGCCTTGACAGTAGTTGATGTTTTGCGTCGAGCAAACATTTCCTGTGATATGGTAGGATTTGAAGAGCAGGTGACAGGATCACATGGCATTCAGGTAAAAGCCGACCGTATCTTTGATGGCGATTTGTCAGACTATGACTTGGTAGTTCTTCCAGGTGGCATGCCTGGATCGGCAAATCTACGAGATAATCAAGCCCTCATTTCACAGATTAAAGCGTTTTGCCAAGCAGGAAAGAAAATTGCTGCCATCTGTGCAGCTCCAATCGCCCTCCATCAAGCAGGTGTTTTGAAAGACAAGTGCTTCACCTGTTATGACGGTGTTCAGGAGAACATTACTGACGGAACTTATCAAAAGCAAACAGTGGTTGTAGATGGTAATCTAACAACTAGCCGAGGACCGTCAACTGCCCTTGCCTTTGCCTATGAATTGGTGGAGCAGTTGGGAGGAGATGCTGAAAGTTTACGAGTCGGCATGCTCTATCGGGATGTCTTTGAAAATCAACAGTAAAACGAGGGTTAAACTCTCGTTTTTGCTTGGAAAAATCTAGGAAATCATCGCTTTTTTCATAAAAAAATGGTATAATGAAGGGTATGAAATATCACGACTACATATGGGATTTAGGTGGTACCCTATTGGATAATTATGAGACTTCTACAGCAGCCTTTGTAGAAACCTTAACCCAATACGGAATAGAGCAAGAACACGACCGTGTTTACGAAGCCTTGAAGGTTTCGACAGCTTTTGCCATCGAGAAGTTTGCCCCAAACATCGAGGATTTTTTAGAAAACTACAAAGAAAATGAAGCGCGTGAGCTAGAGCACCCAGTTTTGTTTGAGGGAATTCCAGAATTACTCAAAGACATTTCGGACAAGGGTGGCCGCCATTTCTTGGTTTCTCATCGAAATGACCAAGTGCTAGAACTTCTTGCCAAGACCCAGATAGCCAACTACTTCACCGAGGTGGTGACTGCCAGTTCTGGCTTTAAACGAAAACCAGATCCTGAGTCCATGATTTATTTACGTGATAAATATCATATCTCATCCGGTTTGGTCATTGGTGACAGAAATATTGATATAGAAGCAGGTGAAGCTGCTGGCTTAGATGCCTATCTTTTTAAAAACGTTGCGACATTGAGACAAGCAATAGACATGTAAGAAAAGGGAAAAAATGACAGAAGAAATCAAAAATCAACAGGCACAGGATTATGATGCCAGTCAAATTCAAGTTTTGGAGGGGCTGGAAGCCGTTCGTATGCGTCCAGGTATGTATATTGGATCGACTTCAAAAGAAGGTCTTCACCACCTAGTCTGGGAAATCGTTGATAACTCAATTGACGAAGCCCTAGCTGGATTTGCCAGTCATATCCAAGTCTTTATTGAGCCAGATAATTCCATCACCGTTGTGGACGACGGCCGTGGAATTCCTGTTGACATTCAGGAAAAGACAGGACGTCCCGCTGTTGAGACCGTCTTTACAGTTCTTCACGCTGGAGGAAAATTCGGCGGTGGCGGATACAAGGTTTCAGGTGGTCTCCATGGAGTAGGTTCTTCCGTAGTAAATGCCCTCTCAACGCAACTAGATGTTCATGTTCACAAAAACGGTAAGATTCATTACCAAGAATACCGTCGTGGTCATGTTGTTGCTGATCTTGAGGTGGTTGGAGATACAGATAAAACTGGAACAACAGTTCACTTCACACCAGATCCAGAGATTTTTACAGAAACAACGACCTTTGATTTTGACAAATTAAACAAACGTATTCAAGAACTAGCCTTTTTGAACCGAGGTCTTCGAATCTCAATCACAGATAAGCGTGAAGGTCTTGAACAAAGCAAACATTACCACTATGAGGGTGGGATTGCTAGCTACGTTGAGTATATCAACGAGAACAAGGATGTTATCTTTGATACGCCAATCTACACAGACGGTGAGATGGATGATATCACAGTTGAAGTAGCCATGCAGTACACAACTGGTTACCACGAAAACGTCATGAGTTTCGCCAATAACATTCACACCCATGAAGGTGGTACGCATGAGCAAGGTTTCCGTACAGCGCTGACACGTGTTATCAATGATTATGCCCGCAAAAATAAGCTACTAAAAGACAATGAAGACAACCTGACAGGGGAAGATGTCCGCGAAGGCTTGACTGCTGTTATCTCTGTGAAACATCCAAACCCGCAGTTTGAAGGACAAACCAAGACCAAACTGGGGAACAGTGAAGTAGTCAAGATTACCAATCGCCTCTTCAGCGATGCCTTCTCTGATTTTCTCATGGAAAATCCACAGATTGCTAAGCGCATCGTGGAAAAAGGGATTTTGGCTGCCAAGGCTCGTGTAGCTGCCAAGCGTGCGCGTGAAGTCACTCGCAAGAAATCTGGTTTGGAAATTTCCAATCTTCCAGGAAAACTAGCAGACTGTTCTTCGAACAACCCAGCTGAAACCGAACTCTTTATCGTTGAGGGAGACTCAGCTGGTGGGTCAGCTAAATCTGGTCGTAACCGTGAATTCCAAGCTATCCTTCCAATTCGTGGTAAGATCTTGAACGTTGAAAAAGCTAGCATGGATAAAATCCTTGCAAACGAAGAAATTCGGAGTCTCTTCACAGCCATGGGGACAGGATTTGGTGCAGAATTTGATGTCACTAAGGCTCGTTACCAAAAACTCGTTTTGATGACCGATGCCGATGTTGATGGAGCCCACATTCGAACCCTCTTGTTAACCTTGATTTACCGCTACATGAAACCAATCTTAGAAGCTGGTTATGTTTATATTGCCCAGCCACCGATTTATGGGGTTAAAGTCGGAAGTGAGATTAAAGAATACATCCAGCCAGGTGCAGATCAAGAAATTAAACTCCAAGAAGCCTTAGCACGTCATAGTGAGGGGCGTTCAAAACCAACCATCCAACGTTATAAAGGTCTGGGAGAAATGGATGACCACCAATTGTGGGAAACAACCATGGATCCAGAACATCGCTTGATGGCGCGTGTTTCGGTAGATGATGCTGCCGAAGCAGATAAAATCTTTGATATGTTGATGGGTGACCGAGTTGAACCTCGCCGTGAATTTATCGAAGAAAATGCCGTTTACAGTACCCTTGACGTCTAAAAAATGTGGGAAATAGTTCCCATGACCTAAAAAATATGATATAATCAATACGATTGTTTCTAGTATAAAAGGAGTTTGATATGTCTAATGGACAACTAATTTATCTAATGGTTGCGATTGCAGTCATTTTGATTCTGGCTTATGTAGCGGCAATCTTCCTACGTAAGCGTAATGTAAGTAGATTGACGGCCCTCGAAGAAAGAAAAGAAGAACTCTACAACCTTCCTGTAAATGATGAGGTTGAAGCGGTTAAAAACATGCATTTGATTGGTCAAAGTCAGGTAACCTTCCGTGAATGGAATCAAAAATGGGTTGATTTATCCCTTAACTCATTTGCTGATATTGAAAATAACCTGTTTGAGGCTGAAGGCTATAATAATTCTTTTCGCTTTTTCAAAGCGACTCACCAAATCGATCAAATCGAAAGTCAAATTGATTTAATTGAAGAAGACATTGCGGCGATTCGCAATGCGCTTTCAGAGCTTGAAAAACAAGAGTCTAAGAATAGCGGACGTGTTCTGCATGCTTTGGACTTATTTGAAAATCTGCAACATACCGTAGCAGAAAATTCGGAACAGTATGGTAAAGCCCTTCCTGAAATTGAGAAACAATTGGAAAATATCCAGTCAGAGTTTTCTCAATTTGTAACCTTGAACTCTTCAGGTGATCCAGTTGAAGCTGCAGCAATTCTTGATTCAACTGAAAATCATATTCTCGCTTTGACACATATCGTTGATCGTGTTCCATCTCTCGTGAAGACTTTGTCAACAGAACTTCCAGAACAATTGGAAGATTTGGAGGAAGGCTACCGTAAACTCTTGGATGCTAATTATCACTTCACTGAAACGGACATCGAGTCACGCTTCCAACTTTTACATGAATCCTTGAAAAATAATCAAGAAAACATCCGCCAGTTGGAATTGGATAATGCAGAGTATGAAAATACACAAATCCAAGAAGAGATTAATGCGCTCTACGATATCTTCACGCATGAAATAGCTGCCCAAAAAGTCGTTGAAAGTCTCCTTTCAACGCTTCCAACCTACCTCAATCACTTGAAAGAAAATAATCAGGTTTTGGTTCAAGACCTTGAACGTTTGAATAAAACCTATCTTCTCCCAGAAAGTGATGGGAACCATGTCCGCCGTCTTCAAGCTGAATTGTCAGGTCTTGATACAGCGATCACAGAGGTAACTGAAGATCAGACAGAACCTACTCAAGCCTACTCTGTTTTAGAGGAGCAGCTTAGTTCACTTCAAAGTAATCTAAAAGACATTGAAGACGAACAAGTTTCTGTTAGTGAACGCCTAGCTCAAATCAAAAAAGACGACATCAATGCTCGTCAGAAAGCCAATGTCTATGTGAATCGCTTGCATACTATCAAACGTTACATGGAGAAGAGAAACTTGCCGGGTATTCCTCAAAGTTTCTTGAAACTTTTCTTCACTGCAAGCCATAACACAGAAGATCTGATGGCAGAGTTAGAACAAGCACAAGTTAATATTGAATCAGTTAAACGAATTCTTGAAATTGCGACCCATGACATGGAGGCTCTTGAAACAGAAACCTACAATATTGTTCAATACGCGACCTTGACGGAGCAACTCTTGCAGTATTCAAACCGTTACCGTTCATTTGATGAGCGTATCCAGCAAGCTTTCAATGAAGCACTTGAAATTTTTGAAAAAGAATTTGACTACAAGGCATCATTTGAGAAGATTTCTCAGGCCTTGGAAGTTGCAGAACCAGGAGTCACAAATCGCTTTGTTTCTTCTTATGAAAAAACACGTGAAGCGATTCGCTTCTAATACCTGAAAAGCTTAGATCATCTAGGCTTTTTATTATTTCTTTCAAAAATAGAAGAATATCGATTTATCATTGAAATTATAGTTCTGATTTGATATGATGGAGGTATGAAGAAAAATAGAGAGAAGCGTGTTTCCCACGATAAAAAGAGAAATGTATTACTGGTTTTAGTAGGTATTTTAAGTCTTGCTATGATCTGCCTAGGTAGCGTGATTGGTTACAAGATTTTGCAGAAACAGTCCTATGAACAGAAAATTGAAGCGCTAAAAAGTGAAAAAGATCAACAATTCAAAGCAGGTAGTCAGAAAGACCATTTCCGAAAAGGTCAAGCTGAAGTGATTGCCTACTACCCTCTTCAAGGAGAGGAAGTCATTGCATCTGTTAGAGAAAAGATCAATCAGGATATTAAGGAAAAGCTGGAAGATAAAGAAGATTTGGTCTTTTATTATACGGAGCAGTTGGATCCCGTCCTAAAGGGAGTTGTGGCTCGTAATATTAGTAAGCAAGTTTACGATTTGTCTGCAGCAAAGGTTGAAGAAAAAGAAAAGACTTCTTTAGGAAAAATTTTCTTGACAGAAGACGGTAAAACTTTTACTCTTAGTCAACTTTTCAAAGATGCGACCAAGGCTAAGGAACTATTGCTGAGTCAAATCAAAGCAACCCTAGAAGATAAGAAACTTGACCAGACAAAAATTGATCAGGTTCTAAAAAACTTCACAGACCAAGAATTGACGTCTTGGAGCTTTGATTATAAAGATAGTCAACTCATCCTTTATCCAGCGAACTCAGGGGAGACTCTGGAGGAAATTGCTTTACCAATATCCAGTTTCTTTGATGTTATTGAGTCGTCCTATTTGCTTGAGAAAGATGCTGAACTCTATCAAGCTTACTTTGCACAAAAAAATAAAAAAGTTGTAGCCTTGACCTTTGATGATGGTCCAAATCCATCTACAACTACTCAGGCTTTGGATACATTAGCTAAGTACAATGTAAAGGCGACCTTCTTTGTACTTGGTAAAAACATTGCTGGCAATGAAGATCTTCTGAAACGTATGAAATCTGAAGGACATGTTGTGGGAAATCATAGCTGGGATCATCCCGTTCTTTCTAAATTGTCTCTTGAAGATGCTAAAAAACAAATCACGGATACGGAAGATGCCTTGACCAAGGTTTTAGGTTCGAGTTCTAAACTCATGCGTCCGCCTTATGGCGCTATTACTGATGATATCCGTAACAGTCTTGACTTGAGCTTTATCATGTGGAATGTAGATAGTTTGGACTGGAAGAGCAAGAATGAATCTGCTATTTTAACAGAGATTCAGCATCAAGTTCGTAATGGATCGATTGTTCTTATGCATGATATTCACGGCGCTACAGTTAATGCTCTTCCAAAGATTATAGAATATCTGAAAGAGCAAGGTTATACATTTGTGACTGTTCCGGAAATGCTTAATTCTCGCTTGAAAGCTCATGAAATGTATTATGATCGTGATCAATAATTGTTAAAATCTAAAGGAGTAAGTGTTCTGGCAATCAGGACTTTGTTCCTTTAGATTTTCTTCACATAGAAAGGAAAAACGATGAAATCTTATACCCTTAATAATGGAGTTTCAATTCCTGTTCTAGGATTTGGAACATGGAAAGCTGAAAATGGAGAGGTGGCCTACCAAGCCGTTTTAGAAGCTTTAAAGGCTGGCTATCGACATATCGATACTGCGGCTATCTATCAAAATGAGGAGAGCGTTGGCCGTGCTATACGAGATAGCGGTATTCCACGTCAAGAAATCTTTGTAACGACCAAACTCTGGAATACCAATCACAGCTATGAAGAAGCTCGCCAAGCATTTGAGGAATCAATGGAAAAACTGGGCTTGGATTATCTAGACTTGTACCTTATCCATTGGCCAAATCCAAAACCACTAAGGGAAAATAACGAATGGAAAACTCGCAATGCTGAAGTTTGGAGAGCGATGGAGGATCTTTACAAAGAAGGCAAAATCCGTGCTATTGGTGTTAGTAATTTCCTCCCCCATCATTTGGATGCCTTGCTTGAGACAGCAAGAGTCATTCCAGCGGTTAATCAGGTGCGCTTAGCGCCAGGGGTTTATCAAGAAGAAGTAGTTGCCTACTGTAGAGAGAAGGGAATTCTCCTAGAGGCTTGGGGACCTTTTGGGCAAGGAGAGTTGTTTGATAAGAAAGAAGTCCAAGAAATTGCTGATAAGCATGGAAAATCAGTGGCTCAAATTGCCTTGGCTTGGAGTTTGGCAGAAGGCTTTTTACCTCTACCTAAGTCAGTGACGGCCTCTCGCATCCAGAGCAATCTTGACTGTTTTGGGATTGAACTCAGCAAAGAAGAGCGAGAGGTCCTAAAGACTATCTCAGTGATTTCTGGCGCACCTCGTGTGGATGAGATGGATTTTTAGAAAGTAAGAAAAAGAATTGTAAATTTTCTACCTTTCTGATATAATAATCAACAAGAAAGAAAGTCTTATGGCGTTCTTCAGCGAGCTTGGGATAGTGGGAGCCAAGTAGGACAAGGTAAGAAACTGGCGCTTTCTGTCGTATTTTAAAAAACAATGAAGTAATAAATTAGGGTGGAACCGCGTTTCTGACGCCCCTAGGTTAAATCAACCTAGGATTGTCGGATGCGGTTCTTTTGTTTATTCAGTCTATGTGTGTGAAAGAAAGGAGAGCCGTGGATAACCTTTATCTTGTAAAAGATGATATCCAACTAGTTGCATTTCGTGATTTTGTATTAAGAAATACTGAAAAGTTGGAGGCTTATCAATCTTTTTTAAAGAATGAACTTGCAGTCTATGATTTACCACAAGCCATCATTTGGTCAGGTCTTAATGCTGCTACACAGATTATTAGGGAAATACCTGTTCCTGCCTATACAAATAATAGACGAATGGTTATGACGCCTGATTTAACTGTTTGGAAAGAGCTGTATTTGTATCAGTTGATGGACTACGAGCGTTCTCAGCAAACTCAAGCAATAGAAAGTCACTATCATTCTTTATCTGAAAATTTCCTCTTACAGATTGTAGGACATGAGTTAGCTCATTGGTCGGAGCATTTTTCAGATGATTTTGATGGTTACGACTCTTACATCTGGTTCGAAGAGGGGATGGTTGAATATATTAGTCGCAAGTATTTCTTGACAGAAGAGGAATTTCAAGCGGAAAAAATTTGTAATCAATCTCTCGTAGAACTTTATCAGAAGAAGTATGGTTGGCATTCATTGAATGATTTTGGTTCCTCTACTTATGATAAGAACTATGCAAGTATTTTTTACGAATACTGGCGTAGTTTTTTGACAGTAGATAAGTTGGTAGAAAATCTGGGTAGTGTACAAGCGGTCTTTGATTCTTATCATCTATGGGCAAATACAGATAAAACTCTTCCCTTGTTAAATTGGTTTGTTCAGCAGAAATTAATTGAAAAAGAGATATAAAAACTAAAGGAGTAAACAATGTCTAAAAAATTAACTTTCCACTGCGTCAGTGGCAGAGACCTCCTTACAGTCGGACTGCCCCACGCTCAGCACTAGGGTGCTGAGCTAGACGCAGTACTAACTCGTCTTGCCTCGTATAATCGACGAGGCAGACTAGTGTCGCAAGAAATTATTTTTTATTAAGGAGTATTCAATGTCTAAGAAATTAACATTTCAAGAAATTATTTTGACTTTGCAACAATTTTGGAATGACCAAGGTTGTATGCTCATGCAGGCTTATGATAATGAAAAAGGTGCGGGGACAATGAGTCCTTACACTTTCCTTCGTGCTATCGGGCCTGAGCCATGGAATGCGGCTTATGTGGAGCCATCACGTCGTCCTGCTGACGGTCGTTATGGGGAAAACCCTAACCGTCTCTACCAACACCACCAATTCCAAGTGGTCATGAAGCCTTCTCCATCAAATATCCAAGAACTTTACCTTGAATCTTTGGAAAAATTGGGTATCAATCCATTGGAACACGATATTCGCTTCGTTGAAGATAACTGGGAAAATCCTTCTACTGGTTCAGCTGGTCTTGGATGGGAAGTTTGGCTTGATGGGATGGAAATTACTCAGTTCACTTATTTCCAACAAGTTGGTGGATTGGCAACTGGCCCTGTAACTGCAGAAGTTACCTATGGTTTGGAACGTTTGGCTTCTTACATCCAAGAAGTTGACTCTGTCTATGATATCGAGTGGGCTGATGGTGTAAAATACGGAGAAATCTTCATCCAACCTGAGTACGAGCATTCAAAATATTCATTTGAAATTTCAGACCAAGAAATGTTGCTTGAAAACTTTGATAAGTTTGAAAAAGAAGCTGGTCGTGCATTAGAAGAAGGCTTGGTTCACCCTGCCTATGACTATGTTCTCAAATGTTCACATACCTTTAACTTGCTTGACGCGCGTGGTGCCGTATCTGTAACCGAGCGTGCAGGCTATATCGCTCGTATCCGTAACCTGGCCCGTGTCGTAGCCAAAACCTTTGTCGCAGAACGAAAACGCCTAGGCTACCCACTCTTGGATGAAGAAACAAGAGCTAAACTCTTAGCAGAAGACGCAGAATAGTAAGTAATACTGTGCTCTAAAATCGTTAAAGGCAAGTTGAAGACTTGCTAGAGGGATATGCACCGCCGTACTGTTATGTGGGAATTTTTGAAACCTTGGGTTCAAAAATCAGTCAGCTAAATCCACTTTGATGAGACTGTTGGAAATCTTAGTTTATTTGGTATAAGATTTCCTTACAGACTCACAAAAGTTAGTTAGCGACGTCCCCAGTACCTAAGGTGCATATCAAAAAAGATTGAAGAAAATGTAAAGGAAAAACATGACAAAAAACTTATTAGTAGAACTCGGTCTTGAAGAGTTACCAGCCTACGTAGTAACTCCTAGTGAAAAACAACTAGGTGAAAAAATGGCAACCTTCCTCAAAGAAAATCGTCTTTCCTTTGAAGCCATTCAAACCTTCTCAACACCACGCCGTTTGGCTGTTCGTGTGACTGGTCTTGCAGACAAACAGTCTGATTTGACAGAAGATTTCAAGGGACCAGCAAAGAAAATTGCCTTGGATAGTGATGGAAACTTCACTAAAGCAGCTCAAGGATTTGTCCGTGGAAAAGGCTTGACAGTTGAAGATATTGAATTCCGTGAAATCAAGGGTGAAGAATATGTCTATGTTACTAAGGAAGAAGTGGGCCAACCGGTTGAATCCATTGTTCCAGGTGTAGTAGACGTCTTGAAGTCACTAACTTTCCCTGTCAGCATGCACTGGGCTAACAACACTTTTGAATATATCCGCCCTGTACACACTTTGACAGTTCTCTTGGACGAGCAAGAGTTTGATTTGGATTTCCTTGATATCAAGGGCGGTCGTGTGAGTCGCGGCCATCGTTTCTTGGGACAAGAAACTAAGATTCAGTCAGCATTGAGCTATGAAGAAGACCTTCGTAAACAATTTGTAATTGCGGATCCTCGTGAACGTGAGCAAATGATTGTTGATCAAATCAAAGCAATCGAAGCTGAACAAGGCGTACGCATCGAAATTGATGCTGACTTGTTGAATGAAGTCTTGAACTTGGTTGAATACCCAACTGCCTTTATGGGAAGTTTTGATGCCAAATACCTTGAAGTTCCAGAAGAAGTTTTGGTGACTTCGATGAAGGAACACCAACGTTACTTTGTTGTCCGTGATCAAGATGGTAAACTCTTGCCAAACTTCATTTCAGTCCGTAACGGAAATGCAGAGCATTTGGAAAATGTCATCAAGGGGAATGAAAAAGTCCTAGTTGCCCGCTTGGAAGACGGAGAATTCTTCTGGCGTGAAGACCAAAAATTGGTCATTTCAGATCTTGTTGAAAAATTGAACCATGTGACCTTCCACGAAAAGATTGGTTCTCTTCGTGAACACATGATTCGTACGGGGCAGATTGCCATTCTCTTGGCAGAAAAAGCTGGTTTGTCAGTGGATGAAACAGTTGACCTAGCGCGTGCAGCAGCTATTTACAAATTTGACTTGTTGACGGGTATGGTCGGTGAGTTTGATGAACTCCAAGGTATTATGGGTGAGAAATATGCCCTTCTTGCTGGTGAAACTCCAGCAGTTGCGGCTGCTATTCGTGAACACTATATGCCTACATCAGCCGAAGGAGAACTTCCAGAGAGCAAGGTTGGAGCCATTCTAGCCATTGCAGACAAATTGGATACGATTTTGAGTTTCTTCTCAGTAGGCTTGATCCCATCAGGTTCTAATGATCCTTATGCCCTTCGTCGTGCGACGCAAGGTGTGGTTCGTATCTTGGATGCCTTTGGTTGGCATATTGCTATGGATGAGCTGATCGATAGCCTTTATGATCTAAAATTCGACAGCTTAACTTATGAAAATAAAGCAGAGGTCATGGACTTTATCAAGGCTCGTGTTGATAAGATGATGGGTTCAACTCCAAAAGACATTAAGGAAGCGGTCCTTGCAAGTTTGAACTTTGTTGTGGCAGATATGCTAGAAGCAGCAAGTGCTCTCGTAGAAGCAAGCAAGCAAGAAGATTTCAAACCGTCTGTCGAATCCCTCTCACGTGCTTTCAATTTGGCTGAAAAAGCCGAAGGAACTGATACTGTTGATCCTGCCCTCTTTGAGAATGAAGAAGAGAAAGCCTTGGCAGAAGCAGTGGAATCACTCGTTTTGTCAGGTACTGCAGGTCAGCAATTAGAACAACTCTTTGCACTTAGCCCAATTATTGATGCTTTCTTTGAAAATACCATGGTAATGGCTGAAGATCAGGATGTCCGTCAAAATCGCTTGGCTATCTTGTCGCAATTAACCAAGAAAGCCGCTAAACTTGCACGTTTCAATCAAATTAATACCAAATAAAAAATAAAATCTGTTAAACGGATTAAACCTTATCACAAAGGAGAAGAAATGGATCCGAAAAAAATCGCTCGTATTAACGAGCTTGCCAAAAAGAAAAAAACAGAAGGCTTAACTTCTGCTGAAAAAGTGGAACAAGCTAAACTTCGTGAGGAGTACATCGAAGGCTATCGTCGTTCTGTTCGTCACCACATTGAAGGAATCAAAATTGTGGACGAGGAAGGAAATGACGTCACACCAGAAAAACTACGTCAAGTACAACGCGAAAAAGGTTTGCATGGTCGTAGTTTAGATGATCCTAACTCATAAATTGAAAGGGGTTGTAGATGATTTACATTCCCCTTTTCTTTTGCAATAAAAAAGAAGGAGCCGTTTGGCTCCTTTTTGGTTTCTTAGTTGCTTGCACCAGAAGTAGCGTCTGCGTCACCACCGTGGCCTCCAGCGTCACCTGAATCAGAAGCGCCAGAAGTAGCATCGGCGTCTCCATGACCTCCAGCTGTAGGAGCAAATGGTCCGCTACCACCCACCAAACGTTGACCAGTCTCTTTTAGGTACCAGTCAAGCCATGGTTGGAAGTTAAAGACAATTTCATTGATACCAGCGTATGATCCATCAGGATAGTACATTGCTTGGTAGTTGTGGGTGTTGATGACACCTGCAGGAGAACCTGGAACGATCGTACGGACGTATTCTTGGTTTCCGTTGCGAAGTGTTCCGATAACCCACTCTACGTTCTTCATACGTGCTGGTGGAAGAGAACCATGAACAGTCGACATACGGCTACCTGATTGAGGCGGTACACGTTTAGCAAACATGGTGTCTGGATCTTGGTGAGCGTTGTTGTAGTAGAGGAATTGGTTGTTATCGTCAGCGTATGTCAATTCAAATGGCATAGCTTTCAAGAACATATCGATTTGGTTAACTGTCAAGATACCGTGGTCCAATTTGACATAGGTATCACCAGAAACAGCGCCAGTGATTGCAGCAACTTTTTCTACCCATTCTGGATCGTCAGGATCAACTTCTGTGATGGTTGTAGCGATTGGTTTTCCACAATCCAAGTCTTCTGGTTCGATTGGTTTTGGTTTTTTCAATTTCGAAACGACTCCTACGTATTTTACAAAGTTATCTAAGCAAGTCTCAAGGAATTTAACAGTTCCTTCGTTGGTGATATTTCCGTTGTTATCAAAAGCTTCCTTAGCTTTACCAAGAAGGAATTCGTTACCTGGAAGCGTGTAGGCATTAACACCTGGAGCATCAAGGATTTTACGAAGGTGAACTTGGGCACGTGATGTTCCTTGGTCGTAGTATGATGCTCCCACAATCATGACAGGCTTGTTTTCAAATGGATGAACTTCGTATGAAAGCCATTCGAGTACAGATTTGAGAGAAGCTGAGATAGTGTGGTTGTGCTCAGGAGTAGCGATAATGACACCATCAGCACGTGTAATTTTGTTATACAAGAAGCGTAATTGGAAACTGTCGTCCCATTTTTCGTCTTGGTTAAACATTGGAACTTCGTCGATTTCAAGGACTTCTAATTCAAATTTGAATTTGAAATTGCGACGGATAAATTCCAAGAGTTTGCGGTTATATGATTGATCGTAGTTTGATCCAACAAGTCCAACAAATTTCATTCTTTCGGTCTCCTATCTTACAAATTTTCCCAGTCAAATTCTTCTGCATCTTTGCGAAGCAATTCTTGTGCATTGCGCAATTTCTCAGTAATCTTCACAAAGATACGGAAGTCATCAAAGATGGCATCCAATTTCTTGATGACATCAAGGTCAACTAAGTCGCCACTTGGGTTAAATGCTTGAAGAGAGTGAGAAAGCAAGAATTCATCTGGTAGAACATTTGCCTTGATTTCAGGAGCATTCAAGATTTGACGGAGTTGCAATTGGGCACGAGATGAACCAAGTGTGCCGTATGAAGCACCAGTAATCATGATTGGTTTGTTCAAAAGTGGGTAGATACCGTAAGATAGCCAAGCAAGAGCGCTCATCAAAACTGCAGGGATAGAGTGGTCGTACTCAGGAGTACCGATAATCACACCATCAGATGCTTCGATTTTGGCTGCAATTTCAAGAATTTCAGCAGGAAGAAGTTTATCTGCTGGTTTGTTGAAAACAGGGATATCCTTGATTTCAACGAGTTCAATTTCAGCTTTATCCGCAAAGTGTTTTTGCATGTATTGGAGCAATTGGCGGTTTGTAGAACGTTTAGAGTTCGTTCCAACAATGGCAATAAGTTTTAGCATGAGATTTCCTTTCTCTTTTTACATAATACAATTTTGAAGGCCTGAAGAACAAGCAATGTGTCCCTCTTTGTCGATGAGAATGGCTTCAATGCCATCTATACTTTCGACTTGCCAGAGGATAGAAGCACTTCGTTCTCCGAAAAGGCGCGTTGTCCAAATCTCACCATCAACGGATTTATCAGAGATAATCGTTAGGCTAGCGAGGTCTGTTTCGACAGGAAATCCTGTCTCACTATCAAAGATATGGTGATAGTCTTTTCCATCTACTGTCAGGTGGCGTTCATAGATACCTGAAGTGACAACGGATTTGTTAGAAGCAGGAATGGTTAGGAGATGATTGCCACGAGGATTTCGCGGATCTTGAATCCCAATCTGCCAGGCTTTCCCTTCTTTGGCTTGGTTGTTCCCGATGGTGAGGATATTTCCTCCGAGATTGATCAAGGCAGAGGTGACACCGTGCTCTTTCAAATACTGGGCAACCTTATCTGCACTATAGCCCTTGGCTAAACAACCTAAATCAAGCTTCATTCCTTTCTTCTCTAAAAAGACAGTAGAGCTAGTCGGATCCAACTTGATAAAATGCGGGTCAACTAGAGGCAAGACAGCTTCTATTTCATTTGGCTTTGGAAGCCGTGCATCTGCAAAACCGATTCGCCAAGTTTGAATCAAGGGACCAATACTGATATTTAGATGGCTAGACGGAGCTAGGCTATGCTCAAGTCCAAGAGCAATCAGTTCAAATAGGTCAGGATGAACCTTAACAGGTGCGATTCCAGCCTGGTAGTTGATTTCCATCAGTTCGGATTCTTGACTATTGGCGTTGAAGCGGTATTCGAGCTCCTTGAGCAAATCAAAGGCTCCTTGAAGTAGGCAATCAGCCCGTTCATCTACTAATGAAATCGTGATAGTTGTTCCCATTAGCCGTTCAGAACGTGAACGAAGAGGCAAGCTACCAACTCCTTTCTTCTTGTAGGAAATCATTCAAGATAAGTTAGATTAATAGAAAATTTAACCCCTTACATTTTCTTTCCATGTATCTAGCATACCATAAAGTCAGCGTTTTCACAAATAAATTTTAACAAAAGTCAAGAAATATGCTTAAAAATTGGAAGGAAATGAAACAAATAATATAGCAAAGAATAATTTTTTCTGAAAAAAGAGAATTCCAAGCAAATACCTTGTAAACGCTAACAGTAAATGATATACTAGGAAGGTAAATTAAATTTTAAAGGTGGAATTATTCTATGAGTAAAATCGTTGTAGTTGGTGCTAACCACGCTGGTACAGCATGTATCAACACTATGTTGGACAACTTTGGACATGAAAATGAAATCGTTGTATTTGACCAAAACTCAAATATTTCATTCCTTGGTTGTGGAATGGCGCTTTGGATTGGGGAACAAATTGATGGCCCAGAAGGTCTCTTCTACTCTGATAAAGAAAAATTGGAAGCAAAAGGTGCTAAAGTTTACATGAACTCACCAGTTCTTTCAATTGACTACGATAACAAAGTTGTGACAGCAGAAGTTGAAGGTAAAGAACACAAAGAGTCTTATGATAAATTGATCTTTGCTACTGGTTCAACTCCAATCTTGCCTCCAATCGAAGGTGTTGAAATCGTTAAGGGCAACCGCGAATTCAAAGCAACTCTTGAAAATGTACAATTTGTTAAATTGTACCAAAACGCTGAAGAAGTTATTGAAAAACTTGAAGACAAGAGCAAACACCTTGAGCGCATTGCCGTTGTTGGTGGTGGTTACATCGGTGTTGAGCTTGCTGAAGCTTTCGAGCGTCTTGGAAAAGAAGTAGTGCTTGTAGATATCGTAGACACTGTTTTGAACGGCTACTATGACAAAGACTTCACTCAAATGATGGCGAAAAACTTGGAAGACCACAACATCCGCTTGGCTCTTGGTCAAACAGTTAAAGCTATCCAGGGTGACGGCAAAGTAGAACGCTTGGTGACAGACAAAGAAACATTTGATGTGGATATGGTTGTTCTTGCAGTTGGTTTCCGTCCTAACACAGCTCTTGCTGATGGTAAGATTGAACTCTTCCGCAACGGTGCCTTCCTTGTAGACAAGAAACAAGAAACTTCAATCCCAGGTGTTTATGCAGTAGGTGACTGTGCGACTGTTTATGACAACGCTCGTAAAGACACTAGCTACATCGCGCTTGCATCTAACGCTGTACGTACTGGTATTGTTGGTGCTTATAACGCTTGTGGACATGAATTGGAAGGAATCGGTGTACAAGGATCAAACGGTATCTCTATCTACGGTCTTCACATGGTTTCGACTGGTTTGACTCTTGAAAAAGCTAAAGCTGCTGGTTACAACGCAACTGAAACAGGCTTTAACGATCTTCAAAAACCAGAATTTATCAAACATGACAACCACGAAGTTGCCATCAAGATTGTCTTTGACAAAGACAGCCGTGAAATCCTTGGTGCGCAAATGGTATCTCATGACTCATCAATCGGTATGGGAATCCATATGTTCTCACTTGCTATCCAAGAGCATGTGACAATTGACAAGTTGGCATTGACAGACCTATTCTTCTTGCCACACTTTAACAAACCATACAACTATATCACAATGGCTGCACTTACAGCTGAAAAATAGAAATGGATGAACTATCTGGCCTCAACTGAAGGTCAGGTAGTTTTTTATACTTTTGTACCCAGACAGTTGTTGTTTTTCTATCTTGTACTTCATTCTAATCTGGCTTAAAATGAAATGGTAGCTACCAATACAAATGATGAGGATTAAGAAATGACTGAAAATCGTTATGAACTAAATAAAAACTTGGCACAGATGCTCAAAGGTGGGGTTATCATGGACGTTCAGAACCCTGAACAGGCTCGTATCGCAGAGGCTGCTGGTGCGGCAGCTGTTATGGCTTTGGAGCGAATTCCAGCTGATATTCGTGCAGCTGGTGGGGTTTCCCGTATGAGCGATCCAAAGATGATTAAGGAAATCCAAGAAGCGGTCAGCATTCCAGTGATGGCCAAGGTTAGAATCGGGCATTTTGTTGAAGCTCAGATTTTAGAGGCTATTGAGATTGACTATATCGATGAGAGTGAAGTGCTGTCTCCAGCTGATGACCGTTTCCATGTGGACAAGAAAGAATTCCAAGTTCCTTTTGTCTGTGGAGCTAAGGACTTGGGTGAAGCCTTGCGTCGTATCGCTGAGGGAGCTTCCATGATTCGTACCAAAGGAGAACCGGGGACAGGAGATATCGTTCAAGCTGTTCGACATATGCGTATGATGAATCAAGAAATTCGACGGATTCAAAACCTACGCGAAGATGAACTCTATGTCGCAGCAAAAGAACTCCAGGTTCCTATAGAATTGGTCCAATACGTCCACGAACATGGAAAATTACCAGTTGTCAACTTTGCAGCTGGAGGCGTTGCAACGCCAGCAGATGCTGCGCTGATGATGCAATTGGGGGCAGAGGGCGTCTTTGTCGGTTCAGGCATTTTCAAATCAGGTGATCCTGTTAAACGAGCAAGTGCTATTGTCAAAGCGGTAACCAATTACCAAAATCCTCAAATTTTGGCTCAAATCTCTGAAGACCTAGGGGAAGCCATGGTTGGTATTAATGAGAATGAAATCCAAATTCTTATGGCAGAGCGAGGAAAATAGATGAAAATCGGAATACTAGCCTTGCAAGGCGCCTTTGCAGAACATGCAAAAGTGCTAGAAAAGTTAGGTGTTATTAGTGTCGAAATCAGAAATTTAGATGATTTTCAACAACGTCAGAGTGACTTGTCCGGCTTGATATTACCTGGAGGTGAGTCTACAACCATGGGCAAGCTCTTACGAGACCAGGACATGCTGACTCCCATTCGAGAAGCTATTCTCAATGGCTTACCAGTCTTTGGAACCTGTGCGGGCTTAATCTTGCTGGCTAAGGAAATTACTTCTCAGGAAGAAAGTCATCTAGCGACTATGGATATAGTAGTTGAGCGCAATGCCTATGGGCGTCAACTAGGAAGTTTTTATACAGAGGCAGAATGTAAGGGAGTTGGCAAGATTCCCATGACCTTTATCCGTGGACCGATTATCAGCAGTGTTGGAAAGGGTGTAGAAGTTTTAGCAACAGTTGATGATCAAATCGTTGCAGCCCAAGAAAAAAATATGCTGGTAACTTCTTTTCATCCAGAATTGACAGATGATGTTAGCTTGCACCAGTACTTTATCAATATGTGTAAAGAAAAAAGTTGAGAAAAGATTCTCAACTTTTTTACATGTAATAAACAATCGCGATATATTGAAGTGCAGATGCTGCTAGGATAAAGAGATGCCAAATCATGTGGAAATAAGGTTTTTTCTTAGCGTAAAATCCAGCTCCAACTGTATAACAGAGTCCGCCAGTTACCATGAGACTCCAGAAAATTGGCGTTGTTTGGCTGATAATGGCAGGAATGATAGCTAGAACCAACCAGCCCATGATCAAATAAAGGGCAAGGCTGAATTTTTCATTGACCTTTTTAGCAAAGATTTTATAGAGGATGCCAAAGATGGTCGTTCCCCACTGAATGGCAATAATGAGATAGCCAAACCAGTTATTCATCAAAGTCAATACGACTGGGGTATAAGAGCCTGCGATAGCCACATAAATCATAGAATGGTCGATGATTCGCAAGACGTATTTGTGGGTTGAACCATAGGCCATAGAGTGGTAAATGGTTGACGAGAGAAACATAAGAAACAGACTGATAACAAAGATAGAGACACCAAAAGATGATAAAAATCCGTGTGCTTCATAACTATAGGTGGATGAAATGGGGAGTAAGATGAGCATGATGACGGCACCGACAGCATGGGTCACGCTGTTGGCAATTTCTTCTCCAAAACTGAGTTTTTTACTGAGTTTTAGGCTAGTATTCATTGGGATACCTCCTCTTCTTTGTTAAGGATTAAGTCTAGAGTTTGATGATAGAGTTTAACCGTTTGACAGCTAGTTTGGATAATAGGATTTTCTGGATCAATCCCATGGTTCATATAGTCCACAAAAGCATCGTAGAGCTGGTCTGAGCTCGCTTGAGTTTGTAGAGTATTAAGTGTCTGAGCGATTTCTTGGATCGAAAAGACAGATTTGAGAGTGGTGATGGCAATCAAACGGGCAATCTGTTTGCGTTGGTATTTCTTCTTGTCAGGCTTTGTCAGGTAACCATGTTTGACATAGTTATTGACCATGGATGCTGTTAGCCCCTTTTCTTTATCTGGAGAGATGGGGGCGCAGACTTGATTGACATAAAGCAAAACCTGATCCAGATAGAGATCAATGTTTGGAATTTCTTCCCATTTTGGGTAGAAAAAGAAAGAGTTCATTTTCAACTCCTTTTTATCTAGTTTTAATAACTAGATTATAAAATAATAAAAAACAAAAGTCAAGTTTCAACTGCTTGTAGAAAGCTTTAAATTATGCTATGATGAGAGAAACTAGTTAGAAATGAGGGGAAGAGATGGAGATTCGTTTAGCTTTTCCAAACGAAGTAGATGCGATTATGCAGGTGATGGAGGATGCCAAAAAGTGTTTAGCCAAGTCTGGTAGTGACCAGTGGCAAAATGGCTATCCAAATGCTGATATCATTATTGATGATATCATCTCTGGTCAAGCCTATGTGGCCTTGGAAGAGGGAGAACTGTTAGCCTATGCTGCTGTGACCAAGAGCCCAGAGGAAGCCTATGAAGCCATTTATGAAGGAAGTTGGCAGGGGGAAGAATCAGAATATCTGGTCTTTCACCGTATCGCTGTGGCAACAGATGTCCAAGGACAAGGAGTTGCTCAGACTTTCCTAGAAGGCTTGATTGAAGGTTTTGATTATCTAGATTTTCGTTCAGATACGCATGCACAAAACAAGGCCATGCAGCATATCTTTGAAAAGCTAGGCTTCCAACAGGTTGGTAAGGTTCCAGTTGATGGGGAACGTTTGGCCTATCAAAGATTAAAGAAATGAAGCAGAAAAAGTACGCAAAAATGCTCTACCCGTCGCCAATTGGGACCTTATCCTTAGTTGCTGACGAGCAATATCTGTATGGAATTTGGGTACAGGACCAAACTCATTTTGAGAGGGGATTAGGGGATGAAACGATAGAAGAAGTTGGTAGCCATCCTGTATTAGAGCAAGTTATTTCCTATTTAGATACCTATTTCGAAGGTAGTGTTCAGGATCTATCTGACTTACCTTTGGCTCCTATTGGGACGGATTTTGAAAAGAGGGTCTGGGCATATTTACAGAGCATTCCTTATGGGCAAACAGTGACTTACGGTCAAATAGCTAAAGACTTGCAGGTGCCCTCTGCCCAAGCGATCGGCGGAGCAGTGGGGCGCAATCCCTGGTCCATCCTCGTACCCTGTCACCGTGTGCTGGGGTCAGGGAATCGCTTGACAGGCTATGCATCGGGAGTCGAAAAGAAAGCCTGGCTCTTGAAGCATGAAGGCGCAACATTTCAAGAAAATAAAAAATAGAAAGAAAAGAAGATGTTAGAATTTATCGAATACCCAAAATGTTCAACTTGTAAGAAAGCAAAAAATGAATTGGATCAACTTGGTGTGGACTACAAAGCTATCCACATCGTAGAAGAAACACCAAGTGAAGACGTGATTTTGAACTGGTTGGAAACTTCCGGGTTTGAAGTGAAACAATTTTTCAATACTAGCGGGATCAAATACCGTGAACTGGGCCTAAAAGATAAGGTGGGAAGCTTGTCAAAGCAAGAAGCAGCCAAGCTTCTGGCTAGTGATGGCATGTTATTGAAACGTCCAATTTTAGTGGAGAATGGTGCTGTTAAACAAATCGGCTATAGAAAGACCTATGAGAACTTAGGTTTGAGATAGTTTTTATCTATCTCCTTGATAGGTAAAATATATAGCCTCCCTGTTTTAAAGTGTGATAAACTAGAAGGTAGACAAAGTCTGCTTTTCCCGTAGCAAATAATTTGCTTGCGAGCAGAAGTATGGTAGAATGAATCATTATCAGGAGAGGATGTTTTTATGACTGTTACAACATTTTTAGCATCAGATTGGTACCAAAGTTTGATGCAACTCATTCCGGATGGTAAGCTCTTTAGTTTGCGTTCGGTCTTTGATGGAATTCCAAGGATTGTCCAGCAACTGCCTACAACCTTGATGTTGACGCTTGGAGGTGCACTCTTTGGTTTGCTACTTGCCCTGATTTTTGCCATTGTTAAGATCAATCGTGTTAAGATCTTATATCCTTTGCAGGCCTTTTTCGTCAGCTTCTTAAAAGGTACCCCAATCCTAGTTCAACTTATGTTGACCTACTACGGAATTCCTTTGGCACTGAAAGCTATCAACCAGCAATGGGGCACTGGTTTCAATATCAATGCGATTCCAGCGGCACTTTTTGCGATTGTGGCCTTTGCTTTTAATGAGGCGGCTTATGCAAGTGAAACGATTCGTGCAGCCATCCTTTCTGTTAATCCAGGTGAAATTGAGGCGGCGCGTAGTTTGGGTATGACACGAGCACAAGTTTATCGTCGCGTGATTATTCCAAATGCAGCGGTGGTAGCTACTCCAACCTTGATCAATTCCCTCATCGGTTTGACCAAGGGAACTTCTCTAGCCTTTAGTGCAGGTGTTGTCGAAGTTTTTGCTCAGGCTCAGATTTTGGGTGGAGCAGATTATCGTTACTTTGAGCGCTTCATCTCCGTAGCCCTTGTTTATTGGGTAGTCAATATCGGAATTGAAAGCCTCGGTCGTTTCATCGAGAGAAAAATGGCTATTTCTGCACCTGATACAGTGAAAACAGATGTGAAAGGAGACCTTCGTTAATGATTAAGATTTCGAATTTAAGCAAATCCTTTTCAGGACAGACTGTCTTGGATCATCTAGACTTGGATATTCAAAAGGGAGAAGTAGTGGCCTTGATTGGTTCATCTGGAGCTGGAAAATCAACCTTTCTTCGTAGTTTGAACTACCTTGAAACTCCAGATAGTGGAACGATTCAGATTGATAATTTTAAAGTTGATTTTTCTCAGATTAGCCAAGAAGAGATCCTAACCCTTCGTCGCAAGTTGTCCATGGTTTTCCAACAGTTTAATTTGTTTGAACGCCGAACAGCTCTTGACAATGTCAAGGAAGGTTTGGTTGTCGTTAAGAAATTATCGGACGAGGAAGCAACAAAAATCGCTAAGGAAGAGTTGGCCAAGGTTGGTCTTTCTGACCGTGAACAGCATTACCCTCGCCACTTATCAGGTGGACAAAAGCAACGGGTTGCTCTAGCGCGTGCTCTCGCTATGAAGCCAGATGTCTTGCTCTTGGACGAACCAACGTCGGCACTGGACCCAGAATTGGTCGGAGAAGTAGAAAAGTCTATTGCAGACGCCGCTAAGTCTGGTCAGACCATGATCTTGGTTAGTCACGATATGTCTTTTGTAGCCCAAGTGGCAGATAAGATTTTGTTCCTAGATAAAGGGAAAATCATCGAGTCAGGCACACCGGATGAAATCATCAATCATCCGAAAGAAGAACGGACAAAAGAATTCTTCGCTAGTTACAAACGGACTTATATTTGATATAATAGTAAAAGGAAAACTCAGTTAGGTGGACTAGCTGAGTTTACTCTTTAAAAAAGATAGAAACGAGAGAGATCATGCTGCTGCAACTATTTTCTTTATATTTCGAGAGTTTGATCTTAACGACCATTCTCGTCGTGATTTTTTTAGGGATTTGGATTGGATTGCGAGCCATGTCTGGTGTGGACAAGACAGCCAAGGCCCGTCAAGCTCATCTCTATGATATGATCATGATTGGGGTTTTGGTGATCCCAGTATTATCCTTTGCCGTCATGAGTCTCATTTTAGTTTTCAGAGCATAATGCTTGCTAAGTAAACTTCAAACAGTTAGAATAAAGATAGTTACAACAAGAAAGAAGGAATCGAAATGTACGATACGATTATTGTCGGTGCTGGGCCTGCGGGAATGACAGCTGCCTTATATGCTGCTCGAAGCAATCTGAAAGTGGCTTTGATTGAAGGTGGTCTGCCAGGTGGGCAAATGAACAACACATCTGATATCGAAAACTATCCAGGATATGCCAATATCAGTGGACCTGAATTGGCAGAGAAGATGTTTGAACCTCTTGAAAATCTTGGAGTAGAGCATTTTTATGGCTATATTGAAAATATTGAAGACCAAGGTGACTATAAGAAGGTAATCACTGATGATCAAGTTTACGAAACCCGTACTGTCATCGTGGCAACTGGGTCTAAACACCGTCTTTTGGGAGTTCCCGGAGAAGAAGAACTGAATAGTCGTGGTGTTTCTTACTGCGCAGTCTGTGATGGAGCTTTCTTCCGTGATCAAGACTTGCTCGTAGTCGGTGGTGGAGATTCAGCGGTAGAAGAAGCCCTCTTCTTGACTCGCTTTGCCAAGACTGTTACTATAGTTCACCGTCGAGATGAACTTCGTGCTCAAAAGGTCTTGCAAGACCGTGCCTTTGCTAATGAGAAAGTCAACTTTATCTGGGACTCTGTAGTCAAGGAAATCAAAGGTGAAAACCGAGTGGAATCTGTCGTATTTGAAAATGTGAAAACGGGTAAGGTAACAGAGCAAGCCTTTGGTGGTGTCTTTATCTATGTTGGACTGGATCCTGTTAGCGATTTTGTTAAAGAATTGAATATTAAAGACCAGGCAGGCTGGATTGTGACAGATAACCACATGAAGACGGCAGTTGATGGTATCTTTGCGGTTGGGGATGTTCGCCAGAAAGACCTTCGCCAAGTGACAACAGCAGTTGGAGATGGGGCTATCGCTGGTCAAGAAGCCTATAAATTTATCACAGAACATAGTTAAGCAAAAAAAGTTTCCAATCAAGTGATTGGAAACTT